>DATKDP010000061.1:0-17201 GCA_035546335.1 Thermoanaerobaculia bacterium | reverse complement strand
ACTGAACCTGGTCGGAGTTGAGTATCTCGGTTCTCCGCATGACCACAAGGCCTTTCTCGACCGCATCGCACAGATACTGACCAAATTGATCAAATCCCGGCGCCCAACCGAGTGAACCACCCGTGCCCGCGCCCGAGCCCGCGCCCGGCTTCTATGATCAAACTCTCAGAGACGAATCCTCAGACTTCGGTTTCAAGAACCTATGAGTCATCCGCCATCGGTGGTACTTCACAGCTTCCGCAGCAGCTCGTGGCGAATCTGCTCCCACGGTTCGACATCGTCGGGATTCGCCTCGTGGTCGTCGATGCGCTCGTCCAGGACCCTTCTCTGCGCTTCGGTGAGCGGCAGTTCGGCAGCCTCCTCGGCGATCTCATCCCAGAGCTGCTGTACGAGATCGACTTTCTCCGCCGCCGACAACTTCCGGAAGGTTTCGATGATCGGTTCTGCGCTCATGGATAGAAGCGTACGCCCCCTCCCCAGGCTGAGTCCAGTCGCAAGCCCCTTCGAGCGTCTCGCGCGCAATGCTTCGCCCTCGAGCAGGCACGGCCGCGGTTCCTGTCGCGCGACAGGTGAGAGGCCGAGCAGCGCCGGGACGCTTCGCAGGGGAGATCCCTCGCCTTCCCACCCGACCACCCGCTCGGATGACAGCTGGATGACAGGGCGTCTGGCCTGCGGCGAAGCGATCCGACTGTGCCGGCCGCCTGCGCGGCCTTCCGAAGAAATTGCGCGGGATTCGCGACCCCGCCCTTACGGGCGGGGCTGAGGTTGTTGTGGCCGCCTTCGCGGCCACGGGGGTCGACGACGCGTGCTCTGGAAGGACTCATCATCAGACCATCGCCAGTACGCTCGCCTCGGTGCGTGCATGATTGACGGCTCGCCGACCGAGCTCGGGAACAGTGCTCCGATGCGGGATGCAGGAAAGAGGTCCTATGAGTCAGCGCGGGTGCTCAATCTCGGGGTGGACTGCCATGTTCCTCGAGATACTCACGAAGGGCCTGATTCACGACAGCAGAATCGCGAAAAACCGCTGCGACGTCTGAGTCGAGAAGAACGACGTTGGTCCCACGCTGATATTCCTCGTAGAACTTCCCTCTCTCACCGCCTCGGAGGTCGTATTCGTCTCTCATTTCGTCCGGATCAGGTTTTTCGATCGCCTTCTTCATAGACTGTTCTTTCACGCTTCGTGTACTACTCAGAGGGTCTTGCAGAAGACGATCTTGTCGTCGCGCACCCGATAGAAGTCCTTGATTCGCGTGATCTCGCGGTAGCCGCACCCCTCGTAGAAGCGGACCGTCGGGCGGTACGACTCCTTCGACGAGGTCTCGATCAGCAGCATGCGCCCGCGCGCCGAGCGAACCTCGTCCTCCACGAAGCGGAGCAGCATCGTCCCCGCTCCGCTTTTCTGCCAGAGCGGATCGACCGCGATCCAGTAGAGATCGAACACCCCCTCCGCCCGCGGCGTCGGCCCGTAACAGACGTATCCGATGATCGAAGGGATGGCGTCGGACGCTTCGATTACGCTGCTCCGATACTCGCTCCCGCCGAGCTCCGTGAATCCCTGATCGACGAGACCGATCGCCGCATCCACCTCGTCCTCGGTGAATCGCGCCGTGGCGATGAGGATCTCGAGGATCCGCTCCCGGTCCGCCGGCCGGGCTGAACGAATGTTCATCGACACACGACATCGTAGCGCGGTGCAGGCCTCGAGCGTAGGGCGGCACAATCGGTCGACGATTGCATGGGGTCGCCGCCTTTGGAGTGCGGCGCCCAGCGCCGCTTTCCACCGGCAACGCGGACAAAGTCCCGCGGCCGATGGCATAGCCATGGATGCGGCGCCGCACCGTACCCCAACGAGGAAATAGTTGACTGATCAACTATTGTTCGGTAGAGTGTTCGCCATGAAACGAAGACGCTCGCTCGTTCAGCAGGAGATCAAGCAGACACGCCCCTTCCCCTCGAAGCGGACCGAGGCGCTGCTCGCCCTGTTGCGGACGGCGAATGTGCTCCACCGGAGGGTCGACGCCCTCACCCAGACCGAAGGTCTGAGCGCGCAGCAGTACAACGTCCTGCGCATCCTGCGCGGTGCGCGCACCCCCTTGCCGACCATGGAGATCGCTGAACGATTGATCGAACAGGCGCCAGGGATCACCCGGATCATCGACAGGCTGGAGGAGAGCGGCCTGGTGAGGCGCGAGCAGTGGGCGGGCGATCGCCGCTGCGTCCTCTGCCAGATCACTCCTGCCGGGCTGAAGCTGCTCCAGCGGCTCGACGGCCCCGTCGACGAGCTCGACCGGGAGATGTTGGCCTCCCTGACCGAAGTTCAACTCCAGTCGCTGATCGAGTCCCTCGACGCGATTCGCGCCGCCAACACCGAGCCTACGTAGAGAAGAGGCAGCCAGGACGAGCGGGGAGCTTCTGCCGCTCAATAGTTAACTAGTCAACTATTAACAAATCAATGTTAACGGAGGATGCCATGACCGACTTCACATTCGACGCATCACTGACCCGCCGCGAGAGCCTCGCCGCCAGACTCGTCAATGTCCTCACACGCACCGACGAACGCTCGATCCTGACGATTCTGCGCGTCGCCCTCGCCGTCGTCATCTTTCCCCATGGAGCGCAGAAGCTCCTCGGATGGTTCGGCGGCTACGGATTCGCCGCAACGATGGGCTTCATGACCAATGACATCGGCGCGCCGGCGATCCTCGCGTTTCTCGTCATCATCGCCGAGTCCTTCGGTGCAGTCGCGCTCCTGCTGGGATTCGGCAGCCGCATCGTCGCCCCCGTTCTGGCGGCGACCATGGTCGTGGCCACCGCGACGGTTCACCTCCAGCACGGCTTCTTCATGAACTGGAGCGGACAGCAGGCGGGCGAGGGATTCGAATTCCACATTCTCGCCTTCGCCATCGCCGTCGCTCTCACCATCGGAGGCAGCGGGCGGTTCTCAATCGACGGCATCATCGGCAGGTCGGTCGACGCGAGACGCTGACGATCGAATGAACGGGTCGGAGAAATCGCGCGCTCATGCGATTCCGATGAGCAGCGCGACTGGAAATTCGGCGAAGACTTCGGCGGCATGGAGCTTCTTCGCCGCGGATCCCACCGCTTCCACCTCCCCGCCGGTGAGCACGTTGTGCCACCGGCGGGGAAACTCCCGATCGATCGAGAGCGTAGTCGACCCCCACACCCCCGCCCCGAGCGGCAGCTTCCCGAGGGGAGCGAGTCTGGTCAGCATCCGGGGAACGGCGACTATGGCAAACCGATCGCGGTGCCTTCTGGCGAATCCGACGAGGCTCGCCTTCCCGGCGCCCGAAGGTTTCAACGGCACGTAGGAGCCGGAAAGGAAGAGATCGCGATCGGCGCGTCGCGCGCGCAACACTTCCCGGATCAGGAAGAGCTTCGCTCGACCATCCTTCCAATGCTTCAGCACATCGCGCACGAGCCGGAGCCGGTCATCGGCTCGATCGAGATCGCGGACGATTCTCGCCCGCTTCCTGAAATCGACGGCTCTCCGGTTGTCGGGGTCGACCATGCTGAAATCCCACAGCTCGGTTCCCTGATAGAAATCGGGGCTGCCGGGAGACGTCATCTTCAACAGCGTCTGCGCCAGAGCGTTCCAGGCGCCGTACCAGGCGACGCGCCGCTGAAAGCGGAGGAAGTCGCGCATGAAGGGGGAGTCGTCATCGCGCAGGATCGTTCGGGCGAATCGCACCAGCGCGCGCTCATAGTCTTCGTTGGGCTCGATCCAGCTGCTGTTCGTCTTCGCCTCGCGAACCGCCTTCACCAAATAGTCGCTCACTCTCCGCCGAAGGGGGGAAATCTCGCGCGGATCGAGCGGCCAGACGCCGAGAAGCGTCTGGTAGAGATGGACCTCCTCGTTGCGGCTCGGCGCTTCCTTCTCCTCGACGAGGCGCTTCAGCCTCCGGTTCCGGCGCGACCAGCGGGTCAGCGCTGCCTCCCACTGTTCCGGAAGTTCGCTCAAGACGTCGATGCGCGCGCGGACGTCCTCGCTCCGTTTCGTGTCGTGGGTCGAGGTCGCGTTCATCGTATGCGGCCAGCGCTTCGCGCGCTCGATGCTGAACCGATGAAAGCGTTCCGCGGGATCGACGCCCGCCACCGCGACCTCGCCTCCCACTTCGCTGAGCGAGAGCAGTGGGTTGTAGCCGTAGAGGACCGTGTCCTCGACTCCTTTCGCCGTGGCGGGGCCGGTGAACTGCTGCCAGCGCAGCACGAAGTCGAGCCGCTGCTGCATTCCGGCTCCATCCTCGTCGTCTTCATCCGGGTCGAGCAGCAGAACCGATCGGAGGAAGTCGTAGATTCGAGCGTCGAGCGGATTGCGGCCGCGGGCGCGGGCGATCGCCTCTTCGATCGAACGGCGATCCTCCTCGCGGACGACCGCGTCCCGCGTGTAGGTGCGATAGACGGCGAGCGACGCACTCACCTCCATCAGAGCCTGGACCACCTCGCGCGGCGAGATGTAGCGAAAGCTTCGCGTCGTGCCGGCGATCTCGAGGAGCTGCTGGCCGAGCATGCGAAGATCGCCCTTGAAGAGAGTGGCGATCACCTGCTTCTTTCGCCGGTAGCACAGCTCTTCGAATCCGGCCTCAGAGCCGGTGAAATCGCGGTAGATCCGGAAGAGTGAGCGAAGCCCCTTCCGATCGACGAACAGCGCATTGACCCGATTCAGAAAGTCGTATCCGGTGGTGCCGGCGGCGGCGAACGAATCGTGCAGCCTCTCCTCCGGTGCGAGGATCTTCTCGACGACGACGTGGAGCGGCGCACGGCGGGGATCTCCATTCCAGGAGGAGGCCGCGGACTGCTGCAGCTTGCGAAGGTAGTCGATGGGATCGAGAAGGCCATCGACGTGATCCACCCGGACCGCCGTCACTTTCTCCTCGGAAATCCATTCGAAGAGCCGCGCGTGAACCGCCCGGAACACCTCGTCGATCTCGACCCGGACACCGACCAGATCACTGATGTCGAAGAACCGGCGGTAGTTGACGTCGCTCGCCGCGCGCCGCCAGTAGATGAGGCGATACGGCTGTTCGTCGAGCAGTGAATCGAGCAGCCCGGCCGACTCGTCTCCCTCTTCGTTGAAGCGCGCGAGACAGCGGCCGATGATCGCGCGCGCCGGCGCATCGGTCCGGTAGAGGCGGAGGAGGAGGCGCTTGATCGCTCGTTTGGTTGCGGGCTCGTTCCAATGCGGCGCGTCCCGCTCCTTTCGAATCGATTCGATGATCCCTTCAAAATGGCGCCATTCCCGGCTGGCTTTCGCTCCCCGCGATGCGACGCCGCTCTGGTCGAGAATCATCGGATACGAGCGGAGGGCGATGGGGAACGCCGAATCGTAGTAGCGCAGCGTGAAGCCCGACGCACCGAGCTCCAGACGCAGCTCGTGACTGCCGAGCGCCTCGCCGTAACGCTGCCCGAGTACGGGCAGGAGCAGTTTCGTCTCGCCGCCGCCGGAAGGAAGCGAGCTCCAGACGATGTCGAACCAGCCAGCGTAGCGCGACTCCGCACCATGCTCGAGCACATCGTTCCACCACGGATTCTCCGGGCTCGCGGCCAGGTGATTCGGCACGATGTCGAGGAGCAATCCCATGCCGCGCCCTCGGAGCTCACGGCAAAGGGCGTCGAAATCCTCTTCGGTACCAATCTCCGGGTTGAGCTCGGTCGGGTCGGTCACGTCGTATCCATGCTCGCTGCCGCTGCGCGCCTTCCAGAGCGGTGATGCGTAGAGGTCGGTCACGCCGAGCCGGTCGAGGTAGGGAACGATGGCGACGGCATCGCGGAGCGTGAAGTGCGGGCCGAACTGGAGCCTGTACGTCGCGAGCGGAGGTCTGCGGATTTCGTCGTCCATGGGCTGGGCAGGAGTTGAGACAAGACTCTACCATGTGGCTGAAGCTTGCATGGTCAGCCTGTGACGCCACGTCATCCTGCTCGAAAACCGCTTCCCGTCATCCTGAGCGAGGGGGTTGGGTGGGCGTGAGCGAAGGATCTGCGATCGGCAACTGTCTAAGAACGCAGATCCTTCACTCACACCCGCACCCCGCCCTCGCTCAGGATGACGGCACGCTGTCATCCCGAGCCTTTTCACAGCGCGCGCGCTGAACCTGAGGGAAGAAACCGGGTACCATGCCCGGCGGCGTGGCCCTGACGAGACCGTTTTCCCTCAGAGTCTTCCGCTCGGCCATGACCAGAAAGGGAGAGGCATGGCGTGAAAAGCCGCATAAACACAGGGAGTTTCTTGGAAGCGGGTGGGTGGGCGGGGAGGCGAGGGATCTCGCGAGTGGTCCATACATCCCAACCAGGCCACCGTCGCTTTTCCAGCGACATGCAAGCCCGATCGGACATTCTCGCGGCTCTCTGCTTCGTCCCTGCTCGGGATGACAGCGGCGCGCCTTCGACAGTTTGGGCAAGCCCGATCGGCGTTCTTTCGGCCTCATTTGTCGAGAATCGCGAGAAGCTCTCTCAGCTCCCGTCGCATCTTCGCGATCACCTGGCGCGCGTCACTGGAGATCTCGGTCCGCACCGGCTGCGGCTCGGAGTCCAGGGGCGGCTCTCCCTGCTCGAGCTCCTGCTCGAGCTTCTTCTTCGCTCCGGCGATCGTGAAGCCCTCGGTGTAGAGAAGCTTCTTGATCATCAGGATGATGTCGATCTCGCGCTGGGAGTAGAGGCGCTGGCCTCCGCCGCTCTTTCCCGGAGCGAGCGCGGGAAACTCCGTTTCCCAGTAGCGAAGGACATAGGGCTGCACATCGGCGAGCCTGCAGACCTCGCCGATCTTGTAGCGCTTCTCTCCATCCGCGGACATCGGAAGTGATTATATCGAGATCGGCTGTCAGACTCTTTTTGGAAGTGCGGTGCAAGACGACACCGCTTTCGATCCCCGAGCTGACCGAAGCGCCGTATCCCACAGGAGGGCCCTGGCTGCAGCATCTGTCGCCTCGGATCGAAAGCGGCGCTTCCGCGCCGCACCCCATAGCCCCCTCCCTTGTCACCTTCCGCAGGGCGGGTCTATAGTTGTCCTCTTTCGCTGCACTCAGGAGACCACCATGAGCGTCGATCTGTCGGTCGTATTCACGGGACTTCGGTTCCAGAATCCGTTTCTTCTCTCGTCCGCTCCCCCGACCGAATCGGAGAGCAACATCATGCGGGCGTTCGAGGCGGGGTGGGGCGGCGTGGTGACCAAGACGATCGGACTTCATCCGGTCGTCAACGTGAAGGGGCCGAAGGTGAAGTTTCTCCGATCCGATGCCGACTCGCCTCGCATTTCGATGAAGAACCGCCCTGCGGCCCTTCACTCGTCGTGGAACTGGGAACTGATCTCCGACAAGACGATCGAGTGGTGGCTCCCGCGCATCGAGCGAATCAAGCAGGCATATCCCGACAGGATTCTGGTCGCCTCGATCATGGCGGGATCGGAGAACGATCGCGAGCTCGAGCACTGGCAGACGCTGACCAAGGCCTGCCAGGAGGCAGGCGCCGACGGCATCGAGATGAACTTCTCCTGCCCCCACATGGACCGCGACGACATGGGGTCGAACATCGGCAAGAACGAAAAGCTCTGCGCCCGCGTGACCGGCGTGGTCAAGGAAGTCGCCACGGTTCCGGTCTGGGTCAAGCTCACGCCGTCGACGACCGAGATCGTCGTCGAGGCGCGTGGCGCCTTTTCCGCCGGCGCCGACGCGATCGCCTCGTCGAACACGTTTCTGTCTCTCCCCCCGATCGATCCGGAAACGCTCGAGTTCGAAATGAACGTCGACGGATACGTGTCGAGCGGAGGGCTCGGCGGCCCGGCGATTCTGCCGCTTTCGCTGGCGAAGATGGCGCAGCTCACGCAGGCCTTCCCCGACAAGGGCTTCTCCGGCATCGGGGGCATCTCCGATTTCTCGCACGCGCTCAACTACTTCCTGCTCGGATGCGGCACCGTGCAGGTCTGCACGGCGGCGATGCTCGATCATGCGGTCGGGCCAAACGTCATCCGAACGCTGATCGCAGGGATGACGGAGTTCCTCGAGAGGAACGCACAACGGGGATGGAGCAGGCTGGAGGATTTCCGCGGAATCCGGCGCGACCGCATCGTTCCGCACTCGCAGATCAAACGCCCCGACGCGGCGGACTACCACGGCGGCTACGAAGCCGAAGGGTATGCGGCACCTGCCGAGGAGCCGATCGCCGCCACGAAATCGTGAGCTGCACCGGAGGACGAGAATGACGACGATCGCATCAGACGAAACGGCCTCGATGTCGAAGACCGTCGCGAAGCACAAGGAGCACCTCTGGCCGTGTGCTTCCACCTACTACCAGAAGCCGCTGGTCATCGCCCGCGGCGAGGGAATGCACGTCTTCGATGAAGAGGGCAACCGCTACCTCGATTGCTTCGGCGGCGTGCTCACCGTCTCGGTCGGCCACTGCAACGACGAAGTGACGCGCGCGATCACCGAGCAGGCGAAGACCGTCGTCCACACCTCCACTCTCTACGTCAACAAGCCGCAGGCCGATCTCGCCGAAAAAGTGGCGAGCATCGCTCCGGGCCGTCTGGAGAAGAGCTTCTTCACCAACAGCGGAACGGAGGCCGACGAGACGGCGATCGTTCTGGCGCGCCTCTACACCGGAAGGCAGGAGATCGTCGCGCTACGCCACTCCTACAGCGGGCGCTCGATGCTGGCCATGAGCGTGTCGGGCCACGCGACGTGGCGTCACGGCGGAACCTACGTCGCCGGAATCAAGCACGCTCCGGCGCCCTACTGCTATCGCTGCCCGCTTCATCTCGAGTATCCCTCCTGCGGCGTCGCCTGCGCGCGCGATGTCGAGGAGCTGATTCAAACCACGACCGACGGGCAGATCGCAGCCTTCATCGCCGAGCCGATCCTCGGTGTCGGCGGCTTCATCACGCCGCCGAAGGAGTATTTTTCCGAGGTGGCCGCGATCATCCGGCGCTACGGAGGCATCTTCATCGCCGACGAAGTACAGACCGGATGGGGACGCACCGGCGACAAGTGGTGCGGCATCGAGCATTGGGACGTCGAGCCGGAGATCATGACCTTCGCAAAAGGAATGGCGAACGGCAGCCCGGTGGGAGCGACGGTGACGACGAAGGAGATCGCCGATGCGTACCCCGGACTGACCTTCTCCACCTTCGGCGGGAATCCGGTCACATGCGCTGCCGCGCTGGCGACGATCCGCGTCATCGAGCAGAACGATCTCCCTCGCAATGCGGCCGTCGTCGGCGGCTATCTGCGCGAGCGGCTCGAGGAGCTGAAGGAGAAGTATCCCGTCATCGGCGACGTCCGCGGCATGGGTCTGATGCAGGGAATCGAGTGCGTCGAGGATCGGAAGACGAAGGTGCCGAGCCCGAAGACCGTTCTACACGTCTTCGAAGAGACGAGAAAACGCGGCGTGCTCATCGGCAAGGGAGGCCTCTTCGGCAACGTGATCCGCCTCGGACCGCCGCTGATCGCGAGCAGGTCCGACATCGACGAGCTGGTCTCCGCCCTCGACGCCGCGTTCGCCACCGCACCATAGTATTCGGGAGGTACCGATGAAGACGCTAATCAGGAACGGACGCGTGATCACCGCTGTCGACGACTATCGCGCCGACATTCTCATCGAGGACGAGACGATCTCGGTCATCGGGCGGGAGCTGTCCATGGAAGCGGACCGGGTGATCGATGCCCAGGGGCGCTGGGTGATTCCCGGCGGCATCGATCCGCACACGCACATGGACCTTCCTTTCGGCGGAACGTCGTCATCGGATGACTTCCGCACGGGGACGATCGCGGCCGCGCATGGCGGGACGACGACGATCATCGATTTCGCCGTTCAATATCACGGCCAGGCGCTCAATGAGGCGCTCGACGTCTGGCATGGAAAGGCCGCAGGGAAGGCGGCGATCGACTATGGATTCCATCTGATCTGCACCGATCTTCCCGACTCTCGCCTCCCGGAGATCAAGGACCTCATCCGCCAGGGCGTCACGAGCTTCAAGCTCTTCATGGCGTATCCGGGGGTCTTTCTCGTCGACGACGGGACGATCTTCAAGGCGATGACGACGGCCGCCGAGGCGGGGGGGCTGATCTGCATGCATGCGGAAAATGGCGTGGTGATCGATGTCCTGGTCAAACGGGCGCTCGCCGAGGGAAAGACCGCGCCGAAATACCATGCGCTCACGAGGCCGGCGAAGGCGGAGGCGGAAGGAACGGGGCGTGCGATCGCGCTCGCCGAGATGGCGGGATCGCCGGTCTACATCGTTCACCTGAGCTGCGAGGATGCCCTGCGGAAAGTCGTCGAGGCTCGCGATGTCGGGATTCCCGCGTACGCCGAGACGTGTCCCCAGTATCTTTTGCTCGACGATTCCTCGTACGAGCAGGAGGGGTTCGAGGGAGCGAAGTACGTGATGACGCCTCCGCTGCGCCCGAAGGAGAACCAGGACAAGCTCTGGCGCGGGCTTCAGTTCGATGACCTCCAGGTCGTCTCGACGGATCACTGTCCCTTCTGTTTCAAAGAGCAGAAAGAGCTCGGGCGCGACGATTTTTCGAAGATCCCCAACGGCGGCCCGGGCGTCGAGCATCGGCTCAGTCTCGTCTACAACGCCGGTGTGGCGACGGGGAGAATCACACCGAACCGGTTCGTCGAGATCGTCTCGACCTCACCGGCGAAGATCTTCGGTCTGTTTCCGAAGAAGGGAACGATCGCCGTCGGCTCCGACGCCGATCTGGTGATCTTCGATCCCGATGAGGAGATGACCATCAGCGCGAAGACGCATCACATGAACGTCGATTACAGCGCCTACGAGGGAGTGAAGGTTCGGGGCGTGACCAAGACGGTGCTGTCTCGCGGCCGCGTGGTGATCGAGAACGGGGAGTATGTGGGCTCGGCGGGGCAGGGGTCGTTTCTCGAGCGTGGGCTGTTCAATTCGCCTCGTTCCTGACGTGGAGGAACGCATGTCCGACGTTGCGAAGGTCGATTTCGTCGAACTGAAGGAAAACGTATCAGACAGTCCGCTCTGGAATGCCGACCTCGCCCCGACACCTCTCGAACGGCGCACCTGGTCCACCTACAACATCGCGGCGCTCTGGATCGGCATGAGCGTGGTCATCACCACCTACACGCTCGCCTCCGGACTGATGACCCAGGGGATGACGTGGTGGCAGGCGCTGATGACGATTCTCCTGGGAAACGTGATCGTGCTGATTCCCATGGTCCTCAACGCTCATGCCGGAACGCGCTACGGCGTTTCGTTCCCCGTCCTCTGCCGGGCGAGCTTCGGCGTGCGCGGCGCGAACATTCCGGCGATCCTCCGCGCGATCGTCGCCTGCGGCTGGTTCGGCATTCAGACCTGGATCGGCGGTCTGGCGCTCGATGCGCTGCTGACTGCCGCCTGGAGCGGATGGGCGGCGATTCCGGGCTCGCGCGCCATCGCCTTCATGCTCTTCTGGGTGATTCAGGTTCTGGTGATCCTCCGCGGCATCCACGCGATCAAAGTGCTGGAGAGCTGGGCTGCGCCGGTGCTCCTCCTCGGCGGGATTCTCCTGCTCTTCTGGGGCATTCAAAACGGCGGAGGTCTCGCCCACATACTCGCGGAATCGACGCGACTCCGCAGCGGCGGGACCCCCTTCTGGACTCTCTTTCCCGCTGCGCTGACGGCGAACGTCGGCTACTGGGCGACCCTCAGTCTCAACATTCCCGACTTCACGCGCTATGCGCGAAGCCAGCGTTCGCAGATGACAGGGCAGGCGCTCGGTCTTCCGACCACGATGACCGCTTTTTCGTTCATCGGCGTCGCGGTGACCAGCGCGACGATCGTGATCTTCGGCGAAGCGATCTGGGACCCGGTCGTTCTCGTGACGCGGATTGGCAGCGCGCCGGTGATCATCTTCGCCGCGCTCATCGTGCTCTGCGCGCAGCTCACGACGAACATGGCGGCGAACGTCGTCTCCCCGGCGAACGATTTCTCGAATCTCAGTCCGAAGCGGATCAGCTACGTCACCGGAGGTCTGATCACCGCCGTGATCGGAATCGTGATGATGCCGTGGAAGCTCTACTCCGATGCCGCGGCCTACATCTTCACCTGGCTGATCGGCTACTCGAGTCTGATGGGGGCCATCGGCGGAATCCTCATTGCCGACTACTGGGTGCTCCGCCGCCGCAAGCTATCGCTCGCAGATCTTTTTCGCATGGACGGACGGTACAGCTACAGCAACGGGTTCAACTGGCGCGCGATCGCGGCGCTGGTGATCTCGGTTACGCCGGTGATTCCCGGTTTCCTGCGCGCGGCAATGACACCGGGCGGACAGGTGGCCGATCCCGGGCCACTCGACACGCTCTACACCTACGCCTGGTTCTTCACCTTCTTCGTCAGCTTCGTCGTTTATCTCGTCATGATGAAGGCGGCGAGTGACGAGTCGCTGAAGAGTGAAGAGTGAAGAGTGAAGGGTGAAGAGTGAAGGGTGAAGAGTGAAGGGTGAAGAGTGAAGGGTGAAGAGTGAAGAGTGAAGAGTGAAGGGTGAAGGGTGAAGGGTGAAGGAAAAGCAGATTGGAGAGGTAATAGCAGATAGCAGAATGGGAATGGCAGAACATTACTCATGATTGCTCATGCCTTCTGCCTTCTGCCTTTCGATGGAGCGAGGCCTTGAGCTCCGGAGGGGCGAATGCGGCATCGATACCGTTGTGCGCGATCTGCCACAACTCGTCGTCCCGAGCGGATCCGAACATCGACGCACGCGCGTACTCGCGCGGCAGAGACGTGCGGAAGAGTGACGGGTCGTCGGTGCTGAGTGTGACGACGGCACCCGCGTCGAGCAGCCGCCGGATCGGATGTTCTCCGGAGACGACCGCGGTGCGGTAGTTGCTGGTGATCGCAAGGTCGAGCGGAATCTTCCGCGCGACGATCTCATCGAGGACGGTCGCGTCGTCGATCGCTCGGATCCCGTGGGCCACCCGGTCAGTGCGCAGCCCGTCGATCGCAATGCGCACGTCGCTCGCAGGCCCGCTCTCGCCAGCATGCACCACAGTTCCGAGTCCCAGACCGCGGGCTCTGGCGTAGACCTCGCGGAACGTCTCGAGCGGAACGCTTTCCTCGCCGCCGAGTCCGAATCCGACGACTCGCGCGAGACGGGTCTTCTCGAAGCCGTCGAGCACGATCTCCGCTGCCTCGGCGCCCCACTGACGTACCGAGTCGAGAAGGATCGTGCATCGCGTGAGCCCCTCCGCCTCGGCCCGCTCGAATCCGCGATCGACGGCGCGAAGCGTTTCTCCGAAGTCCATTCCCCAGCGGACGAAGATGTAGGGGGAGGCATAGACTTCGGCGTACTCGACTCCGTCGTGCGCCAGCCGGGCCGAGAGCTCCCAGGCGGCGCGCTCGATCGCGTCGTACGAGGAGAGGATCACACACATCTCGCGGATGACTGTGAGAAATTCATCGAACGACGCATAACGGAGTCTCTTTCGGAGCTCGCGCGGGCGAAGGCTCCCCCATTCGTGACCGCGCGCCGCGGCGATCTCGATCGCGCTCTCCGGGGCGAGGGATCCCTCGAGATGGAGATGAAGCTCGGTCACCCCGATCGGAGGGCGTCCGCGGAGTCGCGTGTCGCTTCGTGGCTTCATGGTACGCATCGCCCGTTCACCCCGGTGGTGGCGCTGCGCGCTCAGCACCGGCTGGATTCGATTCACCCCTTCGGGGTGTCCCCGGCCCTTCCATGTTCCGTTGTGCGTCGATCCGGTGGTGGCGCTGTGCGCGCTCACCACCGGCTGGGTTCCATTCACCCCTTCGGGGTGCCCCCGGCCCTTCCATGTTCCGTTGTGCGTCAATCCGGTGGTGGCGCTGCGCTCTTCACTCTTCACCTTTCACCCTTCACTCTTCCCTCACGACGGTGCCGGCGATCCGGTCGCCGGTTCTGTTGCGATCGAGGGCGACGAGCAGGATCTCGATGAGCAACCAGGGGGGAATCAGGAGGGGAAGATTGCGGGCGAATGATCGAAACCAGCCGCAGGACTTTCCGCTTCGAGTCGTGATGCGAAGGCCGAGAAGCCGCTTTCCCGGCGATCGCCCCTTCCATCCGTCGCGGAAGAGCGTGCCGAGCAGCAGGATCAGAAGCGCCACGTACCAGACGATGCTGATCCACTTGGTCCCGCCGCCGAGCCAGACCGCTCCGTAACTGATCACGGTCGCCGGGATGATGAGGAGCAGGGCCAGCGAAAGGGTGTCGAGAACGAATGCGGCGAAACGAAGCAGAGGCAGTTGAGAACCCTTGTCGGAGCGCATGGCGGAGCGATCCGCAGTATAAATCGGTTGCCCGCAGGGTGCCGGGGAAACCTTTCCCCGCGGAATTCGTTAATGCTCATCAGGATTCATCGAGTATCCGCCATGTCGAGTCATCTTCGAACGATCGCCGTCGCAGCCACCCTCATCCTCGTGGCCGGGTGCCGCCAGTCGGGCGAGCGGCGGACGGCCGTGATCGAGCAGCAGTGGCCGGCCGCCGGAGTGACGAGTGTGGAGATCGACGCGGTGCACGGCCGCGTGGACATCGTCGCCGAGGATGTGGAAACGATCCAGCTGAAGGCGCGGGTCCGCGTGCGCGGGCGCCGAACGGAGCGGGAGATCGAGCGCGGGCTCGTGTCGACGAGGCTCGACGGCGACCGGCTGCTCATCAGCGAGCGGCGGCAGCGTCGTCGTTCGATCGTCATCATTCCCTTCGTGAGAAGGAACACTGCACGTGTCGACTACGATCTGATCGTTCCACCGCGGATGAATCTGAACGTGACGAACGTCAACGGGCGGATCCAGATCTCCGGCGTCGATGGCAGGACGGTGGTACGCTCCGTCAACGGAGCGATCGACGTGATGTTGCGTGGCGGCGAGTTGACTGCGCGGACGGTCAATGGTCGCGTGCGCGCGGAGTTCGCCGAAGAATTTCGCGGAGCGCGCCTCAAGACGGTCAACGGTTCGATCGTCGTTTCCCTCCCTGCCGACTCGTCGTTTACCTTCGACGTCTCGCAGGTCAACGGCTCGTTCAAATCGAACATCCCTCTCGAGGTCACCTCGTCCCGCGGATCCGGCAGTCGTGCCGGCGGAGCCATCAACGGCGGCGAGTTCCCGCTGGAGCTGACGACGGTGAACGGGAGTGTCCGCGTCGAGCGGCGCGAGGCTGGAGGCTAGCTGGAGGCTAGAGGCTGGAGGCTCGAGGCCACCGTTCTGCTATCTGCTATCTGCCATATCTGCCATCTGCCATTTGTCTCTCGCCTCTCTAGCCTCCAGCCTCCAGCCTCCAGCCTCCAGCCTCCAGCCTCCAGCCTCCAGCCTCCAGCCTCTCGCCAAGCCCCTATACTGGTGACGATGCGCGGGAAGGCTGCTCTTGTTTTCCTGATTCTGGTGGTCGCCTCGCTCCGTCCGATCCGCAGCTACGATTCGTTCTGGCATCTCGCGACCGGCCGCTGGATCGTCGAGCATCGCGCGCTGCCGCTGACCGATCCGCTCGCCGTCGCCACCGATCCCACTCCGTGGATCAACGGAGAATGGCTTTTCGAGGTGCTGCTCCACGCGATCTGGTCTCTGGGCGGTACGACGGCGATCGCTCTTGCCCGAGCGGTCCTCGTCGGGGCGATCTTCGCGCTCGGATTCGGATGGGCGACGCGAAAGGCCGATCCAATCAACACGCTGCTGCTCGCGATCCTCTGCTGGCTCGGAGCCGCACCTCTTCTAGGCGAACGCCCGTCAGCTGTTGCTGCTCTCCTCGTTTTGATCGCTGTCGGAATTCTGCTGGAACGGCCGTCCCGAAGGTCCATCATTCTCTATGCGATCGTCTCGATCGCATGGATCAATCTGCATCCTTCCGCCCTTCTCGCTCCGCTCCTCGCAGGGGCGGTTCTTCTCGGCGAGCTCGCCGCCCGCGATCGAACGCTGCGGGAGCTGGTCCGTCGGGCGATCATGATCGCCTCGAGCCTCGCCGGGCTACTCGTCAATCCATACGGAATCGCGGCGATCACCGCGCCGATCGCTCTCGTGGCGACGATTGGCAAGCAGGAATTCGTCAACGTCGAGTGGTCGGTGAGTCTGCCGATGCAGTTCCCGCTTCTCTATGTCTCCACGGCGATCGCGATCGTCGCATTCATCCTCGTCCGGAGGCGAGAGTTGTTTCCGCGCCTGCTTGTCTTTCTCTTCCTCGCGGTCCTCGCGTTCCGGCAGGTTCGTGAACAGCCGCTCCTATACGCCGCCTATCCACTCCTCATCGCCCCGCTGCTCCCACCGGCGCGGAGCATCGTCATCCGTCGAGTCGCGCTCCTCGCGCTCGTTGCTGCGCTCCTCGTCCGGATCGCCGGGGAGCCTCCGGCGGCCGGAATCGACAGCCGATTCTTTCCGCTTCGAGCGGTGGCTGCACTCGAGCGCAGCGGGCTCGGAGGAAACATTTTCAACGCCGACCAGTTCGGCGGCTATCTGATCTGGACGTTCTATCCCGAGCGGCGCGTTCTGCACGACGGACGGAACGAGCTCTATTCGACCTATCTCGGCGAGTACGAGATTGCGCGACAGGACGGACGTGCGTGGGAGGCTCTGCTTCGAAAGTATCGAGTCGCTCTCGCAGTCGAGGAATATCGGCCGGACCGGATCGAGGTGATCGACGCCGTCACACGCGAGCGGACGTATCTTCCTGCCTCGCTCGTCTACTTCCCGCGCAGCGCCTGGGCGCTCGTCGCGTTCGACGATCTCGCCATGGTCTTCGCGCGCCGTAGCGAGCACGATCCGCAGCTGCTTCGAGAGATCGAGTATCGTCATCTCGTTCCCGACGCTCCAAATCCGTCTTTTCGCGATCCGGCGGCGGCGAGAGAGGAACTGCAACGTGCAGAGCGTGAGCTGGGAAGAGGTCGCGTGCTGGAGAGGATGTGGGGAGGGGGGCGGTAGGGCGGCGAGGCGGCGGGGCTCGAGGCTCGAAGCGAGAGACGAGAGACGAGAGACGAGAGACGATGAATAGTAGTGCCAGATTGCAGAGAGTGGCCCTAGCTTAGCTTATCGAGGCGGGGGTGGGGCTCGATGCGAGAGGCGAAGGTCGAATATCAGATAGCAGCTCTAGCCTCTAGCGGTAGTTTACTGGATAGGCCCCGGTTCCTGAACGCCGGCTCCGGCGAAACATATCCATCCCAAGAAGATAGGCAGGACTGACTGTTCGCCGAATGTGTATTACCCTATTAGTTTATCAATTTTCTAT
>DATKDP010000060.1:0-71729 GCA_035546335.1 Thermoanaerobaculia bacterium | reverse complement strand
CGATGGTCGCACCTCTGCCGGTCAGGTGACCGAGCCTTTCCCGGCCGGCGACGCGCTCGGCTCGCGGGAAGGGGAGTTCTATTTCTACGTGGTCGATGCGAACGCGCAGGATCTCGCGCTCGCACCGATGCCGCAGTTCGTCCGCCCCGCCGACGGTCCGATCACGTTCACCATCGAGAAACCCGCCGGCCTGACGAATGCGCAACTCACCTACACGACCACGATGCCCGGCTTCATCCTCGAAGAAGGAACGAAGTCATCGCTCACCTACACCTACGATGCGCAGAAACTCGCGAAGGAGTTTCCAAATCTCGATCTCCACGATGCCGACGGATATGCCGGCGTCGACACGATCACGATCTCGTTCCTGGTGACCGGGACGTTAGACGGAAAGACGAGGCACTACGCACGGCAGATCGTGATTCAGGGGGAAGAGCTGCAGATGCCCGATCAGCATCCGCGGCCGCGGAGGAGGGCGGTGCGATGAGGACAAACCTTCTTCGGATCCTTTCTCCATCGCAACGGAGGCGTTCGCGGCACGGGCTCACGGCACCAGCCCACCAATTTCGTCAACCCGTTCCCGCTGAGGCGTACAATCCACCTTCCCTAATGGAGGTCACCATGCCAGGTCTGCGCGGGTCTCCACTCGTCCTCGCCGTTCTAATGCTCGTCATGGAAAGCTCACTCGCCGCGTCCCCGGGAAGGCTCGGCTTCCATGACCTGGGTGACGCAAGGTACGTCGCCCGTTCTCCCGGCTATGCGGTGCTCGTCGATCCCACAGGCATCGAGATCAAGGGCGTGCGCATCGAGCTGATCGGAGCGAATCCGTACGCTGCGGTCGTGCCCCGTGATCCGCTTCCCGGTAAGGCCAACTACTTCATCGGCAACGACGCGAGACACTGGCGTACTTCCGTGCGGCGTTTTGCACGCATCGGCTACGAGAACGCCTACCCCGGTATCGATCTCGTCTACTACGGCAATTCCGGACGACTGGAGTACGACTTCATCGTCGCGCCGGGAGCACGTCCGGAGGACATCGCATTTCGCGTGCACGCGAATGACGTTCACATCGACCGCAGCGGAGATCTCATCGCCGGCGACGGCGTCCGGCTGCTCAAACCGCGCGCGTTTCAAGCGGGCGGTCCCGAGATTGCAAGCCGCTACCGCATCGCGGACGGTCGGGTGACGATCGAGGTTGCTGATTACGACCGGCGGCGCGAGCTGATCATCGATCCTGTCGTCGGCTACTCGACCTATCTCGGCGGCAGCAGTTCGGATCTGGCGAATGCGATCGCGGTCGATCGGAGCGGAAACGTCTACGTGACCGGTAAGACCGCGGGGACCTTTCCGACCACTTCCGGCGCATACGCCACGACGCGTCCCTCCGGCAGTTTCGGAGACGACATCTTCATCACGAAGCTCGATTCGAAGGGTGCGTTGATCTACTCGACTTACCTCGGTGGCCAATCCGGGGACGAGGCGAACGGGATCGCCGTCGATAACAGTGGCAACGTCTACGTGACCGGCTTTACGGCGTCGAGCAATTTCCCCACCACGCCCGGGTCGCTCAAGCCAACCTTCAGCGACGATCGCGCCTTCGTCACCAAGCTGAACCCGGACGGGAACGCGCTCGTGTACTCGACTTACATCAAAGGCACCTCCATCAATGGTGCTCGTGCCATCGCCGTCGATGCAGAAGGAAACGCGTACATCACCGGCCTGGCCACTTCCTTCGGCTCGTTTACGACGACTCCAGGCGTTTTTCAGCCGACACCGAAGAGCAGCGATGCCTTCGTGGCGAAGATCAATGCGGCCGGAAGCGCCTTCATCTACGCGAGCTTTCTCGGCGGAAGCGGCTTTCAGGATCAAGGGTTCGCGATCGCCGCCGATGCAGCGGGCGCCGCCTACGTGGCAGGAAAGACCGACTCGACCGACTTTCCGACGACAACCGGCGCCCTTCGGACCACGGCTCCCGGCGGCCACGACGCCTTCGTGGCGAAAGTGAGCCCCTCCGGCGATGCGCTCCTCTACTCGACCTACCTCGGCGGCGCGGGCGAGGACCGAGCCGATGCCATCGCGGTGGATGCGGACGGAAATGCCTATGTCACCGGGTATACCTACGCGACGAATTTCCCGACCGTCATGCCGGTGCAGGCGCAGTGCGGCTGTACGTCCTCCATTGGCGGCCGCACGCAGTCCGACGCGTTCGTCAGCAAACTCTCTCCCACAGGTTCATCACTTCTCTACTCCACGTTTTACGGAGGCATCGGCCCGGATCGCGGATTCGGCATCGGAGTCGACAGCGCCGGCGCGATCTATTTCGGCGGTACGACGAATGGCATCTCGCCCTCCACGTTTCCACTCGTCGACTCGATCAAGCCGACCAAGGGCCTGCTGGACGACGCCTTCGCAGTCCGCCTCAACATCAGCGGCAGTGCGGCAGTCTACTCGACGCTTTTCGGCGGTGGGGGGACGGACTTTGCCGCTGCGATGACGATCGACATTGCTGGAAATGTCTACCTCGCCGGCAATACGAACTCGTCGGACCTGCCGACGACCGAGGGTGCACACCAGCGGATGTGGGCAGGAAGCGACGACGCGTTCGTCGTCAAGATCGGCAACGCCCCGCTGCCGTCGCCACCCGGACCGAGGCGGCGCGCGGTGCGGCGGTGATCGGCAGATCTGCCTCTGGCGAACTCGTAACCTGTGATCGATTCGATGCTGACGATGTCGCGGTGGAGGGCGGTGCGGTGATCATCGTCTCTCCGAATGGCCAGCCGCGGAGAGTTACGATTCGCGGTCTGCGCTCTCGTCGGTTCCGAATAGAAGCTGGATCCGCAAGCGCGGCCGAGCCGGTCGAGGTTCACTTCCGGTGGCGGCCGCAACTTCCCGATCCATCCGACGAGCTCGTCCTGGAGGCCGCAGCGAACGGGCAGGCGGACGCGCTCATCACCCACAACGTTCGCGACTTTGAGCACGCGGCAGCCAGGTTCGACCTTCGTGTCGTCGCGCCGCAGCAGTGTCTGAAGGAGATCAAACGATGAGCAAGAGCGCATATCCCTTGAAGATGCCGAAGTCGGTGAAGGAGGCGGCGGCTCGACTGGCAAAAGCCGATGGAGTCTCTCTCAACCAATTCATCGCAGTTGCCGTCGCGGAGAAGGTCGGCGCGCTGGAGACGGCGGAAGTGCTCCTTCGGCGCCGCGCGGCAGAGGCTAGGCCTGCAGACCTGATGCGGTATCTCCGCGGAGCGCCGGACCTGGCGCCGGCGGAAGAAGATTCGATGGATCGCTGAGGGAATGCGCGCTGAGGGACGGCGCTCCGGTCCGGAGGCCGCGAGCGCACGCCACCATCGAACACGCGACACGCAGGAGCCCATGCGTCTCGGCTTCCGGAACGTCGAGCACCTCGTGGATTTTTCGAAGCTCGACGCCGGCAATTCGCATACTGAACCACTGGAACCGGGACCACGGAAGGCATTCTCGACGTTCACGCAGGCTATCACGGCCCCTCGCAGCTCGAGTTTCATCTGCGCCGCGAAGACGATTCGCTGAACGGCGCGCTGGACGGCGTGCTGCGCGGCGTCTGCCATGTCTACGCGAAGGGCTATTTCGAGCTGCCGCACTGGACCGAGCTGCGGCGTACCGGCGCTGCGCGTTGCTGAGTACAGCGTCCCGCCCCGACTCGATCGCACCGGGAGGAACCAGCCTCACCATCTCGCTCACGAATCCCAGCGGCACGGCTTCACGGCGTCGCCTTCACCGACACGTTGCCCACGGGAAAGACCATGAGACGTGGCGGTGCTGTTGCCCGCCTCCTTCGTCCCGGGAATCGCGGTCATTCCGTCACCGCCGGTCGCCGTCTGCCGTATACTCCAAACCATGCGATCGAAGGTGGCCGAAATGCTGCGCGCGGAGCAGATGGAGGAAATCCGGCGGATGACGCCGGGTGAGCGGGTGGCGCTGGCCTTCGAGCTCGGAGAGCGTGACCTGCAGATCTACCTGGCATTCCAGCGTGTCGACCGGCAGACCGCGCTCGACGCGATTCGACGCTCGCACCAGGCCGGCCGTCGTTTCTCGAGATGCATGCAAGGGTGACTCGAGTGATCGCGAGCCGGGTCCTGGATATTCTCGACGCGCTCGGCACGCCGTATGCGGTGATCGGCGCGGTGGCGGTCGCCGCTCGGGGCGCACCGCGCTCGACGTTCGATCTGGATCTCTTCACGACCGAGGTGCGTGTGCTGAGCCCTTCCCTGTGGACCGCTCTGCAGAACGACGGCGTCGAGGTCGTCATCCACAAAGGAGACTCCGACGATCCGTTGGCGGGCGTCGTTCGAATCGGAGCGGCCCCTGATCGGATCGACCTCGTCGTCGGCCGATGGAAATGGGAACAGGGCGTGATCGAACGCGCCGAGCTGGCCGATGTTCAGGGAACGCCGCTTCGCGTGCCGCGTACCGCCGATCTGATTCTCCTCAAGCTCGCCGCCGGCGGGCCTATCGACCAGCAGGACATCATTCGTCTGCTCGCTGTCGGCCTCCGCGAGGCACTCATTCGCGAGGTCGATGAGAGGATCGCCGATCTGCCTGATGATGCTCGCGAGCTCTGGAAGCGAATCATCGCCGCGACGCAATGAGAAGACTCGTCTGACTTCGGGCACGCGACTCCCGTTTCCGTCTTCCCGATGTTCCCTGCTCGTCGGGAGCCGCGCGTGTTGATGTGTCAGATGATCTCCGGCGGCCGTTCAGAGCTCGATCTGCGGGCTAGCGGATTCCGAGGCGCAGCACCCACAAATCCGCAGTGATGTTGCCCCGCGAGTAGTAGATCCACTTCCCGTCTGCCGACATCTGCGGCTGTTCAATGTAGAGGTTCGATTCGGGGAAAAAGGTCACCTGCTGCGCCGTCGCCTTTCTCCACTGCTGTGCAGGGCCGGGAACGCGGACGATATTCTTGTGATCGAACTGCGCATAGACCCACCGGCCGGAGGGGGAGAACCACGGGTGGAAGTCTTCTCGCGGCGTAGCGACGACATCGAATGCTGGTCCCCCCTCGAGGTTGACGGCGCGAACGTCGGTCGATCCGTCATGGGTTCCGAGGCTTTGAAACGTCATCCACTGGCCGTCGGGACTGAATTGCATCCCGCTTCGCACTGCCGCTTCCGCGGTCAGTGGTCGCGAACGGCCGGTCGAGAGATCGAGCACATAGGCTTGCTTGTCGTCGGCATTCCAGTAGCCGATGCCGCGGCTGTCGGGAGTCCAGGCCAGAAAGCCGTGGCCCTTCACGAGCGGTTGGGGGTCGCCACCGTCTGCACGCATGACATAGACGGTCGGTGGAGGGTCGCCTTCGGTCCCGGCGGGCCGGCGGAGAAACGCAATTCGTGTTCCGTCGGGACTCCAGGCCGGCTGGCGATCATCGAGCTCCGGGTCTCCGGTCAGTTGGATCGCTGGCTTGCCGATATCGGCGCGCCAGAGGTGACGTTCCCTCCCTCGCATCGATTCATACACGACCGAGCGGCTGTCGGGCGCGATCGAAAAAAAGTAGTTCGTCTGGTGACCGCGAGTGATCGGCTCCGGAGGTCCCAGCACCTTGCCCGATTCCTCGTCGAAGGGAAGCCGCTCGATGTTGAATGAGAAATTTTCCGCCGCGAATGCAATCGACTTCCCATCCGGGGCCACTGAGGCTTGAATGTCCCGGCCGCGGCCCACTGTGAGCGGGTGTTGAGCCCCGGCGCGTCCCGACGCGGTATCGAACGGGATCTGCCACAACGAGAAATTTCTGTCCGCTCTCGAGTAGATGATTGCATTCGTCGCCCGATTCCAGGCTGGTGTCCTTCCCCCTGCGACGAGGGTCTCCGCTCCGCCCGTTGCGGGAACGAGGTAGATGTTGTCGCCCTGCGCCCCATAGACGATCCACTTGCCATCAGGTGAGTAGTGCGGATGGAACAGAAAGAGATGTGGTGCGGCGAATCGGACTGGCACCTCCACGGGCTTTCCGCCGGTCGTGGGGACGCGATAGATCCGCTGGCCGTTCCAGGGGCCGGCCGTGAAGAGAATCGACTTCCCATCGGGCGACCACGACGGGAAGTTCCCCTCTTCGGCGACCTTTCGTGGCGTGCCGCCGAGAGCTGACATCACCCAGATGTCGCCGCCGAGGAGGGGCGTGTTTGGATTTCGGTAGATCAGGCGGGTTTTGCTCGATCGGCCAGAGACGAATGCGATCTGTTTTCCATCGGGCGAGAACGATGGCTGCACGTCGTCTGCCGGATCATTGGTCAGATTCACATCGGGACCTCCGGAGATCTGCTTCAGATAGATCTCGAAGTTGCCGCTGCGATCAGAGGTGTAGGCGATCGTCTGCGCATCGGGAGAGAAGGTGGGGTCGCCTTCGTATCCGGGATCGTCGGTCAACTGCGCCAGACGGACGTCTCGTTGCGCTGTTGTGGTCGCGACGCGGGTCCTCCTCCACTGCCACGCCGCGAGGGCTGCCAGTGCAACGGTGAGCACGAGCAGTGAGAGTGTCAGGGCCGCTGAAGGCGTCGTTCGGATCTTCAGCGGCTGTCCCTCACCGCGATTCATCCGCAAAAGGTCGAGGCGAAAGTCGGCGGCGGACGCGTACCGCCAGACAGGGTCCTTTGCAAGCGCCTTGTCCAGGATGTCGTTGACGCGCGGCGGGAGCTTCGGATTGAGCGAGTGCACAGGCGGCGGCTCGACTGCGATGATCTTGTGGAGCACGTCGACGCTCGATTTGCCGGTGAACGGAGGCCGGCCGGCGAGCATCTCGTAGAAGACCGCACCGAGGGAAAAAATGTCGCTCCGATGATCGACCGCGCTCCCTTCGGCCTGCTCGGGCGACATGTACGCGATTGTTCCGAGAAGCATGCCCGGCTCGGTCGGCTGCGGCCCCAGTTTCATCGTGCTCGACCGCATGCCGGGCGCGACGGGCGGCGCAATGATCTTCGCCAAGCCGTAGTCGAGCAGTTTTGCCTGTCCGCTCGAGGTGATGACGATGTTCTCCGGCTTCACGTCGCGATGAACGATGCCGGCAGCGTGACCGGCCGCCAGCGCGGCGGCGATGTCGGAGGCGATCTCGACGCACCGTTGAATCGTCAGACGTCGCGACTCGAGCACGCCTCGCAGCGACTCTCCCTCGACCAGCTCCATCGCCAGGTAGTCGCGTCCGTCCGCCGTTCCTACGTCGAAGATGGTGACGATGTTGGGATGATGAAGCGCAGACGCTGCGCGCGCCTCCGCAGTGAATCGCGCTCGTCGCTCCTCGGTGGCCCGGTCAGGAAGGAACTTGAGCGCGACGCGACGGCCGAGCCTCTCGTCAACCGCGACGTACACTTCGCCCATTCCGCCTTTTCCCAGCAGCGCGGTGACGCAGTACGGTCCGAACGAGCGGCCGATCACAGGATCAGACATGCAGACTCAAACTGTACGCGAACAGGAGCCGTGCGACCCGCCGCCTCCCCGCAAATGCAATCCAACCGGGGTCACCGAGCGGCCGCTCGTCGGCGCTCCAGAACCGAAACGGCATCCTGCTGCCCATCGGCCGCCGATCGATTCGCCGATTACTCATGGCTCGGAATCATTCTACTCTGAAGCTCATGGCGAATCACGACGTGCAGATCGGAGGTGCAGGCGCGCGTCACAACCGGCGCCCCATCCCTCGCTACGAGAATGGCGCCCGAAAAGACGCCGGCCTCGCACACTCTGTCGACGTACCTGTGGATCTGGAGCGCTGCTTCCGCCGCGGTCAGCCGCGGCTGCGGCGTGGAGGGTGGCGCGGCGCTTTCGAATCCAAAGCTCACGCCGCCCGTATCTGCATCGATCTCGAGGGAGAAGCGATACCAGGCGTCGGTCACGACTGAATTACCCAGATACGTAATTTCACTCGGCGAGGGCTGGGCGTGGGAGCTCACGCGCAGGGTCCTGATCGGTTGCCAAACAAAAGAGCGAACCCATTGCGCTCGCCCGGGCGCCTCATCCTGGCGACCCGCTTCCGCGTGGCGCGTGAAGAAGGCAGTGAGGGCCTCGAACGAACCGCTGTTGTATGCTTTCAGAAACTCATCGCCGACGTTCCGGATCTCTCGATCGGGGTGTGGTGTACTGCACGCGCAAAGAGCGGTGGTGAGAATCAAAAGAAGCCGAATCGTTCTCATGAGCGCAAGGTAGCGCACTCGGGATCAATCCGCTTGAACGTGCTTAAGCATCGTTTCGCCCCTGGCGGCTTCCGCATGGCAGCTGAGTCGGCCGCGCTCGAGTTCCGCCGCGATCTGCTGGCGAACTACTGGACCGAAGAAGAGGAAGAGGACATCGTCCTCTCCAGCGATCCGGACGGCGCCCTGGGGGAGCGGCCGCTTCGCTGCACGGTGAGAAATCTCCGGCGGGGCGGCCGGTTCCGCCGCGAAGGAGTCGACCCGCGCCGAACGCGCACCGACGCGACATCGTCCTCGGACGAGGGCTCCTCGAGGATTCGGCATACGGAGAGTGGGCAGGAGCCCGAAACCGCAATACAATCCCGCCCAGTCAGACCATCGTGCCCGCAAAAATGCAAGAATCTCCCGAGACTCAGAATGAAAATTCCTATCCGTGACATCGATCTCACGCGTCTCGCCGAACGAAAACTCGCCTCCGCCGATGAGCGCGAGCGTGGTGATTGCCGTGGAAGGGCGCAGCGAAAGTTGCACGACGAGACTTTGCCATAATGCGGCCCATGCGGAGGCGACTGTTTACCGCCGCCGGCGCGGTGTGGGGCCTCTCCACGGCATTCGCCGTCCTCCCCTTCCTGCGCCGACCCGCTCCGCCCGGTCAGCTTCCTGGATACATGACCGCGCATGGTCTGGATGCGCGCGGGCCGTACATTCTGATCGTCGCGCTCGTGCTTCTCGCGTTCGCCGGCGCCATCGGCGGACGCATTCTCGCGGGTCGATTCATCACGGCGCGGCCGTGGGCGGTGCGCGCCTCGTGCATCGCGTTGATTCTCACGCCGTGGCTTGCGCTCGAGGGCGGCGGCATCGCGCTCACGCTGGTTCCCGGCGCGGCCGTCGGTCTCTTCGCGCGTCTGCAGGATTACGACCCCCGCTGGAGCCGTGAGGACGTCCTTCTCGTCCCTTCGTTTCTTGCGGCTCATCTCGCGGTGCTCGAGATTTTCATCCAGTTGCAGCCAGTCGCGTGCGCGATTCTCGCGGCATCGTTGATTGTCGGAGTGCGGCTCCTTGTCGGGAAGGGGGTCGCCTTCATCGCCGCACCGGTCGCACTGCTCTTCGAGCTGCGGATGACGTCCGGTGACTACCCCGCGGATGCCGCGATGGCGCTGCTGATCGCGTGCGCAGCTCCGTTTGCACTTCGGTTCCTTCCGATCTCCGCGCGCGTCGTTCGTCTGGCGTTTCCGTTGTGCGTCGTGCTCTACGCGCATCTCCTCGCCGGTTTGAACACGCCGGTCGTGAATCTGTTCGAGCACGGATTCAGTCTGATGAATGCATCGGAGATGCTGCGAGGCGAAGCGCTGTATCGCGATCTGATCCCGGCGCACGGTGCGCTGAGCGATGGCGTGATCGATTGGATCGGAATGCGCGTAGGCGGGCCGACGCTCGGCGCGGCGCTGACCGCGCGATACTGCCTCGCGCTTCTTGCCCCGCTCGCGCTCTACGCGGTCGCGCTCGCGGCGACCGGCTCGGCGGAGATTGCATTTGTCGCGGTCCTCGGGTCGATCTCCCTCGCGCCCGCGCCGGTGTCGGCGCTGGCCGAGCTCTCGGCGATTCTCTTCCCGCGTCCTGTCCCGTCGCTCTTCGCACTGGCGTGCGCCGTACGCGCGCTGCGCTGCCGCTCCAAACGATGGTTGTTTGCGGGCGGCGCTCTGGCGGCGATCGCGTGGCTGACCAGTCTCGAGTTCGGCCTCTATGCGATCGCCGCCGTGGGCTTCGCGGCCTTGCGGTTTTCGAAGGAACGCGTTCGCGCGCTTGCATGGACCGCGGCAGGTGCTGCGGCGATCGCGATCCCCGTCGCGATCTATCTGGCTGCGAGAGGGCTGCTCGGACACTACCTTCGCACGACCTTCGTCGAGATTCCCGCGTTGTCGCCGGTCTACAACTTCGGCTTCCCCGTGGGGACGGCGGCATTCCCCGAGATCGTGATTGCGGCAGTCGCCGACCCGGCCGTATTTCCGTTCGTCGCGTGGCTGATCGTGGTGGCGGCACTCGCGACCGCACTGGTTCTCTCGCCGATCCACTCTTCGCGGCGCATGGGACCATTACTCGCGATCGCGGTCTGGATCGTGGCATGCGGGATCTCGTTCGCGCAGCGCCAGCATTTCTATTTCCATCTCGAGCTCCCTCTCCTGCTTGCGGCAGCCGCGTGGCAGGTCCGGCGCACACGATGGATCGCCCTCGCTCTCGCGGTGGTCTTCGTTGCGACGACGCATTTCGGGCCGCACGTCGCCGAGGCGATGCCGAACGCCGTACGGGATCGTGAGGAGGTCGTTCGGCGCGACCTGACCACGTACCCTCTCCCGCGCGCCCGCGGAGCGCTGATCCGAAAGGAAGACGCCGCGCGATTGGACCTCATCCGCGGTGTGTTCGAAGCGGAGCTGACACATCCCGCCGACACCTTCTTCAACTTCGTCAACATGCCGATCCTCTATTTCCTCCTCGACCGTCCCGCGCCGGTCCGCTACGGCGACATACCGATGATGGAGAGCGAGGCGGCGCAGCGCCGAGTAATCGACGCCATCGAGCGAGACCCGCATATCCGTCTCGCTCTGGTCGCGTTTCCCTACTGGGCCGAGCGCATCGACGGCATCGACAACCGCACGCGCGCGCCGCTGGTGTGGGAGTATCTCTCTCGCCGTTTCGAGGTGATCTACGCACGCAACGGCGCGGTAATCATGAGACGGAGACGAGCATGAACGTCGCGATCATCACCGGCGGTATGTCGGGCCTCGGCGCCCGCCCTCGCGGAGCGGCTCTCGGAGTCGATGCGCGTCGTCACCGTGTCGCCGCGCGATCGCGGCCGCGGAACACCTCGGTACGATCACCTGCTCATCAACTGCGCAGGCCGCGGCGACTTACGGCCGCGCCTCGTACGACGAAGAGCGCATCCGCCAAATCAAAAGAAGCCGAATCGTTCTCATGACCGCAAGGTAGCGCACTCGGGATCAATCCGCTTGAACGTGCTCAAGCATCGTTTCGTCCCTGGATGCGGCGCCGGTGGGTGGATGGCGCGTAGCCTGCGAGTGCGCGGAAGATGCGGCAGAGGTGGCTCTGATCTGCGAATCCGGCAGCGATCGCGATGCCGGCTATGGAATCGTCCGTCGATCGCAGCAGGCGCAAGACCCTCTCCTCCATCGTTCCCTGGCAGATCTAGTAGACCAGCAGGTTCTCGTGAGAATGCTTCGCAGAGACGAAATCGGGCGGATACCGGCTGTCGACGAGTCTGAGCCCGCCAATTCTGCGTTCCTGGCGCCTGGAGGAGACGAACGTAGGTTTCACGATCTCAGTCTAGATCACGAAGCGTGGGAACATGCGCCCACAATGACGCTGCAGGGTGAGGAGGAAGTTCTGATGGGGTGCCAAACCATCGAGTGTACGGCCTTCGATCGATCAGGGAATGGTGAGAAGTCGCCGGTCCCGCCTTCAGGAGCTCTTCTTACGATGCTTTCTGCGAGGAGCCGCGGGAAGCCGGTCCGCGGCATCAGGCGCGACATCGGGCACCCTGGCGAGTACCGCCTCGAACTTTCGACGGCTTCCCCGTTTGGCCCGTGCCTCGAGGTACTCCTCGGTCATCAGCGCCGACATCTTTTCCGCAACGG
Source organism: Thermoanaerobaculia bacterium (assembly GCA_035546335.1). GTDB lineage: Bacteria > Acidobacteriota > Thermoanaerobaculia > Gp7-AA8 > Gp7-AA8 > DATKDP01. Next base: position 59,927 of record DATKDP010000060.1, on the reverse strand, counting down.
CCGAGCTGATCAACTGATTGATCGACACGCCTTCGCGCTCCGCAACTTCGCCGAGTTTCCGATGTAACGATTCCGGCAGCCGTAGACTCAACGCGCCCATTGGTTTCCTCGAAGCCCCTGCAAAAATTTTCCCGGCGTCAATACGCGGACTCCCAACTTCTCGGCGCCCGCAAAATCTCGAACGTTGTGCGTCACGATCACGTCACACCCGGCGGCCACTGCGAGCTCCAGCACGAGATCGTCGCCCGAATCGCGGAGGAATGGTCGCCACAGAAAGAAGATCTCCTGAAGGATTGCGTTCGTTTCGCCATATTGACACGTAAAATGGCGATCGTCCCGCGATTTTTCGAATCTCCTCCGGGAAGTTACCTCCTTCTCGAACCTCGGTCGAGACGGGATGCATGGACGGCCGATCATGATTCTCGAGCAAGTCTCGGCCGTCCTCGCCGCCCTTCGCGAGTCGGGACGATGTGAGCAAGCCTGCCAGCGATGGCGAGGACGCCATCGCGATCGTGCGAGGACGCACGACCCCCTGCTTCGCGGCGCACCCTACCGAATCCTGGAGGGCACCGTGCCTGCCTCAGCGTGTGGCGAACAGCTTCACGCCCGCCTTCGACAGGGCAGCCTTGAGCGGTCGGTCACCGCAGGCCACGGGTAGATTCGCGTCCAGCGCCAGCGCGAGATAGCTTGCGTCATACGCGCTGAGTCCAAACCGAACTGCGATCGCCCGAAGTTGAACAATGGTGAGATCGAGCTCATGCACGACGGGCTCCAGTCTGCTCAGCACGGAGGCCGCAGTTTCCGCTCCGTGAGCGCTGAGGATTCCGCGACGTTCCAGTGCGACGAGGACGTTTGCGATCTCTGCGTTGAAGATCGAGGGAACGTGAAATGGTTCGTGGCGGGCAAGGAGCCTGACCCGCTTTGCGTAGGCATTCGACTGGGTTGGGACTACCCACGCGATCGCGATCGAGGCGTCGAGTACGAATGCCACTACAAACGTCCGTCTTCCAGCAGATCCGCAACACGGAATGATCCGTCCACCGCAAGACTCTTCCGAACGGCCTCCGCTTCCTCGAGGATTGCCGTGCGATCCCATGACCCCTCGGTCGCGGGGACGATCCTGGCCACCACCCGCCCGCGTTTTGTGATGACCGTGCTGAGGCCGGCCTCGGCCCGCTCGACCAGCTCGGAGAAGTGCGCTTTCGCTTCGTAAACGCTGTGCTTTCTCATTCAGTGCGTCCTGACTAGTCAGATAGTATCACCAGTGACCACCTGCTGCGATGCAGGGCCTGGAGCGCGACCGTGGCTCCGCGACCGCGGAACACAAGGGCAGCCGGAGAGTCGAGATAGGCGCCGGCATATCCGGCCCCTACGCGACATTCCTCGGAGTCCCTCGAGACGATTTCCGGAGCCCGAAGGCTTCAGCGGACAATGACGCGCAAAGGCAATGCTCCCGTGCTCTCGGTTCTATTGGGCAGGATGCCGAACTCTTCCAGCTTCACGATCGAGGGTCGACTGGAGACGATTCAGCAGCCCCTGACCTTCGACATCATCACGCCTGATTTCTTCCAGGTGCTTCAGGTTCCATTGCTCCGTGGACGCTTTTTCTCGGATCGCGACGGCGCTGACGGGCAGCGCGTCGCCATCATCAACGAGACCGCGGCGAAGACGCACTGGGCCAACGAGGACCCGCTTGGGAAGCGTTTCACATTCGGAGATCCGGCCGACGATTCTCCGTGGACGACGATCGTAGGGATCGTGGCGGACACGCGACGGGCTGGTGTCGATCACCCGGTTTTCACGGAGTCATATCAGCCGCACACCCAGGACCAGCAGTCGATGACCATTCTCATTCGCACCGCTGGAGAACCGAGTGCGATAACGCCGGCATCCTGAACATTCCGCGCATCTCCTCGACGCGCCAATCATCAACGAACGAGAACATCAGCGACACCGTCCGCGGCATTCGCACTCCGATCGAAACCTCGAGGCGAAGTTTCTCTTCGTCGTCGAGCTTCAGCCGCAATTCGCCACGATAGGCTGCCGGCCATGAGTCGGGAATGCCGTAGAGAAAAACGGAGAAGTTCGTAATCCCGGTGAGCTTCACCACCGTTGGCTCGTACCCGTCGAGCAGTGCTTCGACGTCCGGAAACTTCGCGACACTGAGCGAGAAGAGATATTCGTAAAGCTCGTCGTCTCCGCTTCCGGCAGCGTGAGTCGGCACGGTGTACCCGCGGTCGTCCTTCGCGTAGACGTCGGCGCCTCGAGCGAGAAGCTGATCGATGCGCGCGCGATCTCCAGCGGACGCCGCGTACATGAGCACCGTTCTTCCCCCGCGTCCGCGACCATTCACGCCGGCCCCGCGAGCCAGCAACTGCTCCACGCGATCCCAACGGTTCTCTGATGCTGCCTCGACGGCGGCACGATCCAGCTCTCGCTGCAGCGCATCGCCACGGAGTCTCGCAATCCGCTCGTCATCCCGCGCGTCGACATCGGGCGCACTCTGCAGAATCAGCTCCTGCAGATATTCGATGATCTTCTGATCGCCGCCGAGTCGCGCCCATTCGAGCACCGAGGTGTGGTCGTTATCGCCTCTGCGAATCTGAGCTCCGCGCGCGGCGAGCTCCCTCACGACAGGAAGATTCTTGTCGTAAGCGGCCCACATCAGCGGTGTCGCTCCCCCTTCGCCGGACACATTGACGTCGTTACCGATGATGGTCAGAAGCTCGTCGACGTGATCCGGCCGTTTCTCCCAGATCGCATGTTTTAGAAGCTTCGCCGCAAGATGGGACCTCAGCGCAGGCGGCGCATCGCGGAGCAGCTGCATGGCCTCCTCGGGTTTCTCCTGCTCTGTGTAGAGGTCGAGAATCTCTTCCTCGAGCGCCTTCTTTTCATCCACCGACGAGGCGATGCGCCCGGGGAGCTCACGGCTGCCCGCGTCGCGCTTCAGCAACGAGGCTGCTTTCTTCAGAAGCCTGTCGTGCACCGGAACCGGCGAATCACCGAACCGGCTCAGCGTATGCGTGAAGATCTCCGCCAGGACGCGTGAGCGTCCCTTTCCTTTTCCTGCAAGAGTGGCTTCGATGACCTCAGGCAGCCATGCGGCGTCGGCTTTCTCGATTGCACCGGCTTGAACCAGTCGCGATGCAATCGACCAGTGACGATCCCTAACAGCCGACAGCAGCGGAAGGTCGGCATCTTCGTGCCACGTCTCGCTACCGGCATCAGCGCCGGCATCCAGGAGACGCTGAACGATCGCCTCATCGCCAGATTCGACGGCGTGGACGAGGGGAGACGGCCAGACGCCGAGCACGTCGAGCGGTGCTCCGCGCTGCAGAAGAGCCTCGACGACCGCGCGTGATCGATGGCGGCAGGCCATCCCCAGGCAGCTCTCTCCGGTCTGGTCGATGAAATCGACGTATCCGCGCTGCTCTAACCACTGCGTAACGAATGTGGCGTCGTCGCGTTCGATCGCGCTTTCGAGTTCTTGCTCCATAGTCGCCTCAGTGTGGGCGCCATTCTGCCACGACGCGCGCGAATAAGCGTGAAGAAGGTCAGCACGGCATTTCGCGGCGTGGTCGGCAGTGGTCGATCTGCCGCTTCGACTGAAGTTCAGAGTCACCCGAGATCTGGGCTGCAGATCACCGCTACGACCGGCTCGGCGCCGCCGCCAAACGAGGCGGGCTCGCCAATGCCAGCCGCTGCTCCAGCAGCATTTGGTACGCTTTCGCCGGCGTCGTGTGGAGGCCATCCGCGCCGGCGATCTCCTTCAGCAGCTTCGCCGTCTTGCCGGAGCCGCTGGCGGATGCGAGCAATGTCTTCAGTCTCGGATCGGCCGCGCGGTTCGTCGCCGCGAGGATCTCCCGGTAGGTGCTGAGGATGTGGTGGAGATCCCGAGGTCCGGGAGGATCGATCGCGACGAGCAACTCATCGAGCATTCGGGCGCAGGCCAGCTGGTGCAGCAAGGAGTTAGGTGCGATCGCATTGACTGCGTCGGCGACGCGACCGAGCTTCAGGAAGCCCTCGACCCGGAGCAGCTCGGTGTAGATCCTTCCGAGCTCATCCCCCAGCAGCCGGCCATCGGCGACGACGGCAATCGCCGCGTCGACGGCCATCGTTCGTGCATCGGCGTCCTGCGCCACGAGGGCCAGTGCGAGCGCCAGCTCAGCGAGGGGCGACATCCTCACGTTCGGATCCAGGAGCGGCTCGAGATACGCCGCAGTCGGAGTGAAACCAGAGGCTGGCCGGAACATCCGATCGACAATGGAGTGAATTCCCTTGATGAACACAGGCGTCGGATCGGAAGGCCAGATCGCCTGACGGGATCGCACGTCGGCGACCGAGCCGAGAATCCAGCGGCTGCCTCGCTCGAAGAACAGCGACAAGGGCCACTCGGGATCCTTCCGGGACGCCAGCGGAGACGTGATCTCGACAAAATAGTCGTTCGCCCTCACGTACTGCTGCTTGTCGATTCGAATCGACCAGGAGTAGGTCATCGCTCCGGCGCCGTAATGGTGCTCGGCCGCAGGTGTGTCGCGCAGTGACTCGTCGCTCCCGAACGGATCGCGTGCGCGGGCCGCCGCGGCCCAGAGCCGCCACGATCCTCTCTTGCCGTCAACGCCATCCAGGAGTCGCGCCAGAACCCCTTTTGGTTTGGGTTCCTCGGTCGCACCGAGTGCGTGGCGGAGAATGGCCGCCTCTTCTCCCTCGAGATCTGTCGCTGCATCGATTGCTTCGGCACGATGTTCCGGTGCGAGCCGGAGCAAAGCCTGCAGCAGATCGCGCCGCCCCAGCGGCGTTTTCTCCTGCTGATACACATGCATTCGCTCCACGAGCACGAGCGGATCGATCCATACTCCGTGCGTCGGCAGCGCCAGCAGCGGCGCGGCTCGCCGGCTGCGAACCCGCTGCAGAATCTCGTCGATGCGCAGTTCCAGGAAGAGCTCCGGCGACTGGTGGTTCGAGCGGAGAGCGGAGCCTCCCAGAAGCCAGAGCTGCACGAGGTGCATGAGCTGCGTTCCGACCATGCTCCAGTCGGTCGATCCCGTGGCATGCTGGGTCGTCCGCTTGAGAAGTGCCGCCGTGCGTCGTTTGTAGTCGGAAGGAGGTTCGACGGCAAGGCGGCTGAAGCCGTCCAGCGCGCGCTCGACGTCGACGGGTGTCGCTTGCGTCTCCATGATCGCCAACATCAGGTCGACCATTTCCGTGAAATCACGCACCGGCTCGACGGCACGGCTCGCGTCGAGACGAGGGATGCTCGCAGAAGGAAGGTATCGCGGGACAGTCTCGCCGCGGGCAATCGCGGCGAGAAGAGGATCGATCGAGTAGAGCTCTCGCAAGAGGGGATCGAGCGCGTGAGCCAGAGCGAGCAGTTCGTCGAGATCGACCTCAGAGGCCTGTTCATCTTCTGCGCTCCGCGAGGAGACGAGACTGGTGGCGCGGGCGCGCTGCGAAGGTGCGACTTCGTCGACGAGCTCGGCCAGCTCCGCGGGAGCGCCTAACGTGCCGATGAGGTCGAGCGCCAGCTCGTGAACATCCGCGGAAGGATGGCGGAGTGCCTCGACCGCGACTCGTGCCGCTTCGACCGAAAGGGAGGCGTCCTTTCTCACCATTCCGGCGAGCAGCTTCAAGGCCGCTTCGGCCAGCGCCTTCGTCTCCCTTTGCAGGAGGGGAGCGATCCGTGCGAGCAGCGTGTGGGACTCGAGCGTCCCTTCCTTCCAGAGAACGTCGCATTGATCGAGGGCGAACCGGGCGACGGCATCGATCCGATGTGACAGAAGGTCCAGATACGTCTCCCGCAACTCCGCGCGCTCCGCCGGACTCGGCCCCAGTCGTTTGATCAGCTGGACATGGAAGGGTGTGTCCCGCAGCTGCAGTCCTCTGCGCAGCGTCTCGTGCGCAGCGTGGAGGAGCCTCCGGCGGTCCAGTGCCCCTTCCTCCGCAAGCGCGACGAGCGTGGGGCCCCACGCGCTCCCGTGATCGTCCTGCCAGGTGGATCGCGCGCCGGGGAAGAGCTGCCCCCGGACCGTATCGACCTCGAAGATGCGCCAGATCTCGTGCTCGAGCAGCGTGGGATCGCCCTTGATTCTCTCGAGGAGAGGCTGGCGGTGTTGATACCAGCCTTCGCCGGCTGACGTTCGCACCATGTTGATGATGTAGTTGTCCGCGGAAGGACGTTCGCAGACACCATCGCGCACGAGCCCCCGGACCACCGACCAGCGCGGCGATTCCTTCTCCAACTCCTGGGCGACGAATTTGTCGATCCAATCCGGCTTCCGCTGGCGCAGCACTCGCACGACGTCTCCGGTCGAATCGTGCTCGGGGGAGTCATTCCACGCAAAGAAGCGGCTGTTCGCCCGCTTCACATCCGTCCAGGGGCAAACGGCCACGACGGCGAGACGCAGGTTCACCCGACCGATGACGACGTCGTGCACCTTCCGGTAAGCGGACGAGACTTCCTTCGAAAGGCGGCGCCGGTCCGCCTCGGTCAGACTGCAGAGTACCGACAGGAGCTCGTCACGATCGGCATGTTCCACCCACTCCACGAACTGCCCCGGGCTCCAGCCCTGCGTGATCGCCTCAGTCATCGTCCCCCTCGAGGTCGATCCGGGCGGCAAGGATGTGCTTGCACGGTCCACGCTCTCCCTGATTGCGACTGAACCACCGGCAGGTACACCGGTCCTCGTTCTCCGTCAGCCTAACGACATGCTCCACCTCAGTGCCGCGAACGAAACACTCGCCGGCCACACCGTTCCGCTCCTGCCAGCGCAGTGCACCGGCGGCGACGATCGCGCGAGCGTCCTTCAGTCGAGGGTGAAGCTGCTCGACCTTCGAGAGGTCGAAAGGCAACTCACGGTGGAAGTAGCCTGACGCGGCGGAGTCGTAGCCGACGAGGCCTCGAGCGCTTAGCACTGCCAACGCCGCCCCGACCTCCTCACGCGTGAGCCCGGCCCGGCTAGCGACCTCCTCGACGTCGAGCATCGATTGCCAGCGCAGCTCGGCGCGCACGCGATGGACTGCTCCTTCCCACTCGCCGGCGGCGAGCTGCGTCAGGACCTGACCCTCTCCGGAGAACCCGCGGGAGATGTCGGGGCTGAGGGCGATCCACATCCGTCCCGTCTCGAAGATGAGCTCCCAGGCGCTGACGCCAGTCTCCTCGTCGCTCCAGACGCGCATTCGTTTCGCCCGGCCGGCGATGGGCTCGAAAAGGCGAAGGCGGTCCGTGCCCGCGACTTTGACACCATCCCGCGAAGCGACTTTCGATAGACGCAGGGACTTGCCGGAAGGCACGACCCACGACGCCTCTTTCGGTGCACCTCCCCGCGGGAGCGCACGGAGAAATCGCTGCGCCTCGAGCGCGCTCACCTCGAGCGAGGTCCGCAGGCGCGGAAGATACGCCTGCACCTCGGTGAAGCCTTTCACCCAGCGATGCGGAAGCTTCACTTTCTTTTCGACCACCGAGCCACTTGCCTCGGAGGCGAGCTTCACCTCCTCTGCGCCGACCGCGAGCCGCGCCTCTCCACCAGTACGCAGGCGCCCCAGAGCGCCACGCATCGGCGAATTGAAGTCGACGTTCGTCGTGCCCGGGCTGCGAATGCCCGATTCGAATGCTTCCCCGGTAAAGTCGGCACGACCATAGACGCCGCAACACGAGGAGAAGCCTTCGAAACGGAGCGCGGCTTCACTGCTCGTCACCACCGGATCGATCTGCCGCATCGCACCAGGGATGTAGAAACGGCTGCGCACGAGCTCGGACAACACGAGGAGCATGTCCGACAGCTCATCGGGACGAGCGAGACGCCCTTCGAAGAAATACGGCGACTCGTTCGCATCTTCCTGCGTGCCGGAGGTGGCCAGACGAAGACCGTAGCCGGCGTCGACGTGCGAGGCGAACGGATAGCGGTATGTCTGCAGAAGCTGCGCGGCAGATGCCATATGGAATCGTCCTATTCTCTCACGGCGACATTCCGAGGCCCAGCATGTGCCCCACTGTCGACGTTTCAACCGCGGCCGCGCAATCGACGCGATTGCACTCCAACACCGCGAAGCGACTCCGTTCGAGCGCGTCTCGCTCTCCGCGTCGCTGCTGAACCTCGCGTTTGGCGGAGACCGCGCACCGGCATCGGCCGCCAGCCTGACAGGGCCACAAAGACGCGCGATCGAAGCGATCCGCGATCATGGCGCGTTCATGATCGACGACGCGCACTTTGTCAACTACGGGCTTTTGATGCGCGACTGGGGACTGCCTGACTCGGCTGAAGCAGTGGGGGACTGGCTGGATGGGCGCGAGGCGGCGGTGAAGGCGCCATCTCGCAAGCACGCGGTAGTCGAGGCGCTCCACGGCAGATTTCGCGACCCGCCGAAGGTCGAGTCGCGGGTGGGACCGAACCGGTAGCACCCTGCCGGACTTCGACGATGTGCGCGACATTCAGCGGACACTCGAGGATCGAGGTCTCGTGCCGACGGTGGCGGCCGATGAGTCCTCCACGGGCCCCGCAAGCATGGTGCTGACGGATCCCGACGGGAACCCGATCCTGATCGATCAGCACGTGCCCAGGCCACGGAAGTAGCTCCCGTGCGGGAGATCGCGCATCCGATGCCCGGACCAGTGCTAGACTCGACTCGTGGAACGGCGTGGGCGTGCTGCCGATCGTCACGGACGGATCTGGACCGCGTCCGTCGTCCGGCTCGATGAAGCCGAGAGCGAGGATTTCCGGTTCTGGTTCGACGAGCTGACCCCCGATCAACGCGTCGCGGCGGTCGCAGACTGTCTTGCCAGCAGTCTCAAAGCGCGAGGTATCGATGAAATCCCGCGACTACGAAGAGTTGCTCGAGTCGTTCAACCTGCACGGCGTGCGCTACCTGATCGTGGGCGCTCACGCGGTGGCATTTCACGCACGGCCGAGAGCGACGAGAGACCTCGACATTCTCGTTGACCCGAAGCTTCGAAATGCAGAACGGGTGCTCGCTGCGATCCGGAGCTTCCTCGGTTCTGATCTCGGGCTGACCGTTTCTAATCTGACCTCGCCGGGCAACATCGTTCAACTCGGTGTGTGGCCCCATCACGCATCGACCTTTTCGAGGCTCGCATCCGCGGACTTCGCCTCGCTCTGGCGCAAGCGGGTTGCAGGTCACTTTGCCGGCGTGCCGGCGAATTTCGTATCGCTCGATGATCTGATCCGGGAGAAAGAGACGGTTGGTCGGGATCAGGACAGGGCCGACGTTCGGGTGCTGCGAATGGCGAGGAAACGGCGTGGCTGAACAGGGACGCTGGCTTTCCGTTCGTCCGCTCTTGCTCGACCCGCTTCGTGGTCGAGATGCTTTGTGCCGTGAAGCCTTCGCCATTCGAAGGTACAAATGGCAGATGGAATCGGACGACGCAGCAGGTGAGGACAGCTTTTCACCTGAAGGGAGTTACTTCCGTGGCCTGGGCTCGATGTGCGCGACGTCCAGCGGACACTCCAGGGTCGAGGCCTCGTGCCGACGGTGGCGATCGATGAGTCTTCCTGGTGGACATCGGTATGGTCAATGCTCAATGGGCTCCCTTGTGGGAGTCGGGCAGCCTCGCCACGTTCCTCACGACTCGAGGTCGGCGAACGAGACGGAGACCAGCCGCGAGCATCCGGCCTCTTCCATCGTCACGCCGTAGAGGACGTCCGCCGCCTCCATCGTCCGCCGCGAGTGGGTGATCATGATGAACTGCGTGTCGCGTGACATCTCGCGCACGAGCCGGATGAACCGCTCGTTGTTCACCTCGTCGAGCGGAGCATCGACCTCGTCGAGGATGCAGAAGGGGCTCGGCTTGTAGCGGAAGATCGCGAAGAGAAGAGCGAGCGCCGTCAACGCTCTCTCTCCACCCGACAGCAGAGCGATCGATTGCGTTTTCTTTCCCGGCGGCTGAGCGATCAGCTCGATGCCGCTCTCCAGCACGTCCTCCTCGTCGAGAAGCTGCATCGCCGCCTTCCCTCCGCCGAAGAGCACCGAGAAGATCTCGCCGAACCACTGATTGACCGAGGTGAACGCCTCGCGGAACATCTCGCGCGAGGTCATGTTGATCTTGCGGATCGTCGCCCGGAGCGATTCGATCGACTGAACGAGATCGTCCCGCTGCGTCCGGAGGAACGTCTCGCGCTCTTCCAGCTCCCGATGCTCATCGATGGCCAGAACATTCACCGGGCCGATCCTCTCGATCTGCTCGGAGAGTCGCGTCACCTCGGATTCCAGCACCGCCTTCGCCTCTTGGTCGCCGGGAGGCTCGACCTCGGCGAGAGCGTCGAGCCCGGCATGAAGATCGAGAAGCACCTGCTCGCGCAGAAGATCGAATGCGCTTCGTGCGCGATCCAGCCGGCGCTTGGCCTCGAACAGCGCCTCGCGTGCGGCAGTCCATCGGTCGCGGGCAACCGCGGCTGCCTGCTCGAGGCTTCGCACGACCTGCTCGAGGTCGGCCACCGCCGCTTCGATCGCGACGCGCTCATCACCCCGGCTTCGCAGTGTGTCGAGCGTGATCTCGAGCTCTCCTCGAGCCTGCTCGCCCGCCCGCTCCGTCTCCTCCTGGCGCATGACCAGAGCATCGATGTCGTGATGAAGCTGAGCCGCGCGCGATCGGAGTGACGTGACGACGCGCGACAGATTGTCATGCTCGCGCTGAATGGCGTTGACATTTCCCGCGGCCGTCTCGACGTCCACACGCGCCTTCGCCGCGACTTCGGTGATCGCCTCGAACTCTGCGCGAGCGTTCTGTAGAAGCTCTTCGGTCTCTCGGATCGTCTGCTGAATCGATCGCTCGGATTCTTCGAGCCGGCGCAGGTCATCGATGGCATCGGCGCGTCTCAGCTGGAGCTGAGCCTTTTCCTCTCCATAGAGAGTCTTCTCTTCCGAGGCGACGGCCAGGTCCTTCTCCAGCCGCTGCAGCTCTTCTTCCAGGCGTGCTCGGTCGCCGATCCGGTCGCGAAGCGCCTGCTCGGCATTGCGCCGTCGCTCGTCGGCGATGATCCGGCTGTCATCCGCCGCCTGCAGCTCTTCTTCCAGGTGTTGCAGATCGGCGGCGAAGCTGGTGGCGCGGGCTTCCTCGGCGCCGATGATCTCCTCGAGATCACGAATCTGGCGCTTGATCGAAAAGACGCCGGGCTGGGCACTCTCCTTCCGGCCACCCTGAATCAACGGGCCGCGTGCGACGTCGCCGTCGCGCGTGACGAACGTTGCGTGGGGCCTCGAGCGTGCCTCGGCGATGGCTTGCTCCAGCGTCTCGACGAAGTAGGCCTCCGGAACGGCAGCGCGGACGGCATCGGCGGCCGCCCCTTCGCCGACGATCGACTGTGCGGCATTCCCGCGTCTCGTCCCTTCGGAGTCGGGCGTGTAGTCGAGAGCGATGAAGGCGCCGCGTCCCGCGCTCCGCTCGCGCAGGCGTGCAATCGCCTCGACCGCGGTGCGCGAGTCTTCGACGACGACGGCCTTCGAGATTTCTCCCAGGAGGACGTCGAGCGCGGCCTCGAATCCTTCGGCGGCGCGCACCGCTTCCGCCGCGGAGGTCGCGGAAGGAGCGATCTCCAGGATCGCCAGCCGCACGTCCTCGTCCTGGAGCTCGAGCGAGGTCAGGAGCGTGCGGAGCGAATCGATTCTGTAGGTGGTCTGGGAGATCAGATCGCGTGCGCCGACGAGCGAGTCGCGCATCGCATCGCGCCTGGCCGTGAGCTCCTCGCGATGTTCGAGCGCCTCGCGAGCTGCGCGCTGCGCCGAGGCGAGAAGCTCTTCGGCCTCGGTCACTCCGCGGCCGGCTTCGACGACGCGATCGTGGGCTCCGTCGCGCGTCTCCGAGACACGACGCGCCGTGTGCTCGAGCTTTCCGAGATAGAACTCGCACTTCTCGACCGCGATCTCGATCTGATGAACCTGATTCCTCGACTCGGAAATGCGCGCGATCGTCCGCATCAGACCCTCGCGGGCATCGGCGAGATGCTTCTCGTGTCGACGGACCAGATCGCCCTTGTCCTGGCGCTCTCGCTCGATCTCGTCCGCCGCCGTGCGAAGCCGGTTTCGATCCTCGATCGCCCGCTCGAGTCCGCCCGTTCGTTCATCGAGGAGGCGCTGCTGCTCGGCTCCTTCTTCGTCGAGTGCAGCGACCTGCGTGCGTGAGGTGTCGAGCCGATGGAGCAGATCCGCGAGGTTGGTCTCCGATTGCTGCAGAAAGGAGCGGAGCCGCTCCGCCTCGGCGCTCAACCGGGCGATCTCTTCGCGCAACCGGGAGGCGCGACTCGACGTTTCGGCGAAGGCGGTCCGGTTCTCGGCGAGCAGCGCTTCGTCGCGTGCCAGCGCGGCCGCGGCTTCACTCTCGCCGTTCTGAGCTGCGGCGACCGCCGCTTCGCTCGCTTCCTGCTCCTGTCGGGCGGAAACGATTCGCCCTGCATAGAGGGAGCGCTTCGCCGTCGAGAGCTGTTCGGTGAGATCCTTGTGCCGGCGGGCCTTTGCGGCCTGGCGTTTCAGAGAATTGAGATTCCGTGTGACTTCGGCGAGCGTGTCGTCGATCCGCAGAAGATTCGCCTGCGTTTCCTCCAGCTTCAGCTCCGCCGCGCGCCGTTTCGTCTTGTATTTCGTGATGCCGGCGGCTTCCTCGATGAGCTTGCGGCGATCCTGTGGCTTGTTGGAGATGATCAGATCGATCTTTCCCTGCTCCATCACCGAGTAGTTCCGGATCCCGAGTCCGGTGTCCATCAGGATGTCGGCGATGTCCTTCAGCCGGACTCTCTTTCCATTGAGGCGGAACTCCGATTCCCCCGTCCGGAACACCCGGCGGTGAATCGTGATCCTGCCGTCGTCTGCGGCAGGATGGCCGTTGTTCGTCGCGAGGGTGAGGGTGACCTCCCCCATGCCGAGGGGCCTCCGGCGGGCGGACCCCTGGAAGATCACGTCCTCCATCGTGTCGCCGCGGATGTTGCTGGCGCGGTGCTCGCCGAGGACCCAGATGATCGCGTCGCAGATGTTGGACTTCCCGCAGCCGTTCGGTCCGACAACCGCCGTCAGCTTCGCGGGGAAGGTCATCTCAGCGGGGTCGTAGAAGGACTTGAAGCCTGAGATCTGTAGTTTTTCGAGATGGAACATCGGGTCGAGGTACCTGAGCTCTGCTTTCAGAGGACGGCGGATCTTAGCAGATTCACTTTCCCCTCTCCAGCATGGAATTCGTAGCGGTGAACATTCGGAAGGGAAGAGATATTTTCGAGCCGGACGGACGATCAATCGCACTCGACTCTGGTTACAATGACGATGACGTGTCTAGGACAGACAGGTCCGGAACGATTCGTGCGCGTGAGGAAACAGGTAACGGACGTGAACCGCGCGATCGATGACGTGGAATCACCATCCGCAATCGGAAGCGGCCGTGACGAGACGCGGTTCGCTTCACTGCGCGATCAGGTCGATCGGCTGCTCACCGGCGAGATCGAGGTGGGTAGCTTTCCCGGCGCCGTCTACGCCATCGGTGACGCCCGCGGAATTCGCGTCGAGAATGCCCTGGGGCATGCCGCCCTGAAGCCGGCGAAGATCAAAACCTCGCTCGACACGATCTACGACGTCGCCTCCCTCACCAAGCCGCTGATCACGTCCACTCTCGTTCTTCGAGCGGCAGCCGAAGGGTTGCTCGATCTCGGCGACCGCGTCGCGAAACACATGCCCGAGCTCCGCGAGACCGATAAACGGGACGTCACCTTCATCGATCTGCTCACGCATCGCGGAGGGTTTCAGGCGTGGTATCCGCTCTACACGGCGGGGATGAGCGATCGCGCCTACCTGCAGGCGCTGGTGCAGCGGCCCCTGCGATATGCTCCCGGGACTCGCGAGATCTACTCGTGCCTCGGGTTCATCCTGCTGCACCTCGCGCTCGAGCGCATCACCGGGAAGAGGGCCGAGGATCTGGCTGCGGAGAAGATCTTTGCGCCGCTCGGGCTGACTCGCTCCTTGTTCAATCCGCCGCCCGAGATGAAATACACGATCGCGGCCACGGAATGGGGAAACGGGAACGAGCGGCTGATGGTGGCGGAGCGCGGGCTGACCTTTCCGCATTTTCGGAACTACCTGATCTGGGGAGAAGTCAACGACGGGAATGCGTATTACATGGGGGGGATGGGAGGAAACGCCGGCCTCTTCTCGACGGCGCGCGAGATTTTCTCGATGGCGCGGAGCCATCTGTCACGGGACGAGCGGCTGCTGCCGGCATCGATGATCGATCGGTCACTCCGCAACTACACGGTTGGTCTCGAGGAGAATCGTGGTCTTGGGTGGCAATTGCCTTCATTGGATCCCGATGGCCCGACGGCCATGCTTTCGTTGCACTCGTTCGGTCACACCGGCTTCACAGGGACTTCGGTCTGGATCGATCCCGACCGCGATCTGATCATGGTACTTCTCACCAATCGGGTTCATCCGTCCGTTCAGCCCATCTCGATGCAGAAGATTCGCCGGAAGTTCCACCTGCTCGTGGCGAGCGAATGGGACCGGTAGAGTCAGCGAAGGTGCACGTCGCGCTGCGGATAAGGAATCTGAATTCCTTCTTCGCGAAACACTCGCTCGATCTCGAAATTGAGATCGCTCACGAGCTTGCCGCGGCGATGCAGGCTGCTGTCCGTCCACACTCGCAGCTCGAGATCGAGTCCGCTTTCTCCGAATGCCATCAGACGGACTGCGGGTGGTGGATCGGTGAGAACCTCCGGATTGTTCCGCGCAATCTGAAGGAGAGTCTGCTCCAATCGCCGCAGCTCGGTGCCGTAGGCCACCTGAACCGGGACACGGAACCGGATCCTGGAGTCGGTGTACGACCAGTTGACGACGTTTTCGGTCATGAACTTCGAGTTGGGGATGATGATGGCCACATTGTCATTGGTCACCACCGTGGTGCTTCGCGCGCGAATGGCGACCACATCTCCTTCGACATTCCCGACTTCGATCCGGTCGCCGAGCTTCACCGGCCGTTCGAAAAGTATGATCAGCCCGCTGAGAAAATTGTTCGCGATGTCGCGGAGTCCGAAGGCGATTCCGACGCCGATCGCTCCTGCAACGACCGTCAGAGCGGTCAGATCGATTCCGACCGTCTGGAAGATCACCAGCAGGCCGACGAAAAGAACGAAATAGCCGAAGAGAGTGCCGGCTGCGTGGCGAGCGCTCACGTCCATCTGACTTCGCGAGAGAATCCTCCGGACGAGCCAGTGTTTCAGCCTGGCGGTGACGTAGAAGAGAAGCAGGACCGATGCGACCAGCAGGATGAGGTTGCGCAGAGTCACTTCGGTCTGCCCGAGCCTCAGCTCGGCCGTGTCGAGCGCCCGGACGGCGCGCCCGAGCCAGCCGGCGACAGTCTCGAACAGTTTCATCCTCTCGTTCCGCAAGCCGCGAGCGGCGGCATGCATCCCGGAGTAGTTGCCGAGCTGCTTTGCATCGGATTCATTCTACTCGGGATCACATCTGCCCGACCCCCTCGGATGCTGGCGGGCTTGGTCTACTCGGGAGGGAGGGCGGCGGGATCCTGACCGGTTGGCGTCGGAAGTCTCTGAAGCCGTTCACGAGACCAGCGGTCGAAGATGCTTCCCGGTGCCCATTCGGCCGCTTGCCGGTAGAGTTTCGCGGCTCGATCGGATTTCCCCGCCTCTTCAGACATGACGCCGTAGAGATGGAGCGTCTCGGCGAGAAGGGGATCGCGATCGGTGTAATCGGCCTCGAAACGGGTCTCGAGCAGCTCCTGATTGTCGTGGAAGAGGCGCATCGCATCATCGCGAGCTCCGGAGCGCAGGAGGATGAAGGCCAGGACCAGAGCCTGGAACTCCTGGATTTCCGGACGCGCCTGGATCGTCCGCTCCATCAATCGCCGCGCCTCCGGCAGGTCGCGATCGAGCCAGGTGAGGCAGAGCGCTGTTCCTTCGGCGGCTTCTGCATCGTCGCTGTCGATCCGCAGGACGTCACGATAGGAGCGCAGCGCTTCCTCGAGAGCGCCGTGCAACTTCGCCGCAACGGCTCGGTGCAGATGAGGCTCCGGACTCGCCGGGCGCGAAGCGATCTCTTTTTGCGCCTCCGCCATCGCTTCGAGATAGTTCCCTCGCTGGATCAGCTCGAGACTGCCACTCTCCCGCCGCTGGGCGAACATGTAGAGCAGGAGCCACCCGAGAAGGGCCAGGGCTCCGAGAATGACGAGGATCTCGATCATGAATCACGGCTCATGGTTGCGGCGGCTCGTCATTGCCGGCGCTGGGAGCTGCTGAATCGGTGAGGTCCGTGGGCGGGGGAGTCGCGATATCTCGAGCGGGGCTCGGCGAGATTCTCGGCTGAGGCGCCTGACGCGATCCGGCGCCTGGCTGCACGCGATTGGGAGATGGTGACGGTGCCTGAGGGGGAGCAGCGACCGGCTCGGGTGGGGCGACCGCCCCCGGCTCGACGAGGAATCGTCGCATGGTGCTCGGGTTTCCGTCGTGCTCGAGCTCGAGA
The DNA here is from genome assembly GCA_035546335.1 of Thermoanaerobaculia bacterium. Lineage (GTDB taxonomy): Bacteria > Acidobacteriota > Thermoanaerobaculia > Gp7-AA8 > Gp7-AA8 > DATKDP01. The sequence continues at coordinate 43,469 of DATKDP010000060.1, read as the reverse complement.
TCCGGAATCGGGAGCTCCTCCGTTTCCGCCTCGCGATTGCTAAGATCGGCAACCTCCGTCAGCGGCACTGCCGGCACGTCGGATACCGCACGCGAGTTTCGGCGCTCGGCGAGCGCGTGCAGCCCGAAGGCCAGCAGGGTCATGGCGATGACGACGGCACCGATGACGAGCGCCTGGCGGTTTCGAAGAAAGTCGAGCAGTTGCCGCGTTTGTCCCTGCTCAGCCGTCGGGAAATGTTCCCGGAGAATCGGCGTCGGATCGAAGCGCACGCCCGTCTCGGGGTTGGCTCCGCAATAGGGACAGAGCTTCGCGGCGCTGTCGATCTGCCGGCCACATGCCTTGCACTCGATCTTGTCGGTGATCATGGAGCTTTGAAGGATATATCGACCGCGAAATTCGACTCGATCGGTTCGCCGTCGACGGTTCCCGGTTTGAACCGCCAGGTTTGGATTGCGGAGATCATCTTCGGCGTCAATCCGGGCATTCCCTGCAGGACCGTGATCTCCTTCACCTGGCCATCTCGTCCGACGAGCAGCCTGAACCGAAGCGTTCCGTCTTCCTTGATCTCCTTCTTCCGGTCGATCTTCGGCAACGGCTGGTGGATGGGGACGGGGAGGGTTCGCTTGCCACCCTCGCGAGACGAGGCGGGCGAGCCTTCGGCAGTCCTATCTACGGGCTGCTGGCGTGGAATCGGGGGCGGCCGGACCGGCTGCTGGTCGACGATGGTCCGAGGATCGATGGCTCCCGTCGACGTCGCAGGCGCCTGCTCACGGCGTGCTTCTTCCAGGATACGCGCATACTGCTCCGCGGGGAGGGCAGTTGCGTCACTTCGTCCGTAACCATCCTCGAATGCGGCGTCGGGATCGGGAACCGGAGCCGACGTGATCGCCTGGCCGATCGTCTCGGTTGGATCCACCGGCTGAAGCTCGAGTCTGCCGAAGCTCCGTTCGCGTTGAGGAGAGGCCGCCGGCGTCTCGGTCGCGTCTTCCGCATTCGACGCCCGACCCGATTGGCGCTGGAGTGAGCCGGTGACCGTATGGAACAACGCACCGACCGCGAAGGTCGCCGCCAGGAGAACGAGCACGGCCGCGCCGACCAGAATCTTCGTCGATGACCAGCGCGGTCGTGTCGCCGTTCCGGGCGGTAGGCCCGTCGCCGGTCGCGAAGACACCTCGACGGCGCGAAGATCTTCCTCCGCTCGGATGCTCTGCTCGTGATTGCAGAAGGGACAGATTCGCGCCGTTGCGTCGATCTGCCGCTGGCAGCGAGTACAGGTGGTCTTCATCATCCGATCTCGGCAGTTGCAACCGGCGTACCGATGGCCGTCAAAGTCCAACGAACAGCACCTGGCCGTTCTTCCAGAGGACGAGCCGCCCGGCGGCGACTGCGAAGGATCGGGGTCCTGCATCGGCAGCGAGCACGACGGCTCCGTCGCGGCTGATGCGGTACAGAGTGCGGCTCGCCGAGTCATACGCGATTTCGGACGAGCCAACCGGCCAGACGCGATCGATTCCCGGAGGAGATTCCCTTCCGGGAGCGCGAGCGATTCCGAGTCCGAGAAATCCTCGCAGAAATCCTCGCGAGAACGCACTCACGGCCGACTCGGCGCGCTCGATGTGCCAGAGCCGTTTCGATGCGGGGTCGGCGATTACGAGGGTGCCGGGTGTGAGAACACCGCCCGGCATTGCCGGTGCGAGATCCGTAGGAACCGCCGCCACGCTCATCGGCTCGTCACTGTTCATGCCGGCAAGAGAGATCGTCTGCATCCGGCCGCTGCGGGGATAGACGAGATAGCCGGTTCGGTCGTCGACGACGAAGGCTGATGCGAACCGATCGGCAGTCGCGGTGCGGAGTTGACGGAGAGTCGGAATCTCGTATTCGACGACGCTGCCTGAGGCGCGGGAGTAGACATAGAGACGATTTCCCGAAACCTCGAGAAACGCCGGATCAGGGCTCGTGCCGACCGATACCGTGATCGACCCATCCTCGTCGATCTTCTGCAGGCGTCGTCCGTCGCGAGAGAGAACGAAGAGCGAGCCACCGGCGAACCGGGCTGCGATCGGCGTCTCGGCGACCCGGACGATGCGCACCGAACGTCGGCCGAGAGAGACGAGTGCGACCTCGTTGCGCAGCGGATCGAGCACGGCGGCCCGAGGGTCTGCGGTGTCGATGGCGATGTCTCGAGGCGAGGCTGGTCCGTCTGCCGACCAGAGGGGAGCCTTCGACTGAAGGTTGAAGACATCGATCCTCGCTGCATCGCCGCGCGCGACGATCAGAAGGCCGCTCGGAGGGCTGTACGCGATGACGGCATCCTCGGCGATCGCGGCCGGAGCCGTGTTCAGAACGGCGACGAGAAGAAGCATGACGCGAATCATGAGGGCGTGATCCTCAGGGGCTCCAGCAGAAGGCCTGCTGCGCCCTCGATCTCCGTAGCTCCCAGAATCCGAAACTCCAAACGGACACGCGAACCTTCGAAACGCCCTCGGAAGGCCGCGGGGGCGGGGAATCGAAACGGCACCGAGTGCAGCATTCCGCGATCGAAGCTCGTCGTTTCCTCTCCGGAGAAGCGTCCTTCTGCGAAAACGACGACGGCCGAGATGACGAGCGAATCGAGAACCGCGACCTGCGCCGCGCTGAGCGAGCCGCGCTGAAGCGCCAGAAACAGTGCTCGCACCTGCTGGTCCGAGGGGTCTCTGTCACTTCCTCGTTCGAGAATGTCGATCGATTCGGTGACCAGTGAGGATCGAATTGCGGCGAGCTCGCCGCGCAGGGCACGGGATCGAATACGAGTCTCGAGCCGATCCGCTTCCTTCATGTCGCCGAGAGCTACCGCATTGCGCGCAAGGAGAAATCGAACCACATCGTTCTCGGGAAACCGCGCCAGGAGGGGCTGAAGGGATTCCGACGCTTCGCGGAAACGCCCTGCGCGCTGCGCATGGAGCGCGTTCCGCACCGCGGCTCCCGGGCCCGAACCGCTCGCGGAGCGAGGATGTTCACCGGCGATGTACGCCTCGTACTCGCGAATCAGATCGCGCGAGAAGGGGTTTGCGTCGAGGGACTCTTCGAAGTACCGCTCGCGGTCCGCCGCTTCGCGTGTGAGTCGCGCCATCGCGCCCAGAGCCTGCGCATCGTCGCTTCGCGCAGCGAGCACGGCGCGATACTGCTCTCTGGCCGCCGCCGGGCGGCCGCTCTGCTCGTAGAGGCGTGCGAGGCGAAGCCGTGAGCGGTTGAACAGCGCGAGATAGGCGCTCGCATCCTGCTCGGTCGACGAGAGAATCTCGAACTCTTCGTTCCGCACGATCCGGCGCCTGAGCGTCTCGAAGGTCCGCCCGGCGAGCGACTCGATGATTCCGCTCAGCAGCGTCTCGGCCTCCTGTTCACCGACGCGGTCGCGCTCCATCGCGAGAAGAGCGCTGGCCAGCGTGTATTCGTAGACGTGACGATCGAGGGGAGTCGCGCCGGCATCGGCGTTTGCGATCATGACGGCATTGCGCGCACTTGCAACCGCCTTCTCGGGGCGACCCGCGACGGTCATCGCCGAGGCGTAGAGATTCCAGATTCCCGGGGAGTCACTCACATAACGTAGAGCTTCCTCGAAGGCGTCGAACGCGGCACTCTCGCGCCCGAGCTTCGCCTCGGCGAGGCCGCGCCAGGCGGTCGCCACTGCATACTTCGCCAGATCCTGGCGGCGACGGCCTTCTGCTCGCTGCGCATCGAGAATCTCGATTGCTCTGCCGTAGGACTCGCGGCTCAGAGCCCCCTCGCCTCGCGTGTGACGAAGGTCGCCCAGGTTGAGAAGTGCAGCCACGCGCGCCATCGGATTGCGCGATCTCGAGAGTTGCGACTGCATCGAAGCGATCTCGAAGTCGCTCGCAATCCGCCCATCGGAGCGTACAGGCAGCGACGCGGCGAAGACTACGAGGATTGCAATGGCGACTCTTTTCATTTCGCGTAGTACCTCGTGCGTGCGAGGTCGGTCGAGACGCTTCTCCTCGCGGACCGTACCGAGATTTCCCTCCAGCCCGCTCCGCTGTTGGTGCTCTGGTAGATCACGACGTGACGCGAGTCGATCTCGTCGAAGAGCGCCTGGAGATCCGTCCGGAGCGAGGGGGCTCTCGAACGGACCATGGCGCCTCCTGTTTGCCGGGTCGCCTTGCGAAGAAAACCGGAGGCATCGTTTCCGAGAGTCAGCGCATGGACGGTCGTTCTCGAAGTGCCGATTTTCCGCAATGCCGATTCCTCGTCGATCGCGCTGCTGCGATCGGTTCCGTCGGTGATCGTGATGATGATTCGACTCCTCTCTTCGCGGATCGAAGCGAGTGCTTCTCGCAGCGACGTTCCACCGGATGGCGCGAGCTCGCGAGCCGCGTGCAGATCGGCGCCGGTCCGAAGATCGATCGGCCGATCGACGCGGTGGTTGAAGAGGATCAGGCTCGCTGAATCGCCTGCCCGCAACCGGGGCAGTATCGACGCAACTGCTTCGAGCGCCGACTGAAGTCTTCCCTCACCCATGCTCAGCGAACGGTCGACCACGAAGGTGAAGTGTGCCGGCCCGCGGGTGGCTGCGATCTCGAGAATGCGCTGGTCGATCCCGTTCTCGCGCACGATCAGATCCTTCGCTGAGGGCGTCCCTGGTCCTCGGATTCGGAGTGGAACTTCCACCAGATCGATCGTGAGACTCTGCTCTGTCATCAGAGGCATGGTGCTGATCGTCGCTCGCTCACTCCTCCGAAAGCCGTCGTGGTGAAGGATCGCCTCGATGGAGTGCGAAACGGTCGATTCGCCGAAGTCGTGCACGACGCGGAACGGCGCGCGACGCGCGACTCCGACCAATACGCCGTCGACGAGGAGCTCGATTCGATCGATCGATTCGCCGCTCGCCTCGACTTCGAGAAGCGTTGCCCCGAAGACCTGCGCTCCATCGAGCGGAGTGACGAAACGAATCTCGGCCGCCGCAGCGGACAGAGGAGCCATCGATGCGAGCACGATCGAAAGGAGCCGCTTCACGCGGGAAGAAACACTTTGCTTCAAATAAGTTATTTCGAAGGCGAGGGTGCAGGCTTCCAGCCCGCGCTGTGCGGGCGGCTCCCCGGTCTCGTGCCTGCGGGCGACCCGGGACTTCGTCCCTGGCTATTTTCAAGCGTCCCTACGGGACTGGGGACGTCCGGCATCTCCAAGCGTCCCTACGGGACTGCTTGACGCTTCGTGTCTGGTGCATACCCGGGACTTCGTCTCGGGCACGCGCGGGTTTCCAACGCGCGCAATGCAGGCTATTCTTACGCGGCGTCCCATGGATCCCGCTCCCGAAAGAAGACTCGGTACCTACCGGCTCATCGCGCGCATCGGTGCGGGCGGAATGGGGGAGGTATGGAGGGCTGAGGATCCGCGTCTCGGTCGCGAGGTCGCGATTAAGATTCTTTCTCCCGCGCTCGCCAATGATCCCGAGTATCGCGCCCGGTTTGCGCGTGAAGCGCGCACCGTGGCGCAGCTCTACCATCCGAATATCGCGACGATCCACGCGATCGAGAAAGACGGCGACCGGCCCTTCATCGTGATGGAACTGGTCACAGGGGAGAGTCTCGGCGCCGTGATGAAGCGGCGACCTCTGAACGAGAACGAGATCTGCGCGATCGGAGCGAGAGTGGCCGATGCGCTTGCCGAAGCACATTCCAAGGGGATCGTCCACCGCGACATCAAGCCGGACAACATCGTCGTTTCGGGCGAGAAGGTGAAAGTCCTCGACTTCGGAATTGCGAAGCGTGTCGGACCGCCCGGCGGAGCGGCGCACAGCGCGAGCGGCTTCATCACCGAGGCAGGGATGATCGTCGGCACGGTCCATTACATGTCGCCGGAGCAGGCCCTCGGGAAACCGCTCGATGCTCGGACCGATATCTACTCGCTCGGCGTCGTACTTTTCGAGGCGCTGACCGGCAGGCTGCCGTTTCAGGGTGAGACGCTCACCGATGTTCTGACTCGAATCATCCGCGACGAGATGCCGCGCATCCGGGATCTGAGCCCTCTGGTGTCGCCAGGTCTGGAAGGCATCATCGAGAGAACCCTCACCAAGGACCGCGAGGCGCGCTTCCAGTCGGCCGGAGACCTTGCGGCGGCTCTCGATCGACAGCGCACTTCCGCATCGGCGGTGTTCTCGGATGCGACCACCGCGGCGATGCCCACTGCGACCGAGCCGGTCCGAGTCGTCTCCTCAGGGCGAGACGAGCGAGGGGGCCGAAAGGGAATTGCGATCGCTGCCACGATCGTGATCGCCGCGATCATCACCGTAGCGGCTGTCCTCCGCTGGCAGGGGCAACGACCTGAGCTCCCTGCCGTCGAGGCACCGGCTTCGGTGCCCGATCGGGCTGCAGCGCCACCCGCGGGCGAGGCCGCCGCCGCCGACGATCCGAAGGAAGCCCGGCCGGTTGAGACGCCTGTTGCCGCCCCCGTTCCCGATGCGTTGCCGGTTTCCATCGTGGAGGATGTGCCCGGCCAATCCGTGGCCGAGACGAAGAGTGCTTCGGACGAGAGGGCGCAGCGGGCGTACAAGACGGGACTGGATCTTCTGGCTCGCGGGAATCGGCTCGCGGCGGCGATCGCGTTTCGAGAGGCACTCGCCGCAGATCCGCAAATGGCGCCGGCCCGCCTGAAGATCGCGCAGATGCTGCTGCTCCGGCGCGATTTCGCGGCGGCTGAGCGTGAGCTCCTCATCGTTCTCGAGAGTGCCGAGCGGCTGAGCGCGCGCGAGAAACTGTTGGCTGATCTCGGGCTGGCGATCGCCCAGCGGCGGAGGGACGACGTCGAGGCCTTCGCCGCGCGCTTCGACGCCGCGTACCCGGGAGATCCGGAACTGGAGATCTGGAAGCGCGAGCTGGCAATTGGGGCGGGAGAGCGACGCCGCAGAGACGTGCCCGCAAGACAGAAACGAGCTCTCCAGAACAGGCCGGGCGCGTGACCCGGTTTCACCTTCGAACATGACCGCAATCAGGGAAGACATTTTTCTGGTCGCTCCGCTGCGGACTCCCATAGGAAAGTTCGGAGGAGGACTCTCTTCGCTGACTGCGGTGCAGCTCGGAACCGAAGCGGCGAAGGCGACGCTGCATCGAAGCGGGATCGATCTCGCCGCGATCGACGAGGTGATCTTCGGAAACGCACGGCAGGCCGGTGCCGGCCCGAATCCGGCTCGACAGATCGCGATCCGCAGCGGATTGAGCGACGAGGTTCCCGCCTACACCGTCAACCAGGCGTGCGGCTCCGGACTGCGCGCGATCATCAATGCCGCGGATCAGATCCGGCTCGGCAACGCGACCATCGTTCTCGCGGGTGGAACGGAATCGATGTCGAACACTCCTTATTTCATGCCGCGGGCGCGTTGGGGGCTTCGGATGGGCGATGGCGAGCTCGTCGACGGGATGCACCGCGATGGGTTCTTCTGCCCCCTCGCCGACGAAATGATGGGAGCGACCGCCGAGACGCTCGCCGACAAGTACGCGATCGGGCGCGAAGAGCAGGACGCCTATGCGGTGGAGACGCAGCGTCGGGCAAAGGCAGCGTGGGAGGAAGGCCGCTTTCGTGAGGAGATCATTCCGGTGGTCGTGGCGGGCCGAAAGGGGGAGACGATCCTCGATCGGGACGAGCACCCGCGGTTCGATGCGACGCTCGATGGAATGGCGAAGCTTCCTCCCGTTTTCCGCCGGGACGGCACCGTGCACGCGGGCAATTCGTCGGGCATCACCGATGGAGCGTCGAGCATGCTCATCGCCGGCAGGGAGGCTCTGCATCGTCACGGGCTCGAGCCGGCTGCCAGGCTGATCGGGTATGCACAGGCGGCGGTCGATCCGAAGGTCATGGGCATCGGGCCCGTGCCCGCGACGCGCAGGCTGCTCGCCGACACGGGCGTTTCGCTGGCGGACATCGATTTGATCGAATTGAACGAGGCGTTCGCAGCACAGGTTCTCGCCTGTGATCGCGAGCTCGGACTCGATCGCGCGCGGCTCAATGTCCATGGAGGAGCGATCGCCCTCGGTCATCCGATCGGGTGCACCGGGGCGAGGATCGTGACTACCCTCGTTCACGCGCTGAAGTCTCGCGAGAAGCGACTCGGACTGGCGACGCTCTGCATCTCGGGGGGGATGGGTCTGTCGCTCCTCCTCGAGCGCGTCTAGTGGAAGAGCGTGATGCGACTCGCCGACAGCCATTGCCACCTCGCGATGCTCGAGCCCCATCGCGCGATCGAGGTGCTCGATCGCGCCCGGAGCGCCGGCGTTTGCGGGTTCGTCGTTCCGGCGACGAGCCTTCAGGACGCTTCGAGCGCAGTTGCCGCCGGCTCTGCACACGACGACGTCTGGAGCGCCGTCGGATTCCATCCACACGAAGCGAAGGACTGCGACGCGACGGCGCTGGGGACGATTCGGGAGCTCGCTGGTGGAGAGAGGGTCGTGGCCATCGGGGAGATCGGACTCGACTATCACTACATGCACTCCCCGCGCGACGTGCAGCGCGACGTACTCCTCGGACAGCTCGCGGTTGCGCGCGAGCTCGACCTGCCGGTGATCGTCCACAATCGTGAGTCGACCGGCGACCTTCTCGCGATTCTCACGAGCCCGGAGGTGCGGGGCGTTCGCGGCGTCCTCCATTCGTTCACGGAAGACTGGCAGGTCGCGAAGGAGCTTCTGGACCTCGGTCTCTACATTTCATTCTCGGGCATTCTGACGTTCCGTACGGCGGAGACGATCCGCGATGCGGCGCGGAAGCTGCCGATGGATCGGGTGCTGATCGAGACCGACACTCCCTATCTCGCCCCCGTCCCGCAGCGCGGAAAGGAAAACGAGCCGGCATTCATCGTCCACATTGCGGAAACGCTCGCCGGGCTGTGGCATGTGAGCCTCGATCGGGTTGCAGAGGCGACCAGCGCGAACTTCGAGACGCTGTTCGGGGTTAAGATTCCTTCGTGACGACGCCCGACCTGTCGGTCGTGTTTCCTCTTTTCAACGAGGCCGAGAGCATTCCCACCCTCATCGCCGAGCTCCATCAGGCGCTCGATCGCCGGCCGTGGAGGTGGGAGATGATCGCGGTCAATGACGGCAGCACGGATCAGAGCCTCGAGGTGTTGAGGGCGATGCGGAGCGAGGATCCCTCCCTGCGTATCATCTCGCTCGAGCGAAACAGCGGCCAGACGGCGGCTCTGGACGCAGGATGGCGGGCGGCGCGTGGCCGCTACGTCGTTTCGATCGATGCCGATCTGCAGAATGATCCCGCCGACATTCCTCCGATGGTCGACCAGCTCGAGGGTCTCGGTGTCGATATGGTCATCGGGATGCGTGCAAATCGTCGCGACGGGCGCTGGAAGCGGATGCAGTCGAAGATCGGCAACGCCGTACGCAACTGGATCACGCGGGATCGAGTCACCGATACCGGCTGTTCGCTCAAGGTGGTTCGCCGCGAAGTGATCGATCGAGTCAGGCTCTTTCATGGGATGCATCGATTCCTTCCGACCCTCGTCCGTCTCGAGGGATTCAGCGTGATCGAAGTGCCGGTGAATCACCGGCCGCGCCGCTACGGAGCCTCGAGCTATGGAGCGATGAACCGCGCGACACGCGGGCTCATCGATTGTTTCGTCGTTCGCTGGATGAGCCGGCGAGCGCTGAGATATCGAACGATCGAGGAGTGAAGCATGAACCTGCATCCATCGAGCTGGACTCTCTGGGTCGCCGTCGGATTCCTCGGCCAGCTCTGCTTTTCGGCGCGTTTCATCGTGCAGTGGATCACCTCGGAGAGGAAAGGGCAGAGTGTCGTTCCGATCTACTTCTGGTACTTTTCGCTCGCCGGCGGATCGATCCTCCTCGTGTATGCACTTCATCGCCAGGATCCGGTCTTCGTCGCCGGACAATTGTTCGGTCTCGTCGTCTACATTCGCAATCTGATGCTGATCCAGGCGAAAAAAACGGGTGAGGCGCGGGCTGATGGTTGAACGGCACGGTTTGATCGGGGATCATTCGGCTCTTTCGGATCACGAGAAGCGCCTGCTGCTCTCCTTTGCCCGTCGATCGATCGAGTATCGGCTCGACGGCCGAGACCTGATCTTCGATCCAGCCGGGATCCCGGAGAGTCTCCTGCGCCCCTGGGGTGCGTTCGTCACCGTTCGGATCGACGAGTCCCTGCGCGGCTGTATCGGAACGATCGTGCCCGACACTCCTCTCTACGAGACGGTCGCTGAGAATGCGGTGAGTGCCGCGTTTCGCGATCCCCGTTTCCCACCGCTGACCAGGGCCGAGCTGCCGCAGACGGTCCTCGAGATCTCGGTGCTGGGGCCGATCGAGCAGCTCGACGACCTCGAGGCTCTGGTGATCGGAAGGGATGGGTTGATCGTTCGGGACGGAGAGCGCGCCGGGCTCCTGCTGCCGCAGGTGGCGACCGAGCTTGCGTGGGATCGCGACACGTTTCTCAGCCACGCCTGCCTGAAGGCCGGACTTCCGGCGGACCGGTGGAGGAATCGCGGGTGCCGGATCGAAAAGTTCCCGGCGCTAGTGTTTTCCGAAAGTGACTCTAAACAAATAACTTAGCCCGTTGTAGCCCCGCCTGGCCACCCCGCGTGCGCAATAAACGAAGGCGACCCCCCGTTCTTGAGCTTCGGTCAAATAACGCACACAATAAATCTCGCAATAACTATGATGTGCCTTGACGGATCGGCGTGATCGAGGAGGTTCTTGAGGATGCACCGAAGACTGCTCCAACGGGTCCGAAGCATGGCGATCCGATTCGAAAATGCCCTCGGTCGCACCCGGCGGTGGTGGAATGATCCTCGAGTGAAGCCGAAGCGCGCCGTCATGCTGCTCTTCAGCATGGCGCTCTCGATCGGCGGCGTTTCCCAGGCATTCGAAGGGATGCGATTCCTCGTTCAGAAGGACCTCGATCGGGTCCAGGTCGTGCGTCAGGGAACCCAGGGCGAAACGGTCGTGGCGAGCGTGCAAAGCTCGTTCGCGGGCAACTCTCTCTACAAGCTCGCTCGTGTTCTGCCCGATCGGATGGTCGCGCAGAAGGTGACGCTGTTCGACCACGAACTGCTCGCAAGAGGGTACACGCCTCAGACGCTCGCGCGCGAGCTGACGTTGATCAACGATTCGATCCGGAGGGAGTTCTTCAGCTCCACGATCCCCTTCGGGGATCTGATCCATGAAAAGGCATCCAAATACGATGTCGATCCCGTGCTGGTGGCGTCGGTGATGGAAGCGGAGTCGCGGTTCAAGCAGCGGGCGCGGTCTCACAAGGGGGCGCAGGGTCTGATGCAGCTCATGCCGCGGACGGGTCGCTGGATGGGAGCGCGCAATCTGTACGATCCCGATCAGAACGTCGATGCCGGCGTGAAGTATCTGAAATATCTCGAGGAGCGTTTCGACGGTGACCTGAACAAGATGATTGCCGCCTACAACGCCGGGGAAGGCAACGTCCGGAAGTACGGCGGCGTCCCCCCATACCGAGAGACGAGAACGTATCTGAAGAAAGTTCTCAGCAATTACGAGAAGAACTCGACGAATCTCGCGCAATACGGGCGATCACCTCTGGATCGCGGGCCTCTCGCGGCGAGATAGCCGTTTCCCCGGAACATCGCCGGTCCGGCTGCTCCCCGTCATCCTGAGCGAGCGAAGGATCTGCGATCGGCAACTCACGCCCACCCAACCGCTCGCTCCTGATGACGGCAAGGTTTGCGGTGTCATTCCCTCTTTAGCGGCGCGCCGCGCCGTTTCCGAGCTCGGGATGACCAGAGTCGCCGGGACTGGCCCCGGCAACAGAAATCGAAGGACAGACATCGCACTGCATTGCGGCGGAAGCTCGCCCGTCCCGGTCGAGACTAGGGCCGGTTATTGATTTCCTCCAATCTTTGCTACTATTTAGGGCAAAGGTCCAGCTGCGGCTGGGCTGAAAGCCCCCAGGAACGGATCTTTGGCTGTGACCCTCAGGCTCGCCATCGGCGAGCCGACAAGGAGAGGAACAATGGTCGGTGCGCGTCGTGTGGTGGTTCCCATCCTCCTCGTTCTGCTGTCATTTCCTGTTGCCGGAGTCGCGGCGTCGAGCTCCCGGCCTCCCTCGAATCTCCATCGAGTGGGGGATCACTGGACGCCGTACTATCCCCCCGATCCCGCCACGTTTCCACCCGGCAGCAGGGTTCACATCATCGTGCCGGGCGATACGCTCTGGGATCTGGCGGCGGAATACTATGGGAACGCCTACCTCTGGCCGCAGTTGTGGGAGGCGAATACCTACATCACGGATGCCCACTGGATCTATCCTGGCGACCCTCTGCTGATCGAAGGCGAGGCGATGCGGGGCGAGGTGATGACGACGGAAACGACGATCGGCGGCGGAAGCGAGCCGTTCGAATCGGGCATTCTCGACGAGCCGCCGGGCATGACGGCGCAGCTCACGCCGGGGGGAACACCGATCGCACTCGGCAATCTCGCCGATATTTATTGTTACGGATATCTCGGCCATCCCGACGAGCCGTTCATGAATCGGGTGGCTTCGTTCGAAGACGTGGAGACTAGGTACTCGCCGTTGGCGACGACTCAGGACACCGGCGGTTCGACGGATGACATCATCTTCATCGACGGTGGAACGGTGACCGGCCTGATCGCCGGTGACACGTACCTGGTCGTCAAGCGCGGCCCGCTGGTGACACATCCACGAACCGGGGAGACCATCGGGAGACACTACGAGTATCGAGGCCAGGTCAGAATCCTGTGCGCCACCCCCGACGGTGCGACCGGCGTGATCACGCAGGCGTGCTCGGACATCCTCGTCGGTGACGCATTGAAGCCGTTCGTTCAGATTCCGATCCCCATCTCGCGCCTGACGGCAATGGCCGACGTCTGCACTCCCCCGAACGGAAAGGCGCGCGGCCACATCGTCAATGCGAAGGACTTCCGATTCGCCCTCGGCGAAGGATCGCTCGTCCAAATCAATCTCGGCAGAAACGACTTCGTCCAGCCGGGCGATTTCCTGACCGTTTTCCGCGAGAGCAGGAATCCTCGAAATCCGCCTCAGGTGCTCGGAGAGATCGGCGTTCTGACCGCAGAGGGGCATACGGCAACGGCGAAGATCGTGCGCATGCGGTACTCGATGCAGGTCGGCGACATCGTCGAGGTGAAGTAGGCAGCGACGAGCCGGATGTCGGACTGACCGGACGGCCTACGCCGTCCGGAGCGGCGTGCGATGGCTCAGCGAGCGGTGCACGCTCAACCGCAGGCAGCGGCTGAATATCGCGATGACCACATCGGCTCCTGAGGGTGAAATCGATGTGCTAGAATCGCGCGCTCGGGTCCATAGCTCAGCGGTCAGAGCTACCGGCTCATAACCGGCAGGTCCCAGGTTCGAATCCTGGTGGACCCACCAGACACGATGGAAAATCTCGATTCTTTGGATTTGTCAGCCGGCGTTCTCGCTTCCCGACCGGGCAAGTGCGGGAGCCGGCACATGCTGCTACGACGGGCGTTCCATGAGGGAACGCCCTTTTTGCTTTTCGGGAGGTCTCGTTGAAGGACGTAGTCGAGCGGCTGTGGCAGTTGCAGACAGCCATCACGGAACTGACGGAGAAGGAGAAGAACCTCGACACCAGACCAGAGGATTTCGCCGAGGTCCACGATGAGTGGGAACGGATGGATCGCGAAATGCAGGCGCTTCGCGAGAGGCTCGAGGTCGGTGCGAAGGAGCGCCGGCGCATCGAGGGAGAGCTTCAGGACCAGCAGGAGCTGCTCAAGAAGTATCAGGGTCAGTTAATGCAGGTGAAGAACCAGCAGCAGTATGCCGCCGCCTGGAAGGAGATCGACGGCACGCGGAAGGGCGTCAAGGACCTCGAAGAGAGCCTTCTGGCCCGGATGACGGAGATCGAGCAGATCCAGTCGGAGATCGACGAGCGCCAGGCGGGACACGACGGGCTGAAAGCGCGCTACGACGAGGAGCATGCGAAGTGGCAGGCATCGCTCGGAGATCTGCGAGGAGAAATCAAATCGATTCGCAAACGGATCGTGGAGATCGAATCGGGAATCCCCGACCGCTACAAAGCCGAGTTCCACCGCATCCTCAAGCAGCGTCAGGGAGTCGCCGTGGCGCCAGTCATCGACGGCGCCTGCAGCGCGTGCCGCGTTCGCGTCCGCCCGCAGGCGGCGCAGCAGTTGAAGCGTGGAGAACTGATCTTCTGCGAGGGTTGCCGGCGATTCTCGTACCTGGAGAGCCACGCGTCCTGAAGGTCACCGCATTCGTCGACGGAGCGTCGCGCGGAAATCCCGGACCGGCAGGTTACGGAGTCCATCTCACGACGGACGGGGGGGAGATCATCGAAGCGTTCGGCTATCTCGGCGTGACCACCAACAACGTCGCCGAATACGCGGGGCTGCTCGAGGCGATGGAGCTCGCTCTCGCCGAAGGGGCCAGCGAGCTCGAGGTGATCTCGGACTCGCTCCTTCTGGTCAATCAGATGCTCGGAATCTATCGCGTCAAGCACCCGAACCTGCTTCCGCTTTTCCAACGGGCAGTCGGTCTCGCGCGCCGGTTCTCGGGGTTTTCGATCCGGCACACGCTCCGGGCGGGAAACAAAGACGCCGATCGACTCGCCAATCTCGCCGTCGATCGAGCCGAAGGAAAGCACGTGGAGAGAAGGCAGGATGTTCGGTGAGGTCGTTCCCGCGAATCTCGCACGCATCGAGGAGGAGATCGCCGCCGCCTGTTCTCGAAGCGGCCGTTCTCGCGATGAGGTTCGTCTCATCGCCGTGGCGAAGACATTCCCCGCCGCAGCCGTCGACGAGGCGATTCGCGCCGGAATCACCGATGTCGGCGAGAATCGGGTCCAGGAAGCTCGCGAGAAGATCGACCGGGTGACCGGGCGGGCGCGATGGCACATGATCGGCCATCTGCAGTCGAACAAGGTGAAGGAGGCCGTCCGGATCTTCGACGTGATCCAGAGCATCGATTCACTTCCGCTGGCGCTGAAGGTCGATCGGGAGTGCGCGCTCGCGGAAAGAAAGATCGACGTTCTCATCCAGGTGAATCTCGGCGGGGAGAGTCAGAAATACGGTGTTTCGCCCGATGCGGTGCCGGCGCTCGCCCGGTCGCTCGAATCCCTCGATCATGTTACTCTGCGCGGTCTCATGAGCATTCCCCCCATGGCGCCGCCGGAGCGAGCTCGAGCCTGGTTCAGAGACCTTCGCCGCCTTCGAGATTCGATGGCGGGAGCGTTCGGGAGCGAGCTGGCGGGAGAGCTTTCCATGGGGATGAGTGACGATTTTCCAGTCGCCATCGAAGAGGGCGCGACGATGATCAGGATCGGGCGGGCCATCTTCGGCGAGCGCACCTCGGAGTGACTGTGGGAAACGCCTTTCTGCGAACGCTTCTCCTGACGCTGAACTTCATCTTCGAGATCATCTGGTGGTTCATTCTCGTCTGGGTGATCCTCTCCTGGATTCTCTTCTTCGCATCCCAGACCTCGTTCCGCTGGAAGTACCGTTCGTTCTACAACATTCTCGCGCTGCTCAACGACTTCTTCACGCGCGCCACCAACCCGCTGCTCCGCCCCTTTCGCCGGCTTCTTCCGCCCTGGAAGACCGGCGGGATCGACTGGTCGCCGCTCCTGCTGCTGCTCGCCATCTACTTCATCCGCACATTCCTGAACATGGCCTTCGCGCCGTTGCTCTTCCAGTGAGCCGAGGCGAGGCGCCGCATTGTGGCGCTCGCCAGCATGTGACGTGTCCCCTCACCCTGACCCTCTCCCCATGGTCACGCCGCTGCCTCTGGTAAGTTGGCTGATGGGGAGAGGGGAACGGGCGTCGCGAGATTCGCCTGTCTGCGCGGTCGGTCACGTCCGAACTTGTCGCGGATGCTGGGTCTGATCATCGCAAGAACGCCTGACCCTCGCGTCGCATCCGCGACAAAGTTCGGCCACTCCCCGCCCGCCCGCCTGTGGCCGAAGTTTGTCCGCTTCGGCCAGCCGCTGCAGGACATCGTGACCCCTCGCGCGCCGAAGCGGACAACTTCGGTCCTGGCCCGAATCGCGGGCGACGAACTGGACCGAGAGGGCAAAACAGAGAGTTCGCCCGGCAACGCGGTCGAAGGGCTCGCAAGCATATGGAGTGAGTGAGGGTGTACTACAATGGAATCGGATGTGGTGATGGAGGAGGGGAAATGCAGAACCTCACGCCTCTGGAGATTCAGAAGCAGGGTTTCTCGAAGGTGCTCAACGGGTTCTCGGTCGACGAAGTACGAGCGTACCTGCACATCGTCGCCGAACAGGTCGAGCTGCTGCTCAAGGAGATCGACAGGCTCGCCCGCGAGAACGCGATGTACCGCGACGAGAACGCGCAGCATTCAGAGCGCGAACAAATCCTGAAGCAGACTCTTCTGTCCGCGCAGCAGGTCGCCGAGGATGTGAAGGCGAACGCGCGGAAGGAGGCCGAGCTGATCGTCAAGGACGCCGAGCTCCTCTCGGACAGGATCACATCCCAGGCGATGAGCCGCGTGGGGGATCTGCAGCGAACGATCCAGGAGCTGAAGCTCGAGCGCAAGGCGGCGAGAAACAAGCTACAGGCGACGCTCGACACATTCCAGCAGATGCTGGCGCTCGACATCGAGCAGGAAGCAGGGGAGCTTCCGATCACCCAGATGTACCGCAAAAACAACGAATCGGCCTGACGACGCCTTCCTGCGGCGTCGGAGTGCGCGACACAACCGTCCTGATGTCATCGATTCTGATTCGAAACCTCGCCGAGGTGGCGACGCCGTGCGGAATCACCGCGCAGCGCGGCCGCAAGATGCGCGAGCTGCGCGTGGTCCGCTCGGCTGCGATCACCATCCGAGACGGACTGTTCGACTATGTCGGACCGGAGAAGGATCTTCCACGCGAGGACGGCTCGTTCGACGAGGAGATCGACGCCCGCGGTGCGACGGCGATTCCGGGCTTCGTCGACTCCCACACGCATCTTCCTTTTGCCGGATACCGCGAATCGGAGCTGAACCGGCGTCTTCAGGGGGAGAGCTACGAAGACATCGCCGCTTCGGGAGGGGGCATCGCAGCAACCGTGCACGCGACGCGCGCCGCATCGAAAGGCGATCTGGTCGCGAACATTCTGCGCCGGACGGAGATCATGGCGCTTCACGGTACGACGACAGCGGAGGCCAAGAGCGGATACGGCCTGAATTACGGCGACGAGATGAAACAGCTGGCGGCGATCGACGATGCGAACGACGCCAGTTGCGTGCGGCTCGTGCCGACCTGTCTCGCCGCTCACGACTTTCCTCCGGAATCGAAGGCGCGAGAGGAGGGGAAGTCCGCCTACATCGATCTCATCCTGGAGCGCATCCTGCCGGAAGTTTCCCGACGGAAGCTGGCGAAGTACTGCGATGTCTTCGTCGAGCGCGGCGTGTACTCGATCGAGCAGGGGAGGGCGATTCTCAGCGCGGGGCGGGATGTCGGGCTGAGACCACGGATTCACGCCGATGAGCTGAGCGACAGCGGAGGAGCCCTGCTCGCAGTCGAGATCGGAGCGGCGTCCGCCGATCATCTCATGTATGTTTCCGACGGCGGTATTGCGGCGCTCTCCGCGTCGGGCACGGTCGCCAATCTCCTGCCGGCCACCAGTTTCTTCCTGATGTCGGAACGCTACGCTCCCGGCCGCCGGCTCATCGATTCGGGCGCGATCGTCTCGCTGTCGACCGACTGCAATCCGGGGTCTTCGATGACCGAGTCGATGGCGATCGTCATTCAGCTCGCAACCCTGAACATGAAGCTGACGATCGAGGAAGCGTTGACCGCCGCAACGCTCAACGGCGCGCACTCCCTCGGCCTCGCAGCAGAGCTCGGGTCGATCGAGCCGGGAAAGGTCGCGGATCTGGTGCTCCTCGATGCGCCGAGTCATTTTCACCTCGTCTATCACTTCGGTGTGAATCTCGTGCGCGACGTGTTCCGCAACGGCAAAGCAGTCGTCCACCAGGGCCGTGTCGTCTGAGACGCGGCAGCTCAAAGAATCCAATAGCGCTGCAACAGGGTGATCGCGGTGATCAGCAGCACCGCCGATGAAGTGAGAACCATCATCGATCGCCAGCGGACTGCCCCGTTCCACCGGTCGCGCCCCCACTTGCGGTTCTGCAGAAGGAGCAGCCCGAGGGGCATGAGCGGTATGAAGTATCGCCCCTGCAATCCCTCGATGCGCGCGGCCCCGGCCGGAGTCCAGCCGAGATAGAGCGAAGCGCTCAGAAGAAGCATGCTGGCGGCGAGGATCGTCGAACAGATCGTTTTCTCACGCACACCGAGACGTGCCGGACCATCGACCAATGCCACTGCGATGAGCAGGAGTGCCCAGGCGGCGATCGCGGAGATCGGAAGCGGCGTATCGAGCCATCCGAGATTCCCGATCATCTCCGCGACGTAGCGGCGGTAATGAATCGCATAGTCGTTGAAAGCTGCAGCGGGGAATCTCGCGGGCTCGTCGAGCATCGCCTCGAGCTGGAGGCGCGGGCTGATCCCCTCGTCGGCTCGGATCGACTGGAACGTGGCATGCGCATTCCACATCGCGATGACGAGTGCGAGCGACGTGATGACGAGGAGGGAGACGGCGAGGGCTGTGCGAGCGCGAGTCGACCGGAACTGCTGGTGGGGGATCATGCAGGCGAGCAGAGGGAGAAAAGCGTAAATCGGCTTCGACAGGACGAGGACCGCAGAGCAGGCGAGAAGGAGCAGAACGTCCCTTCGACCGGGAGAATCGCTGGAGAACGACATCCGCAGAATCAACGCAGTGAGAAGAAAGGCGACGCTCCCGGTGATTGCATCGGGTGAGGCGGTCGATCGCAGGAACGCGAACATCGGAGTGAGCGCGAGAAGGAGAAACAGAGATCGCGAGAAGGGGAGGATGGCAAGACTTCCGGCCAGGATCAACGTCGAGCAGATCAGATTGGCGAGCCGCGACACGTAGAGAAGCGCGATCGATTCCCCAATGAGCGGCCGCAGCAACGCGATCACCGCCGCCTGCGGAGCGTAGGGAACGGGCGTGTAGATCGCCGCGCCCGCATGATAGACATCGCGCTCTCCCATCGACCCGCGCATCGAGCCGGTGATCTCGGAGATGGTGACTTTCTCGCCGGAATCGAAAGTGACTCGCGACGAGATGGCGATCGCATCGGCGAGATTCTCGGGCAACGGAGTCGATGGAGCCGTGGCCTGGAGGCGTCCGCGAGAGATTTCCCAGGCGCGCGCAAAGTGACTCGGCTCGTCCGGACCCTGGAACGGCGGCGTCAGAAAGACGAAGAGCGAACCGGAGATCAGGCCGAGCACGACGAACACGCGCCAGGGCTCAGCGCTCATGATCAGTGAGCAGCCCCTCGTTCGGAGCGAAACCGAAGTGCTCGCAGACGCGACGATAGATCTCGATGCCGATCGATCGTTTCGATTCGCGACTGCACCCGGCGATGTGCGGTGTGGTGATGAGCCGAGGATGCTCGGGAGGGATTCTCGAAGGTGGCTCCTGGTCGTACACATCCACGGCCACGCCGGAAAGACGGCCATCCTTCAACGCTTCGATGACGGCATCGAGATCGACGATCCGGCCTCGCGAGGTGTTGATCACCATCGTGCCCTCGGGCAGCCACCGCATCGATTCCTCATTGAGCATCCGATCGGTTTCGGGCGTCAGGGGAACGTGGAAGGTCACGATGTCGCTCGCCTCGAAGAGGAGCGGGAGCGAAGCGGCGCGCGTCGCGCCCCGCTCGAAGAACGTGGCCTCGTTGATGTAGGGGTCGAATGCGATCGGCGCCATTCCGAAGGCGGCGGAGAGCCGTGCGACGGCGGTTCCGACGCGTCCCAGCCCGACGATTCCGAGGCGGTGGCCCCGCAGCTCTCGCCGCTCGGCACAGCTCCCGCGGTCCCATGATCCCTGCCGCACCATTCGATCGTAGAGAGGGAGGGTACGCGTGAGGTTGATCATCATCCCGATGACCATTTCCGCGACTGCATTGGCGTTCTTTCCCGGGATGCCGGCGACCTCGATACCGCGCTCGGCCGCCGCGGCATGGTCGATGTTGTCGAGCCCCGAGGTTCCCTGGACGATGAGCTGCAGCCGGTCGGCACTCTCGATCACGCGCCTAGTCACCTGATTGTGATATCTGGTGACAAGCACCTCGTGTCCGCTCACCGCCGCCGACAGCGACTCCTCGTCGTGGCTCCTGCGGTTCGTGACGGCGAAGCGCTCGTCGGCTCCGAAGAGGTCGAGCGCGACTCGATCGACGTCGGCGGCGATGAGCAGATGTTTCCTCGTCTCGATCATCGTAGTGTCGGATGGGGTCGAGTATGGTGTCGAGTCGCCGGGGCGGGCGCGAGCGAATGGTATCATCGCGCCGGTTCCGGCCGGCGAGATGCCCGCCAACCACTCCGCTACAATGCGACACCCATCCCCTTCCGAAGCTTCGAAAGGCTCGGCAACTCTCGCCGGACGCCGCCTTCGCACGACGGCCCGCCGTGCGATCCGAAAGCATCGGGTCGCTCTGATCGGTCTCGCTGCGTTTCACCTCGTCATCCTCTTTCCCACTCTCTTCATGGGACGGATTCTTTCGCCCAACGACGTCTACTATCACTATGCTCCCTGGGCTTTCAGCCGATCGGTGGAAGCGCAGAACCCGACGCTCGACGCCGCCGCCACCGGGATCCTCCCGGTCGCTTCGCTGGTGCGAGGCGAGCCCTCCGCGCTCCACTGGAACCGCTATCTCGCTTCGGGCATCCCGGGTTTCGGCTCCTCGGTCATCCTCTCGCCGTTCATTCTTCTGCCGGCGCTGCTCCTGCCGCTCTCTCTTCTCTATTACGGCATCGTTCTGCTGAAGCTGAACTTCGCCTTTCTGTTCACCTGGCTCTGGCTGCGCGAGGAACGGCTGGGCAAGAGGGGCGCCGCGTTCGGAGCTATCACCTTTGCGGCCTCCGGCATCTTTTCGGTCTGGTGGCTGATGCATCCGACGAATGCCACGGCTCTCTATCCGGCGCTGCTCTACGTGGTTGCCCGCGCTTTTCAGCGGAAACGACTTCCGCTGGCGCCGCTGGTGGTGCTCGCGATCATGTCGATTCTCGCGGGTTTTCCGGCGATGATCGCCTACGCCGTTTACACCGTGGCTGGATACGCTGTCTATCGTGCGATCAGAGAACGCTCGATTCCATGGCGGGCGCTCAGGTCCGTCGCCGCTGCTCTGGCGATCGGGCTCATGATCTCCGCTCCTTTTTTCTTCACCTTCTTCGACTTTCTGCGTCGCACGGGATATCTGGAGGCGCGCTCGTCGATCAGCGCCATGCACGTCTACCCCCTTGCGCATCTCGAGAGCTTCGTTCGACCGTACCGCCTCGGCGACCCCGCCGCCCGTCTCTGGATCGGCGATCCGGCTCTCGGGTGGTCGAACGATTTCGTCGAGGCGTCGGTCTATCTCGGAATCGTCTCTCTTCCGCTCATCTTCGCCGGAGCACTGTCTCGCAAGGGGCGCCACCGCTGGTTCTGGCTCGCCTTCTTCGTCGTGATTCTGCTGCTGATCTTCGGCCTTCCGGGGATGAGCCGGATGGCCGGAGCTCTTCCCGGTCTGAAGTTCTCTCCTCTCACGAGGCTCCGTGTGCTGCTCCCGATTCCGGCGGCGTATCTCGCAGCAGCCGGGGTTTCTGCCCTGCTCGCGAGCCGTTCAGTGAGGCGCTGGCGTGCCGTCACCGCCCTGGCTGCGGTGGCACTCGTTCTCGGGGCTGCGTTCGATCTCGGGATCTTCGCCGCCCGCTTTTATCCCTATCTGAAACCGCGAGTGGCTCGCATTCCCGTGACGCCGGCGCTCGAGCTTCTGAAGCGGGAGCCCGGACCGTTTCGTATCGCTCCGTTCTTCAGCTGGCTCTATCCGAACACGGCGGAGCTCTTCCGTCTGGAGGACATCAGGAGTCACTTCAGTTCCGAGGCGGCGTACCGCGCCATGATGGCGCGAATCGATGCGGGGAGCTGGGACTCACCGACCGTCCTGATGTTCAACGGCCTGAAGACGAACATCGCGCATCCGTTTCTCGGGCTGCTGAACGTTCGTTATCTGATCGAGCAACCGAACATCGACATCGTTCGATGGACGCTTCTGGCCAATACGACCGCTGTGATGCCCGAGGCTGCGGCGATTCGGATCGGCCCGGGACAGGCGGTGAGGCGTACGGTTCACATCGATTCGCCGAAGTTCGAAGCGATCGAGCTGACGATCAGGCCGGTGCAGGAGCCTGGGGCCGGCGACCTCGAGATTGCGCTGATCCGGCCCGAGACGGGACAGATCGTCCACGAGCGGCTCTGGTCACGGAAGGAGCTCGAGCGGATGGACAAAGTGTATGCCCCGGTGAGGGGGCTCGCGCGGCAGGATCAGGCACTCCTGCTCACGATCCGGACGAGGGGAATGTCGGTGGATGTCCTGGGAGGCGCCGCACCTCCGGGAGAGAGTCCTCTCTTCTATCGACGCGTCGAGATTCCGGTCATTCTGGCGCACGAGCTCGCGGACGGGAGAATCTTCCAGAACCTGGCGGAGCTCCCACGCCACTACGCAAACTGGGATCTTCGCGAAGTGACCAGCGAGGAGTTTCTCGAGGCGAAGGATGTCGACTTCGGATCGACGGCTTTATTGCTGCGTTCGTCGCCCTCTTTGGCACGCGGCCTCGCCGCCGTCCCGAGGGAAGAGCGGCGTGTAGTGTTCCGGCTGCTCGAGTATCTGCCCGATCGGCAGACGATCGAGACCGATTCCCAGGTGCCGTTTCTCCTCGCGACTTCCGAGAAGTTGACGCGCGAGCTGCGAGTCACGGTGGACGGCCGACCGGCGGATCCGATCGAGATCAACTCGCTATTCGCCGGCGTGCCGATGGAAGCGGGGCGACATCGAGTCGTGTTGACGCGGCGCATCGGTCGTGATGTCTGGTGGCTGGCCATCGCCGGGGTTCTCCTGTTCGCCGCGCTATGGCTGTTCGAGCGGCGGTGGAACGGGGTCAGCGAGGGCGTGCCACGAGAATGATCTGGTAGGCGAACAGAGCCCGCCACGTCTGCGTGATCGTGGAGAGGACTCTTTCGCCGAGCCTGAGAAGGGAGTCCGGCAATGACGTGCCGATGATCAGCCGGATGGGGATCGACGAGCCTCGAACGGTGATGATCTCGAATCCTGCGCGGGCGATCTCTTCGCGAATCGTTTTCATGGTGTAGAAGCGAAGGTGCGTTGCGTCGAGAATGCCGCGATCACGATAGCGGAAGACGCCGAAAAGAAGGCCGATGCGGGTGGTGACGTTCGCGATGTTCGGCACGGATACATAGAGGTGCCCGTCATCGGTGAGCGAGCTTCGCACCAGGCGAAGCAATGGTGAGGGATCGCGCAAATGCTCGAGAACGTCGGCCATGACGATCACCGAAGCTCGCGGAAGCGAGACGAGCCTTTCCAGATCGGCGATGACGACCTGATCGAAGCGGGTGCGGAGATGTTGCATCCGGTCGAGATCGAGCTCGAAACCGATGGTGCGGTCGAACCGGCCGCGGACGGCTTCGCCCAGCTCTCCGCCGGCCGCTCCAAGGTCGACCAGAAGCCCGCCGTTGCGGGAATGTCGCCGGATCAGACGGATGAGAATGCGATGGCTGCTGCCGTCGAAATCCTTGAACTGGTAGATGTTCGGCACGGTTCTCCCGTGGAGATCTCAGGTGATCCCCACCTCGCTGTTGTCGCCGAGCATGAAGCGATAGGCGACGGGCTTCCGGCGGGTCCTTCCGATCTTCACGTTCTTGCCGATCAGGCTCGCCTCGATGCGACCGTCGACATGGGCGATCGACGAGTGCTCCAGAACGATCGAGTTCTCGATCTCACAGTGCTCGATCCTGCAATGGTTACCGACGGAGGTGTAGGGGCCGACGTAGGCATGATGGATGATCGAGCCGCGGCCGATGATTACCGGGCCGCGGATCACCGATTCGGTGATCGCGACGCCGTCCTCGATGACCACCTTCCCCTCGATGCTGCTCACGGTGTCCGCTTCGCTTCGCAGATCCATCTCGAAGGTATCGAGCACGGTGCGATTCGCTTCGAGCATGTCCTCGATTTTCCCCGTGTCTTTCCACCACCCCTTGACGATGTGCGGGTGGACCGAGAGGCCCTGGTCGATCAGCCACTGGATGGCGTCGGTGATCTCGAGCTCGTTCCGTTTCGATGGTTTGATTGCCCTGGCGGCGTCGAAGATGTGGTGATCGAACATGTAGACGCCGACGAGAGCGAGATCGGATTTCGGTTCCGGCGGTTTTTCGGTGAGCCGCTCCACACGCCCCTCGGGTGACAGCTCGGCGACTCCGAACTGCGACGGATCCTTGACCCGGGTGAGCAGAATCTCGCTGTTGCAGTCGAGCGATCTGTACTCTTCGACGAGCGGTGTGATCCCGTGCTGGAGAAGGTTGTCCCCCAGATACATCACGAAGGGTGAGCGCTGCAGAAACGATTCGGCGATGAGCACGGCATGGGCGAGCCCGCGCGGAGCATCCTGCTCGATGTACTCCACCCGCGCGCCGAAGGCGCTTCCGTCGCCGATCGCGTCGCGGATCTCTCCGCCCGTTTCGGGAGAGACGATGATCGCGATCTCGTCGATGCCGGCCGCGACGATCGCCTCGATCCCATACTGCAGGACCGGCTTGTTGGCCACGGGAATGAGTTGTTTCGCCGAGGTATGGGTCAAAGGGCGCATGCGCGTCCCTTTCCCTCCGGAGAGAATCAGGCCCTTCATTGCCGTCAGGTTCCTTTTCAGCATCGTTTCGGAATGGTTTGGCGAAGGCAGCGATATCTTTCTCGGCCCGTCGTCAGAACAGCGTGTCGAGAGATCCCCGCAGATCGACGAACGTGCCGACGTTCTTGAGACCGATCGAGAGTTGATAGTCTCGGCCGCGAACCGGCTGGACTGCACCTCGCAGCTGCAGGAAGTCGCGATACTCGAGTGACACTGTATAACACGAGGCGAAGAAGCCTACGATATAGCGCTGTTCGAGAAACGTTCCCCTGGTGGCGTCGTAGTTCAGCTGGGCGTCTGCTCGTAGCTTTTCGGCAATGATCGGAAAGCCGGTGGCGAGCCGGACCTGGCTCGACCCGCCGAAGGTCTGGCCAGGGCGGCGGTACGTGGCGAACCATGTGAGATTCATGTAGGAATTCTTTCCGGAGAGATTGGCCGAGAGGCTGCTCTGATCGAGCCGGCGCGTTTCATTCCCGATCGAGGCGCTGGCGTCGATGGTGATGCGCTGGTAGGGATTGATGTGCGCCGTGAGTGTCACCGGCGTGAAGCGATTTTCGCGAAGCGAACCGCTGGCGAAGCTCTGAAAATGACCGCTGAGCGCGACCGACTGGCGGATGGTGAACGACATCAGGTCGCGTGCCGAAGTGTTTTCTCCTTTTTCCTTGCCGATGATGCGCTGGGTGATGGAGTACTCGGCGAGGTCGGGCACGAGCGGTAGAAACGGCGAGTCGACCGTGTCGAAACGGATCACGCGATTCTGGTCCTCGACGTCGGTGGTGTGGATGTATTTCACGCGAGGCTCGATGACGTGCTTGAATCGCGCAAAGTTCGCGATCTCGCGGCTGAAGACGCGGGAAAACGAAGGGCCGACGAGCTCGACCTCGCCCTGAGCGTAGAAGCGGTTGAGCGAGTCATCGGTGATCTGCTGAGTCGCCGGATCGAGGGTGGACGTGTAGTAGGTCTGGCGGAGCGAGAGCTGCGGCTTGATCGAGAACCATGGCGGCGTCTCGAGCTGCAGAGTCAAGGTGGGGCGGAGATCGGTTCGATAGTAGTCGGCGCCGAGGTTCGTCCGAAGGTGGGCGGCGGAGGATTCGAGAGAGAAGTAGAGTGGCGACTTTCCGACGCGATTCGGATAGGTTCGCAGTTCGAGCGACGGAAGCTGCTCGAATATTCTCGACTCCTGTCCGAGAAAGTGCTCGCGCCGGTCGGCGCGCAGATTGATCGAGTAGTTCGATCGATTCCTCGTCAGATAGGCGGACGAGTAGATGTTCGACAGGGTATTCAGCTCGAAGCGCCTCTCGAAGCGCTGGAAGAAGTCGAGATTCGAATAGTCGCGCACGTCGACCACTCCCCGGAACCCTCCGGGCAGATCGTCCTGCGTATGACGATACTCGTACTTCC
Source organism: Thermoanaerobaculia bacterium (assembly GCA_035546335.1). Taxonomy (GTDB): domain Bacteria; phylum Acidobacteriota; class Thermoanaerobaculia; order Gp7-AA8; family Gp7-AA8; genus DATKDP01. Next base: position 17,311 of record DATKDP010000060.1, on the reverse strand, counting down.
ATTCGAGATCGTTCGTCTCCGGATCGCGAACTACGTAACCGAGCACCTGCCCCTTCGTCGCCGTCGACGGGACGTAGTTCGTTTCGGTGCCCAGCGCGTAATAACCCTTGCTGTAAGCCTCAGCCGAAATCGTGGTGTCGGCCGAGTCGCCGAATGGAACGAAGTACGCGGTCTTGATGAAGCTGCCGAAGCGGCTCGAGAAGCCCGGCTTGGGGATCAGCAGGCCCTGCGATCGCTCGCGCTTGGTGGGCCACACGATGTAGGGAAGCCACAAAAGCGGTGCGCGTCGCGCCCGGAACGAGATGTTCGTCAGGCGCGCATAGTCGTCCAGAGTGATCACTCCACGTTTCAGCTTGAACGACCATGAGGGGTCCTCGATGTCGCAGGAAGTGAAGATGCCGTTCGTCAGCACGAACGTATCCTCGTCGATCTTCTCGATCTTTTCACCGATGAAGTAGACGGACGGTTCGAAGGAGCCCTTCGCCTCGAACAGCGTTCCCCTCTCCGAATCGAGGTTGTAGACGATTCTGTTCGCCGAAAGCCGTCTCGGTCCCTGGTCGAGAACGACGTTGCCTTCGGCGACGGCGTCCTTCGTCTTCAGATTCAGAGAGATCTTGTCGGCGCTCATCACGATGTCCTGATAGTAGATCTTCACTTCACTCTCGAGAATCACGTACTCGTCCCGCACGAACTCCTGCCGGCCGTCGGCGCCGACTGTCCAGCGAACCGCCCCCCCCCTCTGCGCCTGGGGCAGCTTGAGCGAGAAGGACGATTGATCCTTGTAGAACCGGTCGCCCGGGCCGGTTCCGCGCTGAAATGTCTGGGAGTGAGCGAGTCCGGGGAGAGCCAGAATGCAGAGAGAGAGCGCGACCCGCTTCATCTGCCGCCCATTGTATCCGACCGTGGCCGAAAATTTCGATCTTCGGCCCGGTGACTGGCGACGTGGAAGCGATCCGGACGGCTCGTGACAAACTGACCTGACACCTAGTGGAGTGTATTTGATGAATTGGTACCACCTGGCTCGATCTCGACGCCGTGAGCTTCGTTGCGCCTCCTCAACATAGTCACCGCTATGCCTGCGTCGGCGCGCCTCGCTCACGTCGCCGATCTCTTCGCCATCTGGCACCAATTCATCAAATACACTCCACTAGTCGCCTTCCGGCTCCCCCTGGTGCCGCCGAAAATAGCGTCGTGCCGCCTCGATGTCGGCGCGGATCTGATTGGTGAGCTCGAGAGCAGAGCGGAACTGACGCTCACGCCGCAGGAGCTTGTGGAAGTAGACGCGCACCGTATCGTCGTAGACATTCGAGTCGAAATCGAGGATGTGGCTCTCGATGGTCGTTGCATAGTTTTCATAGAGAGTCGGTCTCACGCCGATATTCGTCACGCTCTCGAAGCTCCCGGCGAATGTTTCGAATCTCGAGGTCGTGACATAGACCGCGGAGCCGGGGAAGAGCTCGTTCGCCGGCTCGATGTTCACCGTGGGGAAGCCGATCTTCCTTCCGAGGCGCCGGCCTGTGGCCACGCGTCCCTCGATGGAGTAGGTCCTGCCGAGGGCCAGCCTGACGATGTTCATCGCACCCTTGATGATCGCTTCACGAACGAGCGAGCTCGACACCCGGACTCCGCGCACCATGATCTCGCTGATTCCGCGCACCGTGAATCCGAGCTGTCGCCCCATCTCCTCGAGCATCGCGAGGTTTCCACGACGACCCGCGCCGAAACAGAAGTCGTTTCCGATCTGCACTTCCCGCACTTTCAGTGCCGCCACCAGGAATTCCTGAATGAACCTCTCGGCGGACCAGCGCGAGAACTCGTGACTGAAGGGAATGACCAGCATGGCATCGAGTCCCATCCCGCGCAGGATCTCTTCTTTCTGCGCCAGAGTGAGAATCTGCCGCGGAGCTCGATCGGGGGCCACGACCGAAAGGGGATGCGGATGGAACGTGATCGCAGCGGAGGGGCTTCCGGTCTCGGCGGCGCGAGCTACGACGTTGCGGATGATTTCCTGATGGCCGCGATGCATCCCGTCGAAGTTGCCGATCGTGGCCACACAGCCGAGAGGAAGATCGGTCTCCTTGAGCGGGTCTTGAAGAACGAGCATTCGATTGATCGGCACCCGAGCTCTGCGGCGTCAGCGAAGGAGCGCCGCACCGGGTGCGCAGCGAATTGTACAGCAGAGGCGGGAGGACGATGGTCGGTGGAAGCCGGGTGGAGGATGCGAAGAAACGGCGTTCTGCTCGGGCGATGCAAGGATTCCAGCGGGCGGCGGTGCCCCTCTCCCCATGGTCACATGGTGCTCCGTAGTCGAGATCGTCGTGGGGAGAGGGGAAGCATCGTCGTACTACGCGGTGGTGGAGCGGAAAGCGACACCACCGGTCAGTTGGGCACGCCGAGCTGAAGCGTCGGAACCGGGCGGGCGATGCTTTCGTAGTCGGGGGCTTCATCACCGAGCATCGTGCAGAGCTCGTCGACCATTTCAGGGTCCCATTTGCCCGCCTGCGCCTCGCGGCGCAGAGTCTCGAGCGCTGCACGATGGTCGAGAGGAGCAGGTCGATACGAGCGGTGCGAGGTGAGCGCGTCGTACGCGTCGACGATCGAGAGCAGCCGCACTTCCTCAGGGATCGCCGTCCCCTTCAGGCCGTCGGGATAGCCGCGCCCGTCGAATCGTTCGTGATGATGGCGGATCATTCTGAGCACGCCGTGAAGCGTCAACAGAGGGCGGCACATCTCCTCTCCGATCACGGGGTGATCGATCACGCGGAGAAACTCGTCTCTGGTCAGCGGGCCGCGCTTGTTGAGGAGCGATTCCGGAACCGCGATCTTTCCGATGTCGTGCAGAAGTCCGGCGGTCCGGATCAGCTCCGCCATCTGCGGGGCGAAACCGAGATGGAGAGAGAACGAGTGAGCGAGATCTCCCACCCGCTGCGAGTGTCCGCGCGTATACGAGTCCTTGGCCTCGATGGCGAGCGCCAGGGCGCAGATCACATTCTGACTCTCTTCGAGGTCGCTGTGAAAGTCTTTGATTCGAAGCAGCGAGTTGATTCGCGTCGTCAGTTCCAGTCGATTGAGTGGATAGCTTAGAAAGTCATCCGCACCGGCGACGATTGCCTGCTGCCGCAGCTCGCTGTTGCGGTGAGCCGTCAGAACGATGATCGGAAGAAACTCGTATCGTGGATCGGCGCGTAGAGCGCTCAGTGTTTCCTCGCCGTCCTGATCGGGCATCACGAGATCGAGGAGAACGACGTCGATCCCTTCCTCTTCGACCCTGCGCACCGCCTCGATGCCGTTTTCCGCCTGCACGACTTCGAGCCCTTCGTCCGCCAGGGCGGCGGCGACCAGTTCCCGGTTGTACCTGCTGTCATCCACGCACAGAACGCGAGGCCGGGGCTTTCGTTTCGGAATGGCGATGGGGCCCGGCGATCGCTTCAGCGGCTCGTCGGAGATTGCCGCAACGAACGCTTCGACGAGGGATTCGGAAAAGGCGCCCCGTTTCGCTTCCCCGGTCAACAGGTCGAGCGCGTCGCCGAGACCGAGAACGACCTCGCCGTGACGAATCTCGTCGAAGCGGTTCGCGATGCCGACGATCTGCGCGTCGATGGGAATTTCGGACTCGGTCAATCCATCGGGATATCCCCTTCCATCCGCCCTTTCGTGATGCCAGCGCACCGCGGGGATGAACTGACGGAAGGTGATGAGAGGCGAGAGAATCGAAGCTCCCATGGCTGCATGTTCGCGCATGCGCTCTTCTTCATCTCGAGTCAGAGGGTCGCCTTTTAGAAGAATCTGATCAGGTACACCGATCATCCCCACGTCGTGAAGGAGTGCTGCCTTGATGATCGTTTCCCGATCGTCGGAGGACATCTTCAGCTTGTCGCACAACTGTGCGCTGTAGGAGGCGACGCGATGGATGTGCCCGCCGCTGCGCGGATCCTTGTTTCCCAGCGCAGACGTGAGGCTCACGATGATGTTTTCGCCGGAGTCGAGCTCTTTTCGGAGGCTTCTGATTTTCAACAGTGAGCGGATGCGGGTCCGCAGTTCCTCCTTGTTGATCGGCTTGTTGAGGAAGTCGTCCGCTCCCGACTCGAGTGCGCGGATCTTGTCTTCGGTTCCGGTCAGCGCCGTGAGCATCACGATCGGAATGCGCCGTCCCTGCGCAGTCGCTTTGATTCGCGCGCACGCCTCGTAGCCGTCCATGTTCGGCATCATCACGTCGAGGACGATGAGCGCGGGATTGACCTGCGGAAAGAGATCGAGCGCTTCCCGCCCGTCGCGGGCCAGAACCACGTCGTACCCCCACTGCCAGAGATACTCTTCGAGCAACTGGAGGTTCTGTTCGTTGTCGTCGACCGCTAGAACGACCTCGCGCTCGTTTGCGGCCGGCACTCCCGCCACCGGCATCGGCCCTCCGAAAGCGCGTTCAGGAACGATTCGATTTCATTATATCCGCCGGCCACGCTGACCGCCATGAAACGGGAGGCCGGGCCGATGGCCTTCCGATGAATCAGGTAAGTCGCCGCGGTCGATGGCAGCCTGATTCATCTCGTGCTCGACCGCTGCGCTTCGCCTACGAATATTCATCGCGGGGCTCCTGTTGAATCGTGCGTCGAATGACCGGAAGCCGCTACTACGCCGATCATACCGTCTCGCTGCGCAGCGAGCTGGGACGCTTCGTCCCCGTCGAAGAGCTGCGTCTGTTGCATCGAAAGCGCCCAATGCTGCATCTGTTCATCGCGCTCTGCCTTTTTGCGGCGCTGGCAGGGTCCACCGCGGCGATCGTACTGCTCGATCGGTGGTTTCTCTGGCTCCCCTTCGCCCTCGTCTCCGGCTTCGCCATCTTCAACTGCACGATTCTTCTCCATGAGGTTGTCCATCGGGCCGCCCTCGGCGAGGTGAGCGATCGTTGGAACCGTATCCTCGGAATCGTCTACGCCGTTCCCAGCGGCATCTCGGCAATGCAGTTCACCCGCTGGCATCTCGACCATCATGCCGCTCTCGGGTCGGATGACGAGGATCCGAAACGGCATCACCTGTCGCCGAAGATCAATGCGCGCTGGCTGAAATTGCTCTACTTCACTCCGGCGCTGTTTCCGATCTACTTCAGGGCGGCAAAGCAGGAAGGGCAGACCTATCCGGCCGAACTGAAGCGGGCGATCGCGCGAGAGCGGACAGCCACGATCATCCTGCATCTCGCTCTACTCGGATTCATCGTCTGGTTCTTCGGATGGATGATCGCCTGGAAGGCCTATCTCGTACCGTACTTTTTCATCTTCCCGGTGGCTTTCGCCCTCAATCGCCTCGGCCAGCACTACGATGTCGATCCTACCGATCCGGCGAAGTGGTCCACCCTGATGCGCGGCTCCTGGTTCTGGGATTTCGTCTACCTTTTTTCGAATTACCACCTCGAGCATCACTACTTTCCGTCGGTGCCCTTCTACAATCTACCGCGGTTGCAGAAACTGCTGCTCCCCTTCTATCGGGAACGAGGAATCGTGATGCACGGCTACGGAGAGCTGATCTGGCACTATCTGGTGCTCAATCGCCAGCCCCACACCAACTGGCACGAAGAGCCGTCGCCGGAAGCCGTTGCAACGGCGAAATGATCTCGCCCATCTGACCCCCTGCACGGTTCCCTCACTCGACTGTCACCCTCTGCTACCATTTCGGTCGCGTGGTGAGCTTGTCCGATGATACGAGGCGGCGTTTTGCGATCCTCGTCGTTCTCTTCGTGATCGCAGTGGCGGGATTTCGACCTTCCCTGATTCGCGCACTCGTTCCTTCGCATTGGCTTTCTTTCGGCTGGGAAGACCCCGTTCCAGCGGAGTACCGCAGGTTTCTCCAGACAGCTCGGCTGAGGATCGCCGAGGGTCAGAGCGTGGCCGTCGTGCTGCTGCCGATGCGCACATGGGAAGATGGGTACCCATATCTCTATCTTCAGGCTGCCTACGATCTGGCCGGGCGCCGAGTCCTTCGTATCCACATCGAGCATTCGTGGGGGCGCATTCTCGAACCGGTCGGAATCATCCTGGGCGTCATGGCGGCGGTCACGCTCCTGCTGCGATCGGCCTCCGTTTCCGGTCAACGTGCCCGATGACTCTCGGAGGTTACGAGTGCACGGCTCAGGCGACCTGCCGCAGTGACTTCTCGATCCGGCGGATGCCTTCACCGGCATCTTCACGGCTGAGGTTCAGCGCCGGGCGAAAACGGATCGAGCGGTGCCCGGAGGCGAGCACCAGAAGATCCTGCTCGCCCATCGCCCTGATCGCCTTGTCGCGGATGTCACCGTTCGGCAGATCGAATGCCGCCATGAGACCTCGGCCGCGGACGTTGGACACCAGCTCGGGAAACTGAGCTCCGAAGCGTTCGAGCTCGCCGAGGAAGTATTCGCCGACGGTCGCAGCATTCTGGATCAGCCCTTCCTCGTCGATGATCTCGAAATAGCGCTGTGAGCGGACCATGTCGGTCAGGTTGCCGCCCCACGTGGAATTGATGCGCGAGGAGACGGTGAAGACGTTCTTTTCGATGTCGAAGATCCGCTCGTTCGCCGCGAATCCGCAGACCTGCGTCTTCTTACCGAAGGCAACGATGTCCGGCTCGACTCCGAAATGCTGAAACGCCCACATTTTTCCCGTCAGGCCGGTGCCGGACTGGATCTCGTCGAAGATCAGGAGCATGTCGTTCTCGTCACAGAGCTGGCGGACCGCGGCGAAGAACTCCGGGCGGAAATGGTTGTCTCCTCCCTCTCCCTGGATCGGCTCGAGAATGAACGCTGCGATGTCGTCCTTCCGCTCGGCGAGGTACTTCTTCGCCAGCTCGAGCGCCTCTGTTTCCGCCGTAGCGACCAGCTCGAGAGCCGCCGCAGTCGCCGGGAAATGGATCTTCGGATTCGGGATTCTCGGCCAGTCGAATTTCGGGAAATAGTCCGTCTTGCGCGAATCGGCCGTATTCGTGAGCGAGAGGGTGTAGCCCGAACGTCCATGAAACGCCTCGCGCAGATGCATGATCTGCGTTCCGCGCTCTTCCTTCGATCCCTTTCCGAGGTTCTTCCGGATCTTCCAGTCGAATGCCGTCTTGAGGGCGTTCTCGATTGCCAGTGCTCCCCCTTCGATGAAGAAGAGGTGCTTGTTCAGCGACGGCGGGAGTGCGAGGCGTGCGAACGTCTCCACGAACTCCGCCATCTGGATGGTGTAGATGTCGGAGTTCGCCGGCTTGTTGAGTGCGGCCTCCGCGATCCGCTCGCGAAACTCCGGATTGTCGAGTCGCGGGTGGTTGTAGCCGATCGGGCAGGAGGCGAAGTTGGAGAAGAAATCGAGCACCATTCGGCCGCGACGCGAATCGAAGAGCCACGAGCCCTTCGATTTGCGCAGGTCCATGACCATGTCGTAGCCGTCGGCGAGCATGTGCCGCGACAGGACGCTGTGGACATCCGAAGCCTGGATGTGAATCCTTCGGTCAGTGACGGTGGAAATCGACATGAAGGCACCTCGTGAGCGTGATGAATGGGATCATAGCAGAAGGGTCGGAATGCCCAGCGCGGCGGGCGGGACCTCCGGGAACAAACCTCGACGCGATGGACGTATTCCCGAAAGGGCGACTCCGTTCGACCTGATATAGACTAATGCCGCATCGAGATTGTTGCGGTGAAACAGCCTCGACGCGGCACCAGCCATCGAAACTCGACGTGGAGACAAAACCATGAAAGAGATCGTCATCCTCGGGGCAGCGCGAACACCGATCGGCTCGTTTCTCGGTTCTCTGTCCGCGCTCTCGGCTCCGAAGCTCGGATCGGTCGCCATCCGCTGTGCCCTGGAGACCGCAGGAATCGGACCGGATCAGGTCGAGAACGTGCTGATGGGAAACGTTCTGCAGGGAGGCATCGGCCAGGCCCCTGCGCGGCAGGCCGCCATCGGCGCGGAGATTCCGGTCAGCGCCGGCGCCGTGACGGTGAACAAGGTGTGCGGATCGGGTCTGAAGTCGGTCATGTTCGCCGTCAACGACATCCGGTGCGGTGAGTATCAGGTTGCTGTTGCCGGGGGAATGGAGTCGATGTCGAACGCTCCCTATGTGCTTCAGCAGGCGAGAACCGGGTATCGAATGGGCAACGGGAAGATCGTCGATCTGATGATCCACGATGGGCTCTGGGATCCTTATGGTGACAAGCACATGGGGACATGCGCGGAAACCTGCGTTGCGAAGTACGACTTCAGCCGGCAGGAGCAGGACGACTTCGCCCTCGAGTCGTACAAGCGCGCTCAAAACGCGGTTCAGAGCGGGAAATTCAAGCGGGAGATCGCCGTCGTCGAGATCGAGGGGAAGAAGGGAAAGTCGGTCGTGATCGACGACGAAGAGCCCTTTGCCGCTCCGCTGGAGAAGATGCCGTCCCTCAAGCCCGCTTTTCAGAAGGATGGATCGGTGACCGCTGCCAACTCCTCGAAGATCAGCGATGGCGCCGCGGCGCTGGTGGTCTCGTCCGCCGAATACGCCGAAGCGAGGGGGCTCAAACCGATGGCCAGGATCGTCGCCCAGTCCACCCATTCCCAGGAGCCGGAGTGGTTCACGACCGCTCCCGGCTTCGCGATCCAGAGCGTGCTCGACAAAGCCGGCCTCGGCGCCGGCGAGATCGATCTGTTCGAGGTCAACGAGGCATTTGCTGCTGTGGCGCTCGCGGCGATGAAAGATGCGAACATTCCACACGAGAAGCTCAATGTGAACGGCGGTGCGGTGGCCCTCGGGCATCCGATCGGCTCGAGCGGGGCGAGGATTCTCGTGACCCTCGTGCACGCGCTCCAGCAGCAGGGTCTCAGGCGCGGGCTCGCTTCGATCTGCAATGGCGGCGGCGAAGCGACTGCAATGATCGTCGAGATGATCTGACCGGTGATGACGCTCCGGCGGCTGCTTGCGCAGGTGGTCTTCATCAGCATGCTCGTTGGCCTGTTCGAGCCCTACTACTGGAAGATGTTCACGGTCGATCGGCCTCGGCTCTCGGCCTGGTTGACGGAGCTTTCCTACTCTCGCATGCCCGGCTACCGATCGTTCCTCGAGGAGGTACGGGCGCGCACCGACGAAGGTGAGACGATCGCTATCTGGGTGCCGATGCGACAGTGGTTCGGCGGCTATGGCTACGCATTCTGCCGGGCCCAGTATCTGCTTGCCGGACGCAAGCCGATTCCGCTCCTGGGCAGAGATGATCGTCCTCTCGTCGAGTCGCTGCGGCAGGCCGAATGGGTCGCTGCCTGGCACGGCGCACCGGCGATCGAGGGGTTCACGGTCGTCTGGCGAGATGCGAACGGTACACTCCTCAGGAGAAGTCGGTGATCGGAACCGTGCTGGCGCTTCTCATCGCGCTCATGTTCGGCATCGTCCTGACGGCCGCATTCGGCCTGCGGGTGCGTCCGGGCATGTTTTTCGGCATTTCTCTGCTGCTCGGAATCTCGCTCATCGGCTTCACGATGTTTCTGCTCTCGCTCCTTCACATTCCCTGGTCGCGCTCCGTGCTTCTCGTCTCACTCGTCGTGATCACCGCTGCAGTAGCGCTCTCGCGCCGAAGCATCATTGCGACGGAGCTTGACGGACTGCTGCCCCGAATGGGACTCCCGTCGTGGGCGATGGCCATCGACGCGACCATTCTGTTGACCTTGTGGGGATATGCCATCTACGCGACCATCGCGCCCAATCCGCAGTATGACTTCATCGTGTTGTGGGGCCTGAAGGCGCGGGCGTTCTGGCATGCTCGAGGAATCGACTGGGATTTTCTGCACGACCCGTTGAACATCGATGCACACGTCGACTACCCCCTCCACCTTCCCTTGATGCTCGACGGCGTTTGGGTTCTCCAGGGAGGCTGGGACGACCGCTGGATCGGCTTGTTGTTCGTTGCCATCGCCGCCGGGGTCGTTCTGGTGATTCGTGGAGTCCTGCTCGAGGAGCTCGATTCGCCGTACTTCGGGCGCTTCGCCGCGCTGGCGATGATGCCCGCAGCTCTCGTCCCGTGGGTCGGGATGGCCGAGGGACCGCTGATCGCGTACGGGACTTCCGGAGCTCTCTTTCTCCGTCGGGGCCTTCGGCTCGATGACCGATCATCGATCGTTCTCGGTTCCGTGCTGCTCGGCTTTGCCGGACTGATGAAGAACGAAGGGCTGGCGATCGTGGCGGCCGCCATGGTCGGATATTTCGCAACGCGCCGCGGCCGTGCTCGGCCCTTCGAGGTTCTGCTCCCGGCGATCGCGATCGTCGGGTCATGGCTCGTGGTACAGAGGGTGATGGGATTCCGAAGCGAGCTGCTGACCGACGGTCCGATCGATCGTCTCCTGCTCCATCTGCGTGAGTTGCCGATCTTCATCGAGGCAGTCATGGGCAATCCTCTGGGCAAACGCCTTTTCTGGATCGGAGCATTGGTTGCGATTCTCGCTCGGATCCGTATCGTTCTCCGCGACGAACGCCTACTCGCCTCGGTTGTTGCGCTCCAATTCCTGGCGTACATCGGCGTCTACATGATCACGCCGTACTCACTCGCCTGGCATCTGGAGACCTCGTGGGAACGCGTGCTCAACCTGATCGTTCTTCCTCTGGCGTTTCTCGCCTTCACTCAGCTCGCGCCGGCTCTCGGAGTCAGCACGAGATCGCAGGCACCCTTTGACCACCCGGTGCCACGGTGACGTGAAAGCAATGTGCGTGAGGGCGCTGTTGCTGCTTCGCCTTCCCGATTCTCGGACGGTCTGATATCGTTCCGCCGCGGTTCGCGATTACTTCGACGGAGGAAGCGTGATCAACAAGCTCGTCGCCTCTCCCTCTGAGGCCGTTCACGACATCACTGACGGAGCGACTCTCATCGTCGGAGGATTCGGCCTCTGCGGCATCCCCGAGAACCTCATCGCGGCGCTGGTCGAGAGCGGTGTGAGGAACCTCACATGCGTGTCGAACAATGCCGGCGTGGATGACTGGGGCCTCGGGCTGCTGTTGCAGACTCGCCAGATCCGGAAGATGGTTTCGTCCTATGTCGGTGAAAACGCGGAGTTCGAGCGCCAGTTTCTCGCCGGCGAGCTGGAGGTCGAGTTCGTTCCTCAGGGCACGCTCGCAGAGCGGATGAGAAGTGGTGGCGCCGGTATTCCGGCATTCTTCACTCCTGCCGGCTACGGTACGGTCGTCGCCGAAGGGAAGGAGACGCGCGAATTCGAGGGGAAGCACTACGTGATGGAGCGCGGGATGGTCGGTGATTTCTCCCTCGTCGCCGCGTGGAAAGGCGATCGCTTCGGCAATCTCGTCTACCGCCGGAGCGCGCGGAATTTCAATCCGATGGCGGCAACCGCGGGGAGGATCTGCATTGCGGAGGTCGAGGAGCTGGTCGAGCCGGGCGAGCTCGATCCCGATTGGGTTCACACACCAGGAATCTTCGTTCATCGGTTGGTGGTCGCCCCGCGCGTGAAGCGAATCGAGCAGAGGACTGTGCGGAAAAGCTGACGGGAGGAACGATGCCACTCACCCGTGAACAGATCGTGAGACGAGCCGCGCAGGAGCTTCGGGACGGCTACTATGTGAACCTCGGAATCGGGATGCCGACACTGGTCGCCAACTACATTCCGGCGGGAATGGACGTCATCCTCCAGTCGGAAAACGGCATTCTCGGGCTCGGCCCTTTTCCGGCCGAAGCAGAGGTCGATCCCGATCTCATCAATGCCGGCAAACAGACAGTCACCATCCTTCCCGGCGCCTCGTTCTTCTCCTCCTCCGATTCCTTCGGCATGATTCGCGGCGGCAAAATCGATCTCTCGATCCTCGGCGCGATGCAGGTCTCCGCCCAGGGTGACATCGCCAACTGGATGGTTCCCGGTGCCATGGTCAAGGGGATGGGGGGAGCGATGGATCTCGTCGCCTCCGCCAGGCGGCTCATCGTCACCATGGAGCATGTCACCAAAAAAGGCGGCAGGAAGATTCTCGAGCGATGCGATCTGCCGCTGACCGGCGTTCGCTGCGTGAATCGGATCATCACGGACTTCGCTGTGATCGATGTGGAGCCCGAAGGACTCCGACTCGTCGAGCTGGCTCCCGGAGCAACCGCCGAGGAGGTCCAGGCGATCACCGAGCCGAAGCTCATCATCGAAGGCAGTGTGCCGGAGATCAACGTCTGACCCGTGGCGCTCGTCCGAGCGCGGGCCGGGTGGCAGTCATCGCGAAGTCAGGCATGAGAGCGCCGCACCATGGGGATTCGTCACAGCGCCGGCACTGGAGGCCGGCCCTGGCGACTGCGGCCCTTCTCGCGATCATCGCCGGCGGTTTCGAGCCTTTCTACCTCGAGATTTTCCGGATCGACCGCGTATCGATGCATACCCGTTTCGTCGAGCTTCCATATCGGAAATTGCCGGGATTTCGGGCCTTTCTCGTCGAGGCTCGGTCGATCACGAGAGCTGAAGAGCGCATTGCGCTTCTCGTACCGGGAATGCGATGGGACGAGGGGTACGAATACGCCTATGCACGGTCGATGTATCTGCTGGCGGGGCGGAGGGTCGTTCCTCTCGTCGGACCTGACGATCGCTTCCGGCCGGAGGCACTTCGCGATGCCGATGTGATCGTGAGCTACCGGGGAGGGATTCCGTTCCCGGAGTTCGAGACGATCTGGTCGGGGGAGCATGGAGTCGTTGCGCGGAGGGTCCCGTGACTGCGTCGCTCCTGGCGCTGGCCCTCGCAGCCCTCCTCGGTGTGCCGTGGGCGCGACGCCTCGACCCGACGAGAGGGAGCGCCGTGGTGATCGCCGAAGGCCTCCTTCTCGGCCTCGGAATGAGCGCTCTGCTTCTGCTCGCGTTGTCTCTGTGCGAGATTGCCTGGTCGCCCTGGAGCTTCGGATTGCCGGCCGGCTGTCTTTCCCTCGCCGGATGGATCTGGTGGTGGAAGGGCGAGAGGAGAGTACCGGCAGCGATCGAACCGACAGAGACGTTCGCACATCGCGCTGCGGCGGTGGCGGTCTACGTCCTGATCGCGGTCGCTGTGACCGGCTACGCGCTGTTCGCGACGGTCGGCCCGTTTCCCGAGTTTGACTTCATCGCGAACTGGGGTCTGAAGGGGATGATCTTCTGGGAACAGAAAGGCGTCGACTGGGGCTTTCTGCACGGTGCGTGGTATCGCGCCACACATGCCGACTACCCCCTCCTTCTCCCGCTGATCTTCGATTATTTCGCGCTGGTCCGTGGCGAGTGGGACGATCGGTGGCTCGGACTCCTCTACGTGGCCATCGCTGCTGCGGCGATACCGATCCTCGCCGCTTCGTTCCGGCACGAGGCGAAGTCGGCGCTGCTGGCGGCGCTGGCAGTTCTCGCATGCCTCTCATCAGTACTGACGCCGTGGGTCGGGCTTGCGGACGGGCCGCTGGTCGTCTACGCAATGGCCGGACTGCTTCACGTCCGTGAAGGCCTCCGAACAGGAAGCGAACGATCTCTTTTCTCAGGAGCGATCTTTCTCGGGTTTGCCGCGCTTCTGAAGACGGAGGGAGTGGCTCTCCTCGCCGGTGTTGCGATCGCGCTGGCGGTTTCATCGCCGTCGCCCGTACGGAATCTTCGGCTGCTATGGCCGGCTTGGTTGATGGGCGCCGGTTGGATCGCGCTGCGCACCTGGCATGGGCTCGGAAGCGACCTGGCGGCGGAAGGAGTCGCGACGCGCCTTCTATACCATCTGAGAAATCCTCACCTCTTCTTCGGCCCGCTCGGCACGCACGTGACGGGCAAGCCGCTCCTCTGGGCAGGTCTGACCATCGCCATGATCATCGGAATCCACCGTGTCGTGAAGGAACGATTCCTGGTCGTGGTCGTCGTCTTCCAGTTCATCGTCTACGTGGGAGCGTATCTGATCACGCCCCACACGATCGAATGGCAATTGCGATGGTCGTGGGAGCGTCTGGTGAGCCACTTCACTCTACCTCTGCTGTTCGTCGCGCTCGCATCGATCCTGCCGGACGTTCGATCGATACTCGTCGGAAGCCGTGCGCCGGACGTCAGGCCGCCTCTGGAGTCGTAGAAGGCTTTCTCCACATGTCGAGAAACAGCAGCCCGATCCCGATGCAGATCGCAGAATCGGCGACATTGAAGGCCGGCCAGTGGTGCTCACGGCCGCCGATCGTGACGTAGACGTCGAGGAAATCGACGACGGATCCGAATCGAAAGCGGTCGATGAGATTTCCGAGCGCGCCGCCGAGAATGAGATGGAGACCGATCTGCAGGAGCCGGTCATCAACCGCCGTGCGAAACGAATAAACGACGACGAGAATGAAAACGGCGATGGCGCCGAAATTGAGAAGAAGCGGAACCAGCGGGGACGACGCGTTCGCCCCGATTCCGAATGCCGCACCGGTGTTGCGCACATGCACGAGCTGGAAGAAGTCGGCGATCACGGGAATCGAGGTGTGAAGAGGGATCCGCTCGATCACCATCGATTTCGTGAAGGCGTCGAGCGCGATGACGATCGCGGAGAGAACGAGATAACGGAGGCGTTGCAACCAGTTCACCTCAATTCACCGCCGCGGCCGAGGTGCGCTCGGCGATCAGCCGGTCGAGCTCGAGCCGGAGGCGTCCGAGGATCTCGTCGTAGCGGAACTGTCCGAGCGACAGCTCACCCTTCTTCAGATTCACGAAGCTCGGCGCACACCACATCCCCAGGTCCGCATCGTCGGTCTCGCCGGGGCCGTTCACCCGGCATCCCATCACGGCGATGGTGATCGCATGCTCCTTCGCATACTCGGTGACACGCCGGACATCCTCGGCCAGCTCGATGAATGCCTCGTTCTCCACGCGGGAGCACGAAGGGCAACTGATGATATTCAGTCCCTTTTGCTCGAACCGCGGCACGGAGCGGAAACGGCCCTTTGCGATGTCGTCGAGGATCTGCCGGCCGACGGCGACCTCCTCTCCCTTTCGCTCGAATGGGAGCGTCAGCGAGACGCGGATCGTGTCGCCGATGCCCCGCGTGATCAGCTGCTCGAAGGCGACCCGCGTCTTGATCACCCCTTCGGGCGGCATGCCGGCTTCGGTGACGCCGAGGTGCAGGGGCACGTCGGGGCGAGTCTCTGCGAAACGGATGTTGGCGTCGATGACCTTGTTCGGATCGGAATCCTTGAGCGAAACGCAGTAGCGGTCGAATCCCAGCTCATCCAGAAGCCGGCAGTGATCTGCGGCCGACTCGATCATCGGGCCGATCGAGTCGTCTCGGTCGAACTTTTTCAGCTTCTCCGGATCGACCGAGCCGCAGTTGACTCCGATCCGGATCGCGCAGTCGTGCTCCTTCGCCACGTCGACCAGATAGCGGACCTTCTCTTCGACCGGATGCTGGCGGTCGAGGTGATAGAGGTGTCCGGGATTGTAGCGAAGCTTCTGTACGAAAGGAGCGACCTTCGCGGCGAGCTTGTAGTTCTCCTGCAGGTCGACGACGAGATTGGCCGCGCTTTCGTTTCTGATCGTCCGGAGCGCCTCCACGTCCTTCGGCGTGTCGATGGCGATGCGGATGAGATCGGCACCGGCACGCTCGAGGAGCTCGACCTGACGGAGAGTCGCCGGGATGTCCTGAGTTTTCGTGGCGGTCATCGACTGGACGGCGATCGGTTGATCGCCGCCGATGTTCAGGCTGCCGATTCGGATCTGTCGTGCTCGACGCTGCATCGTTTCTGCGCTTCTCCGTGCGGAATTCAACCATTCTATTGTCGAAAGATTCCTGGCGTGATGAGTGAATGAAGAGTGAAGAGGGAAGGGCGGGGGCACCCCGAAGGGGTGATAGGAATCCAGCCGGTGGTGAGCGCGAAGCGCCACCACCGGGGTGGACGGACGACGTACGAAGGGCGCGGGGGCACCCCGAAGGGGTGATGGGAATCCAGCCGGTGGTGAGCGCGGAGCGCCACCACCGGGGTGGACGGACGACCTACGAAGGCGTGGGGGGGCACCCCGAAGGGGTGACGGGAATCCAGCCGGTGGTGGAGCGCGGAGCGCCACCACGGGGGCGGTGGAATAATGGTCGAGCGGCGTTGTTGTGAGCGGGTCCTGACCATTCGGCGGGGAGGCGGGCGGGAGTGGGGGCACGAGCCGGACAGCTCACGAGAATGCGTCGGAATAATGATACACGGTAACTCGTTATCATGAGTCCCGCCGCTCTGAGACCGGAGTTGACAAGCGAGCCGGGTCGGCGTATCGTCAATGTCCCTTCGGTAGTTGATCCGGGCTGATCTTTCGAGCAGAAACGGCGTGTGAGGGCGAAGCGCACGCAACGGTGGACGGCGAAATTTTTCCGCGCGCAACGGGTTGAGAACGTGGTGGAAGCGGGGAGGAATTTCGCTTGACATCGACGGGGGGGTCTGGCAATCTGACGGCCCTTCCGCGGAGTCGGTTCTTTGAAAACTGAATAGGAGCAAGCAAGGCAAACGTGATTTCTTTGAGGGATCGCGAGCGCCGGATGCGAGAGCATTCGTGCGAGCGCGAGCCTGAACATTGAAGTATCCGAATAGCATCAGTCGTCATGGCTGATGTCAGAAATCAGACTCGAATTGGCCGGAAGGCCGACAGATAAAACTGGAGAGTTTGATCCTGGCTCAGAATGAACGCTGGCGGCGTGCCTTACACATGCAAGTCGAGCGAGGCCGGGGGGCAACCCCCGAGTCGAGCGGCGAACGGGTGAGTAACGCGTGGATAACCTGCCTCAGGGTGGGGGATAACCCGGGGAAACTCGGGCTAATACCGCATGACATCGAAAGATCAAAGGGGGCCGCAAGGCTCTCGCCTGGAGAGGGGTCCGCGTCCGATTAGCTTGTTGGTGAGGTAATGGCTCACCAAGGCGACGATCGGTAGCCGGCCTGAGAGGGTGATCGGCCACACTGGAACTGAGACACGGTCCAGACTCCTACGGGAGGCAGCAGTGGGGAATTTTGCGCAATGGGCGAAAGCCTGACGCAGCAACGCCGCGTGGAGGATGAAAGCCTTTGGGTTGTAAACTCCTGTCAGCGGGGAAGAACGGCTTCGGGCGAATACCCCGGAGCTCTGACGGTACCCGCAGAGGAAGCCCCGGCTAACTCTGTGCCAGCAGCCGCGGTAATACAGAGGGGGCAAGCGTTATTCGGAATTATTGGGCGTAAAGGGCGCGTAGGCGGCCTGGCAAGTGGAAGGTGAAATCCCTCGGCTCAACCGAGGAACTGCCCTCCAAACTGCTTGGCTTGAGTCCGGGAGAGGCGAGTGGAATTCCCAGTGTAGCGGTGAAATGCGTAGATATTGGGAGGAACACCAGTGGCGAAGGCGGCTCGCTGGACCGGAACTGACGCTGAGGCGCGAAAGCGTGGGGAGCAAACGGGATT
>DATKDP010000059.1:0-10219 GCA_035546335.1 Thermoanaerobaculia bacterium | reverse complement strand
TCACTCGGTTGGGCGCCGGGATTTGATCAATTTGGTCAGTATCTGTGCGATGCGGTCGAGAAAGGCCTTGTGGTCATGCGGAGAACCGAGATACTCAACTCCGACCAGGTTCAGTCCCGAAGCAGGCAACCGGCGCCTTTCCCGAGCCCGCGCCCGCGCCCGAGCCCGGCCTTTGACTCTCGAATTTTCAAATATTTTTTGGGTAGGACTGCGAGGGGGACGACACTCCCGCCATCATCGTCACGACATCCGGAATTGATCTGACGCTCGGTCAGCGATATGCTTGCAGCCGGGAGCGGTTACGAATGATCGAAATACCGGGTTCGAGATCAATTGCCCCGGGGCGTCGATAGAGCTTCGAGCTCAGATTCTGCTCAGGCAGGAAGCGCCAATCTCCTTTTCGAACCGCTCCCATTTTTTCCTCTCTGAACGAGGAGGGAGGAGTGTGTGAGTGAAGGAGCCGCGATCGGCAACTGTCTGAGAACGCTGATCCTTCGCTCACACCCACCCATCCGTCTCGCTCAGGATGACGGGGGATGGCGCCCCTGGTCACGACACACGACATCCGTGACCTGCGACACCGAGCGTCGTGCTTTGACTCGGCTAGCGTGAAGGCGATCTAATGAGCGCGCGGGCCGCGAAGGCCGCGCCACGACGCAGCCATGCCAGCCCTCTACATCGCCTCGCTCTTCTACCTTCTCGGAACCCTCGCGGTCCTCCTCTCGCTGATGCTCCGCAGCCGCAGGCTCCAGCACATCGCCCTGGTCAGCATGGTCGCAGGATTCGTCGCGCACACGGTGTGGATCGGCGTGATCTGTACGCGGACGGGCCATCCGCCTCTGACGAATCTTCCGGAGACCGCGGCATTCATCGGATGGACGATCCTCCTGGTGGAGCTGTTTCTCTTCATCCGCTATCGCGTCCATGCGGCGGCCTTCTTCGTCTACCCTCTGGTCCTGATGCTTCTGAGCATCAGCCTCGTCGTCGGAGAGCCGTTCGCACATCTCGACGAAGCGCAGAGATCGAATCTGTTCACCTCGCATCTGCTGCTCACGACGGTCGGAATCGCCGGTCTGCTGATCGGCCTGGCGTTCATGATCCTCGCGCAGATTCAGGAGCGCGCGCTGAAGATGAAGCACCGCGGGCGGCTGTACGACTGGATCCCCAGTCTCCGCGTCTGCGAGCTGGTCAGCTATCGGGCTCTGTCGATCGGGTTCGCGATCTACACCATCGGCCTTCTCGCGGGAGTCCTCTGGGCGTATCGCACCTCGCCGGGAGTGTTTTCGCTTCGAGCCAAGGAGATCGGAGCGCTCGTGGCCTGGGTTCTCTTCGCGGTCCTGGTGCAGGCGCATGTCAGCGGGACGTACCGGACGCAGAAGAACGCGGTGGTCGGCGCTGCGGCATTCGTCTCGATCCTCGTGGCCATCTTCGGGATTCAGCATGGATGAGCTCCCCGGTGTGACGAAGAGCACGGAGTGAGGTGACGGCGAACGTTCGGGGAATGATGTTTTCTGATAAAAACTTGCAAGGTGCGATGTAAGGCGGCGACTCGGCGATGTCCCTGGTCCTGATCGGAGTGAATCACAAGACTGCGCCCGTCGAGGTGCGGGAGAGGGTGAGCGTCTCGGAACGGGAGTCGGCTGACATCCTCGCTCTGGTTCGCGGCGGCGAGGGCGTCAGCGGTGCGACGATCCTTTCGACCTGCAATCGAGTCGAGATTCTCGTCTCGGCCTCCCACGACGATGTCGTCGAGCCGCTCGTGGCGCTCCTCTCCAGCCGGGCCGGCCTCTCCGCTGCCGAGATCGAGCGACATCTCTATGTGCTGCGCCATGCCGACGTCATCCGGCATCTCTTCCGCGTCGCCGCGGGACTCGATTCGATGATCGTCGGCGAGCCGCAGATCGGCGGGCAGGTGCGCTCCTCCTACCATCAGGCGAGCTACCTCGAGACGCTCGACCCGACCCTGCAGAAGCTCTACGAGACGACGCTCCACGTCGCGAAGCGGATCCGATCCGAGACAGGCATCGGTGAGCACGCCGTCTCGGTGCCGTTCGCCGCCGTCGAGCTGGCGCGCAAGATCTTCGGCGATCTCGCAGGACTCCGCGTTCTGGTCATCGGCGCCGGAGAGATGGGAGAGGCGACGGCGGAGTACCTGCAGGACGGCGGACTCGAGCGCGTCTTCGTCGCCAATCGATCCTTCGATCGGGCGGTCGAGCTCGCATCGCGCTTCCGAGGCGGGGCCGTACGATTCGATGCGCTCGAGCAACAGCTCGCGTCGTGCGACATCGTCATCGCCTCCACGGCCGCGCCCCACTTCGTGATCACCGCCGATCAGATCGCACGCGCTCTCGAATCACGACGGCGCCGCAGTATCTTTCTGATCGACCTCGCGGTGCCGCGCAACATCGATCCGGCGGTCGCGTCGGTCGACGGCGCCTATCTCTACAACATCGACGACCTGCAGCAAGTGGTCGACGCCAACCGCGATCGACGACTGCAGAAGGCGGAGCTCGCAGAAGAGATCGTCGAACGAGAAGTCGAGCTGTTCCTCCGCCGCCTCATGAGCCAGGAAGTGGTGCCGACCATCGTCGAGCTGCAGGGGCGTCTCGAGGAGATGAGGCAGGCCGAGCTGGAGCGGTGCCTGCGGAAGCTCGGGCCGATCTCGACGGAACAGCGAGCCGCGGTCGAGAGCCTCTCGCGCGGAATCATCAACAAAGTCCTTCACTACCCCATCCTCCGGCTGAAGGAATCGGCCTCCAATGGAGAGAAGAGTGAAGGGGCGTCGGTTCGCGAGACGATCCGGAACATCTTCGGACTTCGATGACGCGCCCGATCCGCATCGGAACGCGCGGCAGCCAGCTCGCGCTCTGGCAGGCGAATCAGGTCGCCGCACGGCTGGCGGAGAAGGGACTCGAGTCGGAGCTGCGGGTCATCCGCACCACCGGCGATCTCCGTCGCGACGTCTCGCTCGCATCGATCGGCGGAAAGGGACTTTTCATCAAGGAGATCGAAGAGGCGCTCGGACGCGAGGAGATCGACTTCGCCGTCCACAGCCTCAAGGACGTTCCGTCGGTCATCCCCGCGGCATTTCGTCTCGCCGGATTTCTCGAGCGTGCCGACCCGCGTGACGCCTGGGTGCAACCCTCCGGACTGAGACTGGACGCGATTCCTGCCGGCGCTGTGATCGGTACCAGCTCCCCTCGGCGCCGCGCCCAGCTTCTCCATCATTTTCCCGATGTTCGGATCGAGGAAATCCGAGGAAATGTCGACACACGAATGGAGAAGCTTCGCCAGGGCCTCTATCACGGTGCCGTGCTCGCCGCCGCCGGATTGACGCGTCTCGGACGCGGTGCGGAGATCGTCGAGCACTTCTCGCTCGATCGGATGATCCCGGCGGCGGGCCAGGGCATCGTGGCGATCGAGACGCTGGGGAGCCGCGACGAGATGCTGGAGGTCGCGCGCAGCATCACCGACCCGATCGCCGCGCTCGCGGCCCGGATCGAGCGCGGTCTGCTCCAGCGCTTCGAGACGATTCTCGACTGCACGTCGGCGATCGGCGTGCACGCCGCGATCGACCATCCGAACATTACGCTGCGCGTCTTCCTCTCCGATGGCGGCCTCACGCGCGTGGTCCGGTTCACCGAAGAGGGAACGGCAGCGAGACCGGACGAGCTCATCGATCGCGCCGCCGGACGGATGCGCGACGAGGGAGCGGTCGAGCTGCTCGAGGAGGCGAGCCGCCGTGCCGGAAGGTAAGGTCTTTCTCGTCGGAGCAGGTCCGGGCGACCCCGCCCTTCTCACGCTGAAAGCGGCGAAGCTGCTGCAGGAAGCCGATGTCGTGGTCGTCGACGCGCTCGTCTCTCCGGCGATTCTCCGCATGATCGCGCCCGGAGTGCGCGTGGTCGATGCGGGAAAGCGGGCGAGCCGCCACACCCTGCCGCAGGAGACGACGAATCAGATTCTCGTCGACGAAGCGAAGAGGGGAAATCGCGTGGTTCGACTCAAGGGAGGAGATCCCTTCGTCTTCGGCCGCGGCGGAGAAGAGGCGGAAGAGCTGAGCCGCAACGGCGTCGACTTCGAGGTCGTTCCCGGAATCTCGTCGGCGATCGCCGGACCGGCGTATGCGGGGATTCCGGTGACGCACCGCAGTCTGGCCACGAGCGTGAGTCTGATCACCGGGCACGAGAGCGACGAGTCGAGCGGGATCGACTGGGAACGGCTCGCTGCGAGCTCGGGGACGCTCGTCTTTCTCATGGGGCTGGGAAGGCTTTCGTCGATCTGTGAGCAGCTCGTCTCGCGCGGAATGAACAGCCACATGCCGGTGGCGGTCATCGCGAAAGCGACGACGGCCGAACAGCGAACGGTCACAGGGACACTGGCGACGATCGCGGCGCGCGTGCAGGAGGCGGAGCTGCCGGCACCGGCGCTGGTGGTCGTTGGACGCGTCGTCGCGCTGCGCGAATCGATCGAATGGTTCGAGAAGCGTCCGCTCTTCGGGCGGCGCATCGTGGTCACACGCGCCCGGGAGCAGGCGTCGGATCTGAGGCGGCTGCTCGAGGATGCGGGAGCGATCGTTCTCGAGTTTCCGATGGTCGAGATCGCGGCGCCGTCGGACTCCTGGGCATCGCTCGATTCGGTGATCGACCGGATCGGTGAGTACGACCGTCTGGTCTTCACCTCGACCAACGGCGTTGCGGCGTTCTTCGAGAGGCTGTTCGAGAAGGGGCGCGATGCGCGGGCTCTCTCCCGGCTCGAGATCGCCGCGGTGGGGGAGACGACGGCGGGGGCTCTGCGAAACCTTGGACTCGCCGCGGATCTCGTTCCGGAGAAGTTCCAGTCGGCCGCGCTTCTTCCGCTCCTCCCCGAGGATCAGTCGGGAGTGAGCACGGCGGTCGTCCGCGCTGCTGCGGGGCGCGACGAGCTGATCGACGAGCTGCGGCGGCGCGGAGGGAGGGTCGATCTCGCGGTGGCCTATGAAACGAAGGCGACGGACGAGGGGCTGGACGAGCTGCGAGCGCTGCTCTCCGCCGGCTCGATCGATTGCGTCACCTTCACCAGCTCCTCCACGGTGACGAATCTTTTCGAGCGGCTCGGGGCTGACGAGAAAGCGACGCTGCTCGATCGCGCGGTCGTCGCCTCGATCGGCCCCTCGACCAGCGAGACTCTCCGCGGCCTCGACGTACCGATCGGCATCGAAGCGCCGCTCCCTTCGATCGCCGCTCTCGTCGATGCGGTGATCGCCCACTACCGTCGGGACACCCCGAAGGGGTGAATGGAACACAGCCGGTGGTGAGCAGGGGACTCTGGAGCGCGGTGAAGCTTTCCGGGGGCCAAGATCCTCGACGAATATCGAGTGATCGTCAGCGATCGAGCCAGTCCCACAGTGCCGCTGGCGGAACGATCCGAAACGCCTCGACCTCGACAGAGAGAAGATCGTTGTCGCCGGTAACGAGGGCGTCTGCTGCTCCCGCGATGGCAAGCGCCAGGAACTTCAGGTCATCGGGGTCGCGACAGTCGGGAGTGGCAACCGTGTTCGGTACGTCGAACATGGCACGCCAGCAGCAGCTCCCGTTCCTGCTCGGAGAGACGGAACTTCGGATAAGCGAGAACCCTCAGAATCTCGAGAACCGTAGCCCGCGATGCGAGAGGAACGAGGCGGCCACGCTGCCACTCGGTCCGCAGCCAGCTCAAACCTGCCGCGGGAGAACAGCAGGGCCGACACGAGGACGTTCGTATCGAGAACGACGCGCAACGGCCTCACGACTTCTTGCTAGCCCACGCCACCGCCGCATCGATGTCATCCTCGGTTATCCCGAGCGCTTCGAGTTTGTCTCGGACGACCCCGGCCATCTGGGGAACGACCGGTGTCAGGATCAGGCGACCATTCTCGAGCTGCACATCGAAATAATCAGTCGGCTCGAGCTGGCGGACCAGTTCCTTCGGGAGGGTGATCTGGTTCTTGGCGGTGAGTTTTGCGAGCATATCGCCGAAAACGGAATCAAGGAAGTAATGATTCCTTGCGGCTCCGTCGAGGCTATCCGATTCTGCAGCGCTCGATCAATCAGGCGCAGCGATCGCTGCATGTCCGTAACCGTCATCACACGATCGAGTGACCAGGAACAGAAGCGCTCAATGGATTCGAGACGGGGCAGCGATCACTCCCCGGCAGCTCTATACTTGTCGTGATGGGTTTGCGGAATCGCCATGCAACCGGCCTCGCAGTGTGGACCGCCGTCGCGGTCGTCCTCCTCGTCGCGTCGCACGCCGGCGCGAGCGAGGTGGATTTCCTTGGCAAGGGCTCGCCCGCGCACATCCGGGTCATGAGCCAGAATGCCGGCTCGAATTCGATCTTCCCGAGCCAGGAGCAACCGCCTGACGGCATCGAGCCGCGATCCGACCGTTTCGCCCGCGTGCTGCGGGCCGTCGCGCCCGACGTGCTCTGCATCCAGGAGGTATTCCCGCCGCGAAACGCAGCGGCCGTGGCGGAGTTGCTCGACCAGGTGCTGCCGTTGGACGAAGCGAGATGGCAGGCGCATGGCCATAGTGACAACGTCATCGCCTCACGCTTTCCGCTGCGGCCACTGGCGGGTTACGAGGCCGTGCACGGCACGCGTGGTCCCCGCGGCCATGCCGTTGCCATCGTGGAGCTGCCTGAAGGAACGGGCACGCGTGAGCTTGCGGTGGTCTGCACGCACATGGACTCGCGCGGGCAGAGCGGGGCGAGGCTGAAGCACACGGCGGCGCTTCTGGACTCGATCGCCGCGGTGCGCTCGGAGGCGGGCCGGCCGGTGCTGCTCATGGGGGACCTCAACGCCTATGAGGACGACAACGCTCCGCACGTCGCGGCGATGCTGGCGTGGGCCGTCGACGGTCAGATCGTGCTGCGCGACGCGGAGCCGCGGGTGAACGCTTCGGGCACTGAAACGTGGACGTTCAAGGTGGTCGGTTCCCCGTATCGGCCCGCGGCGCTCGACCGTGTGCTCTACACTCCCAAATCGCTCGAACGCGTGCACGGCTTCGTGCTCGACACGACATCCCTGCCCGAGGAGGCCCTCGAAACCGTCGGCCTTCGGCCGCCGGACGTGATGCGCGACCTGCAGCGAGGCCACGACCATCTCCCCGTAGTCATCGACTTCGCATTCCGCAGGTGAGATTGAGCGAATGCGCGGCAGGATCGTCGGCACCCTCATGGCAAAGGTCGGCGAACGCTGGGTTCCGGTCGAGCTCTCGTCGTTCAACAGCTTCGCCCGCTGAGCCGCAATTCGGCATCCCCGGACCGATCGGTTGGCCCGGTGACGGAATCTCGCTCGCCTCATTTTCTGATTCCGATCTTCGGCCACTTGGGAGATGGTACCCGTGGTTTAGTGAGTCGTCAGTCACCGGGCCGAAGATCGGAATCTTCGGCCACTTGCGAGATCGTGCCCCATGGTTGACTGAGTCGTGAGTCACAAGGCCGAAGATCGGAATCTTCGGCCACTCAATGGCTCGACATCGACAATCCCCGCTTGCACCCGACCTGCCGCCAGCAGCAGAATGATCACTCCGCCGCGGCCCCCAATGCGGCGACCCGAGGAGAACGGCATGCCGAGAATCGTCAAATGCGGTCTGATTCAGACCTCCAACGCCTGCTCGACCGACGAGAAGATCGAGACGATCCGCGAAGCGAACATCGACAAGCACCTCGCCCTGATCGACAGGGCGGGTCGGGAAGGAGTGCAGATCCTCTCGATGCAGGAGATCTTCACCGGCCCCTACTTCTGCGCCGAACAGAACACGCGCTGGTACGACGCGGTCGAGCCGATTCCCGACGGACCGACGACGAGACTGATGCAGGAATATGCGAAGCGGTACGCCATGGCCATCGTCGTTCCGATCTACGAGGAGGATAGTCCGGGCGTGTACTACAACACCGCAGCCGTCATCGACGCCGACGGAACGTACCTCGGCAAGTACCGCAAGAACCACATTCCCCACTGCGCACCCGGCTTCTGGGAGAAGTTCTACTTCAAGCCCGGCAACCTCGGGTATCCCGTCTTCGACACGCAGTACGCGAAGGTCGGCGTCTACATCTGCTACGACCGACACTTCCCGGAGGGAGCGCGCCAGCTCGGGCTGAATGGAGCGGAGATCGTCTTCAACCCTTCGGCGACCGTGGCCGGCCTCTCGGAGTATCTCTGGCGGCTCGAGCAGCCGGCGCACGCCGTGGCGAACGCCTATTTCGTCGGCGCGATCAACCGGGTCGGCTACGAGGCTCCGTGGAACATCGGAGAGTTCTACGGGCAGAGCTACTTCTGCGATCCTCGCGGGCGATTCCTCGCGGAAGCGTCGAGAGACAAGGACGAGCTGGTGACCGCGGAGCTCGATCTGGACACCATCCGCGAAGTCCGCAACGTCTGGCAGTTCTTCCGCGATCGTCGTCCGGAGACGTACGACGGACTGGCGAGGCTCTGAGCGATGCAGATCGCATTCATCGGTCTCGGCGCCATGGGCTACCCGATGGCGCGGCATCTGGCGACAGAGCATGAGGTGGTGGTGTGGAACCGCACGCGTGCGACCGCCGAGCGTCACGCCGCGGAGAACGGAACGCGCGTCGCGGCGGATCTGAAAGAGTGCGCTGCTGCCAGCGTCATTCTCACGATGCTGCCGACCAGCAGAGAAGTCGGCGAGATCGCCGGCCTTCTCATCGATTCGCTCAGACCGGGAACACTCTGGATCGATGCGACGAGCGGCGACCCGGTGGAGAGTCCTCGAACGGCGGAGCGCCTCGCGGCGCGAGGCGTGGGGTTCGTCGACGCGCCGGTGAGCGGCGGAATCGTGGGCGCCGAGGCAGGGACGCTGTCGGTGATGATGGGCGGCACGGCGGACGAGGTGGCGCGGGCTACCGCGATCGTACGGCCGTTCGCCGGGAAGATCATCCACGCCGGTCCGGTCGGATCGGGACACGCGATCAAGGTGATCACGAACTCGATGATGGCCGCACACGTCTGGATCGCCGCCGAGGGGTTGCTGATGGCGAAGAAGTTCGGGATTGATGTGAAGACGGCGCTCGAAGCGACCAACGCGGCGAGCAGCCGTTCCAACGCGTCGGAGAATCTTCTCCCGTTGCGCCTTGTCGAGGGGGAGTGGCCGCTGGTGTTCAAGCTGGCGCTGCACGACAAGGACATCCGCATCGCTGCGGCGATGGCGCACGAGCAGCACCTCGCGACGCCGATGCTGGCGCTGACCTCGCAGCTGTTCACCGCGGCGCTGCACGACCTCGGAGACAACGCCGATTACATCGAGGTCGTGAAGTACGCCGCGAAGATGAGCGGCGAGAGTTGGTGAACGGATCAGCTGGTCCAGTGCCCCTAGCCGAGGAGGAGCACGACGCGTTGTAGTATCCGGCGCACGACCTCGCCCGGAAGCCGGCAGATCAGGTGCGCCTTTCGCGCGCGCCAGTCGAGGCTCTTCACGTGATCGCTGAGAACTGCGCCCGCGATGGGAAGGCCGGATGGGAGGAGCACTTCGAACGGATAGCCTTTCACACTGTTCGTGATCGGACTGAAGAGCGCCAGGCCGGTCTTTCGATTGTATGCTTCCGGCGATAGAACCACGGCGGGTCTCCTGCCCGCCTGCTCGCGTCCTGCTTGCGGGTCGAACGTCAACCAGACGGCATCACCGCGCTGCGGGACATAGCCTGACGCTCTACCAGCCTTCGTTGCCGACACGGGATCCTGTTTCCACCTCTCCGTGGAGGTTCCTCTTGTTGATGGCAGCGAGAAGCGCTTCGAGAGTGATCTCGGGCTCGGGGATGGCAACGACGATCAGCCTTCCGTTGCTCACGGAAACCTCGACACTCGTGTCTTCTTCCAACCGGATCTCCTCGGCGAACGGCTTCGGGATTCGGAGAGCAAGACTATTGCCCCATTTCTTCAGGCGTGTCTTCATGGCTGTCGTGTCTACAAAGAGTATACCATGGAGACTTTTCGCGGAGGTCCGCCGAGAGGGGGCAGGGCATAGCGATCGTGAAAGGGCGATGCTCACGGGGTCATATTGGACCTGAGGGGAGATCCCTCGCCTCCCCGCCCACCGGCCCACTTCCAATGACACTGGCCGTGCCGTCATCCTGAACGAGGGCGGGGTGCGGGTGTGAGTGAAGGATCTGTGTTCTTAGACAGTTGCCGATCGCAGATCCTTCGCTCACGCCCACCCACCCGCCTCGCTCAGGATGACGGGAGTT
>DATKDP010000058.1:0-41557 GCA_035546335.1 Thermoanaerobaculia bacterium | reverse complement strand
CGGCTGCGCGGGTTCCTCGTAGGGACGCAGCATTTGCGCGAAGGACACAGCAGCCGGGCTTGCGACGCCGCAACGCAGCGCAATAGCTTCGTCCGGGTGCTTGGCATGCTCAGACCAACGCTGCGGGTAGAGCGGGCGTCCCGCGCCCGCCCCGGGTGGGATGGTGGCGCTCAATCGGCGACGCGAATGTCACAGTTTCGCAAGCACGCGGGCGGTTCTCCGCGAGGTAGTGCCCGCAAACCCTGGCGATCGGTCAGATGTGATCGAGCCCGCCAAGCCCCGAGATAGGCAAAAAAACGCCGAACGCCTGGATGGTTCCCAGGATTTCGGCCGTTTTCTCGATCTCGATTTGGTGGAGGCGGCGGGAGTCGAACCCGCGTCCGAAGACAGTGGCAACCGGGCCACTCCATGCTCAGCTTTCCTTTGGATCTCGCCTCGCGACTTCCGGGAAAGCGCGGAACGAAGCGAGGCCAGCCCCTTTCTTGTCGGGGTACCCGCCGAGGCGGCTCAGGAGCCCGTATCTCACATCATGACGCTCGTCCGGCCGGCGTGAGAGACCAACCGGGGAGCGTGGCAGTCAATTAAGCTGCCAGTGCGTAGTCGCTGTTGTTCGCGATTACAGTGGGTGATCTGGTTTAACGAGACGATCAGCTCGGCATGCGACCGCAGTCCCGACGTATCCCCGTCGAAGCCGGTGCGCCCCCATTCAAAGATCTGTGATGGAGAACGTGGAGTGCGTGGTGAGCATTCCGATTCGGGCCCGTCATCCTGAGCGAGGTGGCTGGGTGGGCGTGAGCGAAGATCTGCGGTCTCATCCAGCTGCCGATCGCAGATCCTTCACTCACACCCTCCCGCCGCCCTCGTTCAGGATGACGGCACGGCCAGTGTCATTGGAAGCTCACACCCTCCCTTCCACCTCGTTCAGGACGTCCCGAGCAGATCATCGATCCGACGCGACCCCGTTCGATGGCCGGTAGAAGAGGGTGGCGAACGGCATCTGTTCTGCCGTGAGCACGCCGCCGAGGTCGAACTGTTCGATACATCCGCGCATCAGGTCGATCTTGTACGGCTCCTCCTCATGCGTGATCCCGGGATAGAGGCGGGCGAGCGGGCCGATGATCGCGATCTGGTGGTCGCTTCGGAGGGCCATCCTGGCACAGTTCACAGTCCTCTCCTGCGGCATGTAGAAATTCTCGTAGTGGAGGCGAGCCATCTCCGAATGTTGCCGGGCGAATCGCTCCGCGCGCACTCCTGCGGATCGCGCAGAGTAGATTCCCGCGAGGCCGATCAGAAATGCAATCGTACCGATCACCGCGATGAACTTCGTGATGAGCTCCATCCGCAGCTCGGGAGCCCGCCGCATCGAGCCGATGATGGCGAGCACGAACAGCGCGAGACATGGAAAGACGAGCCGCGGCATGGCACTCAACTGCCTCGATGCGGTGAGCAGAGCGAAGGCT
This sequence comes from Thermoanaerobaculia bacterium, assembly GCA_035546335.1. Classification (GTDB taxonomy): domain Bacteria; phylum Acidobacteriota; class Thermoanaerobaculia; order Gp7-AA8; family Gp7-AA8; genus DATKDP01. The sequence continues at coordinate 40,097 of DATKDP010000058.1, read as the reverse complement.
GCGACCACAGACACGATGACTGCAGTGTGGTCGAGTGCCATTTCATCGCGTTGTGCGGGCAGCGCGGCCGGGGTCGTGATTGCGACCGTCGATGCTTCAGGAAAACAGAGGCTGAGGGCGATCGCGGCGACCGTCGCGATCAGAATCGACGGATGCGCTTCCAGAGGCCTTTGCCCGAGCGCGATCACGAACGTCGCGGCAAGCGTCACGGTCACCAGCGCGGGAAGGATCATCGCTCGCAGCGAAGCCGCTCTTCGGATCCACACGATGATCAGAACGAGCGTGAGAGCCTGCAGGAGAGGATCGAGCTCGAAGAGCTTCCGCAGCCAGAGCCCGCGGGGCCCGAGTGCCTCGAACGCGAGATTCTCGTGCGTGAGAAGGCGGTAGACGTAGTCACTGCCAGCCGCTCTCGACCAGAGGTGAAGGAGGGCCGGCGGAAGGAGCGAGGAGATCACACCGAGAAGCGCTGCGATCAACTCGCGCAATCGTGACGGGTCGACCGCACTGCGGAACGTCCTGCGAATCATCCCGAAAGCGAGGCCCAGCGCCAGCGCGACGATCGCGGTTCCGGAACCGTAGTGCGTCACGAAGGAGAGACCCAGGAACAGGCCGCCGAGAGCCCAGCGCCAGAGCGACGTTGCGGAGCCGGTGAAGGAGGCGAGAGCGAGCGAGAGCCACATGAACGACTGCATCGTTCCGCGCAGCGATGCCGAATAGTTGAGGAAAAGAGGGGAGAGCGAGATCAGAAGAAGAATCGGGAGCCGTGCAGCCGGCCCGTAGAGTCGGCCTGCCGCGAGCGCAAGAGCCGCAGCCGCGATGATCGCGGCGACGAGAGGCACGATGAGGGCTGCAGCACCTTCCGAGGGGACGAGATATCCCCACACCATGTGGACAACGACCCAGAGAACACGCCCTCCCCAGCTGTATTGCTGCTGGATTTCCCACCTCTCCCCCCAGCTTGGCGCCTCGACGAACCGGCTCGCGTTGGAGATTCGGTTCGCCTCGAGAAGGAGCTCTTCGTCCCCCAGCGGACTCACCGGGATGAAGAGGATGGGGAGGCGGATCACCCAGGCGAGCAGAATCAGCACGAGAAGCCATCGCTGCAGCCGGGAGTGTGCCGCGTCCGACGACGGTTCCTTTCCGCTGTCGTCGTGCACCGGCGACTCGATGATCTCCTCTTCAACCATCTTCTGTTCGGCTCCGGCTCGCCAGGAGATTCTCTCAGATGCGATGTCGCGTGGATACGGCAAAAGAGAGGATTGGTGAACCACTGCACGAGTGACACGGGCCGTCATCCTGAGCGAGGTGGATGGGTGTGAGGATCTGCGCTCTTTCACAGTTGCCGATCGCAGATCCTTCACTCACACCCTCCCTTCCCCCTCGCTCAGGATGACGGGGGCGCCCCTCGCCTCTCGTCTCTCGCCTCTCGCCCCTCGTCTCCCGCCTGACAGACAAACTCGCGTGACATACCGCCACCTTTTCTGTACCTTACCCGGCGAATGAACAGTGACTTCCCCATCGACATCGCGGTCGTCGGCGGAGCCGGCCACGTCGGGCTTCCGCTGGCGATGACCTTCGCCGACTGCGGACTGCGAACGCTGATCTTCGACACGAATCACACCACGATCGAAACGATTCGAGCCGGGACGATGCCGTTCGCCGAGGTGGGTGGTCAGGAAATGCTGACGCGGGTCCTCTCCGGCGGGCTGCTCGAGCTCGAATCGGTTCCCGATCGCCTGCGCGAATGTGAAGTCATCGTCATGGTCATCGGGACGCCGGTCGATGAGCATCTGAATCCGAACTTCAACGGAATTCGCCGCGTCGTCGAGCAGTGCAGAAGCGGCTTTCGCGACGGCCAGATGTTCATTCTCCGGAGCACGGTCTTCCCTGGTCTCTCGGCTTATATTCAGCAATACTTCCGGAACGAGGGACTCGAGGTCGGCGTTGCATTCTGCCCCGAGCGGGTCGCGCAGGGACGCAGTCTCGAGGAGTTCCGTACGCTTCCGCAGATCATCAGCGCATTCGATCCGGCGACGCTCGGGCGAGTGCGTGCACTCTTCGGCCGTTTCGCGGCGGAGCTGGTCGAGATGGAGCCGATGGAGGCCGAGCTCTGCAAGCTGATGACCAATGCCTGGCGCTACGTGCAGTTCGCGACGGTGAATCAGTTCTACATGATCGCATCGCGAAACGGCCTCGACTTCGATCGCATCCTGCACGCCTGCCGCCATCACTATCCTCGGATGTCGGGCATGCCCGGACCGGGCCTGACCGCCGGCCCCTGCCTGGTCAAGGACACGATGCAGCTCGCTGCATTCAGCCAGAACAACTTCGTTCTCGGACATGCGGCGATGCTGATCAACGAGGGGCTCCCCGCACATCTCATCGAGCTCGCCGCGCAGCGGATCGATCTGTCGACCGCGACCGCGGGCATTCTCGGGATGGCGTTCAAGGCGGAGAGCGACGACCCGCGCGACTCGCTGAGCTACAAGCTCAAGAAGCTGCTCGAGCTGCGGGCGCGGCGCGTCCTCTGCTGCGACCCTTACGTCCCCGATCCGACTCTCACCGAAGTCGAGACGGTCATCGCCGCGGCGGACGTTCTGTTCATCGCCACGCCGCACGCCGCCTATCGGAAGCTCGTTCTTCCTCCCGGCAAGATCGTCATCGACGTCTGGAATGTCTCCTCACAGCAGGGTGTCTCGGCGTGAAGATTCTCGTCACCGGCTCGGCGGGGTTCATCGGCGGGTACATCGTGGAGGAGCTGCTCGCCGGCGGGCACGAGGTCGTCGGAATCGACAACTTCTCCAAGTATGGCGAGATCACCCGCGCCGCGGCGGAGCATCCTTCGTATACGTTCGTCGAGGGGGACGCGAAGGATGCCGCTCTGCTCGGCCGGCTGCTGTCAGACTGCGATTTCATGATCGCCGGCGCGGCGAAGATCGGCGGCATCAGCTACTTTCACGAATACGCCTACGACCTGCTGGCGGAGAACGAGCGGATCCTGGCGTCGAGCTTCGATGCGGCGATCGAGGCGCACCGGAAGGAGCGGCTGCGCAAGATCGTCGTCCTGAGCAGCAGCATGGTCTTCGAGAACGCGACCGTCTACCCCACCCCCGAGGGCGAACAGCAGCGATGTCCCCCGCCGTCGAGCACCTACGGATTTCAGAAACTCTCGTGCGAATACTTTGCGAAGGGGGCGCACGAACAGTATGGCCTTCCGTTCACCATCTGCCGGCCGTTCAACTGCGTCGGTGTCGGAGAGCGTCGCGCGCTCGGCGACCGCGAAGTTCTGAGCGGCAACATCCGTCTGGCGATGAGCCACGCCGTGCCCGATCTCGTGCAGAAGGTCCTCAAGGGGCAGGACCCTCTCCACATCCTCGGCGACGGATCGCAGATCCGCTGCTACACCTACGGCGGCGATCTCGCGCGCGGCATCGCCGCGTGCGTGTTTCATCCTGCCGCGACCAACGAGGATTTCAATCTCTCGACGAGCGAATCGACGTCGGTGCTCCAGCTCGCGGAAAAAATCTGGCGAAAGGTCCACGGAGCGTCGAAGCCGTTCCGCTGGGTCTCGGATCCGCCCTATCCCTACGATGTCGAAGTTCGCATTCCCGACACGGCGAAGGCGAAGGATGTTCTCGGATTCGAGGCGACCACTCCGCTCGACGACGTGCTCGACGAGGTGATTCCGTGGGTTCGCGGCGAGATCGAGGGGGGAACGATCTGACCGTGCCCGGGCTCGAGCCATGATTCACGACGAGTCCGCCTTTTTCGATGCATTGATCGACGAGCAGGGGGAGTTCGATCCCTTCACCGAGCGCGGCTGGCGAAAGCTGTCCGGCGCGTTCGTGCAGCTCGTCGATCCTCGGCACGCGATGTCGGTTCTCGATGTCGGATGCGGAACCGGCGCCTCCGCGCGGATCTATGCGGACGTCGCGGCGCCGTACGTCGGAATCGATCTCTCGATCAGGGCGCTCTCGGTAGCCCGGCGACGGCTCGGGCCCGCCGCTCCCCTGCTGCTCGCCGACGCCTGCCGGATGCCGTTCGCTCCCGAGAGTTTCGATCTCGTCGCATTCAGCAGCGTGCTGCATCACATCGGCGATTTTCGAGTGCCGCTGGTCGAAGCCATGCGAATCCTCAAGCCCGGCGGCCATGTCTTCGCCTTCGATCCGAATGCCCTCCATCCTGCCATGGGTCTGCTGCGACAGCCGGCGAGCCCGTTCTACATCGCGGGGGGTGTGAGTCCGAACGAGCGGCCGCTTCATCCGGCGGCACTCCGTAGGGCCTTCGCGGCGGCGGGTCTGACCGGCATCCGGCAGAGAGCCGTCGCCGGCGTTCAGTTCAGGAGCGTGGCGCCTTCGCTCATCGACCGGCTTCTTCCGATCTACGACGTCTTCGACCGTCTGATGGAAATCAGCGGCACCGGCAGATGGTTCGGACCGTTCGTCGTCACCACCGGCCGCGCGCCGGGTTGAAGACAGCTACGACGATGCAGGAAACCACTCCGCGCTATTCCGTGGTCGTGCCGGTCTACGACGAGAAAGAGAACATCGTCGTCTTCTGTCGTCGCGCACGAGAGGAGCTCCCGCCGGGCGGCGAGTTTCTCGTCGTCTACGATTTCGACGAGGACTCCACGCTCCCGGCGCTCGCCGCGATTCCCTCCGATCAGAAACCCGATCTCGTTCGGCCGCTGCGAAACGATCTCGGCCGGGGCGTTCGCTGGGCGATCGACGCCGGAATGCGCGCGGCGACGGCTCCGGTCGTCGTGGTGATGATGGTCGATCTCTCCGACGATTTCTCGAAAGTCGAAGAGATGATCGCGCGGGTCGAAGGGGGTGCGGACGTCGTCTGCGCCAGCCGCTACATGCGCGGCGGGCGGCAGATCGGAGGGCCGTGGCTCAAGTCGATGCTCAGCAGGCTCGCGGGCATTTCACTTCACCGTCTCGCGTCGCTACCGACGCACGACCCGACGAACAGCTTCAAGGCGTACCGCCGGTCGTTTCTCGAGAAGACTCCGATCGAGAGCACGGCCGGATTCTGTCTGGCGATGGAACTGACCGTGAAGGCGCATTTCGGAGGAGGGAGGGTGGAGGAGGTGCCGGCGGTCTGGCGCGATCGCGACGCCGGAACGAGCCGCTTCCGCCTGGCGGCCTGGCTTCCGCATTACCTCCGCTGGTACGTGTACGCCTTGCGACGGCGCTGGTGGCGATGAAGCAGGTCGCGACGGCGTGGAGGGGTTTGGGCGCCGAGGGGGTCGGGCGTCCTCGCCCGATCGAGGCGGCGTCCCCGCCGCCCCTCGCACGTCGGGACGATGTGAGCAAGCCTGCCAGCGATGGCGAGGACGCCATCGTGATCGTGCGAGGACGCACGACCCCCAGCTGCGCGGAGTCGGGACGATGTGACCAAGCCCGTCCCCGAGGGGGTCGGGCGTCCCCGCCCGATCGAGGCGGCGTCCTCGCCCGATCGAGGCGGCGTCCTCGCCGCCCCTCGCGAGTCGGGACGATGTGAGCAAGCCTGCCAGCGATGGCGAGGACGCCATCGCGATCGTGCGAGGACGCACGACCCCCGGCTGCGCGCACGACGTGGCTGCGCGACACGCGAGTTGATCCTCGATCGACCCCCTGCTATCGTCGCACCGTCGCCGACCAGACTGCGCCAATGCTTGCGGCTCAAATCATCCTCCTGCTGCTGCTCATGGCCGTCTGCTGTCTGGCGCCGGGATTCTTCTTCGTCCGCAGGCTCCGCTGGTCACCGCTCGAGAAGCTCACGGGATCCGTCGCTCTGTCGCTGATCCTTCTCTATTGCGCCACCTTCGCGATCTATCTCCTTCGCGCCCCTCGCTTCGCCTACTGGCTCGTCACCGCAGCCTGCCTTGTTCTCGCAGCAGTTACACTCTCCGATCTACGATGGCTCCTCGCAAGCCGGCAGGTACTCCGCGCACTCGCCGGCTTCGGTGTCCTTGCCGCCTGGAGTTTTGCGATGCTGCTTCTGATCCGCCACTACTCCGGCGGTGGATGGACCTTCGACTGGCTCGAGCACTTTCACAGGACGATCTTTTTTCTCGATCGGCTTCCGGTGGAGACGATGATCGGCCCTTACCAGATCCCGGCGAGACCGCCGATGATGAACCTCCTCGCGACGTTCTTTCTCGCGCAGACGAGTGATCGGTTCGAGCTCTTCTCGGTGACCTTCCTCGTTCTGAATCTCCTCGCGTTTCTGCCGTGCGTCCTGATGCTGCGGCTCATGGCGCGACGTGGTGGTGGAAACCTCGTCGTTCTGGTCGCTCTGTTCGCCTTCAATCCGATGTTCATCCAGAACGCCACCTACACCTGGACGAAGCTTCTCACCGTCTTCTTCGTCCACGTCGGGCTCTGGTTCTATCTCGCCGGATGGCGAAAGAGCGACCCTCTGCGTACGATCTCCGCCTTCCTCTCGCTGACCGCGGGAATGCTCGTCCACTATTCGGCCGGGCCGTATCTCGTTTTCCTCGGACTCCACTATGCGGGGCGCGTTCTGTTCGACCCGCGAGGTCGATGGAGGGAGTTTCTCACCGGCACGATCGCAGCGGCAGCCCTGCTCGCCACCTGGATCGGCTGGTCGATCGCGACTTACGGGGCGGCCGCGACGTTCGGCTCCAACACAGCCGTCACGTCCTCGGCTGCGTCGGAAGCCGCGGGACATTCCGCACTGCCGAGAATCGAAGGGAACATCATCGATACGCTCGTGCCGCATCCGATTCGCGGAGGCCTGCCGCTTCATTGGTGGGATCAGGAGAGTGCTGCGGGCTACGTCAGGGATTATGCGTTTCTCGTTTATCAATCGAATCTGATCGTCGCAATGGGGATCGTCGGAGGACTCGCCGTCCTCTGGCTGCTGATCCGATGGATCGTCTCCCGGCGACGAAGGACATCCGGGCGTGGGGGAAGGGCGTTCTGGCTGTCCTTCCTGGCGTTCTCGATCATTGCCGGAATCGCCGTGGTCGGCGTGCGCGACCTCTTCGGGCTCTCGCACATCACCTTGCAGCCCGTCGTTTTGCTCGGCCTGACGTTCCTCGCCGCGCACTTCACGGCGCTCTCGAAACCTCTTCGCTGGGGAGTCATCGCCGGATGCGTCGTCGACGTCGCGCTCGGCGTTCTGCTTCACGTTCATCTCGAGAATCGCGAGCGCGGTCCGGGCAGAGAATCGTTCTGGAGCACGCTGACCTACGACGCCGGCGGCATCGCCTCGACCCGATTGACCGAGCTCTCCTTCGCCGCTCGCATCAATTGGGAGGCGAAACAGGATCGCGTTCTCCTGGCCGAGACGCTCCGGGCGCTCGCAGCGCGCGGGGACCATCCTCCCGCCGTCCGATTGCACGAGGAGCTTTCACTGCGACTCGCCCGTCGCAGAGCGGAGGACCTGACGGCGTGGGGTGGCTGGTGGATGCGCAACGGAGAACGTTTCACCTTCCTCGGCGATCACGTGGCCCGGCAGGCATGGCTGATCCGCGCCGTCATTCTCTCGATGGTCACGACTCTCCTCGCTCTTCTGATCGCATTCGCGATTCGGCGATAGGGGTCGCGCGTCCCGAGGGGGTCGGGCGTCTTCCGGGGGTCGGGCGTCCGGCGGTGCCCCTCTCTACCGGATCGTGAGGTCCCGAGCGAAAGGATCCGCCCACGCCGGAGGTGTGGAGGGATGCGGATTTTCAACCCGCGCGGCGGCTGACGGCAGGGTGCCGTCAGCCGCGGGGAGTCGGGGTCAGACTCGCGGCCGGATCGCCCAGAAGGCGGCGAGGGCGAGGGCCATCATCATTGCCAGCAGCGCGGTGGTCGAGGATGTCGGAATCCCTTCGGTTGTCACGGTGCCGAAGACGATCTGCACCGTATCGCTCGCCGAACACTCGCGATCGGTCACCGTCCATCGAAGAACATAAGTGCCCGGCGCATTCGGTGTGAAGGTGGACGTCGGACTGGAAGCGTTCGAGAACGTTCCCGTTCCTCCCGAGACGATCGTCCAGAGGCCGCTCCCGCTGCTCGGCGTGTTCGCGGCGAGGGTCACGGTGGTGACAGTCGGATGCGACTGATCGGGTCCGGCGTTGGCGGTCACCGTGCCGGTCACGGAGATCTCGACCGTATCGGTAGCAGAGCACTCGCCGTTGGTCACGGTCCACTGAAGCGTGTGGGTGCCGGGTGCTCCCGGAGTGAAGGTCGAGGTGGGGCTCGAGGCGTTGGAGAACGTTCCGCTTCCCGAGACGATGCTCCACTCGCCGCTGCCCGGGCTCGGAGTGTTCGCCGAGAGCTGAACTTCGCCGATACCGCAGACCGATTGATCGGCTCCGGCGTTGGCGGTGACCGTCGCCGAGACGACGATCCCCATGGTGTCGGATGCACTGCAGGCGCCGTTGGTGACGGTCCATTGCAGTGTGTAGCTGCCCGCAGTGCTGGGACTGAAGGTCGAGGTCGGACTCGTGGCATCCGAGAAGGTGCCCGCTGGTCCTGAAATGATGGACCAGGCTCCGGTGCCCGGGCTCGGGTTGTTCGCGGCGAGCTGAATGGCGCCGAGACCGCAGGCCGCCTGATCGGGTCCCGCGTTGGCGGTGACCGTCGCCGAGACGGTGATGACGACGTTGTCAGCGACGACGCAATCGCCGTTGGTGACGGTCCAGGTCAGGGTGTGCGTTCCTGCGGCATTCGGAGTGTAGGTCGACGTGTTGCTTGTCGGAGCTGAGAAGACTCCTCCCGGCCCGGAGGCGACCGTCCAGGCGCCGGTTCCGGGGCTCGGATCGTTCGCCGCGAGCTGCACCGCGCCGAGACCGCAGACCGACTGATCGGGTCCCGCGTTGGCGACCGTGGCGCTGGTGAAGGTCGCCAGCATCGTGTCGTCGGAGACGCAGGCGCCATTGGTGATTCTCCAGCGCAGCGTGTAGACGCCGACGGCCGCGGCGGTGAACGTCGAAGTGGGGCTGGAGGCATCCGAGAAGGTGCCGCCGCCGGGTCCGGACTGGATGGTCCACAGCCCGGTGCCGGGACTCGGGTTGTTGCCCGCGAGCGTAATCGGTCCGAGACCGCAGACCGTCTGATCGGGTCCGGCGTTCGAGACGATGAGGGTCGATACGGTGATGACGACGTTGTCGGCCACGACGCAATCGCCGTTGGTGACGGTCCAGGTGAGGGTATGCGTCCCCGCCGCGCTCGGCGTGTAGGTGGAGGTGTTGCTCGTGTTGTTCGAGAAACCTCCTCCCGGACCCGAGGCGACAGTCCAGAGACCGGTGCCTGGGGCAGGGTCATTCGCTGCGAGCTGCACCGCGCCGAGACCGCAGACCGACTGATCCGGGCCGGCGTTCGCAGCCGCGTCGGAGGAGAAGGTGGCGGTCATCGTGTCGTTGGAGATGCAGGCGCCGTTGGTGACGGTCCATTGCAGTGTGTAGACCCCGGCTGTATCGGGAGTGAACGTCGAGGTCGGGCTCGAAGCGGCGGAAAAGCTCCCGCTGCCGGGTCCGGACAGGATGGTCCACAGCCCGGTGCCGGGACTCGGATCGCTGCCTGCCAGAGTGATGGCTCCGAGGCCGCAGGCAGTCTGATCGGGTCCGGCGTTCGAGACCACGGTCACCGAGCGGGTGATGACTACATCGTCGAACGATGCGGGGCAAGAGCCGTTGGTGATCGTCCAGCGGAACGTATTGGCGCCGGTGGTGAGACCGGTGACGCCGGAGGTGGGGGAATTGGGATTCGTGACCGTGGCCCCGCCACTCACGACCGTCCAGGTGCCCGTTCCGACGACCGGGGTGTTGCCCGCCAGGGTCGCCGTCGTCACGTCGCAGACTGATTGATCGTCGCCAGCCGCGGCCGTCGTCGGGGGCGCCGAGGCGGTGACGATCACGTCGTCCGTCGAACTGCAGTCTCCGTCGCTGATCGTCCATCGCAGTGTATAGACGCCGGGAGCGTCGGGCGTGAAGGTCGTCGTGTTCGCAGTGGCGTCACCGAAGGTTCCCGTCCCTCCGGAGACGATCGACCACATCCCCGTTTCTCCGGCTCCGGGAGCATTGGCCGAGATCGCGATCGGCCCGGTGGCACAGCCCTCGGTGTCGGCCCCGGCATTCGCCGTCGTGACGTTGCAGACGAGGCCGCAGTTGTCGATCGTGAAGCTCGAGCTGCTGAACTCGCTCTGCGCGAACAGATCGTTGAGTGCGAATTTGCTCTTGTCGATCGTCGAGGTCTGGCCGGTCCAGGCGCGGCCGCTGCAGGGGGTGAAAGGATTGGAAAAGGCGAGGAAAACGGCGGCCGTGCGGCTGATGGCGAACTCGATCGTTGCGTTCCCTCCGCTCGTCGTCAGGCGCACGAAAGCATTCGTGGAGATGACGTTGACGTCCGCGTCGTAGCCGTCGCAGCCGTCGCAGTCGTCGAAGTCGGACGTGTCTCCCGGAGGCGGTGCCGGCCCGTCGTTTCTGGGTCCACCAACGTCGTTGTTGGTGTCCTGGAAGAATTTGATCTTTCCATTGCCCTCGGCGTCCCACGTGGATCCGATATTCTCGGAGGCAACGTCGTACGACAGCAGAAGCCGGTACCGGGTCGTTGTGAGGGAGCAGTCGCCGAAGGCCATCTCGACGAGGGCTCCACCGAGAAGAGACTCGGCGGTCCAGTCCGCGGCGCGGACGACGATCTGGAAGTACCAGAAGTCGGTGTCGGACGACTGGTTCACTTCGACGATGTCGGCCTGAGCAGCGACCTCGGCGCCGCCGCCCGAGTCGTCCCAGTTCTCGAAGAGGTTCGCCTCATAGTTCTGGCACGCGGAGACTGCCGGCGTGAAATCGTTGAACATCTCCGTGCCGGAGCAATCGGTACAGAGGTTCGTCCAGGTCGGGCTGGTGTTCTGCGCCTTGGCAGCTGCCGGAATGAGCAGGAGCATGGCGACGAGTACGACCGCGGACCGCGCGCCACGGAGTGCGAGCGGTTGGACGGATGACGGCATCAGTACCCTCCAGAATGCTGAATGTCTGCGCTGCGGACCCACTCGAATGAACGCTCGCGCAGATCGCACCGAGGAGGTCATTCGAGCCCTCTCGCATCGATTGTAGGGATACTACTAGCCTAACCGTCATGGAAGCGTCAAAGACAGGGATAATCGGCGATCGCGATTTCCCTCTCCCGGTCACATCGTCCGGCTGGTGGAGATCGTGGGAGAGGGGACAACCGTCGTCATCCCCGTCACCAGCCGAAGGTGATTCCGAGCAGGATCAGGGAGGTGTCGAAGTCGCGGCTGGGACGCGTGGAGTCGACGTCTTCGTGCGTGGCGTAGAGGGTCCATCGGACGACCGAGCCCGTCGCCAGCTCGGCGGTGAGGGCCCATTGCCTCCGCTCGTCGTCGCGCCCGAAGTTGCGGGCGTCGGGATCGTCGATTCGATAGTCGCGCTCGCGATGGCGGTAGCGGAGGCTGAGATAGAGCGGGCGCACCGGCGCCGATCGAATCTGCAGCACGTAGTCGTTCTGACGATAGTCTTCGTTCGGATCGACGACGTTGCGGTCGCCGGCGAGGAATCCGATCTCCGGCGAGAAAGCGCTGCCGAAGCCGCGATAGCGAAGCGTCGCACCGCCGGCGGTGAAGTCGCTGTCCTTCTCCGGGGCGAGCTCGAATGACTCGTCGGAGTGCAGCCCGTTGACGCCGAACTGCCAGCTGGGGTGAAAGCGATTCGAATAGCTGCCCGAGAACGTCGCGATGTCGGCGCGTGCGAACTGATCGCCGACGTCGAAGGTCGGACGGTCCAGCTGCCGGTCGACGTGCGCATCGAACGAATGGACCCGCCCGTTCTGCTGGAGTCCCACCCTTCCTCCCCACGTCCGGTCGAGCCGGTCATCGTCGTACACGAGATAGTTGCCTCGCACGTAGGCGTCGACCGGATGGACCCGGCTCAGGCGGGTCGCCAGACGCAATTCGGCACCGCCGGCCTGGATGTCCTCTTCGAGCGCGGAATCGCCGGCCTGGAAGAAGTTGTCGAAATGATATCCCTGGAGCCGCAGCTCGAAGCGAGTCGTCCGCTCCTCATCGCTGGTCTGTCCCATCGCCCCCGGTGCCGTTCCGATGACCAGGAGAAGGGAGATGAGAGTGGAGATCGTCGCCATTCGCCGGTTGGATCGTGTTTTCGTTTCGTGCATGCCAGATCCGGCAGAGCAAAAGAGAGACCACCGCGACCCGGAAAGGTCACAGGGTCGCGTAAAGACATGCACCGTGCCGTCAATAGAGGCCGGGCGCGGGCTCGGGCGCGGGCTCGGGCACGGGTGGCTCACTCGGTTGGGCGCCGGGATTTGATCAATTTGGTCAGTATCTGTGCGATGCGGTCGAAGAAAGGCCTTGTGGTCATGCAGAGAACCGAGATACTCAACTCCGACCAGGTTCAGTCCCGAAGCAGCAACCGGCGCCTTTCCCGAGCCCGAGCCCGGCCTTTGACTCTCAAATTCTCAAATTTACAAATATTTTTGGGTAGACTTAGACAGTTGCCGATCGCAGATCCGTCGCCCACGCCCACCCAACCCTCCTCGCTCAGGATGACGGCACGCCCTCGTCTCTCGCCTCTCGTCTCTCGTCTCTCGCCTCTGATCCTTCACACCCACCCAACCCGCCTCGCCTAGGATGCCGGAAGGGAAATGCGCCTCAGCGCGGGGCGAGCTCGCGCTCGTATCGGGAGAAGAGAATGCCCGCGACACGGTCCCATCCGAAACGATCTTCCGCGTCGGCCGAGGCGCGGCTGCCGAGACGCGCAGCGAGCTCATCATCCTCGAGGACTCTGATCACCGCGGTGGCCAGCGCATCGGGATTCTCCGGCTCGACGAGGAGTCCCGTCTGGCCGTCGACGATGACATCGGTCATCGCGCCGGCGGCACTCGCCACGATGGGGACTCCGAAGGTGTGAGGAACGTGGAGCGCGCCGCTCTGGTAGATCGCGCGATAAGGAAAGACGACAACCGAGGCGAGCTCCATCCAGGCGACGATCTCGCTGGAGGGAATGTAGTCCGGCAGCCAGATGACGGCATGATCGACGCCGAGCTGTCGAGCGCGCTCCTTCTCCGCGTCGAGATCGAAATCGGTGAATGGGAATCCGGCGAAAACCAGCTTCGCGCCTGTCCTGCGATGAATCGATGGAAACGCCTCGAGCAGGATGTCGGTGCCTTTGTAACGCGACAGCGTTCCGAAGAAGAGAACGACGCGATCCTCGGTGCGCAGGCCGAGCCGCGCGCGCAGAACGCGGGCATCGACGCCGGGGTCGCGCAGCTTCGCGAAGATGCCCTCGTTGCCGTGCACGATGACCTCGACCGAATCGGGGTCGAGGGGAAAAGTGGCGAGAAACTCGTCGCGGTTCCTCTCGAAGTGCACGAAGACGAGATCGAAGAGAGCATAGATGCGGCGGTAGAAGATCGCGGAGACGCGCGACCGATGAAAGAGTCCGCGGGCGCGACCGCTCGCCGCGAAGGGGCGCACGTTGTGACAGATGTCGGCGAGCAGGCGTGAGGATCGCCGCACGATGAGGAGAGGAATGAGATCGAAGGGGAAGCGGATGTCTCCGAGCTGTACGACATCGGGCCGGAGCCGGCGAAGATGTGCTGCAATGCGCAGCCACTCACGATAGTAGCGAATGGCGCGGACGCCCCGCCGGATCGCACGGCGAATCGATCCGGCGGGCGGAGGAGACCCTCTTGCGTCATCCTGAGCAGTTCTTTGGCCGTTGCCGATCGCAGATCCTTCACTCACACCCTCCCTCCCCTCCTGGTTCAGGATGACGGCAACGGCCGGGACTGACGGCTCGTTCAGGCCGGCGGCAGGGGCCGTGTCTTCAGAAGCGGGTGGCGGGACTGACGGCTTCGGATCCCACAGCTCGAGGATCTCGTCGACTCGAAAGGTATGCGGCAGGTGCCGGAGCTCGTAGTTGCGATCCGTCACCAGAGTGACATCGGCCCCGCGCGCAGCGAGCGCGGAGCAGAGCTGGTAGGCGTAGTGGATGAGTCCTCCCTTTCCGGCCGGCTCCACGACCGCGACTCTCATGCCGACTCCCTCTGCGCGTCTCCAGACGTGGCGTGCCTGTAGACGCGATCGAGTCGCTCGATCCATTGGTCGATGGAGAACTGCCGCTCCACCAGCTCCCTGCCGGCAATCCCCATCCGGCGCATCCGCTCCGGGTCGGCGAGCAGCTCGGCGATCGCGGCAGCCAGCGCCGCAGGCTCTCCGGGTGGAACGAGCATGCCCGTCCTCTCCGGCTCGACGATCTCCACGATGCCGCCCACAGCGGAGGCCACGAGGGGAAGTCTCGCCGCCATCGCTTCGAGCAGAACGGTCGGGAACGCATCGCCGAGGCTCGGAAGAACGAAGAGGTCGCTGGCGTGAAGGAGTGCGGGGACATCGCGACGGTGCCCGCTCCAGCGGACGATCTCTCCGATCCCACGCTCGGCCGCGAGGTTCGTCCAGTCGTCGCGGCACGGTCCGTCGCCGACGACGAGAAGGCGCGCTGCCGGGATCGTCCGGGCGAGGGAAGCGACGGCCTCGATGAGGACGTCGATTCCTTTTCCGGGACGGAGCACCGACACCGTGGTGATGACTCGGTCCTCGTTCGAGTATCCGAGCTCGCGCCGGGCTCGCAGGCGTCTCTGCTCCCGCTCGACATCGTACGCCCTGACGTCGATTCCGTTGTGGACCACCGTGATCTTCGCCGCGTCGAGACCCCCGGTACGGAGATATTGCTTCCGAAGCGCATGCGACACAGCGATCACCTGGCGGCTCCAGTGATGTAGTGAGAGGCGCATGAGGCGATCGAGCAGACGCGAGCGATCGACTCGAGCCGGAGGAGCGACGTGAATCGTCGCGACGAGCGGGATCCCGGTCGCTCGCGAGATCAGCGAGCCCCAGATTGAGGCGTAAGTGAGATGGGAATGGATCAGGTCGACCGCGTTCGAGCGGACATGGCCGATCAGCCTTCGGAAGGCGGAGCGATCGCGCAGATTGCGCGCTCCGAGATTCCAGACCTTCACGCCGGCGCTCCGGAGCTCGCTCTCGATCGGATTGCCGTCGATCGTCTTGAGGCAGCAGACCGAGAGCTCGTAGCCGTGGCGGCCGGCTGCAGCTGCGAAGGGGAGGACCAGCGACTCGGCGCCCCCCATCGTGAGCGAGTCGATCAACCAGAGAAGACGGAGTTTTCCGCCCGATCGAGCATTTCGTGGAAGCGCCTCCAAGGGTATCCGCCTCCTTGTTCAGAGTGTCGTTCAGAGTGTCCGTTCGATGTCGATGCTTCCATCAGCCGGAGGTGAAGCCGGAACCAGGATCCGAGAACCGCGGGATCGATTCCCCGCCTCGAGCAAAAAATATGCAGGTAGTTGCGAACCCCCCTGGCGACGACGCTTTCGTTCAGAAACGCGTTTCGAAAGGCTTCGACCGCGCCGACCCTGGAAAAGCGCCGCCAGGGATAGTTGATCGTATACGTCAGAGGGAAGTGAAAGAGGTCGCCCAGCGGTGCGGCGCTCGCTGCGAAATGCTCCCAGTCCACCACCTTCACCTCTCCCCCGCTCGAGTGCAGGAGCACGTTCCGCGCCCAGAAGTCACCATGAGACGCCGTGAGCCGAATCGGATGCCGCCGGAGCGTCGCCGAGATCTCGTCTCGCTCGTGCTCTGAAAGGGAGGTGAGAGCGGGGGACTCGTCGAGCTCCAGCTCGTCGTGGCGTTCGGTTGCATTCTGGAACGCCGCGAGCCACTCCGCGGCGGCAGCGAAGTGCCGCCCGACGCTGCGCGACGGCAGGAGGGAGTTCTGCATCTCGACGTATGCCGATCGGCCGGGAACGGTCGACAGGGCGAGCATCTCGATGCCGTCGCGCTCGACGAAGCCGAGCGGAGCCGGAACCGAGCGGATCAACAGGTCGGGAAGCGTCGACTCCAGAAGCTGAAGAGCGTCCCATTCATCCGAGAGCGAACGTCCCTCCGCTCGCACCGTTCGCAGCTTCACCACCATCCGCGGCGCTGGATCTTCCGGCCCGAAGAGGAAGATCGTCGCTCGCTCGCGCCTGCTCTCGCCGTAGTCGGCGAGCAGAATCCACCGAAAAGACCGGCTTGCCATGGCCAGCTGACTCTCGATCAGATCGCGACTCGCTTCGATCAGCGCGAGAGCCGAAGAGAACCTCCGATCGGACGGATCGAGCTCGAGCTGCCGGCGGGAGAGTGCTCTGCTGCCGATCACCGAGCCGGCTCCATGCGTCGCGAGCGCCGCGCGCAGGCGTTCGCTCGCTCGATGCGCCACCCGGAGATGCGAGGTGAAATACGCCATCGCGCCGGGATGATCGAGCGGAACGAGAAAGCGATCGGCGACGGCCACGTCGGGAGCGAGTCGCATCGGCGTCGCTGCGAGAAGCTCAGAGGGCGCCGGCATTCTGTCTCTCCTTCACGTCAGGGCCCGGGCGAAGGGAAGCTGGTGCATCCGCCTCCGCCCGTCCGACAAGTCGCAGCACATCGGAAAGCATGCGGGGATCGAGCCACCGGAGCGCCAGCAGATACACGCCGGCCCCGCCGAGAACCGCGATTCCGAGACGAACGAGGTCTCCGTGACCGAGTCCGAATTCGTTCCAGAGCGCGAGGGCGAGCGCGAGGATCGCTCCGGCGGCGGCGCTCGGTCCCAGCGAGCGGAAGGTGCTCCAGACGGGAGTCTCGAGAATCCGCGAGACGACGACGATATTGAGCATGTTCGCGAAGATCGTGACCGCCACCATCGACCAGGCCACGGCGAGCACGCCGTGGCCGGCCGCGACGAGAAGGGCAGGAACGAGCACTGCTGCCTTGAGAAGGGCGAGCCGCGCGAGCAGGTTCGATTTGCCGACCGCCTTGAGCACATCGCCCGCATGCGTGCCGAGCGAGCGGAGTCCACCATAGATGGCGAGGGCTCTGAGAATCGGAATTGCCGGAGCCCAGGTGTCGCCGAAGCTCAGAAGGATGATCGGCTCGGCGAGAAAGAACAGTCCCGTGGCGATCGGGATGGTGATCGCTGAAACGTAGCGCATCGCTGTCAGATAGGCATCTGCCAGCGCGTGTCCACCCGCGTTGAGGCGGGAAAATGCCGGAAACAGGACGCGGCTGACCACCCACACGATGACCGTGATCGTCACCTCCGGAATCTTCGACGCCATCTGATAGAGCCCGAGCGCCGTGGCTCCGAGCATCCGGCCGACGATCGCGAGATCGGCGTGGTGGACGACGGCGGCGAGGACGTTGACGGCGATGATGCCGCGGCCGTAGGCGAGCATGGGACGAAGAAGGTCGAGACCGGCGAGCGAGAGCCGGGGGCGCCACGGAACGACAATCCACAGAAAGAGCGTCCAGAGACAGAGTCCGCCGAGATGTCCCCAGACCAGACTCCAGGCACCGAAGCCCTGAACGGCGAGCGCGACGGCGATGATCGCCTTGCCGGTTGCCAGCGCAACTTCCGGTACGAGGCGAGCGCGAAAGCGGAGCTCTTTCTGAGCGAGGGCATCATGGGTGTTGCCCAGGAACCTGATCAAAAATCCGATGGCCAGAACCTGGATGATCGGCTCGCCTGCCTCGGTCTGAAAGAAACGGGCAACGCCTGGTGCGATGGCCAGTGTGACGAGACACCAGGCGATTCCCATCACGAGGTTGATCAGGAACGTCACCTGAGCTGCGTCACTCTTCCTGTCGGGCCAGTAGATGAGCGCGACTCCCGTTCCGAGGTCACCGATGGTCTCGGCGTAGGTGATGTAGACGAGGGCGAAGGCGAGGAGGCCGAACTCGTGGGGCGCCAGAAAGCGCGCCAGGATCGCCAGGCCAACGAGGGTGATGGTTTTTGCCGCGGCAGTGGCGGCGAACGCCCAGAGCGCGGCCCTGGCTGTCGATCGTCCGATCCGCTCGCCTCGCTCCGTCACCGGAGCGCCCCGAGAATGATCGACCGAAGCGTGCGGCGGCGCCACCGGCTGGCGGCGGCGGCGCCACCGCGCTCGCCGGCGCCTCCCGCGAGAATCCGTAATGCTTTGGCCAGGCAGCAGAATGCAAACGCGTCCGTCCTGCCGCCTTGATCGTTCCCGTTCGCACCTTCGAGGAATGCGCGCTCGAGAGGAAGATAGCGTGGGTAAAGAGAGGGCCAGGAGTAGAACAGACGCAGCTGAATCAGAAACCAGGCGAGGTCCTCCTCGGGAAGGCCTTCGCGAAAGCCCTCGAAGTCGATCACTTCGATCAGGGTGTCGCTCACGTGAAGATTGCCGGGCCAGAAATCGCCATGATGTCCGACGAGGCGGATCCGGCTCGAGCGCACGCGCTGCTGCAGCGCGCGAAGCGTCAGCATCAATTCGCGCTTGCGCGATCGAAGAGAGCTCTCGGCCGCGGTGGCGAGATCGAGATCGCGATGAGCTCGAAAGGCGATCTGATCGACCAGATCCCTTCCGTCGCCATCCGATGTCGTGTGCTCCTGCAGGAGACGGAGCCATTGCCCTGCGGAACGAATCTCGCCGGCGAGCTGACCCGTTCCGCCGCGCCTCGTGCGGCGCTCGCGAATCAGCTCGTCGAGCGGCCGCCCGCTCGTGCGCTCCATGACGATGGTCGCATTCGACTCATCGAATGCGAGCACCCGGGGGACGGAGAAGAGAGGGGAGCCGGCCGCCGGCTCGTTTCGATCGAAGATCGCGCGGAGCCTGAGCAGAACGTCGCGCTCGTGTCTCGCGCGATCGGAAGCGGGGCGCGACTCGCCGGATCGCGTTTTCTGCTGCTTGATCACCATCTCGCGCACGGTGTCCTGTCCGGCGACCAGCACCTCGAAGACGGTCGAGTCGCGCCGGCTCAGCATTTTGCGGATTCCGATTCCGGCGGCATCGATCGAAGGGGGAACGATCCGCGCGATTCGCCGTCTGACCTCGGCGGGTGTGGGATTGAATCGCTCGATCGTCGATACGAATCGCGCAATCGTGGTCTGGAGCTGAAACTCCGTTCGAATCCTGCGGGCTCCGGCTCGGCCCATCGAGTCGCGAAGTTCGGGATCATCGATCAGGCGATCGATGGCGTCGGCGAGCTGATCGGGATTCCCCGCATCGACCAGAAATCCGCTCACGTCGTGATCCACGAGCTCGGGGATCCCGGAGATCGCGGAAGCGACGACGGGCTTGCGGGAGGCCATCGCTTCCATCAACGCGACCGGGACGCCGTCCATCAGCCCGTCGATTCCGATGACGCTGGGAAAGACGAAGATCGAGGCGTGGGCCATTTGCCGGGCGACCTCGCGCTGCGGCAGCTCGCCGAGAAGCGTGACCTCGCCCTCGAGCCCGCGGGCTCGGATCAGACTCTCGATCGCCCACGTTCGCGAACCGTCGCCGATCACGCGGCAGCGGAAGGGAGTCCCTCGTTCCTTCAGCAGAGCACACGCCTCGACGAGAAAGGAGATGCCCTTGTGCGGCTCGAGCGAGGCGACCGACAGGATGTCGAATCGGTCCGACTCGTCGATGACCGCCGCACTTCGATCGTAGACAGAGGAGTCGATTCCGAGGTGAATCACTTCGATCTTCTCCTCCGCTCCGGGATAGAGGCCGGTCAGGAACGCTTCGTTGAACGTCGAAGCGGCGCGGATGAAGCTCGCCTTTCGCACCTTCTCCTCGAGCAGCGACCTGTGAACGAAGATGTCCCACCCGTGCGCGGTGAAACTGAAGGTGATGTCCGACAGTGCGGAGATCACCAGAGCCGTGGTGGCGGGATGGTGAGCGAGAAGGGCGTGGACGTGCCGGATGCCTTCGCCGTCCAGATGCTCGGCGAGCAGAACCGACTGCGGAAAGATCGCCACGTTCCTGATGAGCATTGAAGGGCTGGTCAGTGCCGAGACGATCAGGCGATAGAGGATCGAAAGATAGCGAAGCGGCCGCCGGGCGAGAGCTCGAAGGTTCGATCCGATCACCTTCCGGGAGAAGAAGGGGGTGAAGAGGGCGTCGTCGATCCATCGCCTCGCCTCCTCGTGGACCACGCGGCTCTTCTGGCGGTACATCGGGACGAGAAGCACAGGCTGTCCCTGGCGTTCCATCTCCTCGATCTCCCGTACGATGAACGTCTGGCTGATGAGGGGGAAGCGGGAGACCAGAACGGCCACGGCTCTGCGGACCTTGGGAGTGTGGGGCTGCGCTCTCGAAGCGACGGAGATCGGGTTGTCCTCAGCGACGGTCACGATGGGGACTCCTGGGCCTTTTGTTCTCCCAGCGATTGGAGTGCCGGGATGAGACCGAACAACATCCAGAGGCTTCGCTGAAACTCGGCGTGCAGGAAGAGTGCGGCGACGAGGTATCCGGCGATTCCAATCCTCAGACCGGCCGCCGTGATCGAAAGAGTGTCCGCGCGATCGACCACTCGGCCGACGCGCCGCAGCGAAACGAACGCGATGACGATGATCGATCCGAAGAGAATCAGACCGACGAGACCACTTTCGGCGGCGATCTCGAGAGGAAGGCTGTGAGGGAAATGGTCTCCGCCCGGCTCGTCGTAGAGCCGGGACGACGATCCGACGCGCTCCGAATGCTCGTCATAGTGAACTGAAAAATTTCCCGCTCCGACTCCGGCGAGCGGCCGGTCGAGAAACATCGTCCAGGCCGTCGCAGCCAGAAGCCGTCGTTTCTGCACCGAGCTGTCGGCATACGACGCGGCGCCAGGCACGACGAGCTGCTCCATCGTGGCAATCCGGTTGGCGAGCTCCGACCGGAAGGCGAGGAGAGCGAGGATCAGTACCCCCATCGTGACAGCGAGGCGACGCCAGCGGACACGCAACGTGATCATCATCAGAAGGGCGAGCACTGCGAGTGCCACGATTGCTCCGCGTGAATAGGTCAGCATCAGTGCCAGCAGCACGATCGCGGCGGCGAGATAATAGAGAGCGCGCACCCCGATTCGGCGCTCGATCGAGGCGTAGAGAACGGCGAAGGGAATCGGGATGAGCAACAACTGAGCGAAGAAGTTCGGGTCGCCGAGAGGCCCGGCCACGCGCTGCTCGAAGACGTCGCCATAGAGATGAGCCAGCTCGACTCTGGCAAAACCTCCGAACGACGAATCATAGTCACCGGAAAGGTTCTGCAGGATGGGAAGAATCGAGACGGCGGCCCCCGCCACCAGAATCGAGACGACCATGAGCCTCACATGGGTGACGGAAGAGACGAGCAGCGCGACGAGAAGATAGACGGCAAGAGCCTTCAGAGACGACGAGAGTCTCGCGTCGGTCAGCTCGGGGTGGGAAGCCCGGAGCGAGCTGAAGAAAATCATCAGCGACCAGGCGGCGAGCGCGATCGTGAGCGGGTGAGTCAGCAAGGCCGCCACAGACGTGCGGCGCGTCACGAGCCAGGCGAGCACTCCCAGCGGGAGCACGACGAGCTGGAGCAGCGAGGGCAGCCCGTGGTAGCGGACGAGGACTTCGGAGAGGTTGGTGAAGACGAAAACGGTCAGGAGCACGAGGGCAGTCTCCGCCGGCCACGAACGAAAACTGAGGATGGCGAACAGCGTGGAAGCGACGATGGCGATCGCGGCGAGAGGCCGTGAGGCGAACGAAGGATTGGCGACCACGAGCAGCAGTCCTGCAACGGTCACCAGGGCGGCGGTGGCGACGGCGATGTTGCGCAATTCCGATGAAGCGAAGAGTGTCGTCGATGTCATGGGAGGCGCCCGATCATCGGATGAGGCGGGGTTTTCAGGGCTTGTACAGGAGCAGGGCGATCGCTGCACCTCCGAGCAGGCCGACGAGGGCTCCGGCGATCAGATTCCGTCCCAGCACCGGATACGAACGGACGCTCGGTGCCTCGGCTCGAGCCAGCGGCCGAAGCTCGTAGATCTGGTACATGCTGCGCGCCTCGAGGTTCGTCAGCTCTGCGAGGCGATTGGCGAGAGCTGCCGCGGCGCCGGCGTCCGGGCCTTCCACCTCGATTCTGATCATGTTCGTGTTCGGGACCACGACTCCTCCGACGCGGTACTGTTCGAGTCGTGCCGGCGCGATCCCCACGCTCCTCGCGGCGGCTCGCACGGTCTCGATCGATGAGGGAATGCGCGCAAACGTCGCCACGATGCTGCGTCGTTCCAGCGCTTCGATGCTCCGCAGCAGATCGGTGGTTTCGAGCTCCGCGGCGACGGGGGTGACGGTGAGGGTCGAGCTCGCCGCGTAGCGCGCAGGCTGCATCGTCGTCAGGACCCAGGCGAACAGCGTCGTAACGGCGACGAATCCGACGATCAGAGGCCAGCCGCGGGTCAACGCATTGCGGAGCCGCAGATCGCCTGCGGCCGCGGGAGATCCGGCTACGGCGCGAAGATCGGTTCCCGTCTGCTGAGGTACGCTGCTCACACCGCCCCTCGCGCGTTGAACACGACGTCGATGGTGCGAAGGAGGATGTGAGAATCGAGCGAGAGACTCCAGCGATCGACGTACTCGCTGTCGAGCTGCATGCGCCGGCGATCGTCGCAATTGCTACGGCCGCTCACCTGCCAGAGTCCGGTGATGCCCGGCGGCATCGAAAACCGGCGCATCTGGCTGCGTCGCGGAAAGGTCCCGAGATCGGAGACCAGCAGCGGACGTGGGCCCACCAGACTCATCGTTCCCTCGAGCACGTTGAACAGTTGCGGCAGCTCGTCGAGGCTGTATTTCCGCAGCACCTTTCCCAACCGCGTGACACGCGGATCATCGGTCAGCTTGAGAAACGTCGTTCCCTGCTCCCGAGCGAGCTGTTTCTCGAGCGCCTGCGCACCGGCGACCATCGTGCGGAACTTGTACATGTGAAACTGGTGGCAGCGAAACCCGATACGTCTCTGCCTGAAGATCACGGGGCCGGGACTGGTGAGCTTGATCAGAACGATGATCAGGAGCAGGAGTGGAGCGATGAGCGTTACGAGCATCGTCGCCAGCGCGAGGTCGATCATCCTCTTGACCCTCGCCGCGACTGGTCGTCTCGTGCTCAGATCGAACCAATAGCACTGGGTCGTGCTCTCGACGAAAACGATTCCCTTCGGTCGCCTCGTCGCCGGTGCTCGCCGCGGGGCAGCCGGCAGGCGTGATGGAATCTCGTAATCGTAGTGGTAGGTCAAGTTTCTTTACCTCGGAGGGACACACGGTCCCTCGTAAAATCGATTGCGAACAGCGGCGGTCGCTGTCGGCTGGCCGTTCGTCCGAATGGCCACGCTGGTTCATCAAAGCAAAAAAGTAGCCAGTGTGGAGAGGCGGTGAAGAGAATGTGAAAATGCTTCGTCCCTACCCTACCAGCCGATCCCGTAATCCTCGCCGTGATTGCTCGATCCACCCCACATCGTTCCATGCAAGCGATCGAAGAAGATCGCATTGATGGGCCCGGAGGTCCGCTCGGCGAAGGTCAGCTCGTAGCCCATCGTCCTGAGCTCGTCGCGAACCCAGGGAGGAGTCGCTTCATGGAGCAGAATCCTTCCCGGCGTCGTCTCGTGATCGGCGAAGGAGTTTCGCATCTGGAAGCTGTTGAAGTTCGCCGCTTCGGTTGCCTCCTGCACCGTCATGCCGAACTCGACCATATTGAGGAAGAACTGCAGCAGATTCTGGTCCTGGCTGTCGCCTCCCTGAACGGCGAAGGCGAGGAAAGGACGGCCGTCCTTCAACGCCAAAGAGGGGGTCAAGGTGACTCGCGGACGCTTTCGCGGCTCGACCACGTTGAAGGGGTTCTCGGACGCGTCGAGAACGAAGCTCTGCATTCGCTGGCTCAGGCCGATGCCCGAGCTGCCGGCGATCACTGCAGGAATCCACCCTCCGCTCGGGGTGACCGAGACGACCCAGCCTTCGGCGTCGGCCGCCTCGATCGTCGTGGTACCTCGATAGAAGGGATCGTCGTCACCCTTGCGTAGCGGCGATCGGGATGCCGACTGCTCCGTTGATTTTCCCCAGGTGCGAAGCAGCTCGAGAAACGGATTCTCCTCGCCCTGAAAGGGGTATGGATCTCCCGGTCCGGCATGCGGGTCATTGCGCTCGGGATTGACCTGCTTAGCACGCGCGCGCGCGTAGTCTTTCGAAAGCAGACCGCGCACCGGCTCTTGGGGAGGAAAGTCGGGATCACCGTAGTAGAAGTCGCGGTCGGCGAACGCCAGGTTCATTGCCTGATAGAGCGTGTGAATGTAGCGCGAGCTGTTGTAGCCCATCGACTTCAGATCGAAATTCTCGAGGATGTCGAGTGCCTGAAGCAGCACCGGTCCCTGTGTCCAGACGGTGAGCTTGTACACGTCGATCCCCTTGTAGGTCGTCCTGACCGGCTCCTCGGTTCGCGGCCGCCAGCTCGCCAGATCGTCTTCGGTGATCAGGCCGCCCTGCTCCTGAACGCTCCGAGCGATCTCGCGGGCGATGTCTCCCTTGTAGAAGCGATCGTGTGCGGCGTAGATGGCCTGCTTTCGCGAGCGTCCTCTGCGCAGCGCATCCTGCTCGGCCTGCACGAGCTTGCGCAGAGTCGCCGCGAGATCGGGCTGCCGGAACCTCTCGCCCGCGCGTGGCGCTTCACGCGCGCCCGGCGACCCGGCGGCGGCGACGGCGCGATCGTGCGCGGGCGTGGGGCCTTCGTCCGTTCCTTCCTGCGCGGAAGGGGCTGCCGCGGTGCCCTCGCGCCGATGGGGAAGAAAGACATCGCGTGAATAAGGCCACTGGCGGATCATCTCCTTGCGGCGTTCCATGGCATCGGCCGCCTGCCGCTCGATCGGATAGCCATCGGCCAGCTCGATGGCAGGAGCGAGCACGTCGGCGAGCGACAACCGTCCGTATTCTGCGAGCATCAGAAAGAGGCCTCCGGGCGTTCCTGGAATCGTCGCAGCGAGGGGACCGTATTCGGGCGGATACTTCATCTCCCTGCTGCGAAAGTAATCCGCCGTTGCGCCGGTCGGGGCGAAGCCGAGTGCATTGATGCCGATCACCTTCCCGCTTCGCGGGTCGTAGAGCAGCGCCTGCGTCTCTCCTCCCCACCCGAGCGTGTCCCACATCGTGCAGGTGGCCGCGAGCATCGCTGCGGCGGCATCGACCGCATTTCCTCCCTTCTGGAACATCATCGCTCCGGCGGTGGCCGCCAGCGGCTTGCCGGTGATCGCGATCCATTTCTGCGCGTGAAGGGGAGGCTTCTGCGTGCGCGTCTGCGCCGCGAGAGGAATCGAGATCGAGAGCAGGACGAGCGCGAGAAAGCGTCGCATGGCTTGTGTCCTCCGAAGGGGGGAGTGTAGCAAAGCAGAAGGCAGAAGGCAGAAGGCAGAAGGCAGAAGGCAGAGGGCACAGGCGGAGCGGCCGTGTTGCCTTCTAATTTCTGATAACCTGAAACCTGAAACCTGAAACCTGAAACCTGAAACCTGAAACCTGAAAAAAATCAGGCCGGCTTCATTTCAAGCTTGCATTTTCAGAGCTCGAGGTCCACACATTTTCAGGTTTCAGGTAGTTTCAGGTTTCAGGTTTCTAGAAAAGCGGCGGCCCGAAGGCCGCCGCTCGAAGGATGCGCGCTCGATTGCTTACTGCACCGAGGAGAGCTTCGCGGTGGCGCTCGTCTCCTTGTTGAGCGTCGAGTCGTAGACGTAGGACGAGTGTGCGATCCCGGTGACGGTGAAGGTCACCGAGCTCGTCGACCTCGTGCGCGGATTACCGAACGTCGCGACACCGCTCGAATCGGTGGTCGCGCTGTCCGAGCCGCTGAGCGCTCCACTCCACGAGCCGCTGACGGTCGCTCCCGCTACAGCCGCTCCGTTCTTGTCGACGACGCGAACGGACGGTTGATAGTGATGCCACGGTCCCTTGCCCGAGTAGGCGATCGCTATGTTGTCGACGCCCATGGCGAGCTTCGTGATTACCTCGGCCGCCTGCGTCGTCGCCGATGCCGTGTTGCTGGCCGGTGAGTCGTTGCCGGCTGCATCGAATGCGATCACGTAATAGGAGTATGTCGTGGAGGCTGCCAGCGAGGAGTCGCTGTGGCTCGTTCCGCCGACGGTTGCCACGTGGGTGCTGTTCCGGTAAATCCTGTAGCCGCTCACTCCGACGTTGTCGGACGAGGCGCTCCAGGAGAGGTCGATGGCGCTGCTGCTGACTGCCGTTGCGGTGAGCCCGGCTGGAGCAGTCGGTGCCTGCGTGTCCGAGTCGGATCCGTCGGAGCCAGGCCCTACACTCAGCTCATGCGCTCCGATGTCATAGGCGGAGCTTCGCGCCGCACGGAAATAATCGACGATGACCTCGGAACGATCCATTCCCGCCTGATAGACCGGTGAGCCGGACCTCAGCTTGTAGTCGGCGGCGGTGAGTCCTCCCGCTTTGACGAGCTGCGGGTCGCCGATCACGTCGCCGCTGCCCGCCGCCGATCCCGGGCTGCCTCCGTACCAGTTGTTGTTGCGGTAGGTGATGCCGCTTCCCGCCACCGAGGCCATCCCGTTACCGGTCGCCTGATAGAAGATGTTGTTGGCGACCGCGCTGTTGCTGTGCGAATCGCTGGAGATGCTGAGCATCAGGTGAGTCGCGTTGTACAGCGTGTTGTTCGCGACCACGGTGTTCTTCAGGCCGCCGCCGTTCTCGTAGTTGCCGTAGTAGATTCCGTAGCGGCTGTTGACCACGATGTTGTTGACGACCTTGTTGTCGGTCAGGGGGTTCTTGTCCGAATAGCTCTCGTTGGCCATTCCGATCCCGTGGGCAGGATAGCCGCCGCGGTAGTAGCGTGTATCGCCGGTGGTGTAGACGAGATTTCCGTCGAAGGTCGAGTAGCGCGCGTTGTCGAGGTAGAGCTGCACGCTGTAGTTGTCGAACACCTCGTTGCTCGCGGCATAGCCGTTGTCGCTCAGGAGGAAAACGATCGCTTCACCGTAGTTCCGGTACACTCTGTTGTTCGTCACCGTCGCGCGGTTCGTCCGCGAGATGCCGATGGTCTGCGACCAGCCGCTCGACATGTTCAGCAGACGGTTCTCCAGCACGGTGTTGTAGACCTCGTTGCTATCGATCGTGATGTCCGAGCTGTAACCGAACGAGCCGTAGCCGATGTAGATGCCCCCCTTCTGCGTGTCGTGGACACGGTTCCCGAGGATCCGCGTCTGTTTCGCGGCCCAGCCCAGAATCCCGATGCGCGTCACGTTCCGCACTTCGAAGTTCGCGAAATCGACGTACTCGGTCTTGTAGAGGGTGACCAGATTCGTGTCGGAAGCTGTTCCGGTTCCATCGAGCACGGCGAGCTCTCCCGGATACGAGCGGAAGAGGATCCGTGCACTCGAGGTTCCCTTCGACCCGATGGTGAAGGCGCCGTAGTAGACGCCTCCGCGAACGTTCACCACATCCCCCGCACGGACGACTCCGGCAGCCTTGGCAATGGTTTTGAAAGGTTGACTGATCGTGCCCGGATTCGAATCGCTGCCATCGGTGGCAACGAAGTACTCCGCGGCACTGAGTGAGGTACCTGCGAGCGCGACAGCGGCGAAACAGAGAGTGACTGCGACAAACTTCGGCAATCGGACCATTTGGACGATTCTCCTTCGCGATCACTCTCGTGCCGGACGTCCCGTTCCGCTTGTGGAATGAGGAGAATCGAAGAGGCCGCGCTGCAACCGCAGCGGGGATTCGCTTCGATCACGTTCGGCAGCCCGGCTGTCTGAACCGTCAGACCCGC
This sequence comes from Thermoanaerobaculia bacterium, assembly GCA_035546335.1. Taxonomy (GTDB): domain Bacteria; phylum Acidobacteriota; class Thermoanaerobaculia; order Gp7-AA8; family Gp7-AA8; genus DATKDP01. Next base: position 12,528 of record DATKDP010000058.1, on the reverse strand, counting down.
TGACTTTGCGCCGCCTCGTCGCCGAGGGTTTGCCTTTCTCGTGTGACCGCTATTCAGTTGTTATTAGCATCAACAGCGGAGCGGCTCGATTATTTCGGCGGTCATCACTAACTCGTTGAAATAATGAGGCAAACTCAGCTATTCATGCTCCGTTTCGGACCGCAAATAAATATTACACGCCCGTGGCGGGGAGTTTGTGACGGCCGTCACGAACCGCTCTCTGTGTGGGCCCGACGGCGATCGCGGCGGCGTCCCGCCGCCCCCGCAGGGAGAGCGGGCGTCCCGCGCCCGCCCCTGCGACACGCGCGCGACTGGATCGTTCTTGCGACTCGCGTGATCGTCAGAAGCCTGAACGTCGTGGATGCGAACGCCGCGGACAGGCGAATCTCGCGACAAACTCGAGTCTCGGCCACGGGCTTCGCCTGCATTGCCTGCAGTTCGCCGGGGCCGGACGAAGCTGTTCGCCTTCCGAGAGGTCGAGCGAGCCTGATGCGGCATCTCGCGGCTCACTGCTTCGTCCCTACGAGAGCCGGGGGGTGGGAAGTGGCCGAACTCCACTTTTGGCGGATGGAAAACCCGCGAGCCAACGCGCTCAGGGTGTTTCGGCGCCGGCCACCGAGGCCGGCTTCACTTGCCGCTCGAGCGGACCCTTCTCCACGCCGAGCCGGGTGAGAAGAAACGCGTAGTCGAACGCGATCTCGCGAAGCTTGTCATAGCGGCCGGAGGAGCCGCCGTGCCCCGCCGCCATGTTGCATTTGAACAGCAGCACGTTGTCATCCGTTTTGTGGGCACGGAGCCTGGCGACGTATTTCGCCGGTTCCCAGTACATCACCTGGCTGTCATTGATCGATGTTTTGACCAGCATGGCGGGATAGGCTCTCTTCGCGATGTTGGTGTAGGGACACCAGGCGGCGATGTTCTCGTATTCGTCCTGCAGGTTCGGGTTGCCCCACTCGAGGTACTCGCCGACGGTGAGAGGCAGCGAATCGTCGAGCATCGAGTTGAGCACGTCGACGAAGGGTACGTGGGAGAGGGCCACCCGGAACAGATCGGGCCGCATGTTCACGACCGCTCCGACCAGAAGTCCGCCGGCGCTGCCTCCCTCGATGGCGAGGTGCTCCTTCGCGGTGTACTTCGCCGCGATCAGATGCTCGGCGGCGGCGATGAAATCGGTGAAGGTGTTCATCTTCTTCGCCATTTTTCCTTCGTCGTGCCACGCCTTCCCCATTTCGCCACCGCCACGAACGTGCGCGATCGCGTAGATCACTCCGCGGTCGACGAGGCTGAAACGGTTCGAGCTGAACGTCGGTGACTGCGACAGCCCGTACGCTCCATAGCCGTAGAGAAGGAGTGGATTCCTGCCGTCCTTCTTCAGATCCTTCCGATAGACGAGCGAGATCGGGATCTTCGCTCCATCCCCCGCCGTGGCCCAGCTTCGCTCGGTCGTGTAGCGGCTGCGCTCGTAACCTCCGAGAACCTCCGTCTGCTTCAGCAGTGTGGCGTCACGCGTGGCCATGTCGTAGTCGAACACCGACGGTGGTGTGACCATCGACTGATAGCGATAGCGGAGGATGGTGGTGTCGAACTCCTTGTTCGTTTCGAGCGACGCGCTGTAGATCGACTCGGGAAACCGCACGCGATGCAATGTCTTCTTCTCGAGATCGAGCACGCTGAGGGTCGGCAGGCCGTCCTCCCGTTCGCGGAGGGCCGCGAATCCGGCGAAGAGCCGGACGCCCGCCAGCATCACGTTGCTGCGATGCGGCACGATCTCCTTCCAGTTCGCTTTCTCCGGAGCATCGACCGGTGCGGAGACGAGGCGGAAGTTGCGCGCCCCGTCATTCGTGCGGATGTAGAAGCGATCACCACGATGATCGACGGAATACTCGTGCCCCTCTCTCCGCGGTAGAAGAAGACGCGGAGCTTCACCGGGAGCATCAGCGGAGATCGCGCGAACCTCCGAAGTCGTCGCGCTCTCGGACATTGCGAGCAGATAGCGGCTGCTGTTCGTGCGGTCGAGCCAGAGCGAGTAGAGCTCGTCGGTCTCTTCATAGAGCAGCTCGTGCTGCGGCGATCCGAGGGTGTGCCGGTAGAGCCGGTAGGAGCGCTTGGTCTGCTCGTCCTCGATGACGTAAAAGACCGTCTTGTTGTCCGCGGCCCATTTCACCACGTTCACCCGCTCGATCCGCTCCGCAAGCAGCTCGCCGGTGCGGAGATCCTTGAACTGAAGCGTGTACTGGCGGAACCCTGTTACGTCGGTCGAGTAGGCGAGAAGATGCCCGTCATCGCTCACTTCGTAGCTTCCGAGCCCCAGGAACGTCTCGCCCGTGGCGAGCTCGTTGAGATCGAGCGCGACGTCCTCTTCCGCCTCCAGCGACCCCTTCTTTCTGCAATGGATGGGGTATTGCTTTCCCTCCTCGGTGCGAGCGTAGTAATAGTGCGCACCCTTCCGATAGGGAACCGAAAGATCCGTCTGCCTGATCCGCCCGAGAATCTCCTGATAGAGCGTCTCCTGGAGAGCAGCCGTGGGTCTCATCACCGCTTCGGTGTACGCGTTCTCCGCCTCGAGATGTGCGATGACATCGGGGGAGCCCTTTTCGCGAAGCCAGGCGTAGGGGTCGGTGATCGTGCGGTCGTGGATGGTGATTTTCCTTTCGATCTTCTTCGCCGCCGGCGGCATCGGCGGCCTCGTATTCACAATCTCGTCCACCTCTGCGGAGTTGATGCTTCCGACGAACAAAACAGACGCCATCAACATCTTCAGCATGAGTTTTCCTTTTCGGCTCGGCATTGGGTGAGATCAGAGGCTGCGGAAGATCGCTTTGCCGGCGAAGACCGCCGCGTCCTCGAGATCCTCTTCGATCCGGAGAAGCTGGTTGTACTTCGCCATCCGGTCGCTGCGCGAAGCCGATCCGGTCTTGATCTGCCCCGCGTTGGTCGCTACCGCCAGGTCGGCGATGGTCGCATCCTCGGTCTCTCCCGAGCGATGGGAGATGATCGAACGGTAGCCTGCGCGTTTGGCCATCTCGATGGCGTCGAGCGTCTCGGTGAGCGTTCCGATCTGGTTCACCTTGATCAGGATCGCATTCGCCACGCCCTGCTCGATTCCTCTGGCGAGAATCTCGGGATTGGTCACGAACAGATCATCGCCGACGATCTGCGTCGTCGCTCCCATGGCGCGCGTCAGCGAGGCCCAGCCGTCCCAGTCGCCCTCGGCCATGCCGTCTTCGATCGAGATGATCGGGTACTTCGAGCGCAGCGTCCGGTAGTAGTCGACCATCTCGCTGCTGCTCAGCGACCGGCTCTCGCCGGCGAGCTCGTATTTCCCCTCCTCGTGAAACTCCGAAGCAGCGGCGTCGAGGGCCAGATAGATCTGATCGCCCACCCGGTAGCCGGCTTTCTCGATCGCCTCGAGGATGAGCTGCAACGCTTCCTCATTCGAAGAGAGGTCGGGGGCGAATCCGCCCTCGTCACCGACGGCCGTCGTGAGCTTCCGTTCGTGGAGGATCTTCCTGAGGTGGTGAAACGTCTCGACGCCGGCGCGAAGCGCTTCGCGAAACGTCTCGAAGCCCGCCGGCACGATCATGAACTCCTGGATGTCGAGATTGTTGTCGGCGTGGGCGCCGCCGTTGATGACGTTCATCATCGGGACGGGAAGCGTGCGCGCACCGACCCCGCCGAGGTAGAGGAAGAGAGGAAGGCCGGACGCTTCCGCCGCGGCTCGGGCGATGGCGAGGGAGACGCCGAGGATTGCGTTGGCGCCGAGGGTTTCCTTGTTCGGCGAGCCGTCGAGCTGCCGCATGAGAAGATCGAGGAAAGCCTGCTCGCGCGCGTCGAGCCCTTCGATCTCCCTGGCGATCGATCCATTGACGTTCTCGATGGCGCGTAGCACGCCTTTTCCGAGGAAGCGGGCGGCATCGCCGTCGCGGAGCTCGAGGGCCTCGCGCGTTCCCGTCGAGGCGCCGGAAGGGACTGCAGCGCGGCCGAGAGATCCGGAGTCGAGGACGACGTCGACCTCGATGGTCGGGTTGCCGCGGGAGTCGAGAATCTCACGAGCGAAGACTTCGGTGATCTTGAACATAGCGGCGTAAGTGTACTCGAAGCAACGGGGGAGAGCGGGCGTCCCGCGCCCGCCCCTGTTTCAACCGCAATGCTCGAACCGATGGCGCCGTCCCGAATAGCGACTCTCGTCTCAGGATGCAATCCTGTTCAGCAGCGAACGCGCCCCGTTTCACATTCAGCCGAATCGCGGAGCGTCTGTCGAAATGACCTTACATTGGTGGGATTGGCGGCGGAATTTCTGTGGTGGTCACGTCCGCCGGCTCGACCGGCGCCGGCTGCTCGGTCTCGACGGCCGGAGGCTCTTCCAGAGGCGGTGCCAGAGATGGCAGAGGCTCCATTTCCGGGAGCGGTTCCTCCGGGACGAGGTCGGTATCGGATGGGGGAGGTGTCTCCTCCTTCACCCTCGTCCTGGCTTTCGGCTCGGTGAGAACGTCCTTCTCGAGCTGATAGCCCCATCGCTTCATTCTGGAGAGGATCAGCTTCTGGCGTGCGCGGAGCCGCCGGTTCGGATTCGCGGGACTCATCACGCGCGGATTCGGCAGTGAGCCGGCGAGCAGGGCGGCCTCGGATGGTGTGAGTGAAGCCGCTGACTTTCCGAAGTAATGGCGCGCGGCCGCCTCGGCGCCGTAGGTCCTTTCGCCGAGCTCGACGACGTTGAGGTAGATCTCGAGAATTTGCTTCTTGCTGAGCTTCCGCTCGAGCTCACGCGCGATGACGTACTCCTTCAACTTCCTGTATGGATTCCGCGACGGCGAAAGATAAAGGTTCTTCGCGAGCTGCTGAGTGATCGTCGATCCGCCGTGGGTCAGTTTCTTTTTTTCCCAGTCGCGGCGCAGCGCCTCCTTGAGCCCCTCGACATCCACCCCCTGATGCTCGTAGAAGGCGCTGTCTTCGGCCACGAGAACCGCCCGCCTGAGATTTGGTGAGATGCGCCCGTAGGAGACCCACCGGTAGTCGAGTGTGCCGTCCTTTCCTTCTCCGCGGAGGAGCGCTTTTCTCCGCTCCATGAAGGCGGTGGTTTTGGGCGATTCGCTCCGCAGGCGGCCGACGTCGGGAAAGGTCAACCATTCCCAGCCGGCGAAGGCCAGCAGAGCGATGACGAATATGAGAAATACGCGCTTGAACAACTTGCTCCCGGAAACACTCGAAACCGTCGCAGTCATCCACACTTCGCCCGCTCTCCCCTGCCGGCGTGCCTTCGAGTATCGTGTGCAAGCATGAGGCGAGCACTACAGAGACTGTCGAATGCGTCGAGACGCTTCGTGGCCGGCCTTCCTCTTACGGGAGCCGTCGTTTTTCCCGGCGTCCAGAACGATCTCTATCGGACGATCGCCTCGCTCTACTGGTTTGCGGGGCGCCATGCGGAGGGACGCCGCGTCCTCGACGTGAAGTCGGGCACCGGCTTCGGTGCGGCCATCCTCGTTCAGGTTGGTGCGAGGCAGGTGGTGGCTGTCGATCGGCACGAGACGAATGTCGCGTATGCGAAGCGAGCATTCTCCCTCCTGCCGGTCGAGTTTCGAGTGGACGAATCGGGAGATCTCGGATCGTTCGACCTCATCGTAGCCTTCCATCCGGAGGATCACGACGTCGTCAGGCTGGCACAGCTCCTCGAGCCGAAAGGAAAGCTGCTCGTGGGAGTCGCGCCGGGGGAGCGTGCGCGGTGGAGCGGCGCGATCCGCGAGAAGGTTGAAAGGCTCCGAACGATCGTACATCTTCCGCCTCCGTCGACACGCCCCGATCTGGCCTCGCCGTTTCCTTCTGCGCTCGAGCCGTCGCTCTTTCGGTTTCGGGAGATCGGGCTCGACGAGGACCCTCCGGGCGAGGCGATCACCGTCCTGCTGCTGGCGGAGAGCGACGAGCGTGTCGAGGCAGAGCGCATTCATGTCGGATCGGGAGCGGTGAGTCTCGAGGGGTGGATGAACATCGACAACCAGCCGTACCCGGGAGTCGATCGCGTCCTCGACGTGACCTCGGGTCTTCCGTTCCGCAATGCACGCTTCATCTTCGCAGAGCATTTCATCGAGCATCTCCCGCTGGACGATGCGCTCCGCTTTCTCGCCGAGTGCCGCAGTGTGCTGAGGGACGAAGGCGTGCTCCGTCTGTCGACTCCGAATCTCGACTGGGTGCTCGCCACGCACTATCACCGCGGACTCTGGCGGAACGAAGGCGACGCGATCGTTGACTGTTTCCAGACGAACCGCGCGTTCCGCGGCTGGGGTCACCAGTTTCTCTACAACATTCAGACATTGACGGCGGCGCTCCGTCGCGCCGGGTTCGCCCGTGTCGAGGTCCGGCGATATGGAGAAAGCCCGCACGAAGATCTGCGCGGTCTCGAGCGGCACGAGACATGGGAAGACAGTGAGGAGCTCCCGCACATTCTCGTGATCGAGGCCTCTGGATCGTCCGTCGAAAGTACTGCCGTTTTGGATCAGCGCCTCGGCGAGTATCTTCGCGACCTCGGCGTGCGCTAGTAAGTCACCATGCTAATCGTCCTTCGCAAGCGGTTCAAGAACGTCCGATCGCTGATGCGTCTCGGCCGCGACCCCTTGCCAGCATCGGGAGCACGTTTCAGACGGAAAGACCCATCTCCCGGGCCGCCTGCCTCTGAGCATCGTCCATCGTCACGAACCGATCGACCGGCTCCGCCCGATGGAATGAATAGGCGGTGCGGAGATGGGCGAGATCGAGCGATCGAGGCGTCATGAGGACGGGCATCAGGTTCGACTGACACAACTCCAGGGTCAGCTCGTGCAGCGCGAACAGCTCCGCGTCATGGTCCACCCGATTCAGGCACGCCTGAAACTGCCCTTCGGAAAGGTTCCCTTCACGGGCCAGGCGGACGAGATTTCGTTTCGCCTCGAGAACGAGCAGAACGCTCGACAGGAGCTCGGCTCCCTCGGATTCGCTGGCGATCTCCCTCCATCCATCCTCTGACAGCAGGATGCAGAGGTACGCTGAGGTGTCCAGGTAGAGCCGGCGCCGGCGGACCTCGTCAGGAGCGGCGCTCAACGGCCGCCTCGATCCTCGAGCAGAACGGCGAGATAACGTCCTTTCGTTCCGCGGCGAACTGCCGGAGTCAGGGCGGCACTCCCCATCCTGGACCCTCGCCGCACGTGGGGTTGCAGGGGTGGAACGAGTTGAGCAACCGCTTCGCCATACCGCGTGATCACAATGCTCCTCCCGGATTCCGCCTCGGCGACTGCGCCCGAAAGCCCAGCCTTGAGGTCCTGAATTGACATCCGCTTCATGGTCTGAATCATAGCATGGCCTGGACCCTGATATGACCCGAATTTCGCTCGCGTGTCGAAGTTTGCAGGAGGCTGCGATCAGGCCAGCCTCATCCGCCGGCTGATCCCATAGGCCGTCAGCCCTGTCGCCGTGAGAAGCGAGATGATTGCTCCGGCTCTGAACGACGAGGGGAAGTAGACGAGACGGACCCGATGCCGTCCCGCCGGAAGATGGAATCCGATGTACGCGTGGTTGGCGAACCGAATCGGAATTCTTCGATTCTCACGATATGCTCGCCATCCCTTCCAGTTCGCTTCGGAGACCACGACCCAGCCCTCGCCCTTCATCTCGACATCGAGCCGCCGCTCGCGAAGGCTCGCCGTCCGGATGCTCACGGTTCCCGGGCCGTTGTCGATCTCGTCCGCTGGTCCGCCGCCGGTCGGATGATCGATCCACGCGCGCTCGCCGAAGTCGATGGCGGCGCTCATCTGGCGGATCACGTCTTCGGGTGGCTGGTTGATTCGAACGCGTTGTGGAACGAAGGCGCGCGGCAATGCCCGCGTGTTCTCGAGCAGCGTCATCGCCTCGTTCGAGAGAACCACGCGCCACCCCGCCGTGATCCCCGCCCCGGGACGCGTGATCGCGTAGCGGACGTTGAGAAACGAGAGGAAGGGGCGTGAGAGATCGTCGACCCGGTTGAACCAGACCGCCTGCGGGACCGACCAGAGAGGGAAGAGATCGGCATGGCGCCTGAACGTCATCGCCGTGTAGCCCCGCGCATCCTCGAGCTCGTACATCGTCGCTGTGTTGGGGATGAAGGTGAACTCGTGACCGACGATGCGGTAAGGGTCGTCGCCGCGAGGGAAGGCTTCGAATCCCGGGATGGGAGGATAGAACATGCGAGCCGGCAGGGTCGGATAGTAGCTTCCCATCTCGGCGGTGCGTTGTGCGACGAGAAGAACGAGAAGGACGGCTGCTCCGATCGCGCGTCCCCGCGCCGGCAGGAGTGCGAGCCCGCAGAGCAGCGGCGGAAGGATCAGTTTGACGCTCTCCGCGGTGAGATATCGGGCCGAGAGCTCTGCACGCATCGCCGGCCAGAGCACGGCCGTCGCGATCGCGAAGAGCACGGACGATGAAATCAGGAGCAGTGGCATGGCGACCGGCCTGCCTCTCTCCAGCCACGCTTCGACGCCGAGCGCCGCGAGCGCGGCGAGCGCGAAGAGCGCTGCGAACACGAGGCGGTTGTTGATGGCGATGTCGAAGAGCGGAATCCTGCCGAGAATCGTCGTGACGACGGGTGCCTGCGCGCCGGCCAGCCAGCCGAACAGCAGAAAGCCTGTCAGCAGCCAGCGCCCCTTCCAGCGCGTGCGAATCAGTCCGTAGAGTGCGGGCGCGAAGAGAAGGCTTCCCGGATAGGCGCTCGAATGGCTGGGAATGGACGGAGGAGGATCAGGCTGTTCGGCGTCGGGCGATCCGTGGATGAACGGAACGAAATTGATGCGCAGGGCGGCGAGCGACTCGCTCATCGGGAGCGGCCGATCGTTTCGCACGACCACCTGCCTGAACCAATGCTCGAACGTCTGCGGCAGCGCCTCGAGAATCGGGAGAAGGTAGATCGCACAGAGCAGCAGAGCGATCGCGCCGGCGGCGATTCCGGCGAGCGCCGTGCGAATCAGCTCGGGCAACTTCGGCCTGAGAAGCGCCAGCTCGAACAGTGCGTACGCGATTCCGAGAACCACGATGTGAAAGAGACTCTCGGGATGCCCCGAAAGGAGCGTCATCGAGAATGCAGCCGTCAGCAGAAAGACAGATCGAGGACTTCGATGATGGATCGTTCTCCGGACGCCGAGGAGAACGAGAGGAAACCAGAGTGTCGAAGCGGTGATGACCCACTCCAGCCAGAAGACGAGAAAGCTGCCGAACATCCAGGCGGCGGCTCCGAACAGCGAGGCCGCATCGCGGCATCCGAGATCGCGGCAGTAGAGGTACATCGAGAGCCCGGCGAGAAGGAACGTCATCGCCGCGAGAAAGGTCAGGCTCACGTGCATCGGTAGGAGCAGACTCGCGAGGAAAAGCGGCTCGTAGGGCGTGGTCTGCGCGGCGGCGGCGTGGATGTCGCCGGCGAACAGGAAGGGATTCCACAGAGGGAGCTCGCCGCGGCTCCAGGAAATGCGCGTCGCCTTCTTCCACGGAATGTTGAGGCAATAGACGTCGGAAAACGCAGGATTGTGAAACCGCACTCCGTAATCGTCCTTCAACGCGGCGAGCGGGTGCGCCTGGTAGGGCAGATCGATCGGCGCATAGACTCTCCCCGTGAGCAGAGCGCGCCCGGTGAATGCGAGTGGGAGGAGGAGAAGCGCGATCGCAGCGAGTCGCGAGAGAGGCAGTACGAAGCGGTGAGCGAGCCCGAGGGCCAGGATGCCGAAGGCTGCGTAGGCGAGAATCGGTGCGACGAGGTTCACGAGGGCCATGGTGCAGCTCGCGAGTATTACGCAAGGAAGTGGCCGAACCAAGTGCCCGAACTTTTGTGGCCGAACTTTGTCGCGGATGCGACGCGGGCACGGTGAGGCTTGCGATGGTCTGACAGAGCATCTGCGACAAGTTCGGCTTGTCGCCGATCGCGTGGACAGGCGAATCTCGCGACGATCGTTCCCCTCTCCCCATCAGCCAACCTTACCAGAGGCAGCGACGTGACCATGGGGAGAGGGGTCAGGGGTGAGGGGTCGCGTCTCACATGCTGGCGAGCCTCTCGCCGGCGTCGCCGGACGATCTTTCTGTTTTGCCCTCTCGGTGCCGTTCGTCGCCAGCGATTCGGGCCAGGGCCGAAGTTGTCCGCTTCGGCATGGGAGAGGTCATGCCGTCCGGCCGCGCCGAAGCGGACAAACTTCGCCCACAATCCCCTACGGACAGGTCGCGAGCGGGATGTCTCGTCAGAGTACCGCAGCAGGGCTTTCCCTACCAGGTGCAACGACGGCGGCGACGATCACGAGGGAGAGTGCGGACTGCATCAGGCGTGGAAACGTCCACCCGATCAACACGCTCGGATCGCCTGTGGCGTGGAGAAAGTAGACCGTCAGAAAGAGCCACATGCCGGCAGCGCCTGCCAGAGCGGGGAGCAGCCGTCGCCATGAGCGAAAGAAGACGGCAATGAGCAGAAGCGGTATGACCCACGAGAGCCCGAAGGTTCCGGCGTCGAGTCCCGCGATCTCGGTGCGTGCGATCGTAGCGATGTAGTCGAATCGTATCGCCAGGGCCTTCTCGCGTGCCGGATCCGTCATCGGAATGCGGTTCAGAAATTCGTAGAGCCACCAGACCGCGAGGGGGAGAAGCGGTACGAGAATCATCGGCAGAAACGCGCGAAGTCGCAGGCGCCGCAGGAGCAGCGAGGCGAGAATCGCTCCGGCGAGCAGCGAGACGAAGAGGATCGCTCCTTCGAGCTTCGTCATCAGCAGGCCGGTGAGGGCGAGCAGAGCCAGCAGATCCGGCCGGTCCTCGCGAGTGCGCACCAGCAATGCCGCACAGCCGACGGCTCCGTAATGGAGGAGAGGAGCTTCGGCGGTAGCCGTGGCGGTCGTGGCGACGAGCGAGATGCAGATCGCCGCGGTCCAGAACGCGGAGGCTGCGAGCGCTATCCGATCGGAGACTGCGCGGCGAAACAGATCGACGAGGAGTGGAATCGTTGCCGCGATCCAGATCGCGCTCACCAGAGGCGCGGCCATCCACGGCATGTCGCCGGCGATCATCGCACTCCAGGCGAGCGTCGTCGTGAACAGCGGCGGATAGTTCACGTGCGTGTGAACCGCGTAGGGCCAGGAGAGAAACGAGGGGTCGATTCCGCCATGCTCGGCGAAACGAATTCCCTTGAGCCCCCAGATGAAGGCGAAGTCGGGCGAGACGGCACGGCCGGTCAGCGTGAAGAATGCGAGGTATCCGAGCGCGGCGAGAATGACGATGACGAATGCGATGCGGACTCTCCTGGAGACCTCGAGCGCTTGTCGAGGTCGGAGCATCACGCCGGGCGACGCAGGCCAGCGGCGTGCCAGCAGCGTGACCGCGACGAGAAGGAGCAGAAACGAAGCAACGGTCCAGGGAATCCGGTAGAGTGAAAGGATCAGCCCGAAGAGCGTCAGGAAGAGGGCTCCCGCACCGAACAAAGCCGAACAACGTGCCGCGGGCGAGAGCGCGCGGATCTCCGGATGCCGTGCGATCGGGAGTCCGAACAGTGGAATCGCGAGTTGTGCCAGAAAAAAAAGCGCAACGCTCACGGGGCCACTCCCGCTCGCTGGTGCACGCAGCCTCTCTCGAGCCGCGCGACGAGGGTCGCGATCGGATCGTCGAGCGGAAGGCAGTGAAACGAGAGGACGAAACGCGCCGAGTTCCCCCGATCCGGCAGCGGCTGGCGATAATACGAGGATGGGATCGGGAGATGGTCGCGAAAGAGATTCAGAGAGAGCATGAACAGACTCATCTCCGAGTCTCCGCCGGCGGCACGCACGGTGTAGGTGCTGCCGGGAGGAACGAGTGGCCGGGCCTCTTCCAGAAAACGCCACTGCTCCGACCACTCGAAGTGGACGCGCTCGAGCGGAGTGACGGGAAGCGAGAGCGGCGGGACCCGGCGCGTGGTTACGATCTTCGCGCTCGAGACTGCGAGAAGCAGCAGGGCGGCGGAAATCCAGATACGAGCGAGGTACGGGCGAATCGGCATCGTCGGTCGTGGCATTCTACACGGGGCGGACGGGGTCGGATTGCAGTCCACAAGGAGGAGATGATGACGAAAACGGACTCTCCTGCGATCGTGCTGACGACGGTCGGAAGTCGCGAGGATGCTGGCCGGCTGGCGTCGGAGATCGTCGATGCGAGGCTTGCGGCATGCGTGAACATCGTCGAAGGAGTCGTTTCCGTCTATCGGTGGGAAGGACGGGTGATGGAAGAGAGCGAGCTGCTGCTGATCATCAAGACCACGATGAAACGTGCAGCCGAGCTGCGGCAGCACTTCGCCGCCAGCCACCCGTACGAAGTGCCGGAGCTCGTCGTCCTGGCGATCGATGATCTCTCGGAGGGTTACGGCAAGTGGCTGCTCGAATCGACGTCGGAGGGGTAGGGAGGGGGAGAGGCGAGAGGCGAGAGGCGAGAGGCGAGAGGCGAGAGACGAGAGGCGAGAGACGAGAGGCGAGAGGCGAGAGGCGAGAGGCGAGAGGCGAGAGACGAGAGGCGAGAGACGAGAGGCGAGAGGCGAGGGGC
>DATKDP010000057.1:0-14431 GCA_035546335.1 Thermoanaerobaculia bacterium | reverse complement strand
TTGTGATCGATCGTCAGGAGCCAGGACATGACTCCGTACTCTTCGTTCAGATAGTTCGGCTTCCCTTCGGCGAGCTGCGGTGCTCCGGGATCGGTTACAGCAGTCGTCATCGTCGTGCCCTGTCGTCCCTTCTCTCTACCGAATGCTTGCGTCTCGATTCTGTTCAGGCTCGCTCTGCACCTGCTCCCCCGCGGCGGTTGGGCTGGCGGCAGTGGTGGTGCCGGGCGCCTCAGGTGCGGTGGACGGCTGCTCGGCGCCCGCCCCGAGCGACTTGATGTAGGCCACGAGCTGCAGAGCCTCCGCCTCGTTCAACTGGTTGCGAAACGACGGCATCACCGGCTGGAATCCGCGGACGACCTTCATCTGCGGATCGAGAATCGACTCGCGGATGTAGCTCTCGTCGGCCACGACCTGGCGTCCGTCCTGGAGCGTCACGATGCTTCCAAAGAGGTCCGTGAGGACCGGCCCGCGGGCCTGGGTGTCGGCGGTGTGACAGGTGTGGCAGGCGTATCGCTCGAACAGCTTGCGACCCTGCGCCGCGGGTGAGCCTTCCGCCGTGCCGCCGGCGGCCCATATCTGGTACTCGCTCGGTTCCATCACCGTCACCCAGCCGATCATCTTCGAATGTTCCGTGCCGCAGTACTCGGTGCAGTACAGATGATATCGGCCGCTCTTCGTCGCAGTGAACCAGACCGTCGTGTAGCGATTCGGAATCACGTCTCTCTTGACCCTGAAATCGGGGACGAAGAAGCTGTGGATCACGTCTTCGGACGCCAGGGTGATCTTCACCGGCTGCCCGACCGGAACGTGGAGCTGATTGATCTCCCGCTGTCCTTCCATGTGCTGAAACTTCCACATCCATTGCCGGGCGGTACCGTAGATCTCGATGGCGTCGTCCGGCGGGCGCGAGGTGATGAAAAAGACGTGCGCCCCCCAGAGGAACATCGCCATGAAGAGGACGAGCCAGACGCCGATGACGCCCAGCTCGAGCCATTTCGGCGCGTGATAGTCGATCGCCTCCTCGTTTGCGGGGCTCCGCCGGTATTTGATCGCGAAGTAGATGATCAGCACGAACACGAGAAGTGCCATGGCACCGCAGACGGCGACCAGAAAGAAGTAGAGAAGGTCGACGTCGGACGCCGTGCTCGAGGCGACTCGCGGAAAGAGTGGAAAATCATTGACCATCGTATCGATCTCGTTCCGTCTGACCGGCGCTGCGCCGATCCCTTCGAACCATCACGAACGCAAACCCTGCGATGCCCAGGAGCGTCACGACGCCTCCCGCACGCACCACGTTCATTGCGATTCTGCTGTATTTTCCGGTGGCAGGATCGTAGTGGAAACAGAGAAGGAGAATCTGATCCGTCAGCGATCCGATCTTCCCCGACGAGGCTTCGACCAGAGCCAGGCGCAGATCGCGCGCCGGATAGTCGATGCCGTAGAAGTAGCGTGCGATCTTCCCCTCGGGGGTGAGCACCACGATCCCGCTTCCGTGCGCGAACTGTCCGCTTTTCTCGTCCCACTCGTAGTGGAAACCGACGGCGTTCGTCAGCTCGCGAATCGTGCGCTGATCGCCGGTGAGAAAATGCCATGCGCTCTCCGCCCCGGGACGACCATACCTGCGCGTGAAGATCTCTTTCTTTTCCCGGGCCGCAGCGGGTGTGTCCCGCGGATCGAAACTGACGCTGATCACCTCGTAGGCCTCTCCCATGTCGAGTCGTATGTTGGCGAGCGAGGCAGTCAGCCCGTCGAGCACGATGTTGCAGAGCATCGGACAGCGGAAGTATACGAGCGAGAGCACGACCGGTTTGCGTCCGAAGTAGTCTCCCAGCGTAACCCTGGCTCCGCTCTCATCGAGAAACTCGAGATCGAGCGGGATCTGCTGATTCAGCCGCTGGTTGATCCGGATCGGATCCTTCGGCCCGCTCGACGAGAGGAAGTCCTGCGACTGTGCGATCGATGCCGCGAAGATCGCGATCAGGGTGAACAGCGACCTTCTCATTGCGGACTCTCCTCCGGAGTCTGAGGTAGCAGAGTTTCGGTCTGACCCTTCGAGTCCGGCTGCTGCGGGCGAACCGGCAACCCGCGCTCGGCAACCTGCCTGATCGCCTCGTCGATCGGAATCCGAACGATTCCCTCCTCGCGATCCACCCAGCCGTAGCTGCCCAGCAGGGTGTCCTGCTCCTGATTCAGACGGATCATATCGACGGTCGGCGTGTCGGCGACGATCGATTCTTCGGTCGTTCCGGGGAAGGGAGGAAGAGCCTGAGGGAAAGGCTGGAGGCGCGGCGAGGGCGGCGCAGGCGGCTCGACATCGCTCACCATGGTCACCGGGGGACCCTGACGCCCCTGTGCCCGATCGCGGAACTGGAAGAAGAGCCAGGCGACGGCAAGATGAACGACGATCGCGACCGCGATGAAGATCGCGACGAACCATAGAATCGCGCGGACGTTGACGTCGCTCTCTTCGTGGTGGACTTCCGTGTTGTGATCGTGCATCTCAGGCATGGCTCGTCGCCTCCTGCACGTACGGCTCGTACTGCGGCAGCAACGGTTTTCTCCGGAGCTGCCCGATGAAGAAGTAGAGCCAGAGGCCGAACAGACCCACCAGAGTCACCGGATCGAGCCAGTGAAGGCGGAAGGTTGCATCGTAGTTCGGACGAACCAGCCAGACGATGTGAACGAAGCGCATCGCCAGCACCAGCGCGGCGACCATCCCCACGGTCCTCGGCCGGTCCTTGATCGCGCGCATGAGCAGGACGAAAAACGGAAGGAAGAAGTGGAAGACGATCAGAAGGAGGGAGACGAATCCCCACCCCCCACGCGACCGCACGAGATACCAGGGCACTTCCTCGCGAAGGTTGCCGTACCAGATCAGCAGGAACTCGCCGAAGGTCGTGTAGGCCCACAGCATGACGAAGGCGAAGAGCAGATTCCCGAAGTCGCGGAAATTGCCGGGCTCGACGATGCTCGCGAAAGGCTCGTCGCGGGCGAGAAGAACGGCGACGATGACGACGAAGGCGAACGCGGTGAGCGCGGTGGCGATCATGAAGGAGAGCCCGTACATCGTCGAGAACCAGTGCGGGGTGATCGACATCAGCCAGTCGACGGAGGCGAACGTCAGCGTGAGCGCGAGGATGATGAGTCCCGCAGCACTGACGTGGCGCATCTTCAGCCCTCGCCAGGGCGACGGCTCATCGGCCCTCTCCTGCCGCACCGACCATCGCGTGAGGAGCCACGTCGCGGTGAGCCAGAGCGCGAAGTAGATCGCGCTTCGCAGGATGAAGAACGGCGTATTGAGATAAGCCGCCTTCTGGTGCAGCAGAGCGTCGGTCCGCACGACGTCCTCGTGCGACCATTCGTAAATCGAGTGAATCCCGAAGATCACCGGAATGAAAGCGACTGCGGTGAAAGGAAGCACGCGGGCCGCCGCCTCGAGCGGCCGCCTGAGCAGAACCCCCCACACTCCGCCGGTCAGATACTGGAGCATCAGCACCGCCAGCGATCCGACCGAGAGCGAAGTGATGAAGACGAAGGCGATCAGGTACGAGCGGAAGAGCTCGACCGGCGCGACGACCGCGCCGGCAGCCGAGACCACCACGCCGATGATTCCGGCGATCAGCGCGGGCTTTTGAAAGCCTTCGAGCCGCATCGAACCGTTCTCCGCCGCCCCGTTCATCGCACCTCCTCTAACTGGAGATCGGCGCGTGCTTCCGGCGGGATCTCGTGCAACGGGACGTTCTGGCTGTGCTGCAGCACACGGATGTAGGCGACGATCGCCCATCGATCCTCGACCGGAATCATCGTCCGGTAGGGAGGCATCGCACCGAAGCCGTTGGTGATGACATCGAAGAAATGGCCGACGCGCTCGCCGCGGAGCCGATCGACGTGGAACGAGGATGGAGCGCGGAAGCCGCGCCGGACGATCATGCCGTCACCGTAACCGGATCGCCCGTGACACATCGAGCAATAGATGTCGTACCGATCTCGTCCTCGCGCCAGCACCGCGCCGTCGGGCACGAAGGGGAAGGCATCGACGAGCTCTCCGCCGAGCTTCCCTTCGTAGAGGAACGTGTCGTCGCGCATCATTCCCCTGGCAATCGTTCCGGGAACGAGCGGCCTCGCCGACATTCCGTCCTCGAAGAAACGGCTCGGCTCGTAAGGATCGTAGCGAGGTTGATCCGCCATTTCCTGCGGCGGGCGGCACGCGGCCCCGAGCAGAATGATCGTGAGCGCGACGAGACGCGCGGCGCAGGCCGCTCTCCTGTCGCGTCTCTTCCCGTCGTCACCACGGTACATCGGACACCTCGAGTGGTTGCAGGCTCTGAAGGAATTCCTTCGTTCTGCCCCTGTCGAACTTCGGATCACGCGATTCGATGCAGAGGAAGAACTGATCGCGTGTCGCAAAGACGAAACGCTCCACGTTGAACACGGGATGGTACGGCATCGGAAGGCCGTTCAATGCCAGCATGCCGAAGACCGCGGCAAGTGCGGCGACCAGAATGGTCATCTCGAAGGTGATCGGAATGAACGCTGGCCAGCTGTTGAGCGGCTTTCCGCCGATGTTCAGCGGATAGCTGATCACCGACGCGTAATACTGCATGAAAAAGCCGCCGGCGCAGCCGATGATCCCGCCGATGAGAACGACCAGCGGGAGTCGCGAGTGATGGAATCCGATCTCCTCGGCGAGACCTTCGACGGGGAAGGGCGTGTAGGCATCCATCGCCGTGTATCCCTCTTCGCGAGCGCGGCGCACGGCGGCGATGAGCGCGTTCGGGTCGTCGAACTCGGCGAGGATTCCGTACGTCGGGTAATTGTGCTTCATGCCTGATGCTCCTCATGCACCTCGGCTTCCGGCAGCAGCGTCCGCATCTCGAAGATCGAGATCATCGGAAGGAATCTCACGAAGAGGAAGATCAGTGCCAGGAAGAGGCCGATCGTGCCGATGAACAGCCCCCAGTCCCACATCGTCGGGTAATACATTCCCCAGGACGAGGGAAGATAGGTGCGGTGCAGGCTGGTGATCACGATGACGAAGCGCTCGAGCCACATCCCGACGTTGACGACCATGGCCACCAGAAAGAGGATGACCGGCGAGGTGCGGACTCGTTTGAACCAGAGCAGTTGCGGCGTCATGATGTTGCAGAAGATCAGTGCCCAGTAGAACCACCTGTAGGGTCCCTGCATCCGGTTGGCGATCATGTACTGCTCGTAGGGATTGCCGCTGTACCAGGCGAAGAAGATCTCCATGATGTAGGCATAGCCGACGATCAGCCCGGTCGCCAGAAGAATCTTGGCCATGTTCTCGAGATGCCGCATGGTGATGAAGTCTTCGACTCCGAATGCTTTGCGCAGCGGAATCGCGAGCGTCAAAACCATCGCAAAGCCGGCGTAGATGGCCCCGGCGACGAAGTACGGCGGAAAGAAGGTCGCATGCCAGCCGGGAATCACCGAGGTGGCGAAGTCGAAGCTGACCACGGTGTGAACTGAAATGACCAGCGGCGTCGCCAGACCGGCGAGCAGCAGGTACGCCGTCTCGTAGCGGTGCCAGTGACTCGCCGAGCCGCGCCATCCCATCGCCAGGATGCCGTAGACCATCTTGAAGGCGCGGCTCTTCGCCCGGTCGCGGAGCGTGGCGAGATCGGGAATCAACCCCACGAACCAGAAGAGCGCCGAGACGGTCGCATACGTCGTCACCGCGAAGACGTCCCATACCAGAGGACTGCGGAACTGCGGCCAGAGCGCCATCGTGTTCGGATAGGGAACGAGCCAATAGGCAAGGTACGGCCGCCCGACGTGCAGCAGCGGAAAGATCCCCGCGCAGGCGACGGCGAACAGCGTCATCGCCTCGGCGAAGCGGTTGATCGAGGTGCGCCATTCCTGTTTGAGCAGCAGAAGGATCGCCGAGATCAGGGTTCCCGCGTGACCGATTCCGATCCACCAGACGAAGTTGATGATGGCGAAGCCCCAGGCGATCCGGTTGTTGATTCCCCAGATTCCCGTACCGCGGAGCAGGAGCACACCCACCGAGACGAGGAGCACGTTGACGATCGCGAAGGAGATCGCGAAGCCGACGTACCAGCCGAAGGGGGTACGGCGCGAAAGGACGATCGAGCTGATCTTGTCGGTGATCGAAGCGAAGGTGTGACCCGGCTCGATGGTCGGAGCACGATCGAAGCGGCTCGGCTTCGCGGCTTCCTCATGGGGCATGGTGGGATCCGCCATCACTCCGCCTCGATCTCCGGATTCGGATTCCGGAGAGCCGCGAGATACGTCGTCCGCGGCTGTGTGTTGAGCTCGACGAGAAGCCCGTAGTGCGCCGGCTCGGCGCGCAGGCGCGAGACCAGGCTCTTCGGATCGTTCTTGTCGCCGAAGACGATCGCCTCGGACGGACAGGCGGCAGCGCAGGCGGTCGTGAATTCGCCGTCACGGATCGTCCGTCCTTCCCTCTCGCTGTCGCGGCGAGCCTGGTTGATTCTCTGAACGCAGTAACTGCATTTCTCCATCACACCCCGCGTTCGAACCGTCACATCCGGGTTGCGCATCGGCTTCAGACTCTCGGTCGCATAGTCGGAATAGTCGAAGAAATTGAATCGCCGCACCTTGTAGGGACAGTTGTTGGCGCAGTAGCGCGTCCCGACGCAGCGGTTGTAGGTCATCTCGTTCAGACCTTCGGAGCTGTGCGAGGTCGCTTCGACCGGGCACACCGGCTCGCACGGCGCGTTCTCGCAGTGCATGCACGGAAGCGGCTGGTGAAAGCTCTCGGGACTCTCCGGCGTCCCCTTGTAGTAATGATCGATGCGAAGCCAGTGCATCTCCCGGTGGTTGAGCACTTCCTCCTTGCCGACGATCGGAATGTTGTTCTCCGACTGGCAGGCGATCACGCAGCCGTTGCACCCCGTGCAGACGTTCGTATCGATGGCCATCGCCCAGGCGTAGCCGTCGTACTTCCAGGCCGGATAGAGTGTCGGTCCTTCATCGATCCCCTGCTCGTGATGCACGGGAGCGCCTTCTTCGTGATGAGGTGCCAGCGAAGGGTCCTTCAGATAGCCGGCGAGTGTTCCGCTCTTGACGAGACTCCGGCGGTCGTAATCGCTCGTCTCGAGCATCTGGTGAAGCTGCGTCGAGGCGATCGGATGCGTGCGCCCGAGCTTCTCGACCCGGACGCCCGAATCGATCCATGGCGCGGCGGACGATCGCAGAGGATAGACGTCGAAGCCCGTGCCCTCCCCCACCCTGCCGACTCTTCGGCGACCGTTGCCGTAGTGGAGAGTGACCACGTCATCCGCGTGCCCCGGCACCCGGAAGACCGGAATCTCGATCTCCACCCCCCGATGGTGAAGCCGCACCATCTCGCCGTCGGCGAGTCCGAGCTTCGCCGCGGTTGAGGGGCTCAGCAGGGCTGGGTTGTCCCAGGTGATCTTCGTCAGCGGTTTCGGCAGCTCCTGGAGCCAGCCGTTGTTGGCAAATCGTCCATCTCGAATCGTCGGGTCGGGACGGAACACCAGCTCCAGCGCCGGAGAGGCTGCAGCCGGCGAGTCGGGCGGGGGAGGCATGGCCGCCGTCAGCGCCCGCGCCGGAAGGGGCGAGCCGGCGATGGCGCCGCGGTGGAGAGACTCCCGCCAGAGCTGATCGAATCCCGCGCCGGCTTGTCGCCGCCAGTGGCTTCTGACGATCTCGTAGGGCTCGTTGGCGTCATCGTTGAGAAGAGCCATCAGTTCGTGGGGCGAGCGTCCGTTGTAGAGAGGGGCGATCAGCGGCTGCACGATGGAGACGGTGCCGTCGAAGGCGCGTACATCACTCCACATCTCGAGGTAGTGCGTCTGCGGGAGGTGCCAGTGAGAAACGAGCGAGGTCTCGTCGTAGTCGTCCCCCAGCCGGACGCGGAATGGAACCCGATTCATCCGCTCTCCGAACGCGAGATCCGCCGGTGCAGTGAACACCGGGTTGCCGCCGATGATGAGCAGCGCCTCGACGCTTCCCGCGTCGATGTCGGCGGCGAGCTGGCGTATCGAGGCGAGCTGATTCACCGGCCCCACCTCCGGCGAGTCCGTGTGGATGAGCGTCCGCCCGCTGTTTCCGAGCGCACCGTTGATCGCGTGAGCAATCGCGTGAACCGCGGGCGGCTGCTCCGGCCCGGCGATGACGATGCTCGCTCCCCGATGCTGCTGGAGATCGCGGGCGATCGCACCAATCCAATGGGCTCGCTCACCTGCCGCCGCCGATGCTCCGAGGCCGAGACCGGCCGCCAGCTCGCGAGCGATGCTTTCCACCTCCGACGGCCGGACCGCAAAGCGATGATCGGCAATCGAGCTCGTCGGCGACGGCGTGGAGTGAATCGCGTAGAGGCGGTTCATTTCCTTCCGGTCGGAGCGGACGCGCCGCTTCGTCATGAAATCGCGTGTGTAGCGGACATGGCCCGGCCCGGAGGAGAGAAAATCGGAGTCGAGCGAGACGACCACGTCCGCCTGATCGAATCGGTAGACGGTGTTGGTATACGTGCCGAAGGCGAGACGCGACCCTTCGCGCACGTTGTCGAGCGAATCGGGCTCCCACTGATGCCACACAGCGCCGGGATGATTTCCGAGAAACGCTTCGATCTGGGCACCGAGGGTCGGAGAGGTGACGGTTTCGGTCAGCAGGCGGAGTCCGGCTCCCCCCTGCTGCCGCAGGCGCTGCAGAACCGGCTGAAGCGCCGCCTGGAACTCGGTCCAGGTCGAAATGACGCCGAGCCGCATGACGGTCTGCGAGCGATCGGGATCGTAAAGCGAGAGAATCGAGGCCTGACCCCACGCATCCGTTGCGCCGAGACTGGCGGGATGATCCGGATTCCCCTCGATCTTGGTCGGGCGGCCTTCATGACTCTCGACCAGCACGCCGCTGCCGAAGCCGCCCATGGCCATTGCCGTGGCGAAAAAGAGTGGTCTTCCCGGAACGATCTCCTCCGGTTTGTCGACGTAGGGAACGATGACGCCGGCGGGGCGGCTGCAGGCAGCCAGGCCGCCTAACGCGATCGAGGCTCCCATCAGTTTGAGGAAGTTTCGCCGATCGAAGCCATTCGCCGAACGCATCGCCTGCTGAGGAAACTCCTGTCCGATCAGCGCACTGAATTCGGGATCTTCCCAGAGATCCTCCAGACTCTTCCAGTATTCGCGCCCGCCCGACTTCTGCAGACGGCCTCGGAACTTCGCGAGATCGAGATGCGTGCGTTTGTTTCCCATCGACATTCTGGCTCCTCTGCCCCCTCAGTAGTGGCAGATCGAGCAATCCGTTTTCTTCCGAATGTTGTACTCCTTCACGAGCCGTGGGCCTTCTTCGGCCCGATTCTCCGATCTCCATTCCATGTCGAACACTTTGCTGCGCGGTCGCACGTGAGCCTCCGGTGCACGGTGGCAGCTCAGACACCACTCCATGGTGAGCGGCATCGCCTGATACATCAGTTGCATCCGGTCCACTTCCCCGTGGCACGACGCGCAGCCGATTCCCTTGTGGATGTGAACGCTGTGATCGAAGCGGACGAAATCGGGAAGATTGTGGATCCGCGTCCAGACGATCGGCTTCCCCGAACGAAAGCTGGCGCGCACCGGCTCGAGCATGTCGGCGTTCGTCCAGATCTGCGAGTGACAATTCATGCAGGTCGAGGTGGGGGGGATTCCAGCGAACGCCGAGCTCTCCACCGACGTGTGGCAGTAGCGGCAATCGATTCCGAGGCCGCGCACGTGATGTTCATGGCTGAACGGTACCGGCTGTGCCTGGACCACCCCCTGTCGAGTCACCAGGGGAGAGCGGTTGATCATCATGATCACCCAGAGAATGAACGCGATGATGAACAGAGCACCGAAGATGCTGAATCGGGCCAGCGCGTTCGTGCTGCGATGAAAAATCTGCATGTCCGATCAATCCGACTGACAGACGTTGGTGCAAACAGGCCCAGCGGCGGGGGCTGGGGGCATCGTCCGGTCCGGCACCGCGAGGGTGTCACCACGGTCGCGGGGATCCGGAGCGGCGCGTCCGGCTTCCGTCCTTGCACAGAAGCTTGTGATCGGTTTCACAAAGCCGCGTGATCGTATCCGAAGTTGCAGCGCCTTGCCAACGAAAATCCTCGCGTGGGCGAACTTTGTCGCGGATGCGGCGCGAGGGGCGAAGCATTTCGAATCCCTCGTAGGGACGAAGCATTTGCGCGAGGGACAGACCAGAGGCTTCCTACGCCGCAGCGCAGCGCAATAGCTTCGTCCGGGTGCTTGGCATGCTCAGGACGACGGGGACGGGGCGAAGCGTTTTGCGAATCCCTCGCAGGGGCGAAGCATTTGCGCGAGGGACAGATCAGAGGGCTTCCGCCGCAACGCAGCGCAATCGCTTCGCCCGGGTGCCTCGGTCAGGATGACGGAATCGACGACCCGCCGAGTGCCGGAGGTGCGCTTCCGTCGCGCCACCTCCGGCTCTTCACGGGAATCGCCCCTGAATGTCGTCCTACTTCTTCTCGAAATCTCCCGCCTTCACGATCGAGATCTTCGAAGAATCGATGTGGCGTCGCATCGCATCCCGGATCTGCTCGGGGGTCAGCTCGGAGATCTTCTTCTCCAGCTCGGCATCGAAGGCAAGCGTTCGGCTGGCGAACGTCCGCGAGCTGAGCATCGAGGCGAGGGACGCGTCGCGAGCCCGCGTGAGCTGCTGTCCCTGAAGGAATCCACTCTTCGCAGCCGCGACCTCCTCGGAAGTGAACCCTTCGTTCAATGCGCGAGCAATCTCCTCCTTGAGGGCGCTCTCGACCTTCTCGACATTCGCCGGTGCGTAGATGGCGAACGAAGCGAACGAGCCCGAATCGTCGTGCGAGCTCGCACTGATCCGTGAGCCGACACCGTAGCTCAATCCTTCCCTGACTCTGATCCGCATGCGGAGACGCGAGTTGTCGGAGTTGCCGAGAATGTAATTGCCGAGAAGCAGCGCCGGATAGTCGGCGTGGTCATCGCGGAGCGAGAGGTTCAACCCCGCACCTAAGAACGCATTCGCCTTGTCCGGAGTATTGAGCGAGGTGTTGATCGCTTCGACGGAATGCACAACGCTCGGGATGCGGACGAACGGGCGCGGGCTCTTCCACTCTCCCAGCAGGCGCTCCGCCAGTACTGCGACCGATGCGTCGTCGAAGTCGCCGATGAGCACCAGCTCCCCGTTCGAGCCGCCGTAGAAGTCGGCATAGAACTTTCTGACCGCGTCGATTCCGATCGCGTTGAGCTGCCCGATCGTCTCGTCGGGCGTCATCACATAGCGGCTGTCGCCTTTCGGATAGGGATTGAGATGGCGAATGAGCGCCGTCATGGCGATGGGCTGCGGCTCGCTCCTCTGCTGCTCGACGGCTGCGAGGAACTGCTGCCGCATCGTCTCGAGCTCCTCCGCCGGAAATGCGGGCTCACGAAAGATTTCGGCTACCAGCTCGAGCACCGAGGGAAGATTCTCCCCGATCGTCTCGATCCGCGCCGTTGCCGATGTGTCGTCGCCCGAGATCGTGACCGTCGCCTTCAGACGATCGAGCTCATCGGCGATCTGCTGGCGCGTGTGCTTCTTCGAGCCGCGCATGAGCATCGATGCCGCCAGCCGGCCGGCGATCTGCCGGCCGAATACGCTCTTCTCGTCGCCGAACCGCAGAGTGAACGATCCAACGACTGAAGCGCCGCGAGTCTTCTTCGGCAGCAGGATCATCTGCAGTCCATTGGACATCTGGGAACGCCTGATGCGCGATTCGATGTTGGCCGGGGATGGATCGAACGCCTCCCCCTCGGCAATCGCTGCGTCACCCTTGTAGTCTTTCAGCATCGCCGCGACGTCGGGAGCCGGAGGAATCTCGGCACGATCCGGTTTCTCGGTGGGGATGAAGGCGCCGAGCGTTCGATTCGATGGTTTGAAGTACTTCGCCGCCACGCTGTTCACCTCGTCCGCGGTCACATTCCTCAGACGATCGCGGTTGAGGAAGAAGAGGCGCCAGTCACCCTGCGCCAGCCATTCGCTCATCGCCAGGCCGATCCCCTCTGACGAGTTGAACGACAGCTCGATCTCCTTGAGCAGGTTCGCACGCGCCCGGTCCACTTCCTCTTTCGTCACCGGCGAGGCGCCGATCCCTTCGATCGTCTGAAGCATCGCCTCACGAGCCGGAGCCATCGGAGCATCCTTGCGAACCTCGGCGGCAAATAGGGCGACTCCGGGCTCGTTCAACTGAAAGGCGAAGCTGCCGATCGAGCTCGCTTTCTTCGCCTCGACCAGTGCCTTGTAGAGTCGCCCCGCCGGAACGTCCGCCAGAACACTCTCCAGAATCTGAACCGCGGCAGATTCGGGATGCGAGCCGGACGGGATGTGGTGCACGGTCATGAGCACCTGAACGTCTCCGACGCGCCGGAGTGTCACTTCGCGCTCTCCATCCTGCGTCGGCTCGCTGGTATAGATCTTCGGAAGCTGCCGCGCCGGCTTCGGAATCGGGAGAAAGTACTTCGCGATGAGCCCGAGCGTCTTCGCCTCGTCGATCTTCCCCGCGACGAGCAGAACGGCGTTGTCCGGCTGGTAATAGGTCCGATAGAAGGCCTGAAGTCGCTCGATGGGAACGTTCTCGATGTCGGAGCGGGCTCCGATCGTCGACTTCCCGTAGTTGTGCCACAGATACGCTGCCGACACCGTTCGTTGCAATAGAGTCCTCTGCGGGCTGTTCTCGCCCATCTCGAACTCGTTCCGCACGACCGTCATCTGGCTGTCGAGATCCTTTTTCGAAACGAAGGAGTTGACCATCCGATCCGCTTCCATCCGCAGCGCCCAGTCGAGATTCTCGTCCGTCGCCGCTACCGTCTCGTAGTAGTTCGTCCGGTCGAGCCATGTCGTACCGTTCCGGCGTGCACCGTGATCGGCGAACTCCTTGAGGATCTCGGGGTGGTTTTTCGAGCCCATGAACAGAAGATGCTCGAGCAGATGCGCCATCCCCGTCTCACCGTAGTTCTCATGTCGCGATCCGACGAGATAGGTGACGTTGACGGTGACCGTCGGCTTCGACGGGTCGGGAAACAGGAGCACCCGCAAACCGTTCGAAAGGCTGTATTCGGTGATGCCCTCGACCGACGTGACCTTTTCCACCCCCTTCGGGAGCTGAGGCGACGCAGTCTGTGTAAAGCCGGCAGCCGAAACCAGCAGGGCGAAAACGAGCAACAGTCCTGTGAACCGGACCGATCTCTGCGTCGGGATTGTCATGCGTCCTCCGATTGAGTATGCGACGTGGTTGATTGTTGACGCCTCGGGAACGAGGCACTCTTTGCAAACCCGGAAACATGACTACGGATTTCCACCTGGCAGGGTTCTCGGGGCGAGGGACAAGAGGCGAGAGACGAGGGGCGAGAGACGAGAGGCGAGGAACACCAAACCGAGTCATCCCACCACCCTATTCTCCCGTCATCCTGAGCGAGGCGGATGGGTGGGCGTGAGTGAAGGATCTGCGTTCTTAGACAGTTGCCGATCGCAGATGAGAGAGACGAGAGGCGAGAGACGAGAGGCGAGGAACACCAAGCCGAGTCATCCCACCACCCTATTCTCCCGTCAAGGCCCATGTCTTTAGAAGTCTCTCGTCTCTCGTCCCTCGCCTCTCGTCTCTCGCCCCTCGTCTCTCGCCTCTCGCCCCTCGTCTCTCGTCTCTCGCCCCCCAGCGTCGCTGCAGCTCCGCGATCACCGCCTTCCGCACGTCACCCTTCGCCTCGACGCTGACGACCGAAGGATGATCGCGCGTCAGAAACGAGAGGCCTCGCTCCCGGCCGGTCATCAGAAAGTCGGCGATTGCTACGGTGTAGACACGATCGGGGGAAAGGCGCTCCGGCCCGATCCACCACGATCCGTCTCGCCGCTCGACGTTTCTCGTCTGAAGAAAGCCTCCGCTCCCCCGATTGGCCATTCCCTGATCGAGCACGCGCTCGAGGAGATCGCCCTTCATCCCGACCGAAAGGATGAGACCACCGAAGGGCAGCGTCCGCAGCACGTCGTACTCGGTCAGGACTCCCGGAGCGAGATGATCGTCGATCCGGATGCTGCCCGCATTGAAGACCACCAGATCGCCCTGCGGCACCTCCCGAGCCATCGCCGCGGCAATGAGCTCAGTGAGGTTCGTCGGCCGGTTGTTCACGACGGCAGTGCCATCCAGCGCAACCGGGATGGTCGCGATCGGACGCGCGGCGTCGAATCCCGCCTCTCGGAATCCGCGCCAGGCGAGATCGATCCATCGATCGACGACGGCTGCCGTCGCGGAGTCTTCCTCGATCGCGCCATCGACGACCTCGAGCACCGATTCGATGCGGAGCTGCTTCGTCTCGGTGTCGTAGCGAATCCTGTGGATGAACGCCGTCTTGCCGTTCGCGTCTGCCTTGGTGATCGGCGTGTAGTTTCCCCCGCGGCGAATCTCCCAGTTCTCGTG
>DATKDP010000056.1:0-226849 GCA_035546335.1 Thermoanaerobaculia bacterium | reverse complement strand
CGGGATTTGATCAATTTGGTCAGTATCTGTGCGATGCGGTCGAGAAAGGCCTTGTGGTCATGCGGAGAACCGAGATACTCAACTCCGACCAGGTTCAGTCCCGAAGCAGGCAACCGGCGCCTTTCCCGAGCCCGCGCCCGGACCCGAGCCCGCGCCCGGCCTTTGACTCTCAAATTTCGAATATTTTTGGCTAGCTTTCTCTGGTTTCTGGTTTCCGTCACATCACCCCTTTGATCCTTCCTCCATCGACCGCGAGCGTGACTCCGTTGATATAGGCCGCGGGCTCGGACGCGAGAAAGGCGACCGCAGCGGCGATCTCCGCGGCCGTTCCGATCCGGCGCAGGGGCGTCTCCTCGGCCCAGCGACGATAGATCTCTTCGGGCTCGACACCCTCTTCCTTCGCGCGCGCAGCCGCGAGGTGACCGAGGCGATCGGTCGCCGTGTACCCGGGAGCCACTGTATTGATGGTGATCCCTTTGCCGGCGATTTCCGTCGTCAGCGTCTTGGCGAATCCGACGACGGCGAGCCGGATCGAGTTGGAGAGCAGGAGCCCCTCGATGGGCTGCTTGACGGAGGTCGAGGCGATGGTGATGATCCGTCCCCAGGAGCGCTGCTGCATCCCCGGAAGTGCGCGCCGTGTCAGTCGCACCGTGCTCATCAGCGTCAGCGCCACCGCGCGTTCCCAGTCGGCATCGCTCAGCGACGAGAACTTCCCTCCCTTCGGACCGCCGGCGTTGTTGATGAGAATGTCGACTCCTCCCATTGTCGCGAGAGCGGCGTCGAATGCTGAGTCGACGCCCGCTTCGGTCGACAGATCGGCAGCGTGCCAGGAGACGTCGACGCCTGTGCTGCCGATCTCGCGTGCCGTCTCGGCGAGATGCTGTTCCCCCCTCGCCGTCAGAAAGAGACGCACGCCCTCGCGCGCCAGCAGCTCTGCACACGCCTTCCCGATTCCGCTGCTCGAGCCTGCGACGAATGCCCGCCTTCCAGCGATTCCCAGATCCACGGTTCACCTCCTGACGCGCCGGTCGCCGGCGGTCGTTGTCATTTTGCACGCTCGACGACGAAAAGCATCTTGAGCCGGTCTCCCGCCGACTGCTCGTCGAAGGGATCGAAGCCGATGACCTCCACCGGGGCGAGGCTTGCCTTATGCAGCAGCCCGGTGATCTCCCGTTTCGACCAGGCACGCTGCTCGTGCTCCTCGACGATCGCGAGCCGCTCGCCGCCGAAGTCGGCCCAGCCGCTCAGACGCGCGCGAGCGCGGCGCGTCAGACGGGACCACGACGTCTCCATCGTCAGCTCGTAGTCGCTTCCCGAAGCGATGAAGGGCTCCGGGAGGCCCCAGATCCGAGGATACGCGGAAGGGTGATTGACATCGAACAGAAAGAGCGACCGGTCGCTCATCAGAGATCTGACGGAGCGAAATACGTCGAGGAGCTCGCCTGGCTCGAGAAGATGGTTGAGGCTGTCGTAAAGACAGGTAATCGCCGAGAAGGTGCCGCGCAGCGGAAGCCCTCTCAGATCGCCGGCGATCAGACGATGAGAGCGGTGCCGCGCCATTCGCAGCATGGGGAGAGACGCATCGACTCCAATCGAGTCGTGACCGCGCTCGGCGAAGTAGTGGAGGGCGAGGCCTGTCCCGCAGGCGAGATCGAGATGAGATGAGGGCTCCACCGCATGTCTCTCGAGGACATCGTCGAGGATGCCGGACATGGTCTCGTAGAATCGGCCTCCCAGCGCCCGATCGTAGACCCAGGCGAATCCGCCGTAGGCGTCGGGAGCCTTCGTTACTTTGAATCCCACTCGTAGAAGCCCTGGCCGCTCTTCTTTCCGAGCTTTCCTTCACCGACCATCCTCCGGAGCAGGTGGGGCGGCTCGAAGCGATCGCCGAGTAGGGGGGCGAGGTATTCGGAGATCGACAGGCGGACGTCGAGACCGACGAGGTCGGTCAGCCGGAGCGGGCCCATCGGATGGTTGTATCCGAGCTCCATCGCTTTGTCGATGTCCTCCGCGGAGGCGACTCCCTCTTCCAGCATCCGGATTGCCTCCAGCCCGAGAGCGATCCCGAGCCGCGAGGTGGCGAAGCCCGGGCGGTCGCGAACGACGATTGCCTCTTTTCCCATCCGGGAAGCGACGCCACGGGCGAGATCGAGCGTCTCTTCGGAGGTTCGGTCTCCGAGGACGATCTCGACGAGCTTCATGATGTGGGGAGGATTGAAGAAGTGCATCCCGATGAACTTTTCGCGTCGCTCGACCGCTCCGGCGAGCGTGGTGATCGAGATCGACGAGGTGTTGGATGCGAAGATCGTGTGCTCCCCGCAGAAGAGGTCGACCTGGGAGAAGAGATCCTGCTTGAGCACGGGATCTTCCGGCACGGCTTCGATGATCAGGTCGGCTCCGCGCGTAGCCAGTTCGAGGTCGGTCGACAGCTCGAGACGGCTCAGCGACTTGGTCATTTCCCAGTGCTCGAGCTTCTTGCGCTCGACGCCTTTGGCCATGTTCGACTCGATGCCCGATCGCGCATGGCGGAGCACGTCGAGATCGACATCGTAGAGCATCGTCTCGTAGCCGGCGAGAGCGGCAAGATGAGCGATGCCTCGTCCCATCGTTCCGGCACCGAGGACGGTGATCTGTCGCAGTTCCAAGGAGACCTCCTCTCCGTGCGGCCGCGGCCGCGCGATTCAAGAGTCGTTCGACGCGTTGCCCGCACCAGCGTATCAGGATGCGGCCGAACTTGCAGTCTGGCATCTGGCGGGGCGCGCACTCGAGGCTCGAGCCCCGTGCGGTACAATCCTCGTGGAGTCACTCCTCGATCCAGGCGCACCCGACGATGTCGTTCGTTCATCTCCATCTCCACACTCAATACTCGCTCCTCGATGGCGCGAACCGGCCGGCCGATCTCGCCAGTCGCGTCGCCGGTCTCGGTATGCCGGCGTGCGCCATCACCGACCACGGCAACATGTTCGGTGCCGTCGAGTTCTACAACGCGATGAAGAAGGCCGGCGTGAAGCCGATCATCGGGTGCGAGATGTACATGGCGCTCGGCTCGCGCTTCGACAAGGCGGGTGTCGAGGATCAGTCGGCTGACGCGGGAGCGAACAACCATCTGATCGTCCTGGCGGCCACCGACCAGGGTTACCGCAATCTCGTGAAGCTGGTCAGCGCCGGCTACACGGAAGGCTTCTACTACAAGCCGAGAATCGACAAGGAACTGCTGAAAGCACATTCTGAAGGGCTCATCTGCCTCTCGTCGTGCCTCAAGGGGGAGGTCTCGCAGGCGCTCGCCGGAGGCAATTACGCGAAGGCGCGCGATGCGGCGCTCGCCTACCGCGAGATTCTGGGACCGGAGAATTTCTTTCTCGAGATTCAGGATCACGGCATTCCGGACCAGCAGAAGATCATTCCGTTGATGGCCCGGCTCGCCGACGAGGTAGGCCTTCCGATGGTGGCCACCAACGATTCCCACTATCTCGAGAAGGACGACGCGTTCGCGCACGAAGTGCTGCTGGCGATCGGGACGGGGAAGACGCTCGGCGACGACCGGCGAATGAGGTTTTTCTCCGACGACTTCTACGTCAAAGGGCCGGACGAGATGCGACGAATCTTCTCCGAGTATCCGGAGGCGATCGCCAACACGGTCCGGATCGCCGAGCGGGTGAACGTGACGCTCGATTCGTCGACGCTGCATCTGCCGAACTTCCCCCTCCCGCAGGGGCTCGACGCGACCACGTATTTCGAGAAGGTGGCGCGCGAGGGGCTCGAGCGGCGGCTCGAAGCGATGCGCCCGATGTTCGAGGCGAAACGAAAGAAGCACGAGATCGCCGAGTATCGGGAACGGCTGGAGGACGAGATCGGGATCATCCGGAACATGGGATTTCCCGGCTATTTTCTCGTCGTCTGGGATTTCATCAAGTTCGCGAAGGACCGCGGCATCCCTGTCGGTCCGGGCCGCGGCTCCGCGGCGGGCTCGCTGGTCGCCTACTCGATGGGAATCACCGATGTCGACCCGCTGGACTACGATCTGCTCTTCGAGCGATTCCTCAATCCCGAGCGGATCTCGATGCCCGACATCGACGTCGATTTCTGCATGAATAATCGGGGCAGAGTCATCGAGTACGTCCGCGCCAAATACGGGGCGGAGAACGTCGCGCAGATCATTACCTTCGGGACGATGGCGGCGCGCTCGGTCGTACGCGACGTCGGTCGCGTCCTCGGATTGCCCTACGGCTACGTCGACAAGGTCGCCAAGACGATCCCTGCTTCACCCGACATGACGCTCCCCGAGGCCGTGAAGACCTCGCCACTTCTGGCCGAGGCGATTCGCAACGACAAGGAAGTGGAGAGGATGATCGAGATCGGCTCGCGGCTCGAGGGGCTTTCGCGGCATGCGGGTGTTCATGCGGCCGGAGTGGTCATCACCCCCCAGCCGGTGACGAACTACGTGCCGCTCTACCGGACGAACAAGGACGAGATCGTCACACAGTACGACATGCGGATCGTCGAGAAGATGGGTCTGCTCAAGATGGACTTTCTCGGCCTCCGCACGCTCACGGTCATCGACGACGCGATCAAATCGATCCGAGCGCAGGAAGGGATCTCCATTGACGTCGCCGCGATCGGCCTCGACGACCCGGAGGTCTATCGCCTTTTCCAGGAAGGGCGGACCAAGGGGGTGTTCCAGTTCGAGTCGGGCGGAATGGTCGATCTTCTGCGGAAGGCGCGCCCCAACCGCTTCGAGGACCTCGCCGCGCTGAATGCCCTCTACCGTCCCGGAGCACTCGACGCCGGAATGGTCGACGAATACGTCAGGCGCAAGAACGGAACATCGAAGTCGCGCTTTCTCGCTCCCATCATGAAGCCGATCCTCGAGGAGACGTACGGCATCATCGTCTATCAGGAGCAGGTCATGAAGATCGCCCAGGCGGTCGCCGGCTACTCCCTGGGGCAGGCTGATCTTCTCCGGAAAGCGATGGGAAAGAAAGACAAGGCGATCATGGAAGCGGAGCGCGACCGCTTCGTGCGTGGAGCGATCGGCAAGGGGTACGACGAGGGGAAGGCGAATGCGATCTTCGACTACATCGAGCCCTTCGCGAGGTACGGCTTCAACAAGTCGCACTCGGTCGCCTACGCTCTTCTCGCATACCAGACTGCCTGGTTGAAAGTGCACCATCCCCGCCACTTCATGGCGGCGCTTCTCACCTCGGAGATGGACAAGACAGACAACGTCGTGAAGTTCATCAACGAGGCGGCTCAGATGGGGATCCAGCTCCTTCCTCCCGACATCAACGAATCGAACTATTCCTTCACCGTCGTCGGCGAGAACATCCGCTTCGGTCTCGGTGCCGTGAAAGGAGTAGGGGAGAGCGCAATCGAGTCGATTCTGAAGGCGCGCAACGATCTCGGGCGCTTCCGCCGGCTCGACGAGTTCTGCGAGCATGTCGATCTCCGCGCCTGCAACAAGAAAGTGCTCGAAGCGCTCATCAAATCGGGCAGCTTCGATTCGCTCGGATCGAGCCGCAAGACTCTCGTCGCCGAGATCGAACGATCGTCGGAACGTGCGCTCAAGACGAGGGAAGAGAAGGAGCGCGGTCAATCGTCCCTTTTCTCGTTCGGAGGCGCTTCGCTGGCTCCGGTGAGAAACGCACTTTCGAGTCCGGAAGCGAGCGATGAATGGGACGAGGACGAGAAGCTGCGCAACGAGAAGGAGACTCTCGGGTTCTACATCACCGGCCATCCGCTCAACCGATTCCGGGAGGACCTCGGGCGATTCGCAACGGCGACGACCGAATCGCTCGTCGCCCGCGTCGATCAGACGATCACCATCGGGGGCATCGTCGGCCAGCTAAGAAAATCGAAGATCAAGAAAGGGCCGAACGAAGGAAAACTGATGGCGAAATTCGTTCTCGACGACCAGTTCGGCAGCGTCGACGTCGTCGTCTTCAGCGACCTCTATCAGAAACATGCGAAGTGGCTGGAGAATGGCGTGGCCGTCCTTCTGACTGCCGCGGTGAAAGACACGGGAGGCGTCCCGGCAGGCAGGAGCGCGGCGCTCGCCAATGCCGAGCAGCAGGCGCAGCGCATCGACGACGAATACGGAGGGCACCCCGAAGCCGGCTATTCCGGCCTCTCATCGTCCTATCGCGTCGACGACGAGGCCGCCGGGGCGAGCGGTCCCTCGCGCGTCTCGTTCTTCGAGGTGGGCGATGAGGCGGGCGACGAGAAGTCCGAAGAGGAGGAGGAGCGCGAGCGGATCGGCGTCGATGTCGACCGGTTCAATCTCCCGCTTTTCGGCGGCGGCGTCGCGAAAGGCGTTGGCGGCGGGGATGAGCGGCAGGACAACGGTGGCGCGGGGGTCCCGCTCGACGTCGATGTTCGGAGCGATGGAACAGCGAGGGAGGCTGCATCACGCCTGGCCTCCGACGCGATGGCTGAGAACGGCGTGGAGTCCGAGGTGAACGGAGAGACGGACAACGGAGCCTCTGAGACCGAGCTGCGAGCCGCGACTCCGCAGGCGTTGCACGAGCCGCCGGTCACGCCGGAGCTGACCGCTCTCGACATCGTTCCGCTCGAGGGGATCCGCGACCGGAAGGTCCGTGAGATCCTGCTCGAGCTGTCCTATCCGAGCGTCGACGACGGGTCGATCCAGAGGCTGCGCGAGGTGATCGAGAGTTTTCCCGGGGACATTCCGGTCTCCGTGACTCTAACCGACGTCCCCGAGACGCTGGCTGCTGTCACGAGTGCCCAGGGCAACCGGCTGGGTGTGCGGATCAACCAGCACTTTCGCGTTCAGCCCGGCCCCGAGCTGTCGTCCGCACTCGCGCAACTCTCCGCGAACGTCATCTACACGTTCTGACCAGGCGGGACCGTTCGCTGTTCTCAGGGAGAGCGGGCGTCCCGCGCCCGCCTCTGTTTCTCGCTGTATTTCTGACGCTGGCGAGAACCACTTCCGTGCAATGAAAGCGTCGATGAGCGAAAGAAAAGAGGCATTCGATTCGGAGGAGGTGTTGCGACACAAAGGGCGGATGATGACCATCACCCTCGTGACACTGGCGGGGATGAACCTCGTGGTCTGGCTACTCTTCGGAATTTGCCCATTGAGATCGTTCGAGCCCCGAGCCTCGAGCCCCGAATCCCGAGCCCTGAGCCGCCTCACCCCTGCCCGAGCGCGTCGTCACGCTCGGCCGGCCAGTCGGGTTGGGCGAGGAGAAGGCTGTCGAACTGTTCGGCGGCGACCGGATGGTTGAAGAGGAATCCCTGCATGTAGTCGCAGCCGTGATTCGAGAGGAAGATTCTCTGCTCTTCCTGTTCGACGCCCTCGGCGATCACTTTCAGCTTCAGGCTGTAGGCCATGGCGATGATCGCCGTGACGATTGCCGCGGTATCGGAATCGGTGGTCAGATCGCGAATGAACGATTGATCGACCTTGAGCGTGTCGATCGGGAAACGCTTGAGATAGCTGAGTGAGGAGTGTCCGGTGCCGAAGTCGTCGAGAGAGATGCGCAGCCCGCGCTGTTTGAGCTCGTAGAGCGCCAGGATGCTCGTTTCGGGATCCTGCATGGCGCTGCTTTCGGTGATCTCGAGCTCGACCGATTCGGGACGGATTCCCGCCTCCTTGATCGCGCTGGTGACTTTGTCGACCAGGTCCGGCTGCTGGAGCTGAGTCACCGAAAGATTCACCGCGAGCGTGAGCCCGAGATACCCGCGCCGTTCCCATTCTCGAAGCTGGCGGCAGGCGGTCTGCAGAGCCCAATAGCCCATGCCGGGCATGAGTCCGGACGCTTCGGCGAGCAGGATGAAGTTGGAGGGGGCCACCACTCCCCACGACGGGTGATTCCATCGGAGCAGGGCCTCCATGCCGTAGATGCGATTGGTTGCGAGATTGTAGATCGGCTGGTAGTGGAGGATGAACTCCTGGTTGGTGAGCGCCTTGCGCAAGCCGCTCACGAGCGAGAGCCTCTCCTGCGCTCTCGCGTTGATGTTCGCATTGAAGAGCTGGTAATGATCGCGTCCCTGCTCTTTCGCCTGATACATCGCCGTGTCGGCATTCTTGATCAGCGTCTCGGCGTCGCTTCCATCATCGGGATAGACGCTGATTCCCATGCTCGTGGTGGTGTAGAGATCGCGGCCGTCGAGAATGAAGGGAAGGCGGATCGCCTCGAGGATCTTATGGGCGATCTTGATCGAGTCTTCCGAATGCGTGACCGTCGGCAGCAGCACCGTGAACTCGTCGCCTCCGAGTCTGGCGACCGTGTCGCTCTCGCGCAGACAGGCCTGCACGCGTGCGGCAACGGCCTGCAGCAGCTGATCGCCGGTATTGTGACCGAGGGAGTCGTTGATCACCTTGAAGCGGTCAAGATCGAGGAACAGCACGGCGAGCGGTGCGCGATCGCGCTGGGCACGGCTGAGGGCGACCGTCAGGCGGTCCTTGAAGAGGAGGCGGTTCGGCAAGCCGGTCAGCGCATCGTGATACGCGAGGTGGCGGATCTGTTCTTCGGCGTAGGTTCGCTCGGTGATGTCGCGCGCCACGCAGACGATCTCGCCGCTCTCGACCATGGTCAGCGAGATCTCCTGGGGGAAGGTCGATCCGTCGCGTCGCATTCCCGTCGTCTCGCCACGCCATTTCCGGTTCTGAATAAACTGAGGCAGGATCTCCCTTTCGAAACGGCGCAGTTCGATCTCGTCATGAACGACCCGCCAGTGCTCGCCGAGCATGGTTTCCGGCGCGCGATGCCCATAGAGGCGGGCGTAGGCGTCATTCATGTAGATGAATCTTCCATCGGCGTCGAGGATGGCAATTCCGTCGATCGACGCCTTCATCGCCGCCGACTGGTTCCGCAGAATCTGTTCGGCCAGCTTTCGTTCGGTGACGTCGTGGACGAACCCCTCGTAGTAGATTGTCTTCCCTTCGCGATCCTTGACCGAGTGGGCGTTGAGCTGGACCCAGACCGGGGCTCCGTCTTTTCTCTTCCAGAGGATCTCGAGATCTCCCGCCGCCCCCTTCGGGTCGTGCTTGCGGATCAGTTCCGCGCGCTCGCCCCGATGGAAGTAGACATCCCTCGCCATGTTCTTCTCGAGAAGCTCGTCGACGGTCGCGTAGCCGAGGATGCGCGCCAGGGTCTCGTTGGCTGTGAGGATCGTCCCGTCGGAGGTCGACTGATAGATGCCGACCGAGGCGAAGTTGAAGATGTTGCGGAACTTCTCTTCCGATTGCTGGAGTGCCGCCTCGGCACGCTTCCGCTCGGTCACGTCGTGGATGATCGAGTAGAGCATCGTGCGGCCGCGCATCTCGATGGGGCCCGAATGGACTTCGACATCTCGAATCTCTCCGCTGGCGATTCGATGCCGGAAGCGGAAGAAGAAGCGCGACTGGCGTTGTGCCTGAGCCATTTCGGCGAGCACCTGATCGCGAGGAAGGGTGTTGATGTCCCAGATCTTCAGGGAGGTCAGCGAGTCCTTCGAATAGCCGTAGAATTCGCAGGCAGCCGGATTCGCGTCGACGATCGATCCATTCGACGGGTCGATCAGCAGCTTGATCGCACGATTGTTCGTGAACATCTGGCGATAGCGGTTCTCACTCTCGCGCAGCGCATCCTCGCGGCGTTTGTGCTCGATCGCGCTCGCCACGTGCTGCGACACGAACAGCAGAATCTCCTTTTCCTTTTCTCCGTATCGCACGTTCTCGGTGTACGACTGAACGCCGAGGACTCCGAATGTTTTCGATCCGATCGAGAGTGGAACGCCGAGCCAGTCGACCGAAGGCGCGCCGATCTGTTCAACCTCGCCGCGGGCCACCAGCGCGTCGAAGATCGCCGGAGTCGCAAGGAGAGCCTCCCCCGTGCGCAGCACGTAATTCGTCAGTCCGCGGGTCGGCCGCGGCGTCGGCGGCTTCGGATCGAACTGATCGACGAAATAGGGGAATCTGAGCTCTCCCGTTTCGTCGTCCCGCAGAGCGATGTAGAAGTTCGTCACGTCCATCAGCTCGCCGAGAATCTGATGCAGCGACGAGTAGAGCTCGTCCAGATCTGGTGCCGACCGCGCAACCTCGGAGATGCGGAAGAGGGCTGATTGAAGCGTTTCCCCTTTCCTGCTCTCGGTCACGTCCCGAAAATACCAGGCTCGGCCGGTGACCTCGCCGCTGTCCGAGACGACGGGGACGGAAGCGCGCGAAAGGATGCGCCCACCCTTCAGCGTCACGATGTCGGCGCTGCGCACTTCCCGCGGATGGCGATAGAGATACTCGACTTCGGCCGCGAATCCATCGACATCCTCGACGATGCTGAAGGCGTACTCGAGCAGTTCATCGTCGGAGCCGCGACGAACGACGTCCTCCGGAATTCCCCAGATTTCCGAAAAGCGGCGATTGTGGGTGATCACCTGCCGGTCGCTGGCGACCACCAGAATCCCGTCGAGCGTCGCTTCCTGCTGGGCGCGCAATACCGCGATCGTGGTGCGAAGCGATGACGCGTCGTCGCTTCGCTGCCGTCCCGAATGGAGCATCATCGCCGCAACCGCTCGAAAGCGGCGCTCCATTCCCTCGAGCGAGGCGGCCGGGAACGCGGGCCGATTCGATCGGACGATCGGCATCCGACCTCGCGGCTTCCGGCGCTTCGATTGGCTTTCCATCGTCGTCAGTCGCTCGAACCGGCGGACTCAGTCGTGACGCCGCGAAAATTCGCAGCGAGCCCGCCGGCCCCCCAAAATCCCTTCGTCTGAACACGCCTCCCGCTCGATGCGGTCGAATATCGTGATGAGAGTCCTTCGAATTCTATTCGAAATGACCGCCGGATGAAATGAAGATGCGATCAGCCTTCTCCGCCGTCGGGTGGCGGTGCGTCGCGCAGCGCCTGCCATCGCTGGTAGTTCTGCATCAGAAGCATTCCGGCGATGATCGCCAGAAAGAACAATCGGTGGTAGATCCCGAAGAGCACCGCCGCTGCAGCCAGCAGGAGCGATAGAACGATTGAAGCGACCGCCGCACGGCGGTCGGAGGTGATCATGCGGGCCAGGCTGTTGAATGCCTGCCCGCCATCGAGTGGATAGATCGGTACGAGATTGAATACTCCCCACACCATGTTCGCCCAGGCGAGCAAGGGAAGGAGGGAGGCGAGCATCGGATCGGTGCTGGCGAACGGCACGCTGCGGAGGGTGACGATCGTGGCGAGTGCGAGAAGGAAACTGGAAAACGGCCCGGCGAGACTGATCAGAATGTCCTGCCCGGGCCGCGATGCACGGCGGTTGATCGTCAGCCCGCCGAATCCGGCGAGCAGGATCTCGCTGCTGCCGAATCCGAGAAAGGCGATCATCGCCGCATGTCCCAGCTCGTGAAGCAGCACGCTGAAGAAGAGAATCGGAATCCAGAGCAGCGCCCGCTGAAGCGGTTCGCCGCGCTCGAGGTCGAGGATCACGAACAGCGCGACCAGAATCAGGAATGTGATCTCGACTCGGAGCGTCGTGCCGCCGATCGAGCCGAGATGGATGCCGGAGCGCTGCATGCGAAGGAGAATATCAGAACGCACTCGGCTCGATCGTCCACAAGGGGAGGGCGGACGTCCCGGGCCCGCCCCTGAAACACACGCGCCGATACTGCTAAAGCGCTCTCTTCACCTCATCAATCATCGTTTCCGCGGAACTGTACTAAGCTCTCGCGCGATCCGATTCTGCGCTCGCGCCGGAAATCAGGCCGAGCTCGAGTCGCGAGCCGACGATGACTTCGCATTCCCGACGACTTTTCCTTCGCCGCCTGGCGCAGCCTCTGCTGAGCCTCGCGCGGCGCGTCCTTCCTCGCCGCACCAAGCGCTGGCTGAAGCGTTTCTGGGATCCGAACCAGATCCTCACCGTCGACGAAGCGCGCTTTCTCGCGAGCGTGCGCTCGGCGAGCCGGGATCATGCAGGGGCACTCCGGCGCTACGACCTGATCTGCTTCTCCATCGTCGACTGGGACTTTCGCTGGCAGAGACCGCAACAGCTCATGACCGAGCTGGCGCGCAGAGGCCACCGCATCTTCTACATCAGCAGGACGAGGGCGAGCGGGAATCGAGAGCGATGTTTCGATTCGCGGGAGGTCGCTCGGAACGTTCACGAAGTCGCGCTCCGTCTGCCGAAGCCACTCGAAGACTACGAGCACGACGGCGCGGCGAGGCGCGAGGCAGTGGCGTCCGCCCTCGAGAGTCTGCGCCGTCTCCGGCGCGATTTCCGGATTCACAGTGCCGTCTCCGTCGTGGAGATCAGCGGCTGGACCGAGATCGCCGCCGCCGCGCGGGATGACTTCGGCTGGAGGATCGCCTACGACTGCATGGATGAGTGGGTGAACTTCCCCGGTGTGGCCCCCTCGCTCATCGAGGCCGAGCAGGATCTGGTGGAGCTCGCCGACCTGGTCATCGTCACCGGAGCGCGGCTGGAGGCGAAGTGGCGGGAGAAGAGCCGGGCGATCGTGCTGGCGCGCAACGCCACCGACTTCGATCACTTCGAGCGCATGCCGGATCTCACGCCGCTCGACGGGATCGACTCTCCTCGGATCGGCTACTTCGGTGCGATCGCCGAATGGCTCGACCTCGATCTGATTCTCCACGCTGCCGACGAGCGCCCCCGCTACAACTTCGTCCTCGTCGGCGGTGTATTTGGAGTTTCCACCGCGCGTCTCGCCTCGCGACCGAACGTTCATCTTCTCGGGCAGAAGCCGTACGAGCTGATACCTGCCTATCTGCGCCAGTTCGACGTCTGCATCATTCCATTCCGCATCAACCCGATCACCGAAGCCACCGATCCCGTCAAGCTCTACGAATACTTCACTCTCGGCAAACCTGTCGTGGCAACGGCCCTTCCCGAGCTGTCGATCCATGACGACGCTCTCTACGTGGCGCGCGATGCGGAGGAATTCGTGGCGCGTCTCGACGAGGCCGTGGGCGAGAGCGATCCGGCCCGTGTCGCACGACGAATCGAGCTGGCGAGGGAGAACACCTGGAGTGCCAGAGTCGATGTGATCGAGGCTGGGGTCGCGGCCTGTCATCCGAAGGCGAGCATCATCGTCATCACCTTCGGCAACCTCGAGCACACCAGGCTCTGCCTGGCGAGTCTCGAGGAGAAGACGCTCTATCCAGGTCACGAGGTGATCGTCATCGACAACGCCTCCGAGGATGGAACGCAGGAGTACCTTCGGACGCTGGAGCGACGCGGGTCGATCCGTGCAATCCTCAACGAGACGAACCGTGGATTCGCGGCTGCCGTGAACCAGGGGCTTGCCGCTGCCGAAGGCGAATCGCTCGTGATTCTCAACAACGATGTGGTCGTTGCGGGAGGGTGGCTCTCGCGCCTGCTCCGGCATCTCGACGACGGCGAGGTCGGACTCGCCGTCAGCATCACGAACTTTTCCGGCAACGAATCGCGGATCGATGTGACCTATTCGACCCTGGACGAGATGGAAGAGTTCGCGTCGGCGTACATGGCGGAGCACGATGGAGAGCATTTCGCCATTCGCGTTGCGGCGATGTACTGCGTGGCGATGCGCCGCGCGGTTCACGCCGAGGTCGGCGCGCTCGATGAGCGATTCACGATTGGGATGTTCGAGGACGACGACTATTCGCATCGCGTTCGGCTGGCCGGATACCGCGTCGTCTGCGCCGAGGATTCGTTCGTCCATCACTTCGGGCAGGCATCGTTTCGCAAGCTGTCGAATGACGAGTATCAGGCGCTCTGGAGACGCAACCAGCAGCTCTACGAAGAGAAGTGGGGCATCGCCTGGGAGGCGCATCGAGGAAGGGGATGAGGCATCGCGCTCGCCCCCAAACACATGGGCCGGCCCGACATCCTGAACGATACGAAGAGAAATGGGGAGCGCGCCGGCAGCCGCATCAGGAATCGCCGAGGAGCCATTCGTAAACGGGCCGCACATCGATCCCCGGCTGGCGAGCAAGTGATGCCGCATCGCGGTCGAGAACGAGAAGGCGCGCGGCGGCTCGAGGGTACTCTCCGGCCGATCCCTCGAGCGCGCGGATCTCCCGTGCCAGCGTTTCGGCAGAGGACGGGTCGGCGCAGACCTGAATCAGCTCCTCCAGGCCGGCACGATGTCGGGCCAGGAAGTCCACCTCGACCCCTTCCCCCCTCTTTACGTAGCCGATCTCCGCACCCCGTCGTTCCAGCTCGTTGAATACGGCCGTCTCGAGAGCGTGACCGAGGTTGCTTCGCCCGCTGGTGTCGAATGCCTTGATCAGCCCGGGATCGACAGGATAGAGCTTTCGCGGGTTGGAGTTTCGCTGTCGCTCCGACTCGGTCGCCAACGGCACGGCACTGAGGAGAAAAGCATCGATGAGATGCCCCAGCATGGCATGGACCCCGTCTTTGCCGACGGCATGCCCCTGTGCGCGCAGATCCTGATACAGGCGGTGAACGCTGAAGCTGCCTGCAGGATTGCGCAGACACTGTCGGACGAGCCATCGGAGCGCAGTTACCTGAGTCACGCCGTGGCGTTCGATCACGTCGCGGAACAGGACGCTGTCGACATAACTCTGGAGCAGCTCGACTCGAAGCGCAGGCTCCAGTCCCTGTGCCTCCGGAAACCCGCCTTCGACGAGGAACTCCCGGAAGCGCTTCTCCACGAGCGACCGCTGGGCGGGTGTCCAGCGGGAGGGCTCCTCGAGGGGCTCCTCTCCGCGATGACGCAGGTATTCGCGGAAGCTGAACGGGCGGATCACCGTCGGCATAGCTCGGCCGCGCAGCGACGTGTGAACTTCGCGCGAGAGCATGCGAGCCGAAGAGCCCGATACCACGATCTCGATCTTCTCGCTGTCGAGGACCCGCCGGACGAAGCGTTCCCAGCCGCTCACCATCTGGATCTCGTCGAGAAACCAGTGGGCCGCCTGGCGGCCCCTCAGCTCGGGATGACGCCGGAAGTATTCTTCGAGCAGAAAGCCGAGCTGCTGGACATTGATATCCGTCAACCGGTCGTCGTCGAAGCTGAGGTAGATGGCACGCTCGATCGGCAGCGTTCGACGCCGCTCGGCGAGAAGCTGGTGGAGGAAGGTAGTCTTCCCCGCGCGGCGCATCCCGATGACAGCGTGAGCCTTTCCGGCGAAGGAGGGGATGCGGGCGTCACGAAGTGTGAGATCGCGTGGCTCCGCTGTCGCGAGAGCGATGCTGAGCTTCTCTGCCAGGAGAGGATTGAGAGTCATCGCGCCACAATAACCCAAAGGTGTCCTTGCTACAAGGACAGATCTCCATAGTTGTGTCCTTCTCACGGGGTTCGATGGAGGTGTTACCAACGACGGCGACGACGGCGCACATTCATTCCGAAGCCAGCCGTTCCCATCGGACCGAACGGATCGAGAAGGCGTCGGCATAGACATTCGGCCCGCGGACGCTCGTCAGCTCCACTCGAATGCGCCACACTTCCCGTCGAGGAAACGCCGCGATCGCCGCCTCGCGCAGCGACTCGATGTCCCGCACGTAGACGCGCGCTCCGCCGGCGGGGTCGAGCTCGTTCTCGAGAAAGAACGAGCTGTAGTGAAAGATCGGTGCGTCGACGAAGACGAGTGCGTTGTCTCCGACGCCTGCCTGCGAGGCCGATTCGACGGTTTGCCTCGTCACTCCGTGGTAGATCCGGCCGTGGTACGGAATCTCGCGGGAGAGCATTCGGGCGAGCGGGAAGATCGCGATCGCGGAGCCCAGCGACGCCGCAAGGAGTGATCCGGCGATCGTGCGGGCTTTCGGCGGCCAGCGCACAGCGACCCGGCGGTAGACGTCACGCAGTGTGATCAGGGATCGTGCTCCGAGAAGGGCGAGTGGCCCGAACGCCTCGAATGCGTAGCGCGCGCCGCCGTAGATGATGTCGAAGAAAAAGTAGGGAACGTGTGCGACCACCAGGGAGGCCGCGCATCCGGCGAGCATCAGGTCGCGGCCGCGGCCCGGCCCGGGCACCAGCAGAGGAAGCAGGATCATCAGATCCGGCCATGGCCAACCCCAGGAGAGTCGATTGAGCCTTTGCCACCAGAGCGGAAGGTTTCCGATGGCGGCTTGAATGGAGAACGCGTCGACACCATCGGTCGGGTTGGAGAGGGCATAGCCTGCTTCCAGCGGATTCCCGAAGAGCAGGCTGTTGTAGGCGAGGTAGCCCAACAGGCCGGGGAGTGTTCCGGCAAGAACGATCCCCAGAGTGCCGAGCCGATCGGAGAGCGATCGCCGCCTCCAGATCAGCCATGCGAAGGCTGGCCAGAGCAGCGTGAGTCCGGTGAAGGGACGGATGAGACAGGTGATTCCCGCGAGAAAGCCGGCGAGAGCCGTGGTCGCCTTTCTCCGATCCTTGTCCGCCCTGACGACGGCGAGGAGCGTTGCGAGCGACGCGGCGAGCGCCGCGGGGTGCGCAAGCATGTCGCCGCTCATCAGAACGAACATGGGCGCGATCGAGAGGAGCGCGGCGGCCAGAAGTCCTGTCGTCGAGTCGAACAGCTCGCGGCCGAGCTTCCAGACGAGAAACAGCGAGAGAGCCGAGAGCAAAGGGTTCACCAGCCATGGAGCACCGGCGAGAAACCCTGCTGCGAGGATGATCGGCCAGCCGGGAGGATATTTCCCGCTCCATCTCGATTCATCCACAATCACGTGTCCCTGCTCGAACAGCTCGGGCAGTGGGGAAGGGGGGAGCGCGAGCCGTCCGGAGGCGAAGATCTTCGCCTGAAAGGCGTAGGCGATCGCATCGGAGACGTGGGGGACGGCTTCGAGAAGGTGGAGGGAGACGGCGGCACCGGCCGCGAGCACGGCGAGCATCAGGAAACCGAGGAGTAGAAGCTCGGCACGCTTCACGTGGCGCAGGATACCTCGAGCGGATACACGGTCGCGCTAATTGTCTCTCGAAGGCGTGGGAATCGCAGCCCGGGAGACGGCTTCGAAGAGAAATGGGCAGCGCGCCGGCAGCCGCATCAGGAATCGCCAAAACGCTCCTAACCGCGAATGCCGCGTGCTTTCGCTGCGCTTCGACACCGGCACCGGGAGCTGGCGGTCGATGCTTCCTGATGTTGACGAGGGTAGAATCGCCCAAGCCTTGCTTCACACGCATTCGAAGAGGAGAGGATGGAAAGGATTGACGAGCCCGCTTGGCGAGAACGGTTTCCGCCCGATCGCTTCGTCTCGATGACGATCGCACAGATGTACACGGTGGAGGGCTGGCTCGAGGAACTGGGGTTC
The DNA here is from genome assembly GCA_035546335.1 of Thermoanaerobaculia bacterium. Lineage (GTDB taxonomy): Bacteria > Acidobacteriota > Thermoanaerobaculia > Gp7-AA8 > Gp7-AA8 > DATKDP01. The sequence goes on along the minus strand of DATKDP010000056.1, from coordinate 209,680 downwards.
GACGTCCCGCTGGCCGCATCCCGCCCGGCGGGGAAGGCGCCGGTGGTCTGCGCTCCTGGTGTCGGCATGAAGGCGGTCCGCACCAGACGCCGCGCAATCGTCACAGTACAACGTGGTATTCACTGCGATCAGGAGCACGAGTGGTGCTGGAGTCGATCGCGAGGACGCACACCAACCGCGGCCAGAAGACCTCACCAAGATCTCTGCGGCTCTGAATCGCGAAGCGGCTGGTCGATGTCGCACAGACCGGTGGATCGATGACGCTCGCCGAGTTCGTCCGCGTCTGTCGCCTCGCTGAAATCCACAGAGGTTTTCAGACGCAAAAGGAACGCGATCCGGAAGGCTGGGGCAGCGATCATCCAATCTTCCGGCAAGTGATCAGCGAGCTCGAGCCGGCGTCGATCATCGAATTGGGATCGTGGAAGGGTGCGTCGGCGATCCACATGGCACAGCTCGCTCACTCCCGCGGTCTGAAGCCGACAATTCTCTGCGTCGACACGTGGGTCGGAAGCCCTGGCACCTACACCTCGCAGTTTCTCGACGCGATCCTACCGGTGGGCGGGAGGCTGCCGCTTTTCGATACCTTCTTGAGCAATGTGCAGCTCTGCGAACTTCAGAGCGCCATCTTCCCGATGGTGGCGACGACGGAAAGCGCCGCGTATTCCCTCGATTTCGCGGGAGTTTGCGTGGATCTCATTTACGTCGATGCCGACCATGAAGAATCGGCCGTCTACGCCGATCTGGCGAGGTACTGGCGATTTTTGCGGCCCGGCGGTGTCCTGATCGGCGACGACTACAATCCCGCTGCGTTTCCCGGCGTGGTGCGCGCGGCACAACGTTTCGCGCGGGAACAGTCTCTTTCCGTGGAAGTCCACGATGTGAAGTTCGTTTTTCGCAAGGGTGATTGCATCATCACCGGTCTCCATCCTGCCGAAACAGGCGCGGGACGCCCGTTCAATTTGCAGCCGGACGGGTCATCCGCGCTGGCCATCGCCTGCCGGAATGCATCGAGGTGTGCCGTGGTGAGGATGGACGGGCAGAGCCTCGTCACCACATTCGGCAGTCCTTCTCTCCTGAGCGCCCTCGTTCCGTCTCATGTTCTGACGACTCCCGGTGTGCGCCGCGTCGATGTCGAGTCGGGGACGATCCGGTCGAACGAATTGTTCTTCACCGTGACCGAATAAGCTCCAATGCTCCCACTCGACTGCGCTCGCAGAGCGCCGCGCCCGGTGACGGCTGAATGCATTCGATCAGCATCCCGCAGAGTTCCCACGACACTCGTCAGGATGCTTCGAGTGAGGGATCTAGACTCGACCGAAGAACGTCGAGGTATCGCCGCTCGATTCTCTCACCAGTCTCTCGAAGAGAAGATCACAGCAGCACGCGGCAGATGATCCGATAGGCGACCGCGAACCGCTGGTCTCGGACTATTCGGCTCCTGTAAACTTTCTTGCAGTCGATGAATGAGACCCTGCGCGAGGCTCTGAGCGATGTTAGTCGGTTGAGGAGGTCTGCTCGCCGCCAGAGCCCGCGACTGGCGGCCGGGCATCGCCCACTCGTCGTGCGGTCGAGGTGATTGTCTCACACGAGGGGAGTGAGCCCTGAGGTGATCAAGCGATTGAGAGCTCCAGCACCAGTGACGCTCCTTCTCGATCGTGATTTCCACCTTCAAACAGATGCCCGTCGATGCTGACGACCGATTGGGGCTCCCGTCGACGAGAACCGCTTCAAGGTACAATCGGTCGTGATTCGGTTACTCTCGATGCTATCCGGAGAGAGGATGGGAAACGGCGTCGTCGACGCAAGCAGGGGAATGACAGCCCAGGTCATGAACGCGGGAGGGTTCCGACGCCTCGCATCAGGCGAGGCGCATACGGTGGTTTCCGTAATCCTTCCGGTCAAGAATGCGGCGTCGGATTTACGGGAGCTGCTTGCGCGGGTGTTCGCGCAGCGCGCAGAAGTTGACATCGAGATCGTCGCCGTCGATTCGGGATCGTGTGACTCGACAGTTGCACTGCTTGTCGAAAGCGGTGCAACGGTGTTGACAGTTCCGGCAGGTTCGTTCGATTACGGTTTGACGAGGAATCTCGCAGCAACGTATGCCAAAGGCGAGATCCTCGTGTTCCTTACGGACCGGGCATTGCCTGCGGATGATCAATGGCTGAGTGCACTCATCGCGCCGCTGCGTGACGCTCAGACGATCGCCGGAGTATTCAGCCGCGTACTACCGCGCCCGGATGCAGATCTTCTCTCCTATCGGGACGAGATTCGTTGGGCTGCAGAGTTTCAGAGGAGAGAGTCGGTCGTCGAGATCGCGGATTGGGAGGCGTATGAGGCTCTGCATCCCAGGGATCGAACGAGAAAGATTTTTTTCTCCAAGGTCAGTGCCGCAAATTCCAGCGTCGATCTTTTTTCCGGCATCCGTTCCCGAGCCGCATTCATGGAGAAGATGTGGCTGAGACCGCCGTGCGCGACCGCATCATCAGAGCACTCCAGGAAGAAATGCATTCCAAGATCGCGGAGTGCAATGACGTCATCAGAGCCCTGCAGGAGAAGCCCGTGGCCCAGGTTACAAAACCATTGAGCGGGGCGTGAGTTCGATTGGAGTGACGCACACGAGGGGTAACAGGTGCAACGAGATCACCCAACCGCGCCAAGTCATGCCGCGATGATAGCTGCCCAAGACGAGGAGCCAGGAGTGTCGCGAGTAGCACTGATCGGCTGGGGAAATTGTTTCGAGGAAGATTTTCTGGAGACGATCGGCGTCTCGATCGAGGAGTTTTGCGACTCTCTTCGCGGCAGCTGGGCCTTCGGCTATGCCGAAGCGCTCGCCAGCGCAGGGATCGAGATGGTCTCCTTCTACTTTTCGGCTCGCATCAGTTCTGCGCGCCGATATGTTCATCGTCCGACCTCGACAGTGGTCTGGCTCCTTCCTGCTCCGCGCCGCTACCGATTGCTTCGCCGTATGAGCAGGCGATTCCAGCGACTCTTCCCCGGGCATGGAGAAGCGCTCAACCGCTTCATGCTCGTGTCTGAATATGCCGCCACGCCGCTGTGGGAGCTGCGGAAGCGGCTACGACAGGAAGGATGTGATGCCATGCTGGTTCAGGGATATGACTGTCCGAGATTCGACCTCTCCGTTCTGCTTGGCCGCGCGATGCGATTGCCGGTATTCGGCACGTATCAGGCAGCCGGCGACTTTCGTCCATCTCGTCTGCAGTGGTTCGTACGCCGTTGTTCTCTTTCACTCTCGGCCGGATTGATCATTGCGCCCGACCGAGAGGTCGGAAGGCTCCAGTTGCGGTACCGTTTCCCGAGTGATCGCGTCGGCAGAATCGTCAACCCTGTGGACACTCAGTTTTGGCATCGCGTCGACGCCGCACAGGCGAGAGCTCGACTGAGACTGCCGCTGGACTCCATCGTTGTGGTCTGGCATGGGCGCGTCGATTTCGCGCAGAAGGGACTCGATGTTCTGCTCGAAGCATGGGACATCGTCACGTCAGAAGCCCACGACATGGCTCGTCAGCCACTGCTCGTCCTGATGGGTACAGGGCCAGACTCTGATGTGCGTATGAAGCCGATCCTCTCGACCCGAAAGTCATCCGTGTACTGGATTGATCGCTTCATTCATGAGCGTGAGTATATTAGGGATCTGCTGTCCGCAGGGGATCTCTATGCTTTTCCCTCTCGTCTCGAGGGGCAGGCCATCGCTCCAGTCGAAGCGATGGCCTGCAGTCTACCCATCCTCACATCGAGATCCGGTTTCGATCTCGATGACCTGATTTCGGCGGATGAGAGCTTTGCGCCGGAGCCGATCGAATCATTCGATGCACGGGCCTGGGCAGACCGATTGCTGGAACTGATCAGAGATCGCGACCTGAGAGATTGTCTCGGGAAGAGGGCTAGACAGTTTGCCGTCGAGCACTTTTCTCTACCCGGAGTCGGTTTGGAACTGGCTTCGTTTCTGAGTGGATCAGACGATGGCTTCCGCCGAGGAAGGACAGTCCGGCTTCAACCGCTCGTGATCAAGAGCGTTTCGCCATCACGGATTCGCCGTCCCGTGCATGGCTGTGCGGACGTGAGTGTGTCTTGTGAGCACGCAACGTCGGGGACCTATGTGCTCTTCGATGGCCACGTTCTTCTCACGACTTATGGAACGGCGTCTCTTCTGACCGCTACGGTTCACCGTGCACTTTTGCGTCAGCCTGGCGTTCACGAAATACGGCTAACGGATGGGCAACGATTGTCTGCGGCGGTGGAGATCGAGATTGAGCCCTCCAGCCGAATGTCTCGCCGGAAAGTCCCTGTCATCATGAGCCTGCAGCCCGATCACGTGGTTGCAGGCGCGCCTTTCAACCGGCAACCCGACGGTTCGTCCGCGTTGGTGATACACTGCCGAAACGCATCCTGCAACACTCGAGTGCTGATAGACGACCAGCCTACGGTGACGTCCTACGGAAGTGAGTCACTCCTGACGGCGCTGGTTCCACCTGCAATTCACAACGAATCTTCTCGTCATCTGGTACACCTGGTAGGTGAGAACGGATCGTCCAACGCCGTTGAATTCACGGTGTTAGCGCAACCTGCGAGCGGTGTTTCGGCTCCCTGGTGAAGGAGCAGACCGAAGTTGTTGACATGAACCCTCTCCGACTACTCAGCCAGGGAACGCCACGACGCCTTGGTTCGGCCGACCGGTTGATTTCGGTTCTTCTTCCGATCAAGAACAGAGCGGCGAATGCCGCTGAGCTTCTGGCGCGGGTTTTCTCGCAACGTTGGAATGGGAGCCTCGAAGTCATCGCGGTAGATTCAGGATCGACAGACGACACGGTTGACGTACTGGCGCGAGGCGGCGCCACCGTCCTCGGTATTGCTCCTGAGCTGTTCGACTATGGGCTCACGAGAAACGAGGCTGCGCGTCACGCGAAAGGAGATGTGTTCGTATTCGTCACCTCGACGATGCTCCCCGCCAACGATCGATGGCTCGCGAATCTGATCGAGGCGTACGACAGCGATGATCTCCTCGCGGGCGTCTACGCGAGGAGCATTCCGCACCCCGAGGCTGATCCACTGCACTATCGTGACTATCTGCTCGCGGATGTTCGAACCAATCGCAGAGAGGCCCTTACGATTCAAAATGGACTGTATGTCCGCGCCATCGTCGATTTCGCGTCGTTTCGTTCCTTCACCCCAGATCGTGTACGCCATCTCATCAGCTTCAGCAATGTGAGTGCGGCTATCCGCCCCGGGGTGTTTCGCTCGATTCCGTTTCGGCAAGTCGAGACCTGCGGAGAAGACATGCTGTGGGCGAGGGAAGTTCTGGAGGCAGGATACAAGATCGGCTATTCAACCCGGAGCATCGTTCTCTATTCGCACAACTATTCCTGGACCGAGCTTTTCCAGCGCAGTTATGACGATGCAGGCGGCAACATTGCATTCGCGGGGATGCGATTCCGCGACGAAGACGTTTTTCGGGCGATCGCCGGACTGGTGCGAAACGACTGGAACTATCTCGCCATCGGGCTGGCGCTTCAAGGTACCGAGCTAATCCGTTGGAAAATCGAATCAGTCAAGCGTCGAGTATCCCAGGTCGTGGGAGAGTGGGCAGGAAACAAGAGAACAGAGATCCCAGCGCGCCTCGATGCGCTCGTGAACGCGGTGGAAGCACTTCCGGGCGGCGAGTCCCCGACCAGGCACACCGGCGGCCGGCGTGAGAGCTCCCGCGATGAGCTGACGGACGTTTCGTACGGGAAGCTCTTCGCGCGTGCGTTTCGACGTGCCGCAGAATTCGGTTCGCCGGGACTTCGCCTTTCTGAGCTCGAGCCTTCAATCGCCGATGGGATCCTGGCCGATTGGAAGGAGCTGGAAGCCAGGCCTGAGCCCGAAAACGTGGCCGAGCTCCAGCTCGATGCGGCAATTCGGCGGTTCATGAAGGCGGTCGGGCACTGGGTCGGCTCCTATACGAACGACTGCTCCGCCGATCTTTCCGATTCCCTGTCGCTACTGCGTTCGATCAAACGAGGCGTCAGGACGCGAGAAATGACCGTGCCTCATGATCTCCGTCGCGAGAAGACTCGACCCGACGAGGTTGACGACTGGCTACCGGTTCTCAGGATGTTCCAGGCGTGCGAGGCGGAGATTTTGGCTGACGAGCATGAGCTGCACGCTCGCGGTGAAGCCTTTCAGGCGCTTCAAAAGGAGATCGATACCAGAGATGCGTTGATCCGTAAAATGCAGAAAGAGTTCTTCAGAACGGTTGAAGATCGAGATGTTGCCATTCGATCGTTGCAGTTGGAGATGCACGAAAAGGTCGCGGAGTGCAACCGGATCATCCGTGAGTTGCAGGGGCGAATTGCGGAGAAAGGGAGACCCGGCTGAGCGATGGTTCGCTCCTCACACCGGCCCGGCGCCGGTTCCAACGAACGCCGCTGTACAGCGCCACCTTTGCAGTAGATCAATCCCCGGCGCGTTTCTATCTCGCGCTGACTGACTATATAATCCACGGCCCGCGGCAGCGGGGCCGTGAGCTCCTCGCCTGCTGCTCTTTCAGCATACGCCATGCAATCACGTCGAAAAGGCCGGAAGAGTGGGAGCTCTGGAGGGTCCAGCGATTCCTCGCAGACCAGACGAAAGAGTCTCTCGCCGGGGACTCGTCTTCTTTTCGTCTATGAGTTTCTGAGCCTCGGAGGCGTCGAAGTCGTTCTTGCCGGCCGCGTGCGAGAACTGCGTCGACGAGGCTTTGATGCGCGCGCCCTGTTCTTGACGGACCGTGGCGGCAGCACTCTGTTCAGCGCCCTGCCCGACAGTTGCATCATCGAGAGTGATCCTGTGGCCGCCGGATCGTTCATCCGCGATTTTCATCCGTCATGGACGCTGATCATCGATACTCCGTCAGCGCTTCCGATTTGCCGTGATGCGCTGCAGGAAGGGCGTCTCGTTTACGAAGTCCACACTCCCTATCCGGAGGGGCACGCAATTCTGTCGACTCGTGGTTTTGCAGAAAGCATCGACGCCATTCTCGTTCCATCGCATTCCCAGGCGGGGGTGGTCCTCGATCTCGTCGAGTCGCCTGTGCCTGTTGCGATCGTCCCCAACGGCCTTTCTGCGGTTCCGAACGGAACGCTCGCTCCTGATCCATGGGCTCGAGCAGGAGTACCACTTCTCGGGTGGGTCGGTCGACTCGACTCGCTCAAGAACTGGACCTCGCTCCTCGAGATCGCCGATGAGATTTCGGCGAAACGACCAGTCGGTGCGTGGATCGTGGGGGGAGAGGGCTCCCCGCAAAACAAGAAGGACCAGCTCGAGGAATGGGTCCAGTCGAGAGACACCGAGGCTTTTCGCTGGTCTCCAGCGATCCCGCATCACGAGATGCCAGCCTACTACCGCGCAATCGCGGCCTCGGGAGGTTGTCTCGTTTCCACTTCCTGGGCCGAGTCCTTCGGACTCGCGACTCTCGAGGCGATGGATGCCGGGTGCCCGGTCGTCTGTCCCGACGTGGTCGGTTTGTGCGACTTGGTGCGGCACGAATCGAATGGGCTGATCTACACGGCGGGAGATCTGGCCGGCGCCGCGGCCGCGGTGCAAAGGCTTCTCGACGATCCGATGCTGCGAGAGCAGCTGGTCGTGAACGCCCGCCGCTCGGCCGGGCAGTTCACCATTGCTCGATCCGTCGATGCGCTTCTCGACGCGATGAGCGCGATCGAGCGAGGCGAGACAGCGGCGCTCCCGGACACGCCCACGGAAGCGCGAACCGTCCGGCGCGCGTATGCCGCCGCGGCCGCGGAATGGCTCGACGACCTGCAAGAGCGCGACGAGCTGATTCTCTCGCTTCAGCGGGAGCTTCATGAGAAGGTCGGTGAGCGCGATGAGCGCATCACCGGCTTGCAGAGCGAGCTCCAGGAGAAGATCTCCGAGCGCGATTCGCGGATTTCCCTCCTCCAGGGGGAGATGCAGCACAAGGTCGGCGAGGCCAACGCGGCCATCGAGGACCTCCAGCGGCAGCTCGGATCGGCGGCCGCGAAGACCTCCGAGGTTCACCGCGAGCTCATGACCGCGATCGAGGAGCGGGATGCGCGAATCCTCGCGCTCAACGGGGAGCTTCACGAAAAGGTCGAAGAACGGGACCGCATCATCGCCGGCCTTCAGCAGGAGCTGCATACCAAGGTGGGCGAGGCCAATGCGGTCATCGAGGAGCTGAACCGGAAACAGGAGGAGTCCACGGCGTCGTTCCGGCGAGAGCTCGAGAGCCGCGATGCCGCCCTGCACCAGGTCGAGTCGGAGTTCCGCCGCACCGTGGCCGAGCACAATCGGATCACCGCCTCGCTGCTGGAGCGGCTGGAGAAGGAGTCGCGGCAATGGACCTCCGTCCATGAGGAGCAGAATGCCCGGATCAAAACGCTCGCCCGGACGATCGAGCAATCCGAGTCCGAGCTGAGACGGCTGGAAGCGAAGGCTCACGAGCTCGAGGAAGAATTGCGGCAGGAGCGGGAGCGAGAATCGGATGCGGCCGGTGCGGTGCTCTCGAGGCTTGCCGGGATTCTGCCTCCCGGCGACGGCTCGGACGCCGCGGAAAGCGAGACGCTCGAGCAGCTCGCCGCTCGGATCGAACAGGCGCTGGCCGCGCGCGACGCCACGTCCGCGGAGCTGCGTAGACGAATCGAGTCCTATCAGAGCTACATGGTCGGCGCCAGGGCGCAGCTCGATGGGATCCTGACCTCCCGCCTCTGGAAGGCCGGCCTGTTCTACTGGCGAACGCTCCAGTCGCTCGGGCTGCGATCGATGCGCAGGAATCCGATCTTCACCGAGCCGCTTCCGCCGATCTACTGCTCGCATTGCGGCGAGCGCATGCTCGTTCACGGCTTGGCCGCCGAGGCCCGGCTGCAGATTGCCCCGCGAACGACCGGCGGGTCGAACGTCCTCGCGTTCCCGACCGAGCGACCGCTACTCCAGGACAGCGAGCGACGCGAGCGCGAGAACGCGTACGACATCGTCTGCTTTCCGATCATCGACTGGGACTTCCGTTTCCAGCGCCCGCAGCAGCTCATGGCCCAGTTCGCCGCCGCGGGACATCGTGTCTTCTACATCTCGCAGCAGTTTCGCGAATCGGGAGAACCGTTCGCCCTTCGCGAGCTTCGAAAGGGAGTATGGGAGGTCTCCCTGCGGGTGCCTCGCCGGGACGTCTACACCGGCCAGCTCACTGCCGGCGACACCCAGCTCTTCTTCGACGCGATCGATGCGCTTCGCAAGGAGGTCTCCCTCGGGGCGACGATCTCCATGCTCCAGCTCCCCTTCTGGTATCCCATCGCCGCCAGGGCCAGGGAGAGGCTCGGCTGGCCCATCGTCTACGACTGTATGGATCACCACGCCGGGTTCTCGACCGGCAACACCGCCGCGGTTCGCCAGGAGCGCGCCCTGATGCGCGCCGCTGATCTGGTGATCGTCTCGTCGGCCTTCCTCGAGCGCGAGGCGAGGAAGGAGAACGACAACGTCGTCCTCGCCCGGAACGGGTGCGACTACGAGCATTTCGCCGGCATCCCCGAAAAGCCGAAGGGCGAGCGTCACGTCATCGGGTACTACGGCGCGATCGCCGACTGGTTCGACTCGAAGCTCGTCGCCGAGCTGGCGGAGATGCACCCGGAGTGGGACTTCCTGCTGGTGGGGTCGACCTACCTCGCGGACGTGCAGCGCCTTTCGAAGCTCCCCAACGTCGAGCTCGCCGGCGAGAAGCCGTACGAGGAGATTCCCGCGTGGCTGGCGCGCTTCGACGTGGCCATGATTCCTTTCAAGCGGATTCCGCTGACCGAGGCGACGAACCCGGTCAAGGTCTACGAGATGATGGCCGGGGGTAAGCCGATCGTTTCCGTTCCGATTCCGGAGGTCGCCGCGCTCGCGCCTCTGGTCCGGCTGGCGAGCACGCCGAAGGAGTTCTCGTCGCACATCCGCGATGCTCTGAAGGATGATGATCCGGACTCGATGGAGCGCCGAAGGCGCTTCGCCGCGCGGAACAACTGGGCGTCACGCTACCGGGTGATCGCCGGCGAGGCGCGACGGACGTTTCCGCGCGCGTCGATCATCATCGTCACCTACAACAATCTCGAGATGAACCGGATGTGCCTCGAGAGTCTCTACGCCACGATGGACTGGCCAAACTTCGAGGTGTTCGTCGTCGACAACGCCTCGGCCGACGGGACCCCGGAGTATCTGCGGGGCATCGAGTCGTCGCACAGCAATCTCACGGTGATTCTCAACGAGCGCAACGCCGGCTTCGCCGCGGCGAACAATCAGGCGATGATGCTCTCGAGCGGCGACTACATCGCCCTGCTCAACAACGACACGGTGCTGGCCCGCGGCTGGCTTTCTTCGCTGATCCGCCATCTGCATCGCGATCGCCGCATCGGGCTCATCGGCCCTTCGACCAACGCGATCGGTAACGAAGCGATGATCGACGCCGGCTACTCCGATGTCGAGGCGATGCCCGGCTGGGCGAGAAATTACACGCGCGTGCACCAGGACGAATTGTTCGAGATCCCAATGCTGGCCATGTTCTGCGTGGCGATTCGGCGGGAAGTTTTCGAGGAGATCGGGCCGCTCGACGAACAGTTCGGCATCGGGATGTTCGAGGACGACGACTACGCGCTGCGGGTGCGCGCGGCCGGCTACCGCGTGGTCTGCGCCCGTGATGCATTCGTGCATCACTGGATGAAGGCGGCGTTCGGAAAAATCCCTCCCGACGAGTACGAGCAGCTCTTCCTCCGCAACCGTACGCTGTACGAAGCGAAGTGGGGACGAGCCTGGAAGCCGCACAAGCGCGTGTGACAACCGCCTTCTTGTCGCGCCGGAAATGATCGCACGAAGCGGAGAGCTCGAAGTGTACCTGCTTCGCTGAGACGTGTTCCGGAGGCTCGCAGGTCGAGGTCGTTGGCAGGCTGGAGAAAGACGCTGAGAATATTCGGACTGATGATGGTGCGCAACGAGGCGGATATCATCCGGACGAACCTGCTGCATCATTTTTCACTCGGCATCGAACACTTTCTGATCGTCGACAACGGCTCGTCGGATGGAACCGACGCGATCCTGCAGGAAATGGCCGGGAGCGGGCGGCTGTCGTGGACCCGCTACAGTGGTCCATACCGGCAGGCCGCCGTCATGACCGAGCTTGCTCGCGAGGCCTTCCTGCGAGGCGCCGACTGGGTCATCCCCATCGATGCCGACGAGCTCTGGTGGACCTCCGAAGGATCGTTGACCAACGCGCTGATCGGCCTCGATTCGGCCGGCGTGGAGGTCGACGTGATCAACTTCATCCAGAAACGGGAGCAGGTCGAAGCATCGCGCGATGCCCTATTGACCATGACGCGGCGCGTTGCCACACCCGTAGGCCCGCTCTCTCGCGTTGCCGAGCTCGTCGAAGCCAACGAGATCGCGTTCGTCGAAATGTGCTATCCGAGCAAATGGATCAGCCGCGCTTCTCTTGCGATCGACATCGCCAGAGGAAACCACCTCGTGCGTGGCGTCGAAGGAGAGTTGGCGAAGGTGGCGACCATCTGCTGTCTCCACGCTCCACTCCGCTCACGGTCGATTCTCGAGTCGAAGGCTGACGACTTCGGACAGAGGTTTCGGCAGCTCAATGCGGGCCAACAGCTCGGTTGGCATGTGCAGCGTTGGGCCCGGCTTCGCGAAGAGGGACGCCTCGACGAGGAGTGGTCTGCGAACAGCTATCTGGACGAGGCGCTCGATGTGTACGGCTCGCGCCATCCCGTGATTTTCGACGGGAGGCTTCGCGACGCCGTGGCCCGGTCTCTCCGCGAGGGCGGTGACAAACTCTTCCCATCGCCTCGATTTCGTCCTCCCCTGACGCTGAGGAGAATCATGGAGGACGATTCGAGTCTCGATCTCGACAGGCGTGAGGCAGGAACCGAGGAAGAAGCACGCCTGGCGATGGAACGGCTGCTGTTGCGGATGATCGCTGCACCTCGGACCGTGCTCCTCGTGGGAGACTCGGTCGCTTCCCTCGCCTCGAGGCTGAGGGCCTCCGGCAGCGCGGTCACCGTGAGCGAGACTGTCGAAGACCTCCCTTCACCCGATTCGCCGTTCGAGGTCGTCGTCGGCGGCGACATGATCGCCCGTGTCGAAGATCCGTTGGCTTTCGTTCGCGGCTCGATGCGGTACCTCGACGAGGATGGAGTGCTGCTCCTGTCTGCTCCGAATGCCATGCATGCGAACGTTCGGCTGGCGATCCTCGCAGGCCGTTTGCCCGATGTCGGAAACCGCTATGCGCGCTTCCATTCGCGCGAGAGCCTCGATCGGTTCCTCGTCGAGGCCGGATTGGCGACGGTCGCTCTGGAGCGTGTTTTGCGTCGTTTCGACGGCGGCGGATCGCTCTCCGCGGTTGCCGATCTGACCCTCCAGGATCCCGAAGCCTCAACGTACTTCTTCGTTGTCGCGGCGAAGCGTGCCGGCGAGCAGACGGCGAATCTCGATGCGCGTACTTTCCAGCTCGAGTCGGTGAACGAGAGGATGAAGCGCGGAATCGATCAACTGTTCGCACGGTTGGCGGCCGATGCCAGAGATCATGACGCTCGCGTCGCCGGGAGGGACGCCACGATCGTCGCCCTCCAGTCGGAACTGATGCAGAAGGTGGGGGAGCGCGACACGATCATTCGTGAACTGCAGAGCGAGCTGCATCAGAAGGTCGGCGAGCGGGATGGAATCATCCGGGACCTTCAGGCCGAGCTGCATCAGAAGGTGGGACAGCGGGATGAGATGATCAGGCAGCTGCAGGGAATGCTCTCCGCTGGGCCGGAAGGCGAGAATCGGGTACCATATGAGGGATCGGATGATGACGAGGGATGAGTCTCGGTTGCACGGCATTCCAAAAGCCTGGCATGACTATCGATATACGGAGTGCCGCCGTTCATTCAGTGCCGGAGGGGAGGGGGGCGAATGGAGGTAAACCGATACGAGGCGGAGATCGATATCGAGTCCGACACCACGCATGCCCGGGTCGTGAGGCTTGTTGGGCCGGGAAAAAACGTTCTCGAACTGGGATGCTCGACGGGGTACATGTCGCGTGTCCTGCGGGAGCGCGGATGCCGGGTCACGGGCGTCGAGATGGACCTGGCGGCCGCAGCGCAGGCGGCTGAGGTTTGCGATCGGATCATCACCGGTGATTGCGAGCGCATCGACTGGGAAAGGGAACTAGGGGAGGAGCGCTTCGACGTCATTCTCGCGGCGGACGTCCTCGAGCACCTGAAGGACCCTCTTGCCCTGCTGCGCCGGCTGCGCCCATTCCTGACACCGGATGGGAGCGTCGTGGCCTCGATTCCCAACATCGGCCACGGCAGCGTCAGGCTGTCGCTCTTCGCCGGCCGCTTTCCATACTCCGAGACCGGACTTCTCGATCGAACCCATCTCAGATTCTTCACGCGCGACTCGATGGAGCAGCTCTTTGCCGATGCCGGATTCCTAATGGCCCGGCTGGAGAGAAGAGAGGCGGACATCGACGGAACCGAGCTGCCGGTCGATCGCTCTCTGATTCCGCAGGTCGTCTGGAACGCGATCGCCTCCGATCCCGAAGCCCGAACGTATCAGTTCATCCTCTCCGCCGTTCCGGTGTCCGTGGGTGTGCTGACTTTGACCAGACAGCGGGTGGAAGAGGCGCTCGCCGAGCGTGATGCAGCGCGCGCTGAGGCCTTGCTTCTGCGAGTGGCCCTCGATGAGAGGGGCGTTTGCGAAGGGCACCTCGAGGCGGAAGAGCATCGGAGAATCGTCGAGTCCATCGAATCGCGAATGAATCTCCAGCGGGAGCAATTGCGAACGGAGGTGACCGAACGCGATTCGAGCGTCCGCGATCTCCGGGAGAAGCTGGAAGAGACGACAGCGGCTCGGCAGTCGGACAGACTACGGACGGCTGAAGAGATTGCCTCGTTCCGGGCTCAGGCGGAGAGCGCTCTGGAGGACGCCGCCAGGCTGAGACTCGACAACGCCCGCTTCAGAGAGGAGCTCGCCGCGACAAAGGCCGAGCTGGAGCTTCTACGCCAGGAGTCGATGCGCGAGAGGGAACTGTTGCAGCAGGAGTCGATGCGCGAGGCGGAACTGCTGCGGCAGGAGTCGATGCGCGAAACAGAGCTTGTGCGGCAGGAGTCGATGCGCGAGGCGGAGCTGCTGCGGCAGGAGTCGATGCGCGAAACGGAGCTGCTTCAGACGGAATTGAAAGAGCTCCGACAGATCCTCACCCAGAAGAATGCCGAGCATGAGACGGTCGTGGCGGAGCTCGCGAGAAACTACGCAGCCGAGCAGGAGCAGCTCGTCGCCCGGCTCACTCGAGATCATGCTCATGCTCTCGAAACAGTAAGGAGCGCCCTCTATCGTGGGGAGCTGGATCTCGGCACGGCCCGCGGGCAGCTTCTTGCGATTTACCACTCCAAACTCTGGAAAGCCGGACATGCGTACTGGCGGGTCCTGAGCCTGTTCGGAGCAGCACGCCGGCATGGGCTGTCCGTCGACCCCTCCTCGTTGATTCTCAGTTGTCCTTCCTGCGGAAAGGTGATTCCGCTCCTGCCGCGCCGGGAGGAGAGTTTTACCCGCGCAATGCCCGGATCGATTCAGATTCTGCCGCCGGCGGACGATGCCGTGGCCAGGAGCAACGTCGTTCCCTTCACTACGGAAGGCACACTGAAGTCGGCCTCGTTGCGCGCCGAGAACCGGCACGACGTCCTCTGTTTTCCGATCATCGACTGGGACTTCCGTTTCCAGCGCCCTCAGCAGTTGATGCGTCAGTTCGCGGCAGCCGGGCACCGGGTGTTTTACGTCTCGCAGCGCTTCCGGTCCTCGGGGCGACCATTCGAGTTGCGAGATCTGGGAGATGGAGTCTGTGAAGTATCGTTGCGCGGCCCGGCGAAGAATATCTACAAGGACAGCCTTTCGAAGGGCGAAACGAAAGCGCTATTCAGCTCCGTCGACGCGCTTCGCCGTGACCTTTCCGTCAACGCGGCGATCTCCGTCGTTCAACTCCCGTTCTGGACGCCGGTCGCCTCGATGGCCCGCGAAGAGCTTTCCTGGCCTCTCGTTTATGACTGCATGGATCATCACAGCGGATTCTCGACCAGCACCTCGGCGACACCTCGCTTTGAGCGCGAGCTGTTGACGAAGGCCGATCTGGTCGTCACCTCGTCGGCATTCCTCGAAGAGCGGGCTCGCACTCACAACAACAAAGTCATTCTGGTGAGAAATGGGTGCGAGTTCGATCGTTTCGCCGCTGCGGTACGCTCGGAAATGAACCAGCGACCTGTGATCGGCTATTACGGCGCGATCGCCGATTGGTTCGACAGCGAGCTCGTCGCGGACATCGCGGAGAGCAGCCCCCATTGGGACTTCATTCTCGTCGGCTCCACACATTTGGCCGATACCTCCCGTCTGTCGCGGCTCCCCAACGTTTCGCTCCTGGGAGAGAAGCACTACGAGGAGATCCCTGATTGGCTCGCCAAATTCGACGTCGCCATCATTCCGTTCAAACGGATTCCATTGACCGAGGCGACGAATCCGGTCAAGGTCTACGAGATGCTGGCGGCCGGCAAGCCGGTGGTCTCGGTTCCGATTCCCGAAGTCGAGGCTCTTGCGCCGCTCGTGCGGCTGGCGTCCGGCCCGCGAGAGTTCGCGGAGGAGATCCGGAATGCTCTCGAAGAGCGTGATCCGGCGGTCATCGAGAAGCGTCGCCAGTTCGCCAGCCAGAACACCTGGGCTTCGCGCTACCGAGCGATGGCCCCGAAGGTCGACGAGTCGTTTCCGCGGGCCTCGATCATCGTCGTCACCTACAACAATCTCGAGATGAACAGGAAGTGCCTCGAGACTCTCTACGCCACGATGGATTGGCCCAATTTCGAGGTGTTCGTGGTCGACAACGCCTCGAGCGATGGCACGGTAGAGTATCTACGTGGCATCAGCTCGTCCTATCGCAACCTCACGGTGATCCTCAACAACCGAAACAGCGGCTTCGCAGCGGCCAACAATCAGGCGATGATGCTGGCGAGCGGTGAGTACATCGTTCTGCTCAACAACGATACGGTCCTCTCTCGTGGGTGGCTCTCCGCGCTGATCCGCCACCTCCACCGCGAGCCCGATATCGGGCTGATCGGTCCTTCGACCAATGCGATCGGAAACGAAGCGATGGTCGACATCGAATACACCGATGTGGAGACCATGCGGCCCTGGATCGAAGAATACGTGCGCAGACACGACGGCGAGGTCTTCGACATTTCCATGCTGGCGATGTTCTGTATCGCCATGCGTCGTGATGTGTTCGAGAAGGTGGGGTTCCTCGACGAGCAGTTCGGAATCGGCATGTTCGAGGACGACGACTACGCGCATCGAGTCCGCCAGGCCGGACTCCGCGTGGTGTGCGCTCGCGATGCTTTCGTTCATCACTGGATGAAGGCGTCGTTCTCGAAGATGGATCCCGACGAGTACCAGCATCTTTTCCAGCGGAACCGCGCCCTCTTCGAAGCAAAATGGAGAAAGCGGTGGGTTCCCCACAAGCGAGCCTGAAATGCTCGCCACCCACGAACCGAGCGTGCCATGAGCCCCCCGACCGAGCGCCCGTGCGATTTCTGTTGATCCGCTTTGGGAGTTCGGACCCGGCCGCGATACTTTGCCGCTCTAATCGCTGCGCCGCAACGGAATGTGAATGACATCGCGACTTCCTGACGGACGGATACGCGGACAACCTCCACAATGCCGCCCCCCTTCTGAACGATGCCGGAATGCCCGCTCTGTTCTATGTGACGAGCGGGAGCATCGGCGGGACGGCGTTCTGGCAGCGGTTGGCGGGTTGGATCGCGGCGATTTCCGGCGGAGCGATGACGGAAGTCGCGAGGATGATGGCCGTGGATTCAGCGGCGCATCGAACGTGATGCCGTTTCGGGTTGAAGCGTGATGGATGGAAGCGAGTTGCAGGAGATGCCTCGATCGCCCGTCCCCGGGGCTCCGTCGAATCGAACGACGGCGGGCTCGGGATCGAGTACCGGACGCCAACGCCGGTTCGCCGCGCCCTTTCTCGTTTGTGTGATCCTCGCCTCGGTTGTGCCGTACGTAGCGAAGCTCGGATTCTACGGCGACGACTGGAGCTTCCTCGCTGCGATGCGGTATGGGAGCGGCGAGTCGATCAGCGATCTGGTCTCGACACTTCTCGAGACGCGCGCGGGGAAGGATCTTCGATTCGTCCAGGGGATTCTGCTCGCCGTTCCCTACAAACTTTTCGGCATGGAGCCGTTCGGCTATCACCTCGTCATTGCTCTGCTCCTGGTGGTCACAGGGCTGCTCGCGTGGATGGTCCTGGAGGAACTGACAGGTTCGCGAGCGTTCTCGCTGGCGACCGCGCTGATCTATCTGCTCCTTCCCCATTATTCGACCGACCGCTTCTGGATCGCCGCGATCCAGGTGCCGGCGTCGATGGCGTTCTACCTCCTCAGCGTCTACTGTATTCTGAGGCTGCTCCGGCCGGTGCGGCACAGGACGATCTTCTTCGTGATCGCCGGAGTCTCGATCGTCCTTTCGGGCTTCTCGTACGAGACTGCACTCCCCCTGGCGCTCCTGGGCCCGGGACTGGTCTGGATCGCGAGCAGGCGGAGGGAACCACGATCTGCAGAGCAAAGCGTGAAGCCAGCGTTTGCCTGCTCTGTCGTGGTGCTCATGCTTGCGATGGGCGTTCTGGCGTCGAAAGCCACCGTTTCCGAGCGCGTGAGCGGATCGGGGAGCTTCGCTTCGCAGGCGGTCGAGAATGCGCGGCACGCGCTCGGAACCGATCATCATCCCGCGTCGCACGGACTCGCGCTCCGGCGAGCATTCGTGGTCGGATTCGGCCTGTATGGAGTCCTGCTTCCGGAGAGCGCCGCCGACGCCTGGCAGGCGGCGCGGTTTCGTCCGGCGAATCTGATCGCACTGCTCGTCGTCCTGGCTGCCATCGTCGCGGGGCTCTGGCTCGCGGCCAGCCAGCACGTGCTGCCACCCCGGTCGACGCTGCTCCTGCTCATCGCCGTCGGGCTTCTGATCTTTCTGTTCGGCTACGCCGTCTTCCTGTTCAACCGAGGCGTGATGCACACCCCCACGGGCGTAGGAAACCGCACGGCCATGGCCGCTGCGTTCGGAGCGGCGCTCGTCTTCGCGGCGACGCTGGCCCTGGTCGCATCATCGCTCGCATCGCGGCTGCGAGCGCTCTTCTTCGCTGCAACCGTTGCCGCAGTCTGCGCCTTCGGACTGATGACCACTCTCGCGATCTCGGTCTTCTGGATCGACGCGCGGGACCAGGCCGAGACGGTGTTGCAGGCGATCGAGTCGGCACGCCTTCCCCTCGAACCGGGAAGCACGCTCATCGTGGGCGGCTTCTGTCCCTATGCCGGGCCGGCCATCGTCTTCGATGCTCCGTGGGATCTGGAGGCGGCCCTCAGGCTCCGACTCGGGATGCCCGGCCTGCGGGCGGACGTCGTCACGGCGAGAATGGCCGTGGAAGACGAGGGACTGGTCTCGAACGTCGCCTACCGGGAACTGCATCGCTACAGCGAGCGGCTCCTTCATTTCGACGTTTCGTCGCGGGGGGTTCTGCCGCTCGACAGTCATGAAGCGGCTGCGAGCATCCTCGCCGATGCGCGCTATCGAGGCTGCGGCATCTCGCATCCGTCGGTGGGAGTTCCGATCCTGAAAAGAGATCGCTTTCCGTCGGTTCCTCTCGTCCTTCTCGCCGTGCAGCCGTCCGTGGCGACGGTAGGCGAGCCATTCAACGTCCAGCCGGACGGCCGTTCCGCGTTCATCGCCCGCTGCCTCGGTGCGGATCCCGGAACGCGTGTGACGCTGAACGGATTCGGGCTTCCTTCCGTGTTCGGGAGCGCGGCACTGCTGAGCGCGGTCATGCCGGCCGGCTTTCTGGATCGGCCGGGGACGTACGAGGTACGGCTCGACAACGGCTATACGGTGTCGAATGCACTCCCGTTCGTGGTCGAGTGAGTACGAGATCATCCCGAACCGGCGCGTGGCCGCCGGCCTGGTCGTGATCCTGGCCGTCATCCTGAGCGAGGAGGCGTGGGAGGGCGTGAGCGAAGGATCTGCGTTCCTGGACAGTTGCCGATCGCCGGGGCCGTCATCCTGAGCGAGGAGGCGCGGAGGGTGTTAGCGAAGGATCTGCGTTCTTAGACAGTTGCCGATCGCAGATCCTTCGCTCACACCCGCCCTTCCCCCTCGGCTCAGGATGACAGTGGCTCACACCCGCCATCCGCGGATGACGACGGTGCGAGCGGATGCGGGACGAAGCAGTGATATGGATCGGAAATTTCTTCTAGTCGACATCGGGTGACGAGGCAAGAATGACCTCGGCGAATGCCAGTCAGACTCGGGCGGTCTGCTGCTGTGCTGGCTTGGGCGTCGAGGTCCTCAGCCTCCGTGGCTCCCTCGCGCGCTCGATCAGGAGCATGACGCGGGGATCGAAGCAGTCGCATGAGCAGGCGAGACATGGGTAGCGATCCGGAAACCAGGTGTGATTCGCGTATCGATGACCGCAACGGCAATCTTCCGCAGGCATGTGATTCCGCTCCCACTACGGATTTGATTCCGGAAGTGTCCCTGCATCCCGCGCGCCATCAATCGCGCTCCTCGTCCGGAAGCGGAGTCGGCCTTCCGGTGATCAACCGGGCTCCGCGCTGGAACGTCGCCCACGACCAGGCCCACTGAAGCAGGACCAGCAGCCGATTCCGATATCCGATCAGAGTTGCGATGTGAATCATGATCCACGTCACCCAGGCGATCGGGCCGCTGAGCTTCAGCCAGCCGAGATCGGCTACAGCGGATGCCCGCCCGATGGTTGCGAGCGATCCCTTGTCGTGGTAGACGAACGGCGCCATCGCATCTCCGTCGATCGCCTTGACGACGTTCATCGCCGCATGCCTTCCTTCCTGGATCGCCGCGGGTGCCACACCCGGAACGAACGACTCGCCATGGCGGACGGCCGCGAGATCACCGATGACGAAGATCTCGCGGCTGCCGGGAATCGTCAGATCGGTCTCTACGAGCACGCGTCCCGCGCGATCGAGAGGAACTTCCAGGGATCGGACGAGTGGAGATGCCTGCACGCCGGCCGCCCAGATCTTCGTTCGCGTGGCAATGCGCTCGGCTCCGGCGACGACACTTCGCGAGTCGATCGACGTGACCTTCGTTCCGATGCGCACCTCGACGCCGATCCGCTCGAGCTGCCGGCGCGCCTTCTCGGAAAGGTCCTCTGGATACGTGTTGAGCAGCCGGGGCAGACCTTCAAGGAGGATGATGCGGGCGCTTCGAGTGTCGATGCGACGAAAGTCACGCGGAAAGGTATGCCGGGCGATCTCGGCGAGTGCACCCGCCAGCTCGACGCCGGTCGGTCCTCCGCCGATGACGACGAACGTCATCCATTCCTTCTGCAGTTCCTCGTTCATCTCGCGCTCCGCCGCCTCGTAGGCGAGCAGGATGCGACGACGGATCTCGAGTGCATCGTCGATGCTCTTGAGTCCGGGAGCGTGCTCCGCCCACTCTTCGTTTCCGAAGTAGGAGTGTGTTGCGCCGGTAGCGACGATCAGGTAGTCGAAGGCGACTTCACCCTCCGCGAGAATGACCTTCCTGCTTTCACGGTCGATCGATCGGGCGCTGCCGAGGATGACGGCGGCGTTTTCCTGCCGGCGCAGAATCGATCGGATCGGTGCTGCGATATCCGAGGGGTTGAGAGCTGCGGTTGCCACCTGATAGAGGAGCGGCTGGAAGAGGTGATGATTCTGCCGGTCGATGATTGTGAGGCGAACCGGAGCCTTGTAAAGAGCTCGAGCGGCGTAGAGTCCGCCGAAGCCGGCTCCCAGAATGACGACGTGCGGGCGGCTCGGTTCCATCGGGTGGTTCCTCCGATCGGCTCGCTCTTCGCCACATCTGGCGTCCCGGGCTTCTGAAACATGGGTCCTTGCCGTCATCCTTCGCTCACGTCCTCCCTTCCACCTCGCTCAGAATGGAGAAAGCACGCGAGCGTGTTCGAGCCTCATGGAGGATAGCACTCGAAGCCGAATCGTAATCGAGCAGAATCCGTGATGAAATAGCGAGCGGCGGCTCGATGAGAAAAGAGAAGGAACCGGACAAGAAACGCCTTCGGCGTGCCTCAACGGGTCGAAGCGCAGTGCTGCGCATCCGGGATGGCGGTTCGTCCCGCGACAGATCAGTCGCGAAGGAGTTGACGACCGTCTCGGTTCCCGACGAGATGGCAGGGCCCTTCCTCAAGGCGCAGGACTACGTGTCGCGCTATTTCGCCGAGCGGGTCGAGAATCCATCACGCAGCACGATCACGATTTCGGGAGAGCGATACATCCTGCTGCGGGCCGCGTCGATGTCGGTCGAGTTCTTCGATCTGGTCAAATCTCTCTACACCGACAAAGGGGAGGAGGAAGCGCGTGCGGTCGCGAGCAACCTTCTGTTCGATCTGGCGCACGCGATCGGCAAGGCCGATGCCCGGAACTTTCAGCATCGGATGAAAGTCACCGATCCCATTGAAAAGCTGTCGGCCGGTCCGATTCATTTCGCCTTTTCCGGTTGGGCCTTCGTTCGGATTCATCCCGAGTCGCGGCCATCCGCCGACGAAGACTACATGCTCACCTACGATCATCCCTTCTCGTTCGAGGCCGACTCGTGGGTGCAGCGCGGTCGAAAGAGTGACACGCCTGTCTGCATCATGAACGCCGGATACTCCTCGGGATGGTGCGAGGAGAGCTTCGGCTTGCCGCTGGTCGCCGCGGAGATCGAATGCCTCGCCAGCGGCGGCCGCCATTGCCGGTTCGTCATGGCGCCCCCTTCGAGGATCGAGGAACATCTGGCGCGGCTCCAGAGGGGAGGTCGCCGGCGGGACGGAGCGACGATCTCCATTCCCGAATTTTTTCAGCGCAAGCGGATGGAGGACGAGCTGCGCAGCTCCCGCGACACGCTGGAAATTCGCGTCGCGGAGAGGACCGCGGAGCTACGCGACGCCAACGAGCGGCTTCGCCGGGAGATCGAGGATCGACAGGCGGTCGAACAGCAGTTGCGGCTTCTGGGTCTCGCCGTGCAGAACGCCGTGGAAGGAGTCCTCATCCTGCGCGCATCGAAAGAAGGAAAGAAGCCTCGGATCTCGTTCGTCAACGAAGGCTTCTGCAGAATGACGGGCCTCGAAGCGCACGACACCGTGGGAAAGACGCTGAGCGTGCTGCAGATCGCGGCGAAGGATCGCCACGTCTTCGACGACCTGCTGCGCCATCTCGCCGAGGAAAAGTCGTTCGAAGCGGAAGTGACCGCGATCCGGACCGACGGATCGGAGATCGCGCTCGAGATGAACTTCATGCCCATCGCCGGGGATTCTCTCTCCCCGCACTGGGTCGCAGTCCTGCGCGACGTCAGCGAACGGAAGGCTCAACTGGCGGCTCTCGAGCGGCAGGCGCTCCACGATGTGCTGACCGGCCTGCCGAATCGAACGCTGCTCCTGGACCGTCTCGAGCAGGCGATTCAGGTCGCACAGCGGGAGGAAGGCCAGCTGGCGCTGCTGGTCATGGACCTCGACCGCTTCAAGGAGGTCAACGACACCTTCGGCCATCAGTACGGCGATCTTCTTCTCCAGCAGGTTGCCACGCGCATCGGCCAGCAGGTTCGCAGCCCCGACACCGTGGCAAGGCTCGGAGGAGACGAGTTCGCGGTCCTCCTGCCGCACGTCAGCGACGCGAAGGCGGCGTCGCGTGTGGCGAGGAAAGTGTTGAAATCGCTCGAGACCTCATTCGAGGTGGAAGGGCAGCGATTCGATGTCGGTGCCAGCGTCGGAATCGCACTCTTCCCCCTTCATGGAACCGACAGCTCGACATTGCTTCGCAAGGCGGACGTGGCGATGTATTTCGCGAAGCATTCGAACAGCGGCTATTTCATCTATGCCGTCGAGCGGGACGACCACACTCCCGCTCGTCTCGCTCTCGCCGTCGATCTCAAAGAGGGCCTCGAACAAGAGCAGCTGGTACTTCACTATCAGCCGAAGATTCACATGCGTACCGGACTCGTCACGCGGGTCGAGGCGCTCGTGCGCTGGAATCATCCGACCGAAGGCTTGATGCTCCCCGACCTGTTCATTCCCCTCGCGGAGCGCACTGGTCTGATCAAGCCGCTCACGAACTGGGTGCTCAACACTGCGCTCCGGCAGACGCGCGAGTGGCATGATGAAGGCTATCCGATCCATGTCGCAGTCAATCTTTCGGCGCGAAGTCTTCAGGAGACGTTCCTTCCGGAAGTCATCGCCGAGATGCTCGACCGCTGGAACGTTGATCCGAATGTCCTGAAGCTCGAGATCACCGAGAGCAGTATCCTCGCCGATCCACCGCACGTGCTGGCGATCATCTCGCTTCTGCAGACCCTCGGCGTCCGGCTCTCGCTCGATGACTTCGGAACCGGCTATTCGTCTCTGACCCACCTGCGCCAGCTTCCCATCGACGAGATCAAGATCGACAAATCCTTCATTCAGGGGATGACGACCAACTCGGGCGATGCGGCCATCGTGCGAGCGATGATCGATCTCGCTCACGATCTCGGGCGACAGGTCGTCGCCGAAGGACTGCAGAGCAACGAAGAGTGGCGCATGCTCGAAGTTCTCGGTTGCGATCTCGCCCAGGGTCATCTGCTCAGTCCGCCGCTGCCGGCGGAGGAGCTGATCGCATGGTTGATCGAGACCGGCTGGGGCGTCGAGGCGGTGAAAAAGGCGCGCGGAGCCGAGGCCGCAACGAGCGCGGACGTCGCCCGTCCCCGGCCTCCAGCCGGATGACGCCATCATGGATACGAATCTGATTCTTTCGAATCTTCTGAGCCCGCCGATTCTCTTCTTCTTTCTCGGTGTGCTCGCAGTCGCCGTGAGATCGGATCTCGAGATTCCCCAGCCGATTCCGAAGTTCCTCTCGCTCTATCTCCTCTTCGCCATCGGATTTCGAGGCGGTACCGAGCTGCACGAGAGCGGCTTGACGTCCGAGGTGGGCATCGCTCTCGCGGCTGCGATGGCGATGGCATTCCTCGTTCCGCTCTACAGTTTTTTCATTCTCCGCGTGAAGCTGCCGGTGGCCGATGCCGCGGCGATCGCAGCGACCTACGGTTCGATCAGTGCCGTGACGTTCATCACCGCCGCGTCGTTTCTGCAGCGACTCGATGTCGGATTCGGAGGGCATCTGGTGGCGGCCATGGCGCTGATGGAGTCGCCGGCGATCGTCGTCGGCGTCCTGTTGTACAACATCCACGCGCGTGGTGAGAGGCGTGGGATCGCATGGGGTGAGGTCCTGCGCGAGGCATTCCTCAACGGATCGGTCTTTCTCATCCTCGGGAGCCTGATGATCGGCGTGCTGACGGGAGCCGAGGGGGCATCGGCGCTCGCGCCGTTCGCCGAAGACATCTTCAAGGGGATGCTGGCGTTTTTTCTCCTCGACATGGGCCTGATCGCTGCGCGCCGGCTCGGTGATCTCCGGCGCGGCGGGTTGTTTCTGACGCTGTTCGCGATCGTGATTCCGATGGTGAATGCGATGGCGGCGATCGCCATCGCCAATCTGATCGGCATGTCGCGAGGCGATGCGCTGATGTTCGCGGTTCTCTGCGCGAGCGCTTCCTACATCGCCGTGCCGGCGGCGATGCGCCTGTCGATCCCCGACGCGAATCCCAGCCTCTACGTCCCGATGTCCCTTGCGATCACATTCCCGTTCAACATCGTGGTGGGTCTTCCGCTTTACATGCAGATCATCGAGCTGTTCTGGAGGTGAGATGAAGCCGATCAAGAGAGTCGAGATCGTCACCGACTCGCTGGAGCTCAAACGCGTCCTTCACATTCTCGACGAGCTCGGCGTTTCGGGATACACGGTCATTCGCGAGGTGACAGGGAAGGGAGAGCGCGGCACGCGGGCGGGTGACGAGCTGACCGACGTGTTCAAGAACAGCTATGTGATGACGGCGTGCGGGGAGGACGACGTGGGTCGCATCGCCGAAGCGATCCGCCCCGTGCTTCAACGGACGGGTGGTGTCTGTCTCGTCTCCGACGCGCAGTGGATCGTCCATTGATCCCACCCGGGCGAGTCACGGTGATCGGCTCGGGTGTTTCCGGTCTCACATCGGCCGTCGCGCTCCAAGAGGCGGGTCTCGATGTTTCGATCGTCACCAGAGAGGTACCCCCGAACACCACCTCCGACCGTGCGGCGGCGATCTGGTTTCCGTACCTCGCCTATCCGGCAGATCGTGTCACTCGATGGGCGCGACACTCTTACGAGATCTTCGCCGAGCTGGCGGAGACACCGGACAGTGGAATCTCCATGGTGGAGATGATCGAGCTCTTCGACGAGCCGGCGAATGATCCGGACTGGATGGGGAGCGTCATCGGGCTCCGGCGACTCGCCGCCGCTGAGCTGCCGCATGGATATCGTGATGGGCTCGTCGCAACGGTTCCGCTGATCGAGACGCCTCGGTATCTGCCGTTCCTGATGCGACGGTTCGCTGAGCTCGGCGGCACGATCACTATGATCGAAGGAGGGCTCGCGGACCTTCAGGACGTGGCCGCTCCCGCTGGCCTGATCATCAACTGCAGCGGCCTGGGAGCGCGAGATCTGAGTCGCGATTCCGACGTTCATCCGATCAGGGGTCAGGTGGTCAGGACGACGAATCCGGGATTGCGGCGGGCGATCGCCGACGATTTCGGCCACCTCTCCCTCGCCTACGTCGTGCCGCGGTCGGACGATTGCATTCTCGGCGGAACTGCGGAACGGGATGTCTGGGAACTGGAGCCCGACGAGGAGGTCTCTCGCGACATCGTCCGCCGCTGTATGCAGCTCGAGCCCGGGCTCGAGCGGGCCGAGATCCTCGGAGCGGCGGTCGGGCTGCGCCCGGGGCGCTCGGAAGTCCGGCTCGAATCCGAAATGCTGGGCGACGGCTGCAAGGTCATCCACAACTACGGGCACGGCGGCGCGGGATTCACCCTCTCCTGGGGATGCGCCGCCGAAGTGGTGGAGTTGGCGAAGGCGTAGAGAGTCACGCGGAGAGGATGCCCGCGTCCGAGGGGGTCGGGCGTCCTCGCCCGATCGAGGCGGCGTCCCGCCGCCCCTCGCGAGTCCGGCAACTGTGACAGACCAGCGCCCAGGAGCGCAGGTTGAAAGCGTCCCTACCCGAGCCGGGAGGCGATCAGGCGATCGGCCTTCTCGTAGTCGACCTCGGCCGCGGTCGCCGTCTCGCGAGTCAGCTCCTCGAGAATCTCGTCCTGGATCGCGCCGCGTCGTTTTGCCTCGGCATAGGGGATCGAATGAAACATGACCATCGAGTAGCGCGGAATGAACCGTCCCGGCTGGCGCTCCTCGAGCCGGAAGGCGGCCTCCTTCCAAAGTTGAAACTTCGGATCGCGCACCGAGCTTCGCATCTCGACGTAATTTTCGAGTGCCATGTCGGCGATCGCTTCGGCGTTCGGCTTGCGCCGCCGTGCGAGCTCGGCGAAGACGGGCTCCCACGTTCCATCGGACGAATCGAGACAGGCATTCAGCTCACTGCAGTCCTCGAATGCGCAGTTCATTCCCTGACCGTGGAAGGGGACGATCGCGTGCGCAGCGTCGCCGAGAAGGACCGCCTGATCGCGATAGTGCCACGGCCAGCAGCGTATCGTGCTGAGGTGTCCGGTGGGATTTTCGAAGAATGCCTCCGTCAGATCGGGGAGAAGGGGAACGGCATCGGCGAACCGCCGCTCGAAGAAAGAGAGCACGGCCTCTGCGGTGGTGAGTGAGGCGAAGCTCTCGGGACCTTCATTCGGCAGAAAGAGCGTCACCGTGAAGCTGCCGTCGATGTTCGGGAGGGCGATGAGCATGAACTCCCCCCGCGGCCAGATGTGAAGCGCGTTCCGCTCGATGCGAAATCCGCCATCCGGAGAGGGTGGAATCGACAGCTCCTTGTAGCTGTGCTCGAGAGGCTCCTCGCGCGATTCTCCTCCGGTCGCACGCATGACCGCGTCGCGAACAGCGGAGGCGCTCCCGTCGGTACCGATCAGCGTGCGATAGGGAAATCGTCGGGCGCGGCCGTCATCGATGATGGCCGTCACCTCGCGCTGCTCGAAATCGACCTCACGACAATTGTGAAGAAAATGAATCGTGACTCCTCCCGCCTCCGCGGCATCCATCATGATTCCGTTGAGTGCTCCCCGCGAAACGGAATAGATCACTTCTTCCGGCCTGCTGCCGTAAGGAAGGAACTGGAGATTTCCGGCTTCGTCGTGGAGCATTCGCCCGGCCATCGGAATGAGCAGTGGCTCGATCCGATCCATCAGCCCCACTTCGCGAAGTGCATGGATGCCGCGATTCGCCAGCGCCAGATTGATCGAGCGTCCGGCGGCGATGTTCACTCTGCGAAGGTCGGGGCGACGCTCGAAGATGGCGACCTCGAAACCGCGCCTGGCGAGATAGATCGCGAGAAGGGAGCCGGCCAGTCCGGCGCCGATGAGCGTCACGTCTCGCGAATCATCGCGTGTCATGAAGGCCGAGCTCTCTTCCCAGAATGTCGGCGAATCGATAGACATCGGTGAAGCTGTTGTACAGCGGCGCCGGCGCGACGCGAATCACGTTCGGCTCGCGCCAGTCACAGGCAACCCCTCCCGCCTCCAGACGCTCGAACACCTCCCTTCCCGATCTTTCAGGATGCCCGACCGTCAGCGACAACTGGCATCCACGCTCCTCTGAATTCGACGGCGTCAGGATCGACACCGAACCGCCGGGCATGGAGCGAAGGAGCTGTTCGAGATACCCGGTCAGCCGGGCCGATTTCTCGCGCAGCGGCTCCATTCCACCCGCCTCGGTGAACACCTCCAGCGACGCGCGAATCGCAGCAAGCGAAAGAATCGGCGGGTTGCTCACCTGCCACCCCTCGGCTCCCGCCATCGGGCGGAACTCAGGTCCCATCAGGAATCGCGTGCTCTTGTCGTGCCCCCACCACCCCCCGAACCGCGGCAGGTCGAATCGCTTCGCGTGGCGCTCGTGCACGAACGCCCCGCCCGTCGAGCCCGGTCCGGAGTTGAGATACTTGTAGGTGCACCAGCACGCGAAGTCGACATTCCAGTCGTGAAGCCGGACAAGGAGGTTCCCGGCGGCATGGGCAAGATCGAAGCCGATCACGCATCCTTTCGCCCGCCCTGCTGCGGCGATCGCTTCCATGTCGAATGCCTGGCCGGTGTAGTACTGAACGCCCGGAAGGAGGATCAGCGCGATCGACTCCCCTTCGCGCTCGATCAGCTCGAGCAGATCGTCTCTTCGGATGGCCTCCTCTCCCTCACGAGGTCTGACCAGCAGAAGCGATGCGGCGGGATCGTAGCCATGAAAAAGGATCTGCGAGGTCGCGGCGTAATGATCGGAGGGGAATGCGCGATCCTCCATCAGGATGCGATGCCGCGAAGCAGTCGGCCGGTAGAAGCTGACCAGCAGAAAGTGGAGGTTCGCCGTCAGCGAGTTCATCGTGACGACTTCCACCGGCAGTCCTCCGACGATTGCCGCCATCGGCTCGGCCAGGAATTCATGGTAGGGAAGCCATGGGCTGCGCGCCTCGAGGTGTCCCTTGACCGCGAGATGGCGCCAGTCGGAGAGCTCCTGTTCGATGTGGGCCGCGGTTCGTTTCGGTTGAAGCCCGAGGGAGTTACCAGCGAGGTAGATCTCATCTTTGCCGTCGCTTCGTCCGGGAATGTGAAATTCATCTCGAAACGAGGCGAGTGGATCGGCTCGATCGAGCTCGAGCGCCCTGTCGATCCCACGGGTGAAGTCGGGCCGGATCGTCATCTCGAACCGCCGTCGGGGACGAACTGCTCCCGCTCCATTCCGAGCCACTCGAGGGCCGTACCATGAAACAGACGTGCGACGGTCGGTTCATCGAAGCCGCAGGAATCGACGATCTCGCCGGGATGACGCTCTCCCAGGGGGAACGGATAGTCGGTTCCGAGGGCGATTCGGTCTGCGCCCATGGCATCGACCATGTAGCAGAGGATCCGCGGATCGTGTGAAAGAGAGTCGACGTAGATTCTGGTGAGATATTCGCGCGGGTCGACCTCGTTGTCGACGGCGCAGAGATCGGGACGCGCTTCGAAGCCGCGTGCAATGCGCCCTATGGTCGTGGGAAAGGCGCCTCCACCGTGCGCGAAGGCGATGCGCAGCCGGGGAAGCCGTTCGAGGACTCCGCCGAAGATCAGTGAGCAGATCGCCAGCGAGGTCTCCGCCGGCATCCCGACGAGCCACGGAAGCCAGTACTTCGCCATGCGCTCGCGACCGACCACTTCCCAGGGGTGGACGAAGATCGCCACATCCAGATCGGATGCGGCCTCGAAAACCGGGAAGAGCTCAGGCGCGTCGAGATTCGTTCCGTTGACGTTCGTGCCGATCTGCACGCCAGCGAGGCCGAGCTCGCGGACGGCGCGCTCGAGCTCGCGGACCGCGAGATCGGCATCCTGCATCGGCAGCGTAGCGAGGCCGGCGAAGCGCTTCGGGTGATCGTGCACGACTCCGGCGATGTGATCGTTGAGCATCCGCGCGAGATCGAGTGCATCCTGCGCCTTCGCCCAGTAGCTGAACATGACGGGAACGGTCGAAAGAACCTGGACGTCGACTCCTTCACGGTCGCATTCCGCGAGGCGGACCTCCGGGTCCCAGCAGTTGCTTCCGATCTCGCGGAAGCAGGTGTCGTCGATCATCATCCGAGCCTTTCCGGGACGATGATGTTCGAGAGCCACGAATCCGCCGTAGCCGTATCTGCCGGCCAGGTCGGGCCACCGCTCCGGCAGGATGTGAGTGTGGATGTCGATCTTGAGCACGTTGAGAATCGAGCCAGTGCGGCTCACTTCGGTGGCGGCATCACCGTTCCGCATCGGTCGCAGGTGCGATGCTCGATGTTGCCGAAAAAGCGGTCGAACACCGGAGGAAAGTCTTTCTCGATGTTCTTCAGCGGAAAAAACTCCTCATAGAGCAGGTTCGTACAGTTGTCGCAATACCACTGAAGGCCGTCGAGCTCGTTCTCGAGGCGCTTGCGCTCGATGACCAGGCCGACGGAATTCGGGAAGCGTTGCGGCGAGTGAGGTACGCGCGGCGGCAGCAGGAAGATCTCTCCGCTGCGAATCGGGATGTCGACGACGTTTCCATCCTGGATGGTCTTGAGGAGCATCTCCCCTTCGAGCTGATAGAAGAACTCGGGACCTTCGTCGATGTGGTAATCCTTGCGACTGTTCGGACCGCCGACGACCATGACGATCAACTCGTCGCTGTCGAAGACCTTCTTGTTTCCAACCGGCGGTTGGAGAAGATGCCGGTACTCCTCGATCCACTGCTTGAAGTTGATGGCCCCGGTGTCCATGGTCCTCCTCGAATGCTCGAAAGCGGCGTCGGTCAGCCCGCGGAGATGGTTCGAGCACGACAGCGGGCGACAAGCGGCGGGCTCGCTACGAGAGCGTGAGCGTGAGCCGTTTGCTGCCCGGGTCGAGCGTGACGATCAGGCTTCGCACGCTTCCCGGCTGGAGCGTCTCCTGCAGCTTGCGCTGTTCCTGGATTCCCAGTCTCTGGACGACGACCCACACTTCGATCTCGACGCGCCCGGAGGGGACCTCGCTCCTCTTGGCGATGTCGCGCGGGACGCGACGGCGAAGGAAGCCCTTCGGCTCTTCGGAAAGGTTCTCGTAGACGATGGTCTCGCCGTTGACCTTCACCAGAATGTAACCGTCGTTGACCGTTCCCTTGAACGAGGTGACGAGTGTAGCCGGCTGCTGTCTGGCGGGCTGTGAAGTCGTCTGCCCGTTCGGTTGCGCAGAGCTCTGGCTGCCCTGCTCGGTGACCCGCGCGAGCTCCGCTCGTGTTTCTGCGCGCTCGGTGCTTCTGGCCTGGACTGCGAGCTGTTCGCGGCTCATCTTCAGGTAGTTGACCGCTTCGTTGAGGTTCGGATCGAGATGAAACGCCTCCTCGAAGAGGGGAATGGCATCTTCGTAGTTGCGCTCGTCGTAGAGCAGACGCCCTTCGTCGAAGATCGTCTTCGCCTGACCGAGTCGTTGCTGCTGGGTCATGTCCTGGATGCGGATCTCGTCGAGCTTGCCGAGAACATTGATCACCATCGGCGATTTCGGAGCGATCTTGTGAAGCTCCTGGAAGGAGGCGTAGGCCGCTTCCACATTGCCTCGGCGCAAGTGAGCCGTTCCCTGCTGCCGGAGCAGACGCTGTCTCGCCACCACAGCCGCGCGCTGCTCGTCGACCTCGGGGACCGGAACCTCCCCCTGCTTGATCGCGATCACCCCGATGGTGAGCGGGATCAGAATGATCGCGATGATCCCGAAGAAGACCGGAGCGGAGATCTTCGAGGTGATCAATTGACGGAGCTGTGCGGCGGCGGGCCGTGCGATGGCGCTGGGGGCGCGGCGAGCCGTGCGCGCGGCAGGTGTAGCGGCAGCTACCGGTGCTGCTGTTGCGGCAGTCGCACCGGCTGCGGCGCGTCGTGCCCGCGTTGCACTCGATTCCAGCCTTCCTTCACTGCCGATGGCCGTGGCTTCGGAGTCCGCCTCGGGGAATGGAATCTCCATCGTCGGGATCTTTTCGCCATCGTGGCTCATCACCGTTTCTTCGAATGCCGAAGAATCGACCTGCCGTTCGAGCGCTTCGCCTCGAACGATGGCCCGGATGTCGTTTGCCAGCTCGCGCGCTCGTTGATAGCGATCGGCGGGATCCTTCGCGAGGCACCGGCCGATGATCTCTTCGAAGCCTTCGGGAATCGACGGATCGATGTCGCGAAGGGGAGGGAAAGGCTCATGAACGATCTTGTAGGAGATCGTAGTGAGGGAGTCGCCGCCGAACGGCTTGCGGCGTGACAGAGCTTCGTAGAAAACGATGCCCAGCGAGAAGATGTCGGTTCGTCCGTCGATTTTCGTTCCCTTGATCTGTTCCGGCGCCATGTAGTTCGGCGTTCCGAGGAACTGCCCCGTCGTCGTGAGATTGCTCACCCCCGAGGCGATCTTGGCGATGCCGAAATCGGTGATCTTCGCGCGCGCTTCGCCGCAGAGAATGATGTTCGCCGGTTTGACGTCGCGATGAATGATTCCCTTCGAATGGGCATAGTCGATCGCGTCAGCCACCTGAGAGACGACCTCGGCGACCTGGAAATGATCGAACGGAGTCCCCTGCTGGAGGACCTCCTTCAGGTTCGATCCCTCGATGTACTCCATGGCGATGAAAGAGACGCCGGATTCGGGATCCTGTCCGATGTCGTGAACGGTGACGATGGCGGAGTGACTGAGAATCCCGGCTGCCTGCGCCTCGCGAACGAAACGCTCCTGGAATTCCTTCGCCTCGTCGTCATCGCCGGTTGCAGGGCGTATGGTCTTGAGAGCGACGAGCCGGCCGATGAGCGGATCCTTGGCGAGATAGACGATTCCCATCGCGCCTTTGCCGAGCTCGCGAACTACTTCGTATCGGGCGAGCTTCAACGTCGAGATCCTCCATCCGTCAACCACATCGCTGGTCGCATTCTCGTATCCCTCTGCTCATGCCATCCGTCGAGCTCGCCCGCCACGGCATGTCGAAGCGCAATGATATACTCCCTGCTCGTCCTCAGGAAACCGCTCGGTGCATCCGATCCTTCCGGATGTCGTGGGAACCTGACTCCATTTTAAATTATGATTCGCGTTCGGACCGTGAATTGTTACATCCCTTCGAGGAGACACGCATGAAGGTTTATTCGGGACCCGAGATTCGAAACATCGCCGTGGTGGGGCACAACGACACGGGGAAGACGACCCTCGTCGCCCAGTTATTGTTCAATTCAGGGGCGGTTACGCGCCTTGGCAGCATCGATGACGGTACCACGGTGACCGACTTCGACGCCGATGAGATCGAGCGAAAACACTCGATCTCGGCTGCGGTCGCGTTCGCTGAGTGGAAGGAAAAGAAGATCAACCTCATCGACACGCCGGGATTCGGCATCTTTCTGACCGAGGCCAGGAGCGGCATGCGCGTGGCCGATGCTGCCGCCGTGGTCGTCAGCGGGGTCACCGGCGTCGAAGTCACGACCGAGAAAGTCTGGAAATTCGCCGAGGAGATGGGGCTCCCCTCGATCATCGTGTCCAACAAGATGGATCGTGAACGCGCATCGGCCCAGAGGACGATCGACTCGCTGCAGAGGAAGTTCGGCAGGAACGTCGTTCCGATCCAGCTTCCGATGGGCGAAGAGAAGGATTTTCACGGCGTCGTCGATCTCCTCTCGATGAGAGCGTTCCGCTACGACACAGACGGCTCGGGAAAATACGAGGACATCGAGGTCCCTGCCGAGCTGAGGGCGACCGCGGAGGAGTGGAGGGAGAAACTGATCGAGAAAGTGGCGGAGGGAGACGACACCCTGATGGAGCGCTTCTTCGAGGAGGGGGGGCTTTCGCAGGAGGAACTGGTGGAGGGGCTGCGGCGCGAGATCGCGGCGCGGGCCGTCTTTCCTCTCCTGTTCGACTCTTCGTCGCACAACATCGGGGGTCATGCTCTGCTCGATGCGTTCGTCACGCTCCTTCCCTCACCGGTCGAAGGCGAGGTTGCCGGCAAAGGAAAGAACGGCGAGGAGATGCGGATCGAGCGACGGGCCGAGGCGTTTCCGGCGGCGCTCGTCTTCAAGACCACCTCGGATCCGTTCGCCGGCCGCGTTTCGGCATTCCGCGTTTTCTCGGGAACCGTGAAATCGGACTCGGCGTACTGGAACAGCAGCCGCGATCACGAAGAGCGGGTCGGCAAGCTGCAGCTGCTGCAGGGCAAGCAGCAGGTTCCCGTGTCCGAGCTTCGGGCGGGAGACATCGGAGCGGTGGCCAAGCTGAAGGACACGCGAACCGGCGACACGATTTGCGCGCGCGATCACGTTGTCCAGCTCGATCACATCGCCTACCCCGAATCGGCGATCGCCTTCGCGCTCGAGCCGAAATCCAAAGGCGACGAGGACAAAATCTCCACGGCACTGGCCCGAGTGATGGAGGAGGACCCCGCCATCCGATTCGGTCGCGACGAACAGACCAAGGAGATGCTGATCTCGGGACAGGGGCAGCTGCACGTCGAGGTCGCCGTCGGAAAGCTCAAGAAAAAATACGGCGTGGACGTCATCCTCCATCCACCGAAGGTCCCCTATCGCGAGACCATCACCCGCGCGACGGATGCGCATGGGCGCCACAAGAAACAGACCGGCGGGCACGGGCAGTTCGCCGATTGCAAGATCAGAATGGAGCCGCTCGAGCGCGGTGCCGAGTTCGAGTTCGTCGACGACATCTTCGGCGGATCGATTCCCCGCCAATACATCCCTGCGGTCGAGAAGGGGATTCAGGATGCCCGGATACAGGGATATCTCGCCGGCTATCCGGTGGTGGACTTCCGCATCCGATTGGTCGACGGCCAGTTCCATCCGGTCGACTCGTCCGAGCTGGCCTTCAAGATCGCCGGGGCTCTCGCCTTCAAAGACGCGATGGCCAATGCAAAGCCCACTCTTCTCGAGCCGATCATGAACGTCGTGGTCTATGCCCCCAGCGAGTACATCGGCGACCTGATGGGAGATCTCACCTCCCGGCGGGGAAGAATGGACGGGATCGACATCGAAGGCGACACGCAGGTCATCAAGGCCCACGTGCCGATGGCGGAGATGCTGGCTTACGGCTCGGCGCTTCGCTCGATCACGCAGGGTCGCGGCTCGTTCCACATGGAGTTCTCACATTACGAGGAAGTGCCGAGGAATCTTCAGGAAAAGATCATCGCCGAATCGAAGAAGCCGCACGAAGCCGAGCACGCCTAGTAGGGGAGAGCGGGCGTTTCGCGCCCGCACCTGTCACAACACGAGACGATGCAACGTGCTCGACTCCCGTCACGTTTCGATCGATCGGACGCGCTCGGCTGAAGCCGAGGGAAGAAACCAGGTGGGATCGGCGAGCAGGAGCTGCTCGAGCCGTTCGGCCGGGAGGGGATGGCTGAAGAGAAATCCCTGAATCCGATCGCACGACTTCGCTGCCAGCAGTCGAAACTGCTCCTCCGTCTCCACCCCCTCGGCGACGACTTCGATCCCCAGGATGTGCGCCATGGCCACGACCGCGCCGATGATCGCCGCGTCGCCTTCGTCGGTGACGATGTCACGGACGAAGGACTGATCGAGCTTCAGACAGTCGATCGGGAAGCGTTTGAGATAGCTGAGCGAGGAGTAGCCGGTGCCGAAATCATCCATGGCGATCCGCACGCCGAGCGATTTGAGATCGAGTAGTGTCCGGATCGCCAGATCGGCGTTCGACATGGCGCTGCTTTCGGTGATCTCGATCTCCAGAAGATGCGGCTCGAGTCCGGTCCGTTCGAGGGTGGTCCGCACCATCGTGAGCAGGTCCGTCTGCTGGAACTGCCTGGCGGAGAGATTGATCGAAACGCGGATGTCCCTTCCCGTCTTCCCCTTCCAGGCGCGTGCCTGGCGGCACGCTTCGCTGAGGACCCATTTGCCGATCGGAATGATCAGGCCGGAGAGCTCGGCGACGGAGATGAAATGCGCGGGCGCGATCAGCCCGAGCGTGGGGTGGTTCCACCGGATGAGCGCTTCGACCGACACCAATCGATGCGTGTGGAGGTCGATGATCGGCTGGTAATGGAGGATGAGCTCGTCGCTGCCGATCGCTTTTCGAAGCATTCCCTCCAGGGCGATTCTCTCGAGCGCGTGCTGATTCATCGCCGCGGTGTAGAGCTCATAGTCGTCGCGGCCGCGCTCCTTCGCGCGATACATCGCGATGTCGGCATGCTTGACCAGCGTCTCGGCATCGAGTCCGTCATGAGGGTAGATGCTGATGCCGATGCTCGTGGTCACGAACAGCTCGCGCTCGCCGATCAGAAAAGGGATCCGGATGACTTCGAGAATCTTCTGCGCGACCTTCGCTGCATACTCCACCTTCTCGAGCCTCTGAACGAGAATCGTGAACTCGTCGCCTCCGAAGCGTGCCAGAGTGTCCGACTGGCGCACGCAGCCGCGAATCCGCTCGGCCACCCCTTTGAGCAGCATGTCTCCCGCGGTGTGCCCGAGAGAGTCATTGATGTCCTTGAAGCGGTCGAGGTCGAGAAAGAAGACGGCGATCTGTTGTTTCGTACGCTCGGCCAGGGCCGTAGCCATGATCAGCCGGTCCATGAAGAGAGGACGGTTGGGCAGTCCGGTCAGGGCGTCATGATAGGCGAGCCGCTCGATCGCGATCGTCGCCAGTCGCGCGGTCTCGCGCTCGTCTTCCAGAATCGACGACGCCATCCCGACCGCAAGCATGGCCTGAAGGTAAAAGTCGAGGAAGGGAACCAGCAGTCCGAGTCTCCACGAGCTCCCGCCGGTCATCAGCTCCACCACGACGCTGGTGGCATGCATCTGAACGGCTGCATAGACCGCCAGGGCGACCACCATCAGGTTGAATCCGAGAAGGTTGCGCCGTCCACCCTCGCGCCACAACCAGCGTGCGGCCAGGATGGCGACCACGGCGGCGATGGGACCCTGGGTCGAAAGCGAGAGAAACGGCTCGTTGCGGCTCGTCATGAGCAGCAGCAGTGCGCCTGCGACCGCGCCCGTTGCCGCGAGAGCGGGAACCAGGATCGATCGCGGCAGGGGTCGCGCCGGCCGCCGGAAGGCGAGCTCGTGGCAGCCGAGCAGCAGCCATCCGAGCGCCGCCCAGCCGAATGCTCCCGCAGCGCAACCCGCCAGGACCGCTCCAGACTGGCTCGACGCGCGCAGGTGCAGGGTCAGGGCGCTCGCTGCGTGATGAAGTGTCGTTGCGATCCAGAAGAAGGCCCACGGTCGAAGGTAGGCTCCCCGATAACGGAAGAGGAACGCGAGAAACAGCAGCGCGATGACGAACGCCCCGACGGCGTTTCCGGTGAGGGCAGCGATAGGCGATATCGTCATTCCGGTCATGAAGTCACACCACGATTCGGGAACGCCTTGCGCAGGACCGTTTGCGGGCTACCCGTGCACCCGGACGAAGCTATTGCGCTGCGCTGCGCTCTGTCAAGTCCCCTGCGCCGTCCCTCGCGCAAATGCTTCGTCCCTACGAGGAGCACGGCAGCTTCGGCACGTGCTCGCATGAACCGCCTGAATGCGCGCCACCCGCCCACCCGAGGCGGGCGCGGGACGCCCGCTCTCCCTGCAAGCACCCGGACGAAGCATTTGCGCTGCGCTGCGGTTTCGCAAGTTCCCCACTCTGTCCCTCGCACAAGTCCCTACGGGGAGTTTGACGGCGGGACGCGGCCTGGTTCGATCGGAACGAAAACGGTCCGGCCTCGAATCGTGAAACTCGAGATCGCTGCCATCCCCTCGGCGGAAAGCAGCCATTCGGCGAATAGGCGCGCATGCTCCCACTCCTCCCGATTGCGGGCTGTCGGTTGCATGAGCGTCACGGCGTACAGGTTCTCGAGCGAAGGGTGGTCCTCGATCAGAATCGTCAGGGCAATCGCGCTGCGGACCTGCTCGAAGGTGGCGCGATCGGTCAGAACGTAGGCGCGCAGCTCACTGGACGAACGAAGAAGAGAGCTCATCGACTGTCCCAGCGGGTAATAGAAGGAACGCTGTCGGGGGTCGATTCCGGCTTCGCGCCAGAGGGAGAGCTCCCGGATGTGAGTTCCCGACTGATCTCCTCTCGAGGCGAATCGATTGCCGGAAGATGCGATCTTCGCCAGCGCCGCGGAAGGCGTGTCGCTCTGCTCGAGGCCGGCGGGGTTCTCCGCAGGACCGGCGATCACGAAATCGTTGCGCATGAACTGCCGGTAGAGCGCAACGCGCCCGCTCTGGAGGAGACGTTGCTCACCGTGCCGGTCGTGTGAGAGGACCAGATCGATGGTTCCCTGCTCGGCGAGACGCAGCGCCTTTCCCGAGCCGACCACAATCGGCCGGACGGCGATTCCGTGGTGCTCGTGAAATGCGCGGGTGAGGTGGGCCAGAAGACCGGAGTTCTCGATGCTCGTCGTCGTCCCGAGCGAGAACGCCCGCTGCTCGCGGTCCATGCAGCCGGCGATGACCAGCACCGACAGCAGGACCGGTATCAACCCTCGCGTTCCCGCCTTCATCGCCCGTGGATCGTCCGATCGAGTCGAATCGTGCTCCCTTCCACGGTTCCGAAGAGGCGGACTCTCGCGGAGACTTTCATCGGGCCCGCCGCGTCTCCGGTCCCGGTGATCTCGAACCGATTCTCCGCCAGGCGCCGATAGCTGCCGTGCATCGTGCCGTCATCGTTCTGAAGGGTTGCGTCGGAGCCGGGTGCGCTGACCATGTTCCTGGCGGCCAGCTCGGCGGCGTTCTCGGCGAGGATCTCGGCACGGACGCGCGCGCGGAATCGCGTCGCGGATCGCAAGGCGGACGTCGACTCGACCATCACGAGCGTCATGAGGGCGAAGAAGAGCATCGCCAGAACCAGCGCGCTGATCAGTGCGAAACCTCGCTGGTCAGCCGTGGATGCGCGGCTGGAAAATCCCGTCGATTGCAAGCTTCCCTCCGTGGCGGGCCTGAACGCGCACCGCGACCCCGCCATCCGGCATGTCGAAGCTCGCGATCGTGAAAACGGGGACGTTTCCGGCGGTCCATTCTCCCACCTTCTCCCCGCTTCTGTAGGTGATCCGTCGCGCCACCCCCTCTTCGCTGAAGTCCCATGCGATCGTCTCCCACGCTCCATCTTCCGCCAGGCCGAGCAGGATCAGAGTCGATTCGCTCTGCTCGTGACCATCGATCGCCTCCGGATAGCCGTGAGAGTCGAGGACGTCGCGCCGCAACCGGCTCAGCACAGCGGTCGGATCGGGATGCGACATCATGTTGATCCGGATCGACCGCTCGAGCCGGAACATCTCGCTTTCCAGAGCGACGAGAACGAGAAGAAAGATTCCGAGCAGCGCGATCGCCACGACCATCTCCATCAGAGAAAAGCCGCTCGGCCGCCGCCTGCTCACCACAGGCTTCCTCCTCCCGTGTCGCTCCGCAGTACTGCGACCTCGGCTTTCTTCGCGCTGTCGCTCCAGTGGATTGTCAGGTGAATGCTTCTCAATGCCGGCCCGGAGTGCTCGATTGCCGCTGACGCCTTGGCGCCCGGGAGCTGCGCGAGAAGCTCCGGATCGGAGAGAAACGCGGAGGATGCGCCGGGCACGAGAGAGTCGTACGGGCGGTGCCTCCAGACCTCCGCCTCGTTGGCGAGAATCTGCCAGGCGATGATCATCTCATCCGCGGCCCGCAGCCGTTTCTGGCGATCGTAGAAGATGGCCAGCGACGTCGTCACGATCAGGCCGAGTATGACGAGCGCCACCAGGATCTCGACCAGCGTGAACCCGGCCAGCCGTGAGCAGCTTCTCTGCACTCCATCGATTGTAGCGGAGATGCGCGGGGGGGAGGCTGGAGACTCGAGGCTCGAGGGGGGCTTCCGGAACATCGACGGGCGGCCCTCGTAGGGACGAAGCATTTGCGCGATGGACAGAGCGGCGGGCTTGCAACGCCGTAACGGAGAGCAATAGCTTCGTCCGGGTGCTTGCGATGATCGAACGAACCTCTGCGGGAGAGCGGGCGTCCCGCGCCGCCCCGGGTTGCAGGGCGGCGCGAATCGACCCACCGCCATGTCACATTCTCGCAAGCACCCGGGCGAAGCTATTGCGCTGCGCTCCGGTAACGCGAGCCTGTCGCTGCGGCCTGCGCGCAAATGCTTCGCCCCTACGAGAATTCGACGGGGTTTCCTGAGAACCATCGACGCGGCCAAAGACCGGTTGCCATTCGAGCCTCGAGCCCCGAGCCTCGCTACTCGACGCCGGGCCGGGTGGGGTAGACTTTCCGGCTCTCGAATGCGTGAGATCAACGACCGAATGAAGCTTCGATTCGCCCCTTCTCCGACGGGGTACCTCCATGTAGGAGGTGCGCGGACGGCGATTTTCAATCTGCTGCACGCACGGCGTTACGGCGGCACGATGCTTCTGCGGATCGAGGACACGGACGCGGAGCGCTCGCGGCAGCATCATGCCGAGCAGATCGTCGCTTCGCTCGAGTGGCTCGGTGTCGCGTGGGACGAGGGACCCATCTACCAGAGCGATCGCATCGACCGATATCGTCAGCGGGCGATCGAGCTGGTCGAGCGCGGCGGTGCCTACCGCTGTCATTGCACGGTCGAAGAGCTCGAGCGCGAGCGCGAGGAAGCGGAAAAGGACGGCCGTTCCTATCGCTACTCGGGCAAGTGCCGGAGTGCAGCCGACAGGGGAGAGTCGCGGGAGGAGGAGCGTTTCGTCGTTCGCTTTCGCGTCCCGCCCGGCCCGGTCGATTTCGACGATCTGATCCGCGGCCCGGTTCACTTCGAGGGAGAGACGATCGACGATTTCGTAGTTCTGCGATCGGACGGGCACCCGACGTATCACCTCTCCGTGGTGGTCGACGACATCGACATGGGCATAACGATCGTTGCCCGCGGTGACGATCATCTGTCGAACACCCCGAAGCATATTCTTCTCTTCCGCGCATTCGGCGCAGAGCCGCCGCAGTTCGCACACCTGCCGCTGATCCTCGGCAGCGATCGGAAGCGGTTGAGCAAACGGACGGGCGCGACGTCCGCGGAGGAGTATCGTGA
This sequence comes from Thermoanaerobaculia bacterium, assembly GCA_035546335.1. Taxonomy (GTDB): domain Bacteria; phylum Acidobacteriota; class Thermoanaerobaculia; order Gp7-AA8; family Gp7-AA8; genus DATKDP01. The sequence continues at coordinate 169,074 of DATKDP010000056.1, read as the reverse complement.
GATGGGCATCCTTCCCGACGCTCTCTTCAATTTCCTGCTGCTTCTCGGCTGGTCGCCCGGGGGCGATCGGGAAATTCTCACGCGCGAGGAGGCGATCGAGGCGTTCGACCTCCGTGATGTGCACAAGGCTCCGGCCGTGTTCGATGCCGACAAGCTGGTCTGGATGAACGGTCAGTATCTGAGCCGCAAGCCGCCCGAGGAGATCGTTCCGCATCTCGAGCCGTTTCTCACCGTCGCGATCGATGATGGGGAGCGGCTGTTGCGCGTGATCCGACTGAATCAAGCCCGGGGGCGGACGCTGCGCGACCTCGCGGAGCTCATCGCTCCTTATTTCGTCGATGACGAAACGATCGCTTATGACGATGAGGCGGTGAAGAAGCATCTGAAAGGGGCGGACGTGACGAGACGGCTGGACGCTCTTCTCGAGGCGTTTTCGGCGCTCGGCGAGTGGAACGAAGCGGCGGCAGAAGCGGCGCTGCGTAAGCTCGCGGAGGGGGAGGGGGTCTCGGCGGCGAAGTACATTCATCCGCTGCGGGTGGCGCTGATGGGGGTCGGCAACTCTCCGCCGATCTTCGACGTCATGATCGCCCTGGGACGCGAGAGGACGCTGAGGCGCCTCAGAAGGCTGCTCGAGCAGTTGCCGCTCGGTTGAGATGCATCGAAGGAGTACGGATCAGTGGATGATCCGGCTAAAATAGGAGCCAGGAGCCCTCTCGCGTAGTGCGGGCCCTCGGAGGAAAAGGAATGACTTATGTGATTGCAGAGCCGTGTATCGGTACGAAGGACACAGCGTGCGTCGACGTCTGTCCGGTCGACTGCATCCATCCTCGGAAGGACGAAGATGCCTTCGCCGCCGCGGAGATGCTCTACATCGATCCGGAAGTCTGCATCGACTGCGGCGCCTGCGAGCCGGCGTGCCCGGTTCAGGCGATCTTTCCTGAGGATCTGGTGCCGGAGAAGTGGCAGCACTTCACGCAGATCAACGCCGACTGGTACAAGAATCAGTGAGTGCGCTCCGCGGTCACGACTTCCAACGCGAGATGGACTCGATCTGATAGTCGTTTCCCATGAAACTGACGATCTCGCCTGCGCTCCTGCCGAGAAGCGCCCTGGCGACTTCCGACTGATTGGAGTAGACGCCATGCTCGGGATCCGACTCCCACGGCCCGAGGATCGTGACGTCGCGCTGGATGTCGCCGTTGCGGAGTGAGGCGCGCGTTCCGATTCTGATCACCGAAGTGTCGATCTCGTTCGGGTCGAGCAGGCGAACGCGTGAGAGCTCGGACTGGAGCTCGCCGACGCGCGCCGAGAGATACTCCGCCCGCTGGCGCGCCGCCTTGTACTCGAAGTTCTCGCGCAGGTCTCCCATCTCGCGAGCCGTTTGCAGCGCCTTCGAGTTCGCCGGAATCTCGACCTTGCGGAGGTGCTCGAGCTCTTCACGCTTCGCCGCGAAGGCTTCCGCCGTGGCATACACCGGCTCGGCCTGCGGCTCGCGCAGCTGCGGGTATTTCATGTGAGCCGCCGCTTTCATCGTCTCGCGCCGGTACTCTTCGATACTTCCGTAGCGCTCGATCGTCTCGACGAGCTTGCGAGCCTGCTCTTCATTGTCGCTGTTCATGATGATTCGGATGCCGAGCCCCCCGCGATCGAAGAGCTCGCGGAATCGCGGCTTCAGTGCGCCGAATTCGTCGGATCCGGTCGCCTCGACCATCTGCCAGAGCAGCGCGTAGCTCGCGCGCTCGGGCAGAGGCTCGGCTTCGCTGATCATTTTGCAATACCAGTAGAACGCTCGTGGATGGCGTCGCGGGTAACGGAGAGTCTCATCGATGAGCCGGTCCCGGATCTCGGCCGCTCCTCCGCTTTCGAGCCGGGAGACGATCTGCGACAGAATGCGCGGATCCTCCTCCATGAAGAAAAGCTCGCCGAAGATCTTGGTCCACTCGGCCTGGCTGTTCTGAATGACGTCGAGGGCACGTTCCCGGAGCGCGCGATCGGAGATTCCGGCCACGATGCGCGCGGCTCCGGAGCCGGCGATGAGCGAGGCCGGATCGAAGGGAGGAGGGACTTCGACGGGAAGACGCTCGATCAGAGCGATGATCTCCCAGGCGAGCGAAGGCTCCGAGCGCGCCAGGCGTTCGGCTTCCTTCGAGAGGGATGCGGCGAAATGCCGGGTGAGCTGCGGACTTCGTGAGCCATGCTTCCTGGCGATCTCGATCATTGCCCGCGGCGAGGCCTGGGCGAAATCTCTCCGGATGCTCAGCTCGGCCTGCTCGCTGGAGTCGTTCCAGCCGTAGGTCGCTTTAGCGCCGCTGCCGAAGGTGACGATCTGCGGATTTTTTCGGGCAGCCGTCCACCAGCTCGACCAGCGCGTTTCGGGAACGATGCCGAGCACCGCGTCTTTCACTTCCGAGACGGTCATCGCCCTGCCGAAGCTCTGCAGCAGTTGCGCGAAGGTTCCCGCCGGATCGCTCACCGCTCTCTTTTGCAGCGCTTCGGGATTCTCGATCTTGTCGCGAAGGAGATGTCCCGGAGGCAGCGGAGTGAGAAACTTCGGAGCCGCTCCGAGCGGGATCGATACCCGCTTTTCCTTCTCGAAATCGAGCCGGCAGATTCCGAGGTCCGGATTCAGCTCGACGACGACTCCGGCGCCCCTTCCGGGCATGAAGAAGATCTCGCCTTGATCGAACAGGAGCCAGCTCTCGATTTTCTCGGCCTTCTCCAGCGGATTCCCCGCCGGCTGGCCGAGACCTACCTGCGCCGCGACACGGCGGAAGCTGGGACGTGAGCCCCAGGCCTTGCCGACCGCCTCTTCGATCTCCTTCCGGAGGTTTGCAGGGTTCTTCGCCAGGCGCGCGAGCTCCTTGAGCAGCTTCAGCCGCTGCGGCCAGGCGTCCGCCTCCTGGAGGGAATCGGCGAGGAGACCGAGCAGCGCATCGGCGCGCGTCCGCTCGTCGGAGCGGCGGAGCAGCCTTGCCAGCTCGAGGAACGCAGCGATATCGACATCAGGTGACAGGCCCGCTTCGAGCTTCGACATCCAGAGGGCTTCGATCTGATCGAATCGCCGCTCGTCGATCAGCGGCCCGGCCTCTTCCAGCAGATCCAATGAGTCACCTCCGGTCGGTGAAAAAACAAAAGCCGGACCGCGAGGCTTCCCGCGATCCGGCCGCAGATCCACCTCACGATGTCGTTACCGGCGAAGTCGAACGAGGGTCTGGAACACGTCGAACGGGAGGTTCTCGGTCCGGACGATGTGGCGAAGGTGGTGCAGCGTGGTCTTCCGGTCGCGAACGTCGTCGACGTCGAGATTGTGCTTTTTCAGCACGTCTTTGATTCTCTGTTCAGGCATTGGTCGCTCTCCACTCCTCCCATGCTCGATGGGACGTTGCTCGTAAGCCGTGCGTTCAACGGCGGGCTGCATTCCGGTATTCCATCGGGAGCGGACGCGGCCCGCCCGCCGGGCCACCGAGCAGCGGTGCCGGATAAACTCTTGCCACTCGAGCCGTGCGCTGCCAGAATCCGGCTGGCCTCGCATGATGACCAGCAAGCAGATCGAGTATCTCGCACGGGCGATCGTGAATCGGCTCGAGGATCGCGGTCTGGTCGAGTTCGGGGACGCGGAGCGGGGGATCGAGATCGTGATGCAGATCCTCGCCGAGGACGATCGAGCCCTCGAAGCGATCGTGCAGGAGGCGAAGCAGCGGCTCGCAAGGACGGTCGGGGAGCGCGAGCCCTCGAACGAAGAGCTCGACGCCGAAGTGCGACGCCTGGCGGCGGAGCGTAATTTCACGTTGTGATGGGGAGAGCAAAGGGTTGTCGATCGAGCAGAAGATGGAGGAGCTCGAGCGTCGCCGAAGGGCTTCCGAGCTGGGAGGCGGCGAGCCGAGAATCGAACGGCAGCACTCCGAAGGGAAGCTGACTGCTCGCGAGCGGATCTCCCTGCTGTTCGACGACGGCTCGTTCCAGGAGCTCGACCAGCTGGTGGTTCACCGCTCGCGCGACTTCGGATTGGACCAGCAGAAGATCCCGGGTGATGGCGTGATCGCCGGCTACGGGACGATCGAGGGTCGCCTCGTCTACGCCTTCGCGCAGGATTTCACCGTCTTCGGCGGCTCACTCAGCGAGACGCATGCAGCCAAGATCGTCAAGATCATGGACCTCGCACTGAAGAATGGAGCGCCGATCGTCGGTCTCAACGATTCGGGTGGTGCACGCATTCAGGAAGGCGTGGTCTCGCTCGGAGGATACGCCGACATCTTTCTTCGCAATACGCTCGCCTCGGGGGTGATTCCACAGATCTCCGCGATCATGGGGCCCTGTGCCGGCGGCGCGGTCTACTCGCCGGCGATCACCGACTTCATTCTGATGGTCAGGAAGACGAGCTACATGTTCGTGACCGGACCCGACGTGATTCGAACGGTCACGCACGAAGAGGTGACCAAGGAGGCGCTGGGCGGAGCCGAGACGCACAACCAGGTGTCGGGAGTCGCGCACTTCGCCGCAGAGTCGGACGAAGACTGTCTGGCGACGATTCGGGAGCTCCTATCCTTCATGCCATCGAACAATCTCGACGATCCACCGCGGATCGCATCGACGGACGACATCGATCGGATCGATCCGGCACTCGACACGTTCGTTCCCGACAGTGCGAATCAGCCCTACGAGATCCGCGATCTGGTGCGAACCATCGCCGATCGTGGCCATTTTCTCGAGGTGCACGAGCATTTCGCCCGCAATCTCGTCGTCGGCTTCATCCGGCTCGACGGGGCACCGATTGGTATCGTTGCGAATCAGCCGTCGTTCCTCGCCGGCGTCCTCGACATCGATGCTTCGCGCAAGGGAGCGCGCTTCGTTCGTTTCTGTGATGCCTTCAACATTCCGCTGCTCGTGCTCGAGGACGTCCCCGGGTTCCTTCCGGGGATGGACCAGGAACATGGCGGGATCATCGTTCACGGAGCGAAGCTGCTCTATGCCCTGGCGGAAGCCACGGTTCCGAAGGTCACGCTGATCACGCGGAAAGCGTACGGCGGAGCCTATTGCGTGATGAACTCGAAGCACATCCGAGCCGACGTGAACTTCGCCTACCCGACGGCGGAGATCGCGGTCATGGGGGCGGAAGGGGCGGTGAACGTCCTCTATCGCCGGGAGATCGAGAGTGAGGCGGATCCATCGGCGGCGCGTGCGGAAAAGATCGCCGAATATACGGAGAAGTTCGCCAATCCCTTCATCGCCGCCGAGCGGGGATACATCGACGAGATCATCGAGCCTCGCTTCACACGCAGAAAGCTGATCACCGCCTTTGCCATGCTGCGCAACAAGCGCGATCGGAATCCTCCGAAGAAACACGGCAATATACCGCTCTGAGGGGACCGGAATAGACCCTTTGGGCCGCGGGTTAACGAGCCTGCTTCGCATTGACCGGACGGGAGGGGTGTGCTACAACGCGGGGCTCGATTTCTGGAGGTTCGTGTGTACGCGATCATTCGTACGGGTGGAAAGCAGTATCGTGTCGCCGAGGGCGACCGGGTTTTCGTCGAGCGGGAAGTTCTCGGCTCGGCGGAGAACGACAGCGTCCGTTTCGGCGAGGTGCTTCTGATCGGCGGCGATTCGCCGAAGGTCGGCGCCCCCTTCGTCGAGGGTGCTTCGGTCAGCGCGACGATCGTGCGCGAGACGCGCGGGGACAAGGTGATCGTCTTCAAGAAGAAGCGCCGGAAGCAGTACAAGCGCAAGCATGGACACCGGCAGGATCTGGTGGAGCTGCGCGTCGACAGCATTCAGGGTTAGGGAGGAGTGCCCCATGGCTCACAAAAAAGGACAAGGCTCGTCGCGCAACGGGCGCGACTCGCAGCCGAAAATGCTCGGGGTGAAGCGATTCGCCGGTCAGTTCGTGACGGGGGGATCGATTCTCGTCCGCCAGCGTGGCACACGTTTCTATCCCGGAGTCAACGTCGGCATGGGCCGTGATCACACGCTCTTCGCGAAGGTCGATGGCGTGGTGCAGTTCCGCGACCGGGGCCGTCAGGGCCGATTCATCAGCGTCGTTGCGGCCGAGATCGCGTAGTCATCCTCCGCGTCATCCTTCGCTCACGCCCACCCGCGCCTCCTCGCGTCTGATGACACTGCACGGTTTGCGATGTCATTCCCTCTTCAACCGGCGCGGAGCGCTCGTTCTTTTCGCTCAGGATGGCTCCGGGTTTTGTTTTTCGGGTAGGTTTCTTGTAAGGAGTGAGGATTCGGCCGCCCGGAAGGGCGACTGATGGAGATCGATGTTCATCGACCAGGCTTCGATTCGAGTCAAGGCAGGCGACGGCGGGAATGGATGCGTGGCATTCCGTCGCGAGAAATTCGTTCCGCGAGGTGGGCCTTCCGGAGGTGATGGTGGGGCTGGAGGTTCGATTTTCGTTCGAGCGTCGCAGCGGCTCAACACGCTCTATCACCTTCAGTTCCGCAGGGAGTGGAAAGGGGGGCGCGGGCAGCACGGCATGGGGTCGAACTGTTCCGGAGCGGCGGGCGCGGACGTCACGATCGAGCTTCCGATCGGCTCGGTCGTTCGCGACAAACAAAGCGGCGAGCTGGTCGCCGAGCTGATGAAAGACGGCGACACGGTTCAGGTGGTGAAGGGTGGTCGCGGTGGACTGGGGAACCAGCATTTTGCGACTGCGACGCGGCAGGCGCCCCGGTTCGCCCAAACGGGCGAAGCGGGGGAGGAGCGCGAGCTGTTCATCGAGTTGAAGCTGATCGCCGACATCGGCCTGATCGGCCTGCCGAACGCCGGGAAGTCGACGCTGATCTCGGTGATCAGCGCAGCCCGGCCGAAGATTGCCGACTACCCCTTCACCACGCTGGTTCCGAATCTCGGAGTCGTCGATGTCGACGGAGACCGAACACTCGTCGTCGCCGACATCCCGGGACTGATCGAGGGTGCGCACGAGGGGCAGGGGCTGGGGGATCGTTTTCTGCGCCATGTCGAGCGGTGCGCAGCGCTGGTGCAGCTGGTCGATCTGTCCGAGCATGCCGGCACGTCGGAAGATGCCGCGATGATCGCGCGTGAGCTCGCTCTCTATTCCGAAGAGCTGTCGCGAAAACCGCGCCTGATCTGCGGATCGAAGCTCGACGCGGCATTTCCGGGAGCATCCGATGATCTTCGAAGATACGCCCTGGAGCACGGCTTCCAGTATCATGAGATTTCGGCGGTTGCCGGGGACGGCGTTCAGCAGTTGGTACACCGGCTCGCGGCGATGGTCGATGCCGTTCGCTCGCAGGGGGAGGAGATCCCGGTTGCCGACGCGTAGGGCCGGCGGTGATGACGAACGAGACGAGACTCGATCGGATCGCGATCTGCGGAGGAACGTTCGATCCGTTCCACAACGGTCACTTGCTGCCGCTTCTCGATGCGTTTCCCCGTATGAGGTGGTCGCGGATCATCGTGCTGCCGGCGCTCCGGCAGCCGTTCAAGCACGATCGACCGGCGGCCTCTTCGTATCACCGCTTTGCCATGGCGGTGCTCGCCACGGAGCACGATCCGAGAATCGAGGTGTCTCCGCTGGAGCTGGAGCGAGGCGAAGTGTCGTATTCCGTCGACACACTCGAGGAGCTCCGCCGGCAAAATCCCGGAACGGCGCTCGAATGGGTGATCGGCGATGACAATCTCGCTGCGCTGCTTCGATGGAAAACGATCGACCGAATCCTCGAGCTGGCGAATTTCGTCGTTCTCGCTCGCCATCCTTCGCCGGATCTGGTGCCGCCCGAGCTCCGCGATCGCGTTCTCCCGCCGGCTCGCCGGGAGGGGGCCGGCGCCATCGTATTCGCCGAGAACGAGGTCATCGCCGTCTCGGCGAGCGAGATTCGACGTCGCATTGGAGCGAAGGAGAGCATCGAGACGCTCGTTCATCCCCGAGTCGCACGCTATATTCGCCGGCTCGGTCTTTATGCATGATCGATTGTCTGTTGGATGGTGATGATGATGGATCGGACTCAGCAGCGCGTGGCACACGCCGTCGAGGCCGCGCTCGACAAGAAGGCAATCGCTCTCGACGTCCTCTCAGTCGGCAAGCTCACGTCGATCGGTGACTACTTCGTCATCTGCTCGGGAACGACCGAGCGCCAGACCCAGGCGATCGCCGAGGAGATCGAAACGAAGTTGCGCGAGCTGGACGGAGTGAAACCGCTGCTGGTGGAAGGTATCACGCCCGGCCGATGGGTTCTCCTCGACTACGGCGACCTCATCGTCCACATTTTTACCGAGGATTGCCGGCGTTTCTACGGACTGGAGAGACTGTGGGGTGACGCACCCAACGTCACCGGGGAGTACCTGCCGGACGAGAAGCTGCAGAGACATGAGAGGTAGCCAGGCGGTCTTGCGGAAGCTGCTGCCGACGAGGAGCGCTGCGATGCGCTCTTTGGTCGAGACGGTGGAGAAGATCGCCGCGCACGACGTGAACGTTCTGCTGGTGGGAGAAACTGGCAGCGGGAAAGATCATCTGGCCGATGTGATTCACCGCTGCGGCCCGCGAAGCGAGTGCCAGCTGGTACGGATCGATTGTCCGGCCGTCCCGCCCGATCTGTTCGAGAGCGAGCTTTTCGGACACGAGAAGGGAGCCTTCACCGGAGCCTATGGACGGAAGATCGGGAGGATCGAGCTGGCGGGAGGAGGGACACTCTACATCGATGAGGTAACGGCCCTTCCCTCCCCGCTCCAGGCGAAGCTACTTCGCGTCCTGCAGGAGCGGAGCATCAGCCGGATCGGCGGGAGCCGGCCGATCGAAGTCGACATCCGCGTCATCGCGTCGACGAGCGTTCCGCCTGCCCGTCTCGCGGATGGCAGTGAGCTGCGGAAGGATCTCTTTTACCGGCTCAACGTCGTCACGGTCGAGATTCCGCCGCTGCGCGCTCGCCGCGCAGACATTCCGCAGCTCGCACGCCTCTTTCTTCGTGAGGCGGCCCGCGAGGCAGGGCGGAGGATCAGCGGTTTTTCCGAGGATGCTCTCGATCTGCTGCGGAGCCATTCATGGCCCGGGAACCTGCGCGAGCTCCGCAACGTCGTTCAGCGCGCGGTGCTGCTGGAGACAGGACCGTCGATCTCGCTCGCCTCACTGCCGTTCGATCTGATCAGCGCACCGGAGCTGGTCTCCGCGGCGGCAGAAGAACGCTGGAGCCTCGAGGAGCTGGAGCTGAGGTACATTCGGGAGGTGATGCGCCGCACGCGTGGGAACTACACACGGGCAGCGGAGCTGCTGGGGATCAACCGAAAGACGCTGCTGGAGAAGCGAAAGCGTTACGGGCTCGGCTGAGCTCGAAAACGGCGGTCGTGGGGGTCGAAGCGTGACGATCGGTACCCTGATTTCAGGCGCTTCGGGATCGGCTCGACGATGAAATTTCGCCTGATTTGGATCGGTTCCAATGCTGACGCTCAGCTCGGCGCGGCGATCGAGCGGTACAGGGAGCGGATCGGGCGATTCTTTCCGATCGAGATCATTGAAGTTGCAGCCGAAAAAGATAGACAGAAAAAGAAGGATGCCGCTATCATACGCGCCGATTCGGCAAGGCTGATTGCAGCGATCCCAGCGCGCGGCATTACCGTGGTCGTGGACGAGCGGGGGGAGTCGATCGATTCTTTGAAATTCGCGAAGTGGCTCGAAAGGATCTCGTCGCAGAGTCCGGATGGAATCCACTTCGTCATGGGCGGCGATGTCGGCCTCGATGATGCAATACGAAGCCGTGCCGACAGGATCCTTTCCCTTTCGGCGATGACGCTGCCGCATCAGATTGCGAGGCTGGTCCTGATCGAGCAGATTTATCGGGCGTGTACGCTGATGCGGAACATTCGCTACCACAAGTAAGGAGAACCGGGGCGCATGGCAAGAACCAAGACAAAAGCGAGTCAGTTCGAACAGTATCGCGAGCTCCTGCTCAGAAAGCAGTCGGAGCTGAACGATTCCTATGCTCGCGACATGGCTGCAGGCAATGCTCAGCCGGATGACGGCATCCAGGATCTGGCGGACAAGGCGGCGAGCGCCTACTCGAAGGAGTTGAACTTCTCACTCTCTGACGCCGAGCGCGAGATTCTCGTGCTGGTCGACGAAGCGCTGAGGAGAATCGACGAAAACGCGTTCGGCATCTGCATCAACTGCGGCCAGGTGATCAATGAAAAGCGGCTGAAAGCGGTCCCCTGGACGCGCCATTGCATCGATTGTCAGGAGCTCGAAGAGCAGGGACTTCTTTGAGAGCGGATAGAGCAGATAGCAAATAGCAGATAGCAGACGGAAGATGCGCGCTTCGCATCTGCCGTCTGCGTTCCCCCTCCCGACCGCCTTCCACGCCCTCTCTCTGCTATCTGCTCTCTGCCATCTGCCATCTGCCATCTGCCATCTGCCCTCTGCTATCTGCCCTCTGCCCTCTGCTATCTGCCCTCTACTCTCATCCCCTATACTCTCCCCCCGTGCCTCTCTCTCTCTCTACCCTGCTCGAGCAAATCGATCGCGGCTCCATCCCGCCGGTGATTCTCGTCGGAGGTGACAATGATTACACCGTCGAGAGAGCATTCACGGCCATTCGCGATCGCATTCTCGCCTGCGACGCGGCGGTTCAGGTCGAGAGCTGGGGGGAGGCGAGCGATCTCGCGACGGTTCTCGATTCGTTTCGTACCGGATCGCTCTTCGGCGGAAGGCGCCTCGTCATCGTTCCGGAAGTGAACGCCTTCGTGACCAACAAGGAGCTGGTGCGGCTCTACGAAAAGGCGGTCGAGGGGTGGCGTACCGCGAAGACCGATCGAAAGCGCTCGTCCTCGGTGGCGAAGCTGCTTCATGTTCTCGGCCTCGTCGGTCTCGATGCTGATTCGGCGGACGGTCGGATCGCTGCTGCGATCGGCCTGGGAACCGCGGAGAAGGATCTGGTCGAGATGCTTCAGAGTGCGCGAGCATCCGGCAGGAAGGCAACGAGAGGCGAAGGCGATGCGGCGCTGCTGGCCGAAGCGATCGGGGGGGGCGGTGCCGCGGGCACGACCCTTTTGCTCCGTGCGGGAGAAGTGCCGAAGGATTCGGCCAGCGTGGCACTGATCGATCGCGTCGGTGCGGTCGTCATCGCCAATCTCCGCCGTGAGGACGTTGCCGCGGTACTGGATGAAGCCGTGCAGGAGATTGCCGCGGAGTATGGAGTCAGCTTCCAGCCTGAAGCGGTCAGTGCGCTTCGAAGAGCGCTCGGAATCGATCGCACACTCGGCGACAAATATTCGAAGGAGGTTCCCGACCTCCGGCCTGCGATCGCCGAAGCGGAGAGACTGGCGATCTATGCCGGCACCGGCGCCGAAGTGACACGGGAGCTGGTCATGGCGCAGGTGTCTGTCGTGGCAGGCGGTGCGCGTTACGAGTTCGGTGCTCTTTTCACGGACAGAAAGCCGGCCGAAGCGGTGGAGAAGCTGCGCGATCTGATCGCGCAGGCGCGACGCGATGATCCGAAAACGACGAACGAGGGTCACTACGGCCGCTTTCTTTTCGCTTTAGCAGACGAGATCCGTCAGCTTCTCGGGATCCATTCGTTCTGCCGCGTGCGGAAGCTCGATCCGCGGCAGGCGATCTCGTACAGCCAATTCCGCGATCGACTCGCCGAGCCGCTGGGAGAGTATCTCGTGCGTCGCAGGCTGGTACGTCAGAAGCCGCATCCCTTTCCGTTGCACAAGCGGTTCGAGGCTGTGCGCTTCTTTCACGAGGACGAGCTGATCGGCGCCCTTCGGGAGATCGCCGAAGCCGACTACCTGAGAAAATCGGGTGGAGTGCCGGTGGATGTCGTACTCGAGACTCTCGTGTTTGCCGCCATGCCGCGCTGATCACAACATCGTCGCGAAACACCGCTCTCCCGAGGAAGACGTGTGAGAAATGCGGGCTAGAAATTCGCCTGGGTTCCTTCCGCTGCCGTCTTGACCCGTTCCTCCTCGAGCATGGCCACGCGGCGCTCGAGCTCCGCGACCTCGGATGCCAGCCGCGCCAGGTCATCCCGGACAGCAGCTCGGGCGAGATCCTCGACTCTGGACGTGATTTTGGCGACCTGCTCCGACTGAAACTTCGTCAGCTTGTTCCACGATTCGCCGAACATCTCGCGCAACATCTGTTCGATCTCGTTGGCCATGTCCCAGCTCCTTCGGAGTCGAAAGTCTTCAGATTTCGCGCCAACGACACCCCGAAGGGGTGCAGGGATTCCAGCCGGTGGTGAGCGCGAAGCGCCACCACCGGTCAGGGCACAACACATCGTCACATCCCGCACCCCGAAGGGGTGCCCGGAACACAGCCGGTGGTGAAGCGAATGGACTCGAGTTCGATTCACGATTCCTCTGGTAAGGGGATCCGGGCACCCCTTCCGGGGTGCCGCGTTCTTTCGGCGGAACGTCGCAGTTCCGGTGGTGGCGCTTCGCGCTCACCACCGGCTGTGTTCCATTCACCCCTTCGGGGTGCCGCGACTTCATGACGTGTCGTGCCGTGACCGGTGGTGGCGCTTCGCGCTCACCACGAGTTGCACCGCACTCCCTCCGCCCCTTCGGTCAGAACGGGAACCCCAGCGTGACGAAGACGGCGTATGGATCTTCGAAGGCCTCGCGATCGAGCTTGAACCCGATGTCGACTCGCAACGGTCCGACGGGCGTCAGATAGCGGGCTCCGACGCCTGCACCGTAGCGAAGATCGCCCGTGTCGATGTCGCCGATCGTCCGCCAGACGTTTCCGGCATCGACGAAGAGCGCTCCGCTGAGGCTGGCGAAGATCGGGAAGCGGTATTCGGCGTTGAGCAGGACCATGCCTTTTCCGCCGAGTGCAGTGAGGCGTCCTCCCTCGCTGCAGGGAATCACTTCCGGCGGGCCGTTCTCCACTTCCGAGGGACGAAGACAGACGATGGTCTCGCCTTCGATGCCGAGCGAGTCGAGCTCGAAGGCGCGATGAGTCAGCTCGCCGCCGGCATAGAGCCGCTCGGAGATGGGGACGGTCTGTTCGACTTCGTTCCTGCCGAGTGGCTCGATCAGGCCAATGCGAACCGAGAGGGCGACCAGGGTTCGCTCACTCAGCGGTCGATACCACGTTGCGTGCTCGACTGCCTTCAGGAATTGCGTCTCCGCCTGAAACAGGGGAAACGCGTACTCGAGTGTCGAGCTGGCGAACAGCCCACGGCTCGGATTGATCGGGTCGTCGCGGCTGTCCCAGAACCAGGTCGGCGAGAGGCTGGAGATCTGGACCTCCTGATCTTCGAGCGGAAGACCGGGAATGGGAATGTCGCCTGTTGCCGCTTCGCAGACCGCCCCTCGAACGCAGCGAGTCACTTTGTACTCGTAACGCAGAGCCCACCGCTGGCGAAGCCCCACGACGCGCGAGGCCTCGATGAAGGTACCGAGACGCTGGAACTCGGCATCGCGGACGCGACCTGCGCGCTCCTCGGCGCGGAAGATGGTGAGCTGCGTCGGAATGTCGTAGTTGAAGATGAATGGCTCCCGGTACGTCAGCACATAGCGATCCTCGCGCTGGGAGATACGAGCCTCGACGCCGAGATAGCGCGCCGAGCCGAACAGGTTCCGGTGAAAGACGGAGACCGATCCGCGTGCTCCCTGATCGGTGGAATAGCCGACCGATCCGGCGATCGTCAGGTTTCTTCCCTCTTCGACCTGGACGACGATGTTGCGGAGCCCGACGTTCGTGCCTGCCTGTTCGGGGATGAGATCGACACGCTGGAAGATTCCGAGTCGATACAGATCGCGCTGCGCCTGGTAGATCGACCGGTAGCTGAATGGATCGCCTTTCTCGATGGAGACTTTCTTCAGAATGACGTCACGATCGGTGTAGGTGTTGCCTCGAACGATGATCTGGTCGACGTTGACTTGAGGACCTTCGGTGATGCTGTAGATCAGCTCCGCGCCGGTCTTGTCGGAAGTAAAAGTAATGCGCGGGGCGACCTGAACTTCGACGTAGCCTCGCACGGCGTAGTACGTCTGCAGCGCTATGATGTCGCCGGTCAACAGAATCGGATTCAGCGGAGAGCCGGTCGTCAGTTTCGGATTCGGAAGGCGCGCCGTACTGATTACCTCATTCCCTTCGAGCCTGACCTCGGTCAAGACGGTCTGCGGACCCTCGAGGATCGGAAAGGTGACGACGAGCGACTGATCAGGGAACGGCGCGGCGACCGGTTGGCGAATCTCGACCTCGGTAAATCCCCTCGTGCGGTAGAACGCTTCGAGTGCATCCCGATCCTGGGCGAGCATCTCCTGGGTCAATCCCGTAGGGCGCCGGAACAGCCCGGCAATCACGCTCCGGAATCCGCCGCGGCGATGGATCTGGACCACGTCCCGCAGCTGCGCTTCCGAGATCTGTGAATTGCCCTGAAATTCGACCGAGGAAAGACGGTATACGGGGCCCGGGCGGACCTGGAACTCGACGATCCACTCGTTCCCTTCGAGCCTTTCTTCCGTGTCGACTGCCGCGAGGAAGTGGCCTCGACTCTGGAGCTCGGTCACCATTCGAGAGGCCGAACGGTGAATCAGATCCTCCGAGTACTCGTCATCGCGACCGAAGGGAAGGAGACGGCGGACGGATCTGCGAGGAACGCCGGTGACCTCGACGCGAACGATGGGACCGGTATTGACCCGATAACGGAGAGTGACCTGGTCGGTCTCGGGGTCATGCGTCTCGCCGAGGTAGCGGACGTCGGCGCGTCGATGGTCGCGTCGGGAGAGAAAGGCGCGCACCCGATCGGCGGCGCGGCGGGCGCGATCGGGACGGAATGCGTCGCCCGGTTGCACGCGCATCGCGTCGATGATCTGCTCGCGCGTGAATGGCGCGGTCTCTCCGTCGATCTCGACCGCGGCGATCGTCGCCTGCGGTCCGGGGGTGACGTGAAAGATGACGTCGGCGAGGTTCTGCTCGCGCTCGAACCGAGTTTCGGGATCGACGGATGCCGCGAGGTGACCTCGCCGCGCGAACATCTGCTGGATGGCGACTGCACTGCGATCGACCGCATCGAGGCTCAGGACGTCGCCGACGCGAATCAGAACTTCCCGCCTGGCGCGGTCGCGGTCATCTCCCGCCCCTTCGATCGCGAGCGTCGCGATCCGGTAGCTGAGCGAGAGAATGAGCGCGATGTCGACCGTTCCATCGCCGGCGGTGTCGCCCTCGATGCGGATGTCACGGAAGTCTCCCGTGCCGTAGAGGCGCTTGATTGTCGACTGAACGGCAGCAATGGAGAGCGGCTCGCCTGGCTGGATCGCGATCAGCTCGCGGACCAACGGCTCGTCGATGGGGGCATCGGGCCGGATCGCAATGTCGCGGACGACGAGCCCTCGAAACTCGAACTGCGCGCAGAGAGGCGAGCTGGCCAGCAGGATTGCCAGTCCGGCAATGCCGGAGCGGATCAGACCGGCCCTGGTTGCTCGCTCGGGCGACATCACCACCGTCCTTCGTATCGCCTGCGGAACCTGGCGTCGACGGCATTGATCAGATAGGTGTCCTCCTTCTCGCTGTCACGGGAAAGCTCGAGGATCCAGTCGGGTGTGACCTGCCATTCGATGATCTCGCGGTTCTGGTTCGTTCGGGTGTTGTAGATGACGATGACTCGAAGGTCGTTCTGGATTCTTTTTTCGACCGTGACCGTCGGGTCCGCGGTCACCCCTTCCAGCTCGAGCCGCACGGCATCGGCGAAGGGGAGGATGCGCGGCCCGATCAGGCCCGCCAGGCTCTGGTAGAGGAGCGAGGTGCCGGTCATCTGCAGTGACTGTGCGCTGAAGGGAAAGCCGCCGCGGTCTGCTCCGATCGAGGAGGGTCCGATCAGGGAGAGGATGGTCAGATCGCTGATCGGCGGATCGCTGGTCACGGTCGGGGTGATGCGGTCGAGCGTTCCCGTCAGGTTCACCGTCAGGTCGTATTCCTGAACGCGCGCCTCGGCGGTCACGTCGAAGTACGGATCGATTCGAAACGGATTCTGAAAATTGATCGTGCCGCGCACCAGGCGATAGTCGACATCCTGGAACCGGACGGTTCCCCCTTCGTCGATCGTCACCACGCCGAGAACGTTCGGATTGGCCAGAGTGCCGGTCAGCTCCAGCTGGGCACTCCCTGTCACATCGGCGATGTTGTTGCGAATGGCGAGAGTCTCGGCAGCGCTCACGTTGATGCTGAGCCCGATTCGCTCCTGCCAGTTCGCGGCGACCACGGGAGCGAGACCACGCCGTTCCAGGAGGAGATTCAGAATGGAGCTTGTAAAGTCGAAGTCTCTGAAGTAGAGAGCGCGGTTGACGCGAACGTCGCCCTGCAGCAGTGCACGTTCCGCATCTCCTGTCAGCCGAAGATCGAGATCGCCGGTGATCGACAGCCCTTCGAAATAACGGATAGCGACGTCGGTCCCCTGCATGTTGATTCGTACCCGCTCGACCGAGAGACCGCTGAGCCAGATGTCTCCACCGGCGACGAGAGCTCCTCCGCCGAGCGTCGCACGGAACGAATCGATCTCCAGGCGGTCGCCATGGAACACGATCGAAGCCATGATGTCGCCGATGAGCTGCGGAAAGCCGGCGATCCGCACCTGACCGTCGAGAATCTCGGCCGTTCCGTTCACGCGCGGTTCGTCGATTGTCCCGGTAATCCCGGCGGCGATGTTCACCGTGCCCGCCGCGGAGGTATCCGGCACGAACAGTTGCAGGAGCGCTGCCTCCAGAGCACCGCGAATCGTCAGGTTGATCCGGCGATCCTCGACGAACGAGACGAAGCCCGAGATGGAAAAGGCCGAAGTGTCGCGTGCCAGTCGGAACGACTCGATGTCAACGCGTCCTTCGTGGAGAGTGAAGCGGATGGGCTCTTCAGCCACGAACGGATGGCCCGCGATGTCGATGTCGAACGTGGGAACCGTCCCTTCGATTCGCAGAGCCGTCAACTCGCCGAGCTCTCCGCCGAGTCGCAGGTCGACGACGATCTCACCCGCGACCGGTACAGTCGTCATCCCGCCGAAGACCGTGACAAAGCGCGCCAGGTCGGCGATTCTCAGCTGCACGAGCCCATCGAGCTGCCCATCCAGTACGGTGCCGGTCCCCTCGATCTCGACTGCTCCCCAGGCCGATCCGCGCACGATCAGCTCTCCATTGCGGATCGCCAGATAGAACGTCGGAGGCGCCGCGTCGTCGCCGATCTCGAGGCCTGCAGGGGGCGGGCCCTCGATCGAAGCCTCGAGCACGATCTCCGGCTGCTGCAGTGTCCCTGCTCCGCTGGATGTGATGCGCAGCCCCGCTTCGCCGATCAGACCCGCCAGCCAGGAGAGAGCGCCGATTCGCGAGATGTCGAGTTCCGTGCCGGTGACGAGATAGCTGAACCGCTCGGTGGCGAATTCGTATTCGGCCTCGCCGGTCAGCGTCCCTGCCGGAGCCTGGATCTCGACATGGGTCACGCGCATGAGTCCGGTCGTGAAGAGAATGTCGGCCGTCGCCAGATCGAGGGGCTCGTCGTAGATCGTTCCGCTCCGGATCGTGATCGAGCCCGCCCCTTCGAGAGCCGTGCGAGGTCCTTCGAGCCGCAGGGTCCCGGTCAGCTCGCCACTGATGGGAATGTCTCCGAGGTCGAGAAACGCCACGAGATCGGCGACGGGGAACGAGCGTGCGGCAATCGCGAGATCGAATGTGACATTGCCTTCGCCCGGAGCCCAGCGCACGAGACCGTTGAGGCGCAGCTCCGCCCGCTCGCGCGTGATGACCATCTCCTCGAAACGAACCGTGCCCGCATCAGGCGTTCCCGAGACATGGAGCTCGCCGGTTCCGAGCCCGCTGGCGACCAGATCGAGCTCGACGACCGAGATTGCATGAGCGACCGGCCAGTTGGTCGCGACGAACGCGAGATCGAAGCGCGTAGGTGCACTCGAGGGAAAGGTCACGCTCCCGGTCATGAGCATCACGGCGTCATCTCGCGTGAAGCGGGCGCGCTCGAATGTCAGCCGCTCGGCCGGACCGTCGTAGCGCAGAGCAATCGAGGCCGAGCCGATCTCGATGTTGTTGTAGATGAAGGTGGGGGCTTCGACGGTCGCGACGACGAGAGGTGAATCGAGCGGACCCTCGACGCTTCCGCGTATCGTGCCCGTTCCGCCGAGGCCGAGAAGCTCGGGATCGGGTGTTCCGGTCGCGCGAGCGAAGTTCAGGGCGATCTTGTCCAGCTCGGCCAGATCGCTCGAGGTGACATCGACACGAAGGTTCGCTCGAAGGTCTTCGATGCGAAGCGTCCCTCCGAGCTCGATCTGCGTCTTGTCGGTCTGGAAGGCCGCCTGCCGGAAATCGACCACGCCCCGCGTGAGGCCGAATCGCGCCGATCCAGCGAAAGGCATTGGATAGGGGGCACTGCCGAAGGCGACAGCGCCGGGTCGCAGGCGCGCCGTTCCTTCGCCGCGCCCATCGAGGATTCTATCTTTCTCCCACGCATACGACAGGGTGCCTGTCGCGGCACCTCGGAGACCCGTCTCGGCGAGTCCCCAATCTTCGAAGAGCTTCTCGAGGGAGATCGAATCGAAGGCGAGGTCGACATCCATCGCGTAGGGATCCCGATATTCAGCGAGCCGGTAGCTGCCCGACAGTGTGCCCCCTCCGTAGCGTGCGGTGTCGATCTTCGCCGACAAGCGCTCGTCGGTGAGATGAAGCGTTCCACGCAGCTCGCCGAGCTCGTAGGCGTCCGCCACCAGTTGCGGAACGGAGAACGGACCCTCGAGAGTGAAGTCCGCCTGCCTGCCGCGCAGCGTCGCGTCCAGGGTGGCACTTCCCTGCAGCTCCCGTTCGATCGCGAAGATCTCCCGCAACCTCGCCAGGTCGACCGTCGAGCGGATTCCGAGGTCGTACGCTCCCTCGGTGATCGGCTGAAGGCGCCCGTCGATTCCCACATCCATGCCGCGGCCTCGCATCACGATCTTCTGAATGTCGAGCGATCCGGGACGATAGAGGAAGCTGCCTTCGAGCGAGAGGGAGAACGGCCGATAATCCTGAAGCCGCACGATCACTTCGGGGCTGACCATGGTGCCGCGATAGATCTGTTCGCGAATCGTCGGAATCACTTCGGATCGAATCCCGGTGACTTCCGCGCGGATATCGTGACGCCGGTCGAGAAAGTCGAAGTGTCCGCCGGTTACGAAAAGCCTCGAGACGTCGACGCGCACGATCTCGAACCTGCGGGGCCCACTCGGCTTCCATGTGGGGAAGTTGTGAGTCAGCGGCAGACCCTCGGGGAAAACCTCGAAGTAGAAGTGCGGATCGCGGATGTCGACGTGGCCCAGGCGCACGCGCCGTTGGAGGAACGAGTCGATCCCCCCGACGATCTCCACCTGCCGGACCGTGGCAAACCACTCCTGAAGCGCTCCTGGTGCATTGCCGATGCGGACGTCGTCGAGGATCACGCGCGCATTGGGAGTGCGAATGACAGTGACTCTGCCGATGAAGACATCGCGTCCCAGGCGTGCCTCGAGATTGGCTTCGATCCGTGCGCGCACGAGCTCCGCGAAGCGTGCACTGCCGAGGTATCGATAAGCCCCGAGACCGATCAGGCCGAGAATGGCGCCGATCACCAGGAAGAGGGCGAGGAGTGCACGAACGCAACCCCACATCGGCCGCCCTTTCTGGCGTTCCAGCCCTTCGCGCTCGTACCGATGAGGCTCTTCCGTCACGGGCGGTTTGTCAGTATCTGCCATCGGATGATCAGCTGCGTCTCCGAGAGAGCCTTCCGAGCGGCTGTCGCTTGCTAACCACGCGCCATCAGCAGGAACAGATCGCGGAGATTATTGCCAGTCGGTTGCATCATAATGGGCTCGCCGATTCTCTGCACCAGTCCGAAGCTGTCCGAAGCAGCGATCGCATCGTCGATCTCGCCCACCGCTGTCTTCGCGGCCGCCCCATCGTCGATGTACACTCCCGCGGCTCCACTGTTGCCGTCGACCCCATCGGAGGATCCGAAGAGAGCCGAAAATCGGAGGTGCTCGGCGGCCGCGGCGCGGAGAAACCGGAGAGCCAGCTCGCTGCAACGGCCTCCTTTTCCATCGCCCTGGACGGTGATGGTCGGCTCTCCTCCTGCAACCAGCAGAACGCGATGGTCCGAGAGGCGGATCGATGCGAGAAGCCGCCGTGCGCCGCTCTCGACGTCATCATCCAACGAGACACCCAGCGGCGAGGCGGACACCCCGAGCTCGACGGCGGCATCCGCTGCCGCAGCGACGAGATCGGTGTTGTCGGCGATGAGCCGTACTGCGCCGCGCAGCGCCTTCGGCGTCTCGGGAACCTCGCCGCTTCGGAGTAGGACGGCTGCGGATCGGCAGCGTGGATCGGACAAGCGCTCGAGAATTGCTGCCGCGTCCTCGTTGGTCGAGGGGTCGGGGAGTGTCGGTCCGGACCCGACATCCGCGAGCCGTCCGGGGGCGACGTCGGAGTAGACGAGCGTGGTGCAGGAGCTGCTGATCGATGTGATCAGCCGTCCTCCTTTGATGCCAGAGATGTGTTTTCTGACGACATTCATGCGATCGATCGGAAGGCCGGAGCGAAGCAGAATCGCGTTGACGTGACGGACGTCGTCCTCGGAGAACCACGGGATCAGTGGCAGCTCGACCGAGGCGGACGCTCCTCCCGAAACGAGCACGAGCAGCGGATGCAGGGAGCTGCTGACGAAGCGCTGCAGCCGGTCTCCAGCGTCGAAGCTCGCGGAGTCGAGTTGAGGATGCGAGCCGAACGCGATCTCGGCCTCCATGGGCACGGTGATCGGGTAGCCCTGGGGGACAGCGAGAAACGCGCGGGCGATCTCGACACGTGCTGCAGCCCCGGCGAGGAGTCCCGCAGCGCATTTTCCGACGGCTGCGACATCGAATGTGCCGTCGAGCGGATCGCGATCGATCGCTCGAAGCACGAGGCGCTCAGGAGTGCAGCGATCGAGTGCGCGCTGGTAGATGTCTCGCAACAGCCGGAAATCGGCTGAGAGGTCGTCGTCTCGTGACAGGCGCTCCGGCAAGCGAACGGCCACCTTCCGGCGCGCCTCAGCCGCCGCCGACGAATTCGAGGATCTCCACCCGGTCACCGGGGACGAGGCGATGCGACTCCAGATTCTTCCGACGAACGAGCTGGCGATTGACCTCGACGGCGATCAGTTCTTTCTTCAGCCCGAGAGACTCGACGAGCGCGAGCAGGGTGGTCCCGGCGGCGACGTCCCTGCGGGTGCCGTTGACCTCGATCTCGATCGCTGTGGCGCGGGGGCTCATTTCTTTCGTTTGACCAGCTGTTTCACTTCGTCGTTTCCGAAGGCGCTCTGGGCGGAGATGATTACGGCCGCGGTTCCTTCGTTGTAGATGGGCATCGTGCAACGGATGGCTGCCGAACCGTCGCTGGCCGTTTCACCTCGAAAAATGACTCGAGGAGGCTCCACGGTGGAGATGACCTTCACCTCGATCGAAGCCTGCGGAATCGGTTGCTGAGAGATGCTCTTTCGAGTCGCAATGCGGACCTCGACCGGTTGTCCGCTCACGAAGTCGCCCTGCGAGAGGATCGACAGCTCCATGTGCTCGCTCTCGGCTTCCGAGGCGAGGTAGTCGATGATCACCTGATCGAGCGTCTTCTCCGACTCGCCCGCGCCGGCCGGGACATCGACGGCCAGCGTGCCGGTTGCGATGCGCTTCGATTGCGTGTCGTCCGCAGGATGATCGAAGCGGCCCCGCTTGATCGCCGCGATCATCGTCCGGTGCTGTTGCTCCATCAATCCACCGATCCACTTCTCGTCGATTCCGTCCCGCACATGATCGGCATACGAGGTCTTCTTGCTGGCGAGGATTTCCCCACCCACGTAGACCAGAGACTCGATGTAGGGATTCTGAAGTCCCTTGTCCTCGGTCTGAATGTGGTACACCTTCTCGTTGTGCCGGATGTCCGTGTTGAAGCCGGTGATCAAGTCCGTCGTCCTATGCCAGTGATGGATCTTCAGTTTACCAAAAGAAGCGCTCGGAGGCCGCTCGCAGGAGGCGACTCATTGTAGCTCGATGACGCGATTCCAGAACGCGATCAGTTGCGATCGAGCCAGCCTCGCAGCCAGGCGATCTGTTCGCGAATTCTCGACCCGTCCTCGGCGTGAGGAGCCATCTCGAGATAGCGCTCGAGGTCGACCAGCGCCTCCTCGTAGCGGTGCAGCTGCATTGCCACCATGCCGCGATCGTGTGTCTCCCACGGATCGCGCTCGTCGAGAATCAGCAGCCGATCGATGAATGCGTGAGCTCGCTCCAGATCGTGACGGGCGAGAAAGACGGCCTTCAGATGAGCGAGCATTCTCGCCAGAATCTCATGACGCGAGAAGGATCGAAGATGATGCTCGCGGAGCCGGACGCCGCCGCCGAACACTTCGTCCATGATCTGCTGGCATTCGACGGTCGAGAGCACCCGTCCCCCTTCGGAGGGATCGATCAGGATCTCTCCCCACGCTCCGCTCGCCTTGACCAGAAAGCGACCTGGAAGAGCCACTCCGGCGGCTTCGATCCCGAGGCGTCGTGAGATCTCGATGTAGACGATCGAAAGGGCCATTGGCAGGCCGGCATGGTGATCGAGCACTTCGTTCAGAAAAGTGTAGCGGGGATCGTAGTAGTCGCCCGATTCGCCGTGAAATCCCTCTTCGTCGAACAGGAAGCGGTTGATCGCGTCGACCAGACGCTCGATGTCGCGCGAGCCATCGACCCGCTCGCGAATCGCTTCGCTCCACTGCCCGACGCGCTCCACGTACTCGCCGACTTCGAGCCCCGGATACTCTTCCAGGGCGATGATCAGAGATGCCTCCGTCAGATCGAGCTCCGCGTCGGGTAGCGTAGCCATTTCCCGGAAACGGTTTCGAGCAAGCGCCGGATGCGTCAACACTCTCCCTGGCTGCATCATCTCTCCCTCCCCTCGTCGCTCTCCATGGGCTGAAATGCAACAATCCTCTCTCGCAGCGTCTCCTCCACCGCGATCTTCTCGCCGCGGCTCCACGAGTAGCGGACTACAACTACTCTGCCAACTGCGGCGACCGCACCGTCGTTTCTGACGATCTGATTGTGGAAGTCGAAGGAGGTGCGGCGAACCTCTCCAACTCTCGTTCGGATCTCGATCGCCTCACCCAGCGAGAGCTGCCGGCGGAAATCGCACTCGGCTCGTGCGACGATGAACCCGAGGTCGCCGATCGAAAACGGCCCCTCCTGCTTTCCATGGAGGCCGAACCAGTATTTCGTGCGCCCCCACTCGAAGTAGGTGAAATAGACCGCGTTGTTGACGTGCCCCGCGGCGTCCAGCTCGCGCCAGGTGACTTCGTGCCGCACGGTGTGCCAGCCGCCGACCCATTCGCTGCGGCCGTCACTCATTCTGCGGCTCCTGCCTGCACCCTGTCGCGCGCCACCGAACCTCCACGCGGTGCATCATCTTCGGGGGAGTCTTCCGAATGCTCTCCTCATTGTACGGCAGTTTTCGATCCCGCCAGCGACGCGGCGCTGCTGGACGCCTGAAGATACTTCCCGGGCAGTGGATGATCGATCCAGGGTGCGATCAGGATCGAAGCGCGCACGACACCCTCGAGATCGACTCCCGTCTCGATCCCCATTCCGTGCAGGAGATAGAGCAGATCTTCGGTGGCGAGATTTCCCGACGCCCCGGGAGCGTAGGGGCAACCTCCGAGCCCCCCCGCCGAGGAGTCGAACGAGGCGATTCCCATTTCGAGCGCCGCCAGCGTGTTCGCCAGTGCCGTGCCGCGCGTATCGTGGAAGTGCATTGCCAGCCGAGTGGCGGGAACGACCTGAAGCAGAAGTGACAGAAGGCCCTGAACCTGGAGTGGCGTTCCAACCCCGATCGTGTCGCCGACGGACACCTCGTAGCAGCCGAGATCGAGAAGACGCGCGGTCACTTCGAGGACCTTTTCGGGGGCGACCGCTCCTTCGTAAGGGCAGCCGAGGGAGCAGGAGACGTAGCCGCGGATGCGAATCTCGTTCGCGTGCGCCCGAGCCGCCACGGGGGCGAACGCCTCGAACGACTCCTCGATCGTCATGTTGATGTTGCGCTTGTTGAAGGTCTCCGACGCCGCCGTGAAGATGGCGATGGAGCGAGCCCCTGCCTCCACGGCTCTGTCGAGCCCCCGCTCGTTCGGTACCAGGACCGGATAGTCGACGCCGGGGTCCTTCGGAATCATCCGATAGACCTCGGCGCTGTCGGCCATCTGCGGAACCCATTTCGGATGGACGAATGCGCCCGCTTCGATCGTGCGGAGTCCGGCATCGGCGAGGGCGGTGATGAGCTCCACCTTCGCTTCGACAGGAATCGTCACCTTCTCGTTCTGAAGCCCGTCGCGTGGACCGACCTCGACGATGCGAGCGCGATCGACATCGATCTTCATCGTTCCTCCAGAGTGATCAGCTCCACTCCCGGCTGGACGAGATCACCCACGCGACAGTGTAGCGACTCGACGACTCCGTCATGAGGCGCCGTGATCTGATGCTCCATCTTCATCGCCTCCAGAACGATCAGCGGATCTCCCTTCGATACAACACCGCCCGGGGTGACCGAAATTTTGAGCACGATTCCGGGCATCGGTGCAGTCATGGAGTGCTCGCGATGGCGAGCCTTCGGCCGGGCGAGCACCGATTCGATCTCGGCTGTCCATCGCTCGCCGTCGACCATCAGATGAAGCCGGTCGCCTTCGGCAAACCAGTCGGCGTTCATGCGGCGATCGCCGACGATCAGCTCCGCTTCGTGATCGGTGAGTCGGACGGCTCGAACCTCGAGGGTCTGCTCCCTCAGATGGACGAGCCACGAGCCAC
The DNA here is from genome assembly GCA_035546335.1 of Thermoanaerobaculia bacterium. Lineage (GTDB taxonomy): Bacteria > Acidobacteriota > Thermoanaerobaculia > Gp7-AA8 > Gp7-AA8 > DATKDP01. The sequence continues at coordinate 144,300 of DATKDP010000056.1, read as the reverse complement.
CGGCGCGCTCGATCGCCACCTCATACTCTTCCCCGCCGATCGTGATGCGTCGTTTGCTCATGCTCCACCGGAGAAACGGCTGCCCGGGGCGTCGATCGGCCGGCCTCCGCGGCAGAGGGGACAGTCCGTTTCGGCCCACGTTTCCAGGGCCATGGCGAGAAGGGCTTCGTAGGGTGCGCCGAAGGGATTGTCGCGGCCGCTGCGGTTGAGGATCGAGGCGAACCCCGCGATCTCGCCGCCGAGCTGCTCGATCACGGCGGCCGTTTCACGCGTCGACTTGCCTGTGGTGACGACATCCTCGACGATCGCCGCACGGACTCGCTGACCGAGAGAGAAGCCGCGACGGAGCGACATCGCTCCCTCCTTCCTTTCGGTGAAGATCATCGGGATGTCGAGTGCCTCGGCGACCGTGTATCCGATGATCAGACCTCCGAGCGCTGGCGCCACGATCCTCTGTGGTTTCCATGATTCGATTCGCGAGGCGAGAGCCGCACCGATGGCGCGAGCATTCGCCGGATGCTCGAGGAGGCGTGCGCACTGGACGTATGCGCGACTGTGGAGACCGGAAGAGAGACGGAAATGCCCCTCGAGAAGGGCTCCGGTCTCGGCGAGAAGTCGTGGCAGATCGGGCATGGCCGGCTGGCTCACGGAAGGATCCGGTTCACGATCTCCTGCACGCGCCTGCCGTCAATGCGACCCTTCGCCTGCGCCATCACTTCCTTCATCACCTTTCCGAGGTCTTTTTTCGAGTCGGCACCGACCATCGCGATCACGTCGTTGATCATCGCTTCGATCTCGATGTCGGAGAGCTGCTGCGAAAGATACCCCTCGAGAATTCGCAGCTCGGCTTCCTCTTTGTCCGCCAGATCGTCGCGATTGCCGCGGCGATACTGCTCGATCGAGTCGTTCCTCTGTTTGACGGCACGGCGCACGACCGCTTCCACCTCGTCGTCGGTCAGCTCGCGCCCTCGGGCGATCTGTTCGTTCTTCACCGCCGACTGCAGGAGACGGAGAGTCGAGGTCTTCAGTGCGTCGCGCGCCTTCATTGCCGCGGTCAGCTCCGCGCGGATCCGTTCATTCAGTGTTCCCATCGCCGGCACTCCTGATTCCGATGCTTATTTCATGGTTGCCGATTTCATGCAAGTCTGCGTCACGGCTCGATGCGCAAGCCGCCCACCACCTCTTCGTTCTCGTAGATCTGCCCGTAGCGCTCGTAGCTGTTCATCACTTTCCGGACGTAGTGCTTCGTCTCGTCGAAGTTGATCGAGGAGAGGAACCAGTCGTCGCCGCGGGCAGGGAGCAGGCGCTTCCAGAGGCGAACCTGATTCGGGCCCGCATTGTATGCAGCCGCTGCCTGATAGGGATTGGCGTCGAGCTCCCCGAGAAGGCCGCCCACGTATTTTGCGCCGAGCTGGATCACGATGCGCGGATCGTAGAGGTCTTCGGCTGTCAGCTCGATGAGCCCGATCTGCCGCCCCACATCCCGCGCCGTGGTGATGATGAATTGAAGCAGTCCTCGCGCTGCGGCGGCCGATCGTGCGCGCGGATCGAAACGCGACTCCTCCCGCATGATCGAAAGAACGAGGCGGGGATCGGCGTCGAAACGCTTCGCATCGTCGAGGATGTACCGATGAAAGTAGCGAGGGTAGAGGAGCTGTTGGACGTGACGCGGCAGAAGCTCCGGGACGAAGTCTTCCGGTACCGAGCGCATCAGAACCTCGATTGCGTGAATCGACTCGCGAGCCGCCCCTCCCCAATGAAGCAGCAGCGATTGGGTCAGCGCCGAGCCGGCTCGTTGCAGCGGATATCGCTCCGGAACCCGATCGATCGCGTCGTCGAACAGACCGAGCGCGAGCAATCGATCGAGTCTCGAAAGCTCGTTCCCCCCGCCGAGCCCGGGAAGAGGCTCGGGACGAAGCTCGAGGATCTCTGCATACGTGGGCACCTTCAGGTAGATCGATCGAAGCAAAGCGAGCTCGCGCTGGATGCTCTCGCCCGGAGATAGGAGAACCACCTGGGTCTGCACGCCTCGCGCGACATCGTAAGACTCTTCCTGAACCAGGCGTGCGACCTCCGCTCGTCGCTTCTCGAGTCCCTGGCGGATCCGTTTCGCTGCGGAGCCGGAAGAGAGCCGCTGGCGGGTGAAGTAGGCGAAGTGCGTCGGTACCGGTGACGTTAGAACCTCGAGGTAGAGATCCATCGCTTCGTCAGGTTGCATCTTTTCGAGCGCCCGAGCCTTCCAGTATGCGATCTCCGGAGAATCGTAGCGATCGAGGAGGCGGCTCGGAAGCGAATCGAGCAGAGCGATGGTCTCGTCACCACGCCCCGCGCCGAGTGCCGCGAGGGCATAGGCCTTCGTCCCTTCGACCAGCGCGTAGTCGTTCGGAAAGAGTCGCTTCAGAAGAGACACATCGCTGCGCGCTTCGGCGAGCCGTCCGGCGGCGGCACGCGTTCGAATACGCTGGTTGAGAGCCGCCTTCGTTGCGGGAAAGCTGCCCGGAACGGCGATCGCGGAGGTCATGAAGCGCTCGGCCCGCGCGTCGTCTCCCAGGAGCTGCGCAGTGCGAGAGGCATGGAAGTAGAAGGTCGCGCGGGCCTGCGCATCCGCGGTCGTTTCCGCGCCTCGAAGGTATGTCTTTTCCGCTTCGCCGTACTGCTCGTTGCCGAATTGCGCACGGCCGATCGCGAACATCAGCTCGTCCTGCCTGTCGGGAAGATGGGGAAGCGCCCTCCGGAGAAGGTGCGCAGCGCGATCGTAATGGCGGTGGCTCGCGGCACTTTCGCCGAGAAGGGCGATCTGATCGGGCTGTAGTCGCGACAGCACTTCCGGGCGGTCGAGAAGCCGGAACGCTTTTTCCGCCGCATCGTCGGAGACGCTTCCCTCGAGGATCGTCATTCCTCTGGCGATCGCTTCGTCGAGCCGCCGTGCTCGCATGAGGGACGCTGCAGCGGCAGCGTCGAGCTCGCGCCGCAGTCGGGTCTCGGCGCTCGGCCGGAGGCGATCGACGAAACGAAGCAGAGGCTGCATCTCGCCGGATGATTCCAGCCAGGCGAGCTGATCTTCGATGGCCTCGCTGCGGTAGAGAGCATCCGGGAATTCGAAGATCAGCGATTCGCGATGAGCGGCAGCCCGCTCGGGCTCGTTGCCAGCGGCTGCGGCCTGAGCCAGGTAGTGGAGGGCAAGGTCGCGCATCTCGCTCCCACCAGCGGCAAGGGGCTCGAGAAGCTCCGCTGCACCGGCCCATTCTCCGATCTCGAGGCGGGCACGCGCGTGCAGATATTCCAGGCCGAATCGCGAGTACTCTCCGGCTCGACGCTGGCGGATCTCGTCGAGCTCGGAGTCGAGTAATTGCCAGTTTCCCGACGCCTGAATCGCGATGATCATCCCGGTCCATTCTTCGACTGGACGCTGGTGAATCGGTTCGATCGGTGCCGGCTCCGGCGCAGTGGTTCGAGGCAGGAGGCCGCGGCGTTGGAGCGGTCGCTGGAGGGCGATCATGAGCGCGGTGAAGGCGACGAGGAGAAGAAGCACCGCTACGCTGATGATGATTCGCTGTCTCACGGGCGGTCTTCTTGGGTCAGCGTGCCCGAGATGACCGCATGCGGGGTTCGTCGCAGAATCTCTCGCCTGGCGATCGCGTATCCGATGATCGCATCGACGAGCACACGGCGTCCGTCGCGCGAGAGAAGGATGAGGATCTTCCGCCTGATCTCACGGACCTCGACCACGTCGTCCCATCGCATCCAGCGGCCGCGGCGGAGAAACGGAAGCCAGCGGTTCTCGTAGAGCAGGCCGGTCGAACCGACGTAGATGTGGTCGCCGTATTGGAGCAGGGCGGAGAGGATCGTTCCGACGAGCAGCAGCCCGAGGGCGATCAGAGGCACGAAATGAAGATCGTCGCTGCCACGCGAGAGATAGTCGAAGAAGAGAGCCGCCGCTCCGAAGGCCGCGGCGCAGGAGACGAGACGGGCGAGTGGCGTGCGATCGAAGACCAGGACGGCATTGGGAGCTTCGGGGTTCATTTCGCTGGATCACCTTTCAAGATCCGAACCGTTTGCGCGCGCGCGGCGTTCACCACCTCACGCGGCTCGACTGGCCGCCGCCACAGGGTTAGAATGACCCACTTTTGACGCGGGATTCGAAACGAATCCTCCGGAAAACGAGAAACTATGCGCTGGAGTCGATATTTCATCAACACGCTGCGGGAGGTTCCCGCAGATGCCGATGTGATCAGCCAGAAGCTGATGATGCGGGCCGGGATGATCCGCAAAGTCGCCGCCGGCATCTACACCTACCTCCCTCTCGGCCTCCGATCGATTCGAAAGCTCGAAGCGATCGTTCGCGAGGAGATGAACCGCGCGGGCGCGGTCGAGCTGCTCATGCCCGCCATTCAGCCAGCCGAGCTCTGGATGGCGTCCGGGCGATGGCAGGTGTACGGCAAAGAGCTGCTTCGAATCAAGGACCGCCATGACCGCGACTTCGTCTTCGGCCCCACGCACGAGGAAGTGATCACCGAGACCGTCCGTGATGCGATCTCGTCCTATCGCAGCCTGCCGCTCAACCTCTATCAGATCCAGACGAAATTCCGCGACGAGATCCGCCCCCGGTTCGGATTGATGCGCGGTCGAGAGTTCATCATGAAGGACGCCTACTCCTTTCATACGAGCGTCGATTCGCTCGATGAGACCTACCAGAAAATGCGCACCGCCTACAGCCGCATCTTCGAGCGCTGCGGTCTCGATCACGTGCCCGTCGAGGCCGACACCGGAAACATCGGCGGCTCCGCATCGCACGAGTTCATGGTCCTCGCTCAGTCGGGTGAGGATGCGGTCGTGCGCTGCCCGGGTTGCAGCTATGCCGCTAATCTCGAGAAGGCGGTCTCGGCGTTTCATCGCGGCCCGGATGCCGCCGGCGAAGAGCCGGCCGAAGAGTTGACCGAGATCGCGACACCCGGCACGCAGACGATCGACGATGTCGGCCGATTCCTCGGAATCCCCACCTCCCGACTCGTGAAGACGCTCGTATTCGACACCGAGCAGGGGGCGGTGATGGTGCTCGTTCGCGGCGATCGGGAAGCCAACGAGATCAAGATCAGGAACTTTCTCGGAGTGCAGACACTGGAGATGCTTCCCGACGAACGATTCCAGCAGGTCACGGGCGGGCCCGTCGGCTACTGCGGTCCCGTCCGCGCGAAGGAAGGACTGCGGATCGTCGCGGACGAATCCCTTCGATCGTTCGCGAACTGGATCGTCGGCGGAAATAAGCAGAATACGCACCTCAGCGGAGCGCGACCGGGACGTGACTTCGCGATCGATCTCGCGAGTTTTTCCGATTTCACGCTCGTTGCGGCCGGAGATCCATGCTGCACCTGCGGGGCTCCTCTGGAAATTCATCGAGGAATCGAGGTCGGTCACGTCTTCAAGCTCGGCACCAAATACTCGTCGAAGATGAACTGCGTCTTTCTCGACGAGAACGGGGAACGGCAGCCGATGGTCATGGGTTGCTACGGGCTCGGAATCGGGCGCACGGTCGCCGCGGCGATCGAACAGAGTCACGACGACGACGGCATCGTCTGGCCAGTTCAGATTGCACCGTTCGAGGTCGTCGTCACCGCCGCCGGAAACGACGAGGCCGTGCTCGATGTCGCCTCGAAGATCTACGACCAGCTTCTCGGCGCCGGAATCGATGTGATCTACGATGATCGTGATGAACGGCCGGGCGTGAAGTTCAAGGACGCCGATCTCATCGGGTTTCCCATCCGCATCGTCGTCGGCAGCAGGAGCCTGGCCAACGGACAGGTCGAGTGGAGCCTCCGCGCCGGACGGCAGAAGAGGATGAGCTCGCCCAGCGAGGTGACCGCGGAAGTCGCTGCCCACCTCGAGACTAGAGGCTCGAGACTAGAGGCTCGAGACTAGAGGCTCGAGACTAGAGGCTCGAGACTAGAGGCTCGAAATCCAGGTCGTGGGAATCCTCGAGCCCCGAGCCCCGAGCCCCGAGCCCCGAGCCCCGAGCCCCGAGCCCCGAGCCCCGAGCCTCGAGCCTCGAGCCTCGAGCCTCGAGCCTCGAGCCCCGAGTTGACTTTCCCCGAGCCTGCCACCTAGACTCAGCTCTGTCTCAGCTTTCAGGACTCGGCAACGTCAGCGAATCGTCGGAGGCATTCGACCCATGGCGAAGAACGCAACATTGACGGCAATCGCTTTCCTTCTTCTACCGTTCGCGCTGTATGCGCAGAACACCGACATCGAAGCTCTTGCAGGGATCAACTTCAACTTCGGCAATCCGGGTGCCCGCTCGCTCGGGATGGGAGGAGCGTTTCTGGGCCTGGCCGATGATGCGTCGGCAGCCGAGACCAATCCCGCCGGGCTGACGATCCTGCGGAAAGCGGAGGTTTCGCTCGAGGGGCGTAACTTCAGGGTCGCGCAGGATGTCGCTGTTTCAGGCACTTTCCCCGATGTGATCAACGATGAATTCTCCGAGTTCAGCCGCCGGGCGGAGGTCGCCTTTGCGAGCGTGGTCTTTCCGGCGGGAAATTTCGCCTTTGCGGCTTACTATCACCAGGCAGTGCGCTACACGAACTCTGCGACGGTTCTTCCGCTGTTCGACTCGCGAGGTCGTCTGGTTCAGCAGGTGCCGAATTTCTATCTGCCACGAAACGGAGCTCCGGTCTCGCTCGAGCGCTGTCTCGAGATCATCGGGCAGAACCCGGGCGACCAGTCCGCCTGTCTCGAATTCCGCATTCTCCCGTTCGTGACTGCGGTCGACGTCGATCTGCAGACCTACGGCGCGGCACTGGCCTGGAAGATGGGAACGCTCTCGCTCGGATTTGCTGCCAAGCACCAGACCTTCGAGCAGGCCGCCTTCACCTTCCGAGAGGATTTTCAGGGCAATCCGAGCAGCATCGCAGTGCAGGCCACCGGAACGCTGGAGAACGGGCAGCTGGTGATCGACGAAGAGACGGACATCACCTACACGATCGGATTCAAGTGGGCGCCGGCGGCGAGTCTGAGCTTCGGCGGTGTCTACAAGACGGGCGGCGAGTTCGATGCCCCCACCTTCGCACAGGTGGCCGGAGGAACGTTTTCGCAGCTCGCCGAAACCACGTTCCACGTTCCTGATGTCTCGGGAGTCGGCGTGTCGTGGCGCCCTATGCCGGTTCTGACGATCAACGTCGACGCCGTGAAGATCGACTACTCGAATCTCTCCGACAATTTCATCTCCATCAACGAAGAGATCCGCGCACTCACCGATCCGTTCGAGACGAAGGATGTCACCGAGATTCATGCCGGAGCCGAGTACTTCTTCGCGACGCGGATTCCGCTCGCGATCCGTGTTGGCTGGTGGCGCGAGCCTGCGCACGGTTTGCGATATCGGGGGCCGATCGACTCGCCGCAACGCGTCGCTTCGGCGATTCTCTTCCCCGGCACGAAGGATCAGAATCACCGTTCGGTGGGAGTCGGTCTCGCATGGCCGAACTTTCAGCTCGACGCCGCGTACGAAACCTCCGATTCGTTCAAGGTCGGCTCCTTGTCGGGCGTGTTCCGATTCTGATCGACCTGTGTGTGCTCGCTGGTTCCGAAAGGGACTTGCTCCGGCTCCCGGTCGAGCCCTACATTGAGACAGGATTCAAGCAGGCAAGGAGGTGAGCGATGGATCTTCTTCTCCGTCTGTCGGGGCGTCCGCCGGTCGTGACGACTCCGGACAGCAGCGTGCTGGAAGCGGTCGAGATGATGTCCGGCCGCCGCGTCGGCGGCGTCGGTGTGGTGACTGGCGACAAGCTCGTCGGCATCTTCACCGAGCGCGATCTGATGGAGAGGATCGTTCTCGCGAGCCGCGATCCGGGAACGACGCCGATCGAAACGGTCATGACCACGCCGGTGACCAGCGTGAAGGCCGGCGACGATCCGCAGGACGCTCTGCACATGATGCTCAGACGCCACATCCGTCACCTCCCCGTGGTCGATGAGGCAGGGCGGATGCTCGGAATGCTGTCGATTCGCGACCTTCTGCAGAATCAGCTCGAGAAGGCGATCAGCGAAGCGGATGCCCTCGAGGCGTTCCTGACAGCGGACGGTCCCGGCGGTTGAGTGCACTTCATGGGCGCCCTCGCCATCGCCAGGCGAGCCTCGTCAGATCTGCGTGGTTTGGGAGGGGCGGCGGGACGCCGCCTCGATCGGGCCGGGAGGCCGCTCCCCAATTGCCCCTGTTTCCGGCTGTGAACCGAACGCTGAAAAGGGAAGATCCATCAGCTCGAAGCGCCGCCAGCCGGTGTAGTCGTAATGCCACCATTCCGACTCCAGAGCCTCGAATCCATGCTTCTCCATGACGGCTCTGAGGCGTGCCCGGTTCTCGAGGACCTCTGCGGGGAGATCGGTGAAGGCGTGCGCGGCGCGCGGCGTGAAGTCGTCGTAGGCGGTCGGCATGGCCAGCTCCTCCCCTGAATCGAGGCGAACGAGCGTGACGTCGACCGCCGCTCCGCGATTGTGTCGCGAGCCCTTCGCAGGATCGGCGACATAATTCGGATCCTTGTACGGCTCCCACATCATCTCGGTGACGTGATAGGGACGATAGGCGTCGAAGATCTTCAGGCCGATTCCTTCAGCCGACAGCTCCTGCTGAATCGCCCGGATGGCGTCGGCCGCAGGCAGCCGTAGAAACGCACGGGCCTCCGGGTAGAGGACCTTCCCCATGAAGTTGTTCTCGCTCGCGTAGCGAATGTCGAGTCGGATCGAAGGTGCGTGCCGCGCGAGATCGATCATCGCCTTCGAAGAATCGAGCCGGACGCTTCTCTGGTAGATCGCGACCGAGTCGATGACCGGCAGGCCGTATCTATTCAGCGGCGTCTGAAGCGCGCATCCGAGTATGAGGCTCGCGGCGAGCAGCGGGTTGATTCGCATCACGACATAATTCTACAGGCATGCCCGCGAAGGCGGCCGCGACGACCTGAACCGCCCCTCACTCTTCCAGCTCGGAACGATCCCACCCACCGAGGTCGGCCGCGGCCTCATAGGTCGTCAGCAGGAATGCGAGGAGTGCATCATCGGGCGACTCGGCCTTCCTGACCGCGTCGTACGGCAGAATGAACTCGCGGAGGTCGGAGCTGTAGAAAGCGGATGCCGGCTCGACGACGGCGTCGGCGAATCCGGGAGGCTCCGGGTAGGCGTAGGAATAGAAGGCGGCGGAGGGAATGGCTCCTCCGCCGGGCCAGAATCCGCAGCTGCTGACTTCATGCGAGTAGGCCTCGCGTGCCACCTCGTCGGGAAGATTGGGAACTCCGCCCGGATGCTGAGGAGCCCTCCGGCCGGAGAAGCGCGTGACGGCGAGATCGGGACCACCCCAGAAGAAATGCACCGGGCTGCACTTGCCGATGAAGCGTCCGCGAAACGCCTTGAAGACCCGGTCCGCCTGAACCAGCGCGCGCCAAAAGCGGTTCGCGTACTCCCGATCGTATTCCGCGTGTGTCTCATCGCGATCGAACGGGATTGCCTCGGCGATCTCGTTGGGTTTCCGGGCGATCCGCACGTGAAGGCCGAGAGCGTGCATCGCGTCCATCAGCCTTGAATAGAAGGCGGCCACCGACTGCGGCTCGAGTGCGAATCCGCCGCGCCCTCCGTCCGTCGATTCCACGGTCAAGCGGTGATCGATGAAGTCGAAGTCGATCTGGAAAGTACGTGTCCCGTACGGAATCGGTGACGTCGTGAGTCCTCGTGCCGTCACGTAGAGTGTGACGTGCCATGAATGGTTGACCCACGGACTCTGAACGAGCCGGATCTTGCCGGCGATCTGTGTCCAGAGATGCAGCGTCACGCAGGTCGGCTGCCATGCCTGGAGCGGCAGGTCCGGCCATGGCTCCTGGTCTCTGCTCATCGATCGCTCGCAGCTCGTCGATTCCGCCCTCGTGGAATCAGTTGCCCAGCATACGCCCGGCATCTCGTCGCAGGGTAGTCATCCTCCGAGTCATCGCGCAGCAAGCCTTGCGGTCATCCTGAGCGAGAGAAGCAGGAGACGGCGCTACGCTCACTCGAGTGATGGATTCCGTTCGGGGATGGTGATGTCGATCGTCCGGACGGGACCGAGGGTCGAGAGGGGACGATCGAAGTCGGCCGCGCGGCCGACCACGAGGATCGCCGCGCGATTGCGATCGATGTATTTTTTCGCGACGCGGCTCACGTCCTCGGCTGTCACCTTCTCCACCTCTTTTGCATAGCGCTCGATGAAGTCGGGAGGATAGCCGTAAAAAGCGAGGAGCATCTGCTGGTTGAGGATCTTTTCTCTGCGATCGAAGCGAAAAATGTACGAGTTGAGAATCGTCTCTTTGGCGCGCTTCAGCTCTGCCGGCGTGATCGGATCACGCTGAAGCCTGTCGATCTCCTCGAGAAGTGCGTCGATTGCTGCCGCGGTGCTGCCGCTTCTGGTTCCCATCACCACGCGGAAGGCCCCGGGGCGATCGTAGCTGCTTCCCACCCCGCCGCCGACGCTGTATGCGAGTCCCTTGCGCGAGCGAATGTTGCCGTAGAGGCGCGATGCGCTCCCTCCTCCGAACAGCTCGTTCATGACCTCGAGTGCCCAGTAATCGGGGTTGTTGCGGGTCGTACCGAGGTGCACGATCCGTATGTTGCTCTGCGTCACGTCGTCTTTGGCGACGAAGTACATGCCCGGCTCGGCCGGGGTGATCGCATCATCCGCGCGAGGTATGGACGGGCCTTTCGGCCAGCGTTCGAACGCGCCTCGGATCGTTCGCTCCATCGATCGGGTATCGAAGTCGCCCACGATTCCCAGAATGATGTTGTTCGGATGCACGTGTCGCTGGTGCCACGCGGCGAGGTCGTCGCGAGTGATCGCAGCGACGGTCGCGTATTCGATCGTGCGCGCGTAGGGAGATGCTGGTCCGTAGACGAGCTTGATCGATTCGCGGCCGGCGATTTCCAGCGGATCGTCGTTGCGGCGTGCGATCACCGTCTCGAGCTGGTTTCGGGCGAGTACGATCTTCTCCGGGCGGAAGGCGGGATTGCGAAGAAGATCGACGAAGATGGTCCACACTTCGCCGAAGTCCGACTTCAATGTATCGAAGCCGATCGTCGTCGAGTCGATGCCGCTTCCCGTCTCGACGCGCGCGGCACGAGCTTCGAGAAAGTCGTCGAGCTCATCGCCGGTCTTCGACTTCGTCCCGCCCGTTCTCCAGACTTCGCCGTAGACATCGGCGAGACCCACTCTGGCGGCGGGCTCGTCGCGTGATCCTCCGCGCACGATTGCGCTGCCGCGGATGAGCGGTAGCTCGCGATCCTCCATCAGGAAGATCGTCATTCCGTTGCCGAGAACGATCTTTTTCGGCTGCTCGATTTTCATCGCTCGCAGCGGCGGGATCCGAATCTCCTCCCAGTGCTCGACCTGCGCTGCGAGAGGAGCGGTCAATGTGGCGACCAGCAGCAGAACGACGGCTGTGGTTTTTCTCCTGCTGAGCTCTCTCATTCGTCCGTTCCTTCCTGGCTCGGAGTGCCGGTCGTGCGAGTCTCGATGATGCCGACCGTGCGGTTCGACTCGACGAACACTTCGTTCGCCACGCGGCGAATGTCGGCTTTGGTCACCTTTTCGATCTTGTCGACCTGCCGGAACAGCTCGCGCCAGTCGCCATGGCGGGCGTGTGCTGTCGCCAGCTGAGCGGCGAGCCCGGCGTTGCTGTCGAGACCGCGGATCAGAGCCGCCTTCGCGCGCGTCTTGACCATCCGCAGCTCCTCGTCAGTGACGTCCTCTTTTTTCAGGCGCTCGATCTCGGCATGGATGGCTCGGCGCAGCTCGCCGGGAGTGTGTCCCGGCGTCGGAATCGCTGCGAAGGCGAAGAGATTGGGATACTTCTCCCCGGGCAGACCATTGAAGCCGGCGGACCATGCCGCGATCCGCTGATCGCGCACGAGGGCGCGGTAGAGGCGCGAGGTCCTTCCCGTCGACATCAGGTCGCCGATGACTTCGTAGATCGAGTCGTCCGGATGGAGCGTGCTCGGTTTGTGGTATCCCTCGAGATAGACGGGCTGCGCGGATAGGCGGAGAAGGACGGTCCGCTCGCCGCTCTGCGGAGGCTCCACGGTGCGGAGCGTCGGCGGCTCGGCGCCCGAGGGGAGGCGTCCGTAGTATTTCTCGGCAAGCGGTATCACCTCTCCCGCCCGGACATCGCCGACGACTGCAACGACCATGTTCGCCGGGACGTAATAGGTTCGATAGAACTCCATTGCGTCGGTTGCCGAGAACGATTCGAGGTCGGAAGGCCAGCCGGTTCCCGGCAAGCCGTAAGGGTGGGCGGCGAAGGCTTGAGCGAGGAACTCTTCGAAGAGGATTCCGAACGGATCGCTCTCCACACGCATTCTCCGCTCCTCGACGACCACGTCGCGTTCTTTGTAGAACTCTCTCATCACCGGCGTGAGAAAGCGCTCGGATTCGAGATGAGCCCACAGCTCGAGGCGGTTCGAAGGCATCGAGTAGAAATAGGCGGTCTCGTCGTTGCTGGTGAACGCGTTTGCGTCGCGGCCTCCCTCCCGCTCGAGGATCTCTTCGAACTCGCTCGGGATGACGTACTGATCGGCAGCGGCCATCGCGTCGCGCCACCCCTTTTCCAGCTCGGCGAGCCTCGCTTCGTCACGCCCTGTTTGCCGCAGCCGTTCGCGGCTGTAGGCGGCATAGGCCGATTCGACTCGCTCGAGGGCAACCTTTTCCGCAGGCCAGTCGGTCGTACCGATCTTGTCGGTCCCTTTGAAGGCCATGTGCTCGAACATGTGCGCGAGTCCGGTGATCCCGGGAACTTCCTGCGAAGAGCCGGCGTCGACATGTACGAAAAACGAGAACACCGGAGCTTCCGGGCGCTCGACGACGATCAGGGTGAGCCCGTTGTCGAGCACCTTCGTCGTCACCTTCTTTTCGAAGGAACGAAGGTCCTGGGCCCGGGCGAGGACGGCGCAACCGAAGATGAGGACGATCGCGAGTGCAGGTCGTGGTGAAAATCGCATCGGCTGGCTCCTGTCGGCGAGAGTTTCGAGCTGCGCCGTCTTTCATAACGTCAGATCGCCGAAGATGCAATCACCTTCATGTGTCATCTGTGCAACGGGTGCGGCCCAACCGGTCGCGAGAGCGCGGCATGGAAGGTGCAAATGACGGGTAGCGATTCTCCGCCGCAGAGGTCTTTGCAGCGGGCGCGCAAGGGCCCCGGAGAGGACTTCTATGGGACTTCTGGTCGACAATGGACTGGAGCAGAGCACCAGGGAGATCTATCGAAACGCCATTCGAGCCCTGGGCGAATCGGGGATCGATCTGCTCGTCGGCGGTGCTTACGCTTTCGAGTGGTATACGGGGATCGCGCGCAATACCAAGGACTTCGACATCTTTCTCCGCCAGCAGGATCTCGAGCCTGCCCTCGAGCGTCTCGCCGACGCCGGATTTCGGACCAAGATGCTCTTCCCGCACTGGCTCGGCAAGGCCTACGCCGGAGACGAGTTCATCGACCTCATCTATGGCGCCGGCAACGGCATCGCCCTGGTGGATGACCAGTGGTTCGAGCATGCGGTCGTGGGCGAAGTCCTCGGAATTCCGGTCACGCTCTGTCCGCCCGAGGAGATGATCTGGTCGAAGGCGTTCATCATGGAGCGTGAACGTTTCGATGGTGCGGATGTGGCGCACCTGATCAAGGCGTGCGGCCGGACGCTCGACTGGAATCGGCTGCTCGCTCGCTTTGCGCCGTTTCCTCGCCTTCTCCTTGCGCATCTGATCCTGTTCGGATTCATCTATCCCGACCTGAGGGACAACATCCCGGAAGAGGTCATGGACGGGCTGCTGGTCGAGCTGAGGCGCGATCCTGCGCCATCACCCGGGGAAAAGATCTGTTTCGGCACGCTGCTCTCACGCGCGCAATACATCGCGGACATCGGTCGCTGCGGCTACAAGGATGCACGCCTTCAACCAATCGGGACGATGTCGCCGGAAGACGTTGCCTATTGGACGGCCATGATCCAGGGAGAGACCTGAGGTGGCCGCGAATACGATTCGGATCGGTGCCGTCGGCGACCTGCATTACCGGAAGACCTCGGGTGGAATGCTGAATCCGCTCTTCACGCAGGTCAGCGAGCATGCGGACATTCTTCTTCTTTGCGGCGACATGACGGATTACGGGCTCCCGGAGGAGGCGCGACTGCTCGCGCAGGATCTGAAGAATGTCAAGGTTCCGATGCTCGCCGTGCTCGGCAATCACGATCATGAAGCGGGCCAGGAGGAGGAGGTCGTTCGCATTCTGACCGACGCCGGTGTCACCATTCTCGACGGCGACGCGGTCGAAGTGCGGGGAATCGGTTTCGCGGGCGCCAAGGGATTCGCGGGGGGATTCGGTCGTCGATCGCTCTCACCATGGGGAGAAGCGGCGATCAAAAACTTCGTTCAGGAGGCGATCAACGAGGCTCTCAAGCTCGAGCGTGCCCTCGCCGGGCTGCGCACCGAGAATCGGGTCGTCCTGCTGCATTACTCCCCGATCCAGGGGACGGTCGTCGGAGAGCCGCCGGAGATCGTTCCGTTTCTCGGATCGAGTCGTCTCGAGGAGCCCCTGATCCGTTACCGCGCGACCGCCGTATTCCATGGGCATGCGCATCACGGCAGCCTCGAAGGGAAGACCAAATCGGGAATTCCGGTGTACAACGTCTGCCTGCAACTGCTCCAGAAAGAGTTTCCCGATCGCATTCCAATCCGCGTCATCGAGCTTCAGACCCTGCCGGCGGGCGAACCGCAGTCCGCGGCAGTCGGCGAATCGAGCAGGGGGGGCGTGGCCGTGCAATCACGTTGAATCCGGAGGTGATCATGGGTGTTCAGACCGTCTACAAATCCCGCTCGTTCGATCTCGATGGTTTGCAGGGAATCTCCGATCAGACACTCGAGATGCACTTCAAGCTCTACGAAGGCTACGTGAAAGCAACCAACGACCTCACCGCGCGCATCGCCGAGCTGGTGAGCGACGGAAACGTCGATCAGGAAGAGATGCCCGCCTACTCCGAGCTCACGCGCCGGCTGGGATTCGAGTACAACGGGATGGTTCTGCACGAGTATTACTTCGAGAACATGAAACGGCAGGGAGGCGGCGAGCCCGATCGAGGCTCGTCCTTCCGGCGGGCGATCGAATCGAGCTTCCCTTCCTACGAGGTCTGGAAGGCCGATTTCGCCAGCGTCGGCACGATGCGGGGGGTGGGCTGGGCGATCTGCTTCCGGAATCCGGCGAACGAGGCCCTTTCGAATCACTGGGTCGGCGAGCATCAGATCGGCAATGTCGCCGGCTTTTCCCCCATCCTGGTGATGGATGTATGGGAGCATGCGTATCTGCTCGACTATTCGCCATCCGACCGGCCGAAGTACATCGAGGCGTTCTTCTCGAACATCGACTGGGATGCGATCGAACGGCGATTGCCGGACGGAAACGGCCGCGCCGCGGCGACTCGATGACGGCGGAGGCCGCCCGCCGGCACGGATCCGTTCACCGGACCGGCTGAAACAGCGGAGCGCCGCTCCTGAGATCGAGCGTCGAGGCGTAAGCAAAGAAAGTCGCGTTCGGGGAGCGCGAAGTCACCACCACGGTGACGTTCTTTGCATCGTCGATGTCGAGCCTGTCGAAAACGTCGACCATGGGGACAAACTCCCCTCCCTCCACGGTGTAGTCGACGAGACCCGCGGATGTCCCGTCCGCGAGAAGAACATCGAGCCGCAGGGTGATCGCTGCGGACGAAAAGTTGATCAGCGCGATCCTGGTCTCCTTCGAGATCGATCGTTCCAGCCCTGTGAGGACGCCCCGCTCCCCACTTCGTAACAGCTCGCTCCATTGGAGCGTCGGTATCTGCTGGCTGATGGTCCCTTCCTCGCCATCGTCGCGGACGGCTGCGCTGCGAACGACGACATCGGGCGACGATGCTTCGACCAGAAGCGGACCGATCCCTCCCTCCAGTTCGAACAGCTCCGAGAGGAGGTCATCGTGCCCGCGCGTGTGGCCCGGCTCGACGAGCAGCTCTCGGAGAAGCGCATCCGAAGTGCCGGGACGAAACGTGAGCCGAATCGAAGCCGGAGCAGCTCCGTCATTGTGGAGTGTCAGCGTGCTGCGCCAGAGTGAGCTGTCGGTGACTTTCATGCGAGTCACGACCGGAATCACCAGGCGCGTCGAATGGACATGACCGGAACCTGTGGTGGTCGTTGCCAGGATGGGAATCGTGACCGATCGGGGAGGTGATCCGTCATGCTCGATCACCAGGTGCGCAGCGAAACTTCCCTCGATCTCAGCCGCCAGGCTGACGTCGATCGCCATGCTCTCGCCGGCGCCCAGAACGAGCGGCAGTGGGGGGAGGGGCCCGAGCACGAACGGTGCGCCTTCATCGTCGAGATGAATCCTCTCGACGGCGAGGGGTGCTTCTCCGATGTTGGCGAGAACGATCTGTTTCGTGACTGATGTTTCCGTCGGAATGGATCCGAAGTCGAGCCGCAGCGGCGAGACGAGGAGCTCGGGTCGCAGTGGAGTGATGGTGATCCCCGAGATCCGGTTCGCTGGCAGGCCTGCTCGAAGAAGCCGCTCCGACGAATCTGAAGCGTTCGGCGGAGGGTCGGCCGCGATTGCGACGCGAGCGAAGCCTGCGCCGCCGGGCAGGATCGAGAAACGAAGCCTCACGATGTCTCCCGCCGGGAGCGTCGAGATGGGCGGACGCGGATCGTAGAGAACGATTCCCAGCCGTCCCGGAGCGAGCGCAAAAACCGACAGCCGGAACTCCGATCCCGCGAGCAGGGTGACCGACTCGGGGTCGGCGAAGAGCATTCCTGCGTCATATTCGAGAACGAAGGCGAGAGCGGCAGGGCGCGCATCTCCATCGAGCGTGACGAAAACGTCGGTGACAGTGCCTGCTCTGGCCGACGAGGAGCTGATGACGAGAGAGAAGTCATCGTCGGTGCGGGCGGGCAGAGAAATGGCTGTGGCCAGCAGAAAAAAGATGACGCCTCGCGGTCCGACCGGACGGAAGGCCGTCCCGTGTGGGGTGCAGCGGTTCCTGTTCGTGAGGCGCATTTTCGTTTGCACTTCCCCGATCGAGGACCAGGCGCCCCGACCGATGTTGATGGTAACGTGAAATATAATTGTTTCCGAGGTCCGAGACCATTGAATCTTCTGATCGTCGACGACGAAGCGTCACTCCGTGATTTTCTGCAGATCGTGTTCGAGGACGATGGCTGTCGCGTCGAGTGTGCGTCTTCACTCGCCGAGGCCCGCGAGATCGTCCAGCGAAACGAGCCCGAACTGATTCTCTGCGATCTCATGATGCCTGACGGCAGTGGAATCGATCTGCTTCGCAGCGTGAAGAGCACGAACCCCTCGGTGGCCGTCATCATGATCACCGCTCACACGTCGACGAAGACGGCGGTCGAAGCGTTGAAGGCGGGCGCGTTCGACTACATCGCCAAACCGTTCGACATCGAAGAGCTGAAGATCATCGTCCGGAAAGCGGTGGAGCATCGCGAGCTCGAGGACGAGAACATTCATCTGCGCACGGCACTCGAGGAGCGGTTCACGTTCTCGAACATCATCGGAAAGAGCCGGAAGATGCAGGAGGTTTTTTCGATCGTTTCCAGAATCGCCGGGACGAGCTCGACCGTTCTGATCTCCGGAGAGTCGGGAACGGGGAAAGAGCTGATTGCCCGGGCAATTCACTACAACTCCGGGCGGCGTGGGAAGTTCGTGTCGATCAACTGTGGGGCTCTTCCGGAGACGCTTCTCGAGTCGGAGCTGTTCGGGCACGAGCGCGGCGCCTTCACCGGTGCGATTCGAGAGAAAAAGGGACTGTTTCAGGAGGCGCACCTCGGGACGATTTTTCTCGACGAGATCGGTGAGATGTCGACGGCGATGCAGATCAAGCTCCTGCGGGTACTGCAGGATCAAATAGTACGCAAGGTCGGGGGCAACGAAGAGGTGCAGGTGGATGTGCGTGTGATCGCCGCCACGAACAGCGACCTTGCCGATGGGATTCAGAAGGGAATGTTTCGGGAGGATCTGTTCTATCGCATCAATGTGATCCCCATCGAGCTCCCCTCCCTGCGGCGCAGGAAGGAGGACATTCCGCTGCTGGCCGACCATTTCATCGCCAAGTTCTGCAAGAAGATGGATGTGCCGACGAAACGCATTTCGGCCGAGGCCATGAGGGCGCTGGAAAAGTATCCCTGGCCGGGCAATGTGCGAGAGCTGGAGAACATCATCGAGCGGACCATCGCCCTCGAGCCTTCGGACGTGCTGACGACCAAGAGCCTTCCCGAAGCTGTTCTGCTCGGCTTCGAGATCCCGGACAGCTCGTTCGATCTGCCCGAGGGCGGACTCAGTCTCGAAAAGCATCTCGAGGATATCGGCAAGAGTCTCATGCTCAAGGCTCTCGAGCGGTCCAACGGCGTTCAGACTCAGGCTGCGGAATTGCTGAAGATGTCCTTCCGCTCCTTTCGCTACTACGCTAAGAAGTATGACCTGATCGCTCGTGACTGACATGACTCCTCTGTGCGCCTCGATCACGATCGTGACGGCGATGCTGCTCGCCGGCTGCCAGCCGGGTCGCGGCACCGAGCCGCCTCCGGCGGCTCCCGCCCCTCCGCAGACGAACCGGGATGTTCCGACCGTGGTGTTGCCGGACGGAACGCCGATCGCGGTCGAGATCGCGGCCGACGAGGCGATGCGGCAACAGGGATTGATGTATCGCGAAAGTGTGCCCGAGGGACGAGGCATGCTGTTCCTCTTCCCCGCGACGGACATTTATCCCTTCTGGATGAAGAACACGATGATCCCCCTCGACATCATCTGGATCGACGAGACGTTGGCCATCGTCGATGTCGCGGAGCACGTACCGCCGTGTCGCGCAGACCCGTGCCCCAGCTATGCGCCGCGCGCCGCTGCGCGTTACGTGCTCGAACTGCGCGCTGGTGCTGCCCGCGAGCACGGTGTGGCTGCGGGAAAGGGCGTGAAGTTTCACGCGGTCCAGGCGCTCGAGGTCCGTTGACGAGACGGTGTCGCTGCGTCGTGAGCGGCGACGCCGGCCCGGGGAGAGCGGGCGTCCCGCGCCCGCCCCTGTGACGCGCGCGAAGATGTCGCCGACCGTCGGGGAGAGCGGGCGTCCCGCGCCCGCTCCTGTGACGCGCGCGAACCGACGACGTGCTGGGCAATGCGCACGCGCCGGAATCACTCCCGATGGGACTTTCGAGAGCGCCGCATCTGTTGCCCAGACGAGCGGCGCCCTGGAAGCGCTCCCGAGAGAGCGGGATGCGCAGCCCATCCATTCGCCCGGAATCCGAGATGCGCTATCGAGAGAATCTGAATTCGATCTACATTCTTCTGTTCCTGACGATCGCTTTTTATTTCTTTCAGATCCAGGATGCTCAGAAGTATCAGTTTCTCTTCGCCTTCGAAGCAAGCCGGTTCCTGGGGGGCGAATTCTGGCGCCTCTTCACCTATCCCTTCCTGCAGTCGGGGCCCATCGCACTCTTTTTCAATCTGCTCATCCTCTACATCATGGGAAGTGCGGTCGAGGAAGAGTATGGGACGCGGAATTTTGTTCTCTTCATTTTGCTGTCCGTCGTCGGATCGGCAGCCGTCGCTCTGGTTCTCGGAACGCCGCTGCTCGGCTCCTTCTTCATCAGCTTTCCCCTTCTCTTCATCTTTGCGACCATGGTCCCCGACCAGGTGTTCTATCTCTTCTTCATTCTGCCGGTGAAGGTCAAATGGCTCGCCTACATCGGAGTCGGATATCTGATCCTTCAGGTGCTGGGACGCAGTCCGATCGGCATCGCTGCGTTCGGAGGATCGGCGATCACCTACCTCGTCTACTATCTCCGATTCCGGCGCATTCGAATCGCCAGACCACGGCCGGCCTTCAAGCCCGTCGAACCGGCCTCCGGTGAGGCGGAGGATGGCGGCGACGCAAATCTCGAGCGATTCCGAACCATGAAGGAGGCGCTCGTCAGTGGCGATCGCGGACGGATCGATGCGCTCATCACGACGATCCAGCCGGAGATCGTGCCCGGCGTCAACATCTGTCCTCCCGCCGACTACAAGCCGGAGCATGAGGATCGCTACTGCATTCGATGCGAGGGATTCGCGGAGTGCTCGGTGCGGTACGTGCGACTGAATTCCGAGGCGAAAGACGACGAGCGAGAAGCGAACCGATCGGGTCTGGAAGCCTCGTCATCCTAGACCCAGAGCGGGCGTCCAGCGCCTGAGAGGCGAGAGACGAGAGGCGAGAGGCGAGAGCACCCTTGCCGTGCTCTTCGTAGGGACGAAGCATTTGCGCGAGGGACAGAGCCGAGGGCTTGCTATGCCGCAACGCAGCGCAATAGCTTCGTCCGGGTGCTTGACTAGGGGCGGCGCCGGCGTGGGCGCCGCCGTCGTCGCCGTGGTTGATCGGTCGAAGGCGGCGGCTGCGGAGGTGCTGCCGGCACTCCGTTCCGAGGAGTTTCCGGTTTCTCCGTGCTGACTGCGGGTGTTCTCGGGGACTCCGCACTCGCCGTTCCTTCTGCGGCGTTCTGTTTTCCGCGCCGCCTCCGGCGCCGCTTCCGGCGCATGCCGTCGGCGGCTCGCTCGGCTGGAGGCTGTGACGAGGGAGCAGGCTGAGGTCGTTGCTTCGGCTGCTGCGTGCCAGCCGCCGGAGGTCTTGGGCGCCCGCTCCTGTTGGGCTGAGACGCACGCCGCCGTGAATCGCCTTGATCTCGACGCTCCTCCCCTTTGTTTTGGACGCCCGGTCGTCTGGCTTCGTCCGCCGTTTTTTTTGCCCTTGCCGCGTCGTATCCGCAATAGGGGCAGCGTCTCCACCCTTCAGGGTAGGTGTGTTTGCAGGAGGCGCAGAGAAGGCT
This sequence comes from Thermoanaerobaculia bacterium, assembly GCA_035546335.1. Lineage (GTDB taxonomy): Bacteria > Acidobacteriota > Thermoanaerobaculia > Gp7-AA8 > Gp7-AA8 > DATKDP01. The sequence goes on along the minus strand of DATKDP010000056.1, from coordinate 123,431 downwards.
CTTCGGTAACGGCATATTCGTTGCGAGGCGGAATTCTACACGACTCTTCGCGAACGACCTCGGGCCGGCTCGCGAGCTCGGTGACAGGTAAGCGAAAAGTCGCGATAATGCCTCCTCACCGGAGGAGTGGCACGGATTGAGATCGATGGACGAGTCACGGCGAAAACGAATCGAGCTTCTCGCTTTGATCGCCGACAGTTCGGATTTCACGAGCTGCTGGGGAACGGAACGTGCCGAAGTCCTTCTTCGATCCCACTTCACGCGCGAGGAGCTGCTCGAAGCGGGTGTCGACAGAGAGCTGGTCGAGCATCTCTGGAGAAGCGAGTGATGAGATCGCGGTTCGCGATTCGCGTCGAAGCGTTTTTCGAAGCGGCTCACAATCTTCGCAGCTATCGCGGGGTCACCGAGCCGCTGCACGGCCATTCGTACAAGGTCGAGGCGGAGTTGTCGGGGGCGGCTCGGGAGCTGGACGACGACGACATCGCGGTCGATTTCGTGAGTGCCCGGCGGCATCTCGAGCGCCTGGCGAAGGAGCTCGACTACACCTATCTGAACGAGGTCACCCCGTTCGACGAGATCAATCCCTCGGCTGAGAACCTCGCCCGGTGGTTCTTCGATCGTCTCTCGGCCTCCGTCATGCCGGAGAATGCGGTCGTCATGACCGTCACCATCTGGGAGGGACGATTCAACTCGGTGACGCTGACCTCGGATGCGGCGTCATGAAGCTGCCGAATCACACTGCGCTCAAGGAATGGGCGTCTGTGATCTCGGCGCTCGGGGCCGGCGACCAGGTCGTCCTGCTGCGCAAAGGAGGGATTGCCGATCCGACGTTCGGGATCGAGGCGGATCGCTTCTATCTCTTTCCGACGTTTCTGCACCAGAAGGAACGGCAATTCAAGCCGTCGTTCGTCCGGCACTTTCTCGGGACGGACCGCGCCGACGAGAATCCGGAACATGTGCCGATCGAGCTGTGGTGTGAAGTCGCAGCGGTTTTTCGTGTTCGAGAGTTGGGGCTCCTTCATCAGGTCGAGCCCTTCGTGATCTTCGAGCGGGACACGATCGAGGAGCGCTTTCGATTCAGGCCCGATCAGCTCGTCCACGTCATTGCCGTCCGAGCATTTCGTCTTCCGCATCCCGTCGAGGTGATCAATCGGAGCGAGTATGCCGGCTGCCGAAGCTGGATCAGCGTCGACGAGTCGATCGATGTCGATGGTTCCGTGCCGGTTCTGCCTGATTCCGAGCTCGAACAGAGAGTCGGAGAGCTTCAGCGGATACTGAGCTCGTAAGGGCGAAGCAGTTGCGCGCCGGCCGGAGCAACAGGCTCGCACGACTGCAACGAAGCGCAAATCGCTTCGTCCAGGTGCTTGCCAGAGCGACCCAAGCCGCCCGGAGGAGCCCGAGCCCCGCCCTCTCCGGGGTCGGAAACGTCCTTGGAGTGCGCTGCGAGGATTCCGATGCGATGATTACGGCATGGCGTTCGTGGCTGCCGTGGTGATGGTGATCGTCGGGGCGGGGCTCGCGGGATTCCTCCTGATCGCGTCTGGATTGAGCAGGGCCGAACGGGATCGCGCGCGAGCTGGAGCGCCCGACGGTGCGGATCGGAGCCGCGAGGCGATCGCAGCGTCGATTCTCTTCCAGATCGCTCGCTTGGGAGGGCTGAATCCGAGCCAGTCGGTGCGGCTGATCCGCGAGGTGGGAAACGCGTTCGCACCGTACACGACCAACATCGATCTGGGAAGCTGGGCCGCCGAATTCGCCCGAAGGAGCAGCCGTGCCGAGAGCACCGCACTCCTCGAATCCGCGGTGCGAACGGCGGTGGCGAGCGGGTCGACCGTTCCTCTCGTGCAGTACGACGCACTGCTCGAGCTCAGCTTTGCACTCGGTTTCCAGACCGATGCGCTGGCGCGGTTGCGGGCTCGCTACCGCTTCGAGTACATCGACTACGCGAAGCATGCCAGGCCGGCTTCCGCCGACAGGGCCGGGGCGGCGACCTTCTGCCGGCGGAAACCGGTCGTCGACTCTGCGGCCTTGCTGAGCGAGCTCGGGCTGGAGCCTCCCGTCACGAGGCAGCGCGTGATCTCCGCCTATCGAAAACAGGCGGCCGCCTGGCATCCCGACCGTTTCTTCGGGGCGCCGGCTGGAGAGCAGCAGTTGGCCGCGGAGCGGTTCATCCGGCTGACCGAGAGCTACGAGCAGCTCATGCGTCTTTGCGAGGACGATTGATTTGGGATCGGGTCGGTGATACAATCTCCTGGCGAGGAATACCGTTCGTTCACAGTTTGTTTACCAGCGTTCCCTCAGACCAACTTTCCCTGACAAGCGTAGAATGATCGAAGTGAGTCGCCAATGGAGGACGAATGTGTCTCGAACAGGCGACGGTCAGGAGGCGATCGGTTGGACCCTCGTCGATTTGGAGCGGATGCGCGCAGAGCGGTTGTGCGGTCCGGTCGAGACCGTAACTTGCTGCCGATTAGCAAGTTGGGGGCCGCAGAAAAGTTATTTTGCTGCTACTGGTAACTATTTTCGAGGTGATCGCATCTAACCTACCAGGCGGCACGACTTATGAACGATTCACGTACGGGGCGGATGGGCTAACCGGAGAGATCATGAAGAGCGCGGAAGCATACGAGCACGAGCAGGGATGGGACTTCGAGCGGGCAGCGATGCCGTACGTCGACTCCCTCTACAACACGGCGTACCGGATGACGCGGAACTCGGAGGACGCCGAGGACCTGGTTCAGGAGACGTACCTGAAGGCGTACAAATACTACGACAAATTCGAAGAGGGTACGAACTTCAAGGCGTGGCTCTTCAAGATCATGAAGAACACGTTCATCAACAACTACCGGAAGAAGAAGCTCACTCCGCACAAAATCGATTTCTCGGAGATCGAAGAATCGTACGAGCGCGTGATCCAGAAAAACGCCCCCGATCTGATCAAGGATCCGGAAAGCGAGATCTTTCAGGACATGATGGACGAGGACGTCAAGCGGGCGCTCGACACGCTGCCTCACGACTACAAAATGGTCGTCCTTCTCGCCGACATCGAGGGCTTCTCCTACAAGGAGATCGCCGAGATTCTCGATTGCCCCGTCGGAACGGTGATGTCGCGTCTGTACCGCGGACGGAAAATGCTGGAGCGAACACTGCTCGAGTACGCGAAGAAATACGGATACATCCGCAGCGGCGAGCCGGCGAAAATGCGGTCGCGGAAGGATGAGACGAAGCCGAAAAAGAAGTCGGCCGGGACAGCGGAATCGCTCGACGAGCCGGAAGAGGCGGAGGGAGAGGATCTCGAGCTCTTCGCCGCCGACACCGAAGAGTTCGACTTCGAGATCGAAGAAGGGCAGGAAGAGGAATTCCAGTTGGAGTAGCCGAGTTTCAACCATCGCATGTCGTCACTACGCCAAAGAGGAGACTGCGATGGGTTGTGACGATCTGAGACGTGTTGCGCACTTCTATCTGGACGGGCAGCTCGGTGAAGGAAAGTGCAGCGATCTTCTCCGGCATCTCGAACAATGCAAGGAATGCGATGATCGCGTCGTGATTCTCAAACGCCTTCGCCTCTTCGTCCGCTGCCGTCTCAATCGCCTAACCGCTCCAGATCGTCTCCGCCAGAGAATTCAGTCCGCCGTGAACGGACGCATCCCCCTGTCCGGTTCGCTGTGACGAACCGGCACCCTCGCCTCGTTTTCTTCTCCTCCAATCCGAACAAGGCCGTCGAAGCCGAGCGCATCCTCGGCATCCCGCTCCTCCGTCTCGCAATCGACTTTCCGGAGATCCAGGCTGGCACCATCGAAGAGATCACCCGTTACAAGCTCGAGTCCGCGATGGTGCGCCGAGGCGGAGGGCTCATCGTCGAGGATGTCGCGCTCGGGCTTTCCCAACTGGCGGGTTTTCCAGGCCCTTACATCCGCTGGCTGCTCGACTGGGCCGGCGGGAAGGGACTGGCAGAGCTGGCGAGCGGGCTTGCTGACCGCAGCGCCCGCGCGGTCTGTTGTGTCGGCTATTGGGATGGAGTCGAACAGAAGCTCTTCGTCGGGGAGGTCGAAGGCGAGGTCGTGACCGAGCCTCGAGGGAAGGAGAGCTTCGGCTGGGATCCCTGGTTTGTCCCGGCAGGGTGCGCTCGTACGTTCGGGGAGATGTCTCCCGAAGAAAAGGACCGCTCTTCCCATCGCGGCGCAGCGTATCGCCTGCTTCGCGCTCACATCGAAGCCCGCTGATCGTTTTGTGGGATTGGTTGTCCTCCAGAGGACACAGGTGTGAAATCGCCACGAACGATCTCCGCTTGGATCGAGGTCGGCAAATCACTGAATAAACGAGATTTATGCTTGATTCAGGACCGGGATGCCGGATGGCAGGCCGCTTGAAGTACCCTTTCGTCAGGCGAGCCTGGTGGCGCCGGGAAGGACGAGAGCCATGTGGATTTTCGACGGTGAAGAGTGGATCAGCGACGCGACTCCTGAACCGCGGGATGGGACGATCCATCGTCAGCCTGCGCCGGAGGCGAAGCCCGAGCTGCAGATCGTCGAAATCGTTCCGGTTTTGCGTCAGGATCGGGTGGTACCTCCGTTTCCGATTCCCTGACAGCTCGTCCCCTTCCAAACTATCTATATCCACGAGTTGTTTCCCGAGCCGCAGCAGACTGAATTTGCGTCCTCAGGGCTCACTTTTCAGAGTCTGGCGACTTGACTTTGGGATCGCCTACCGCATATATACGACTCTGCTCCGGGCGAGCCACGGATCCGGTGGGGGGGAATGCTCGTCCGGTTCTGGCACTGATGATGCTGGCTCGCACTCCGGTTTTTCCCTCATGGGTTTGCTTTGCGGTGACCGCAGACTGAAGCGAGACATTCCTGGACCGAATGAAAAAGTGAGGTGATCGAGGCAACCGAGTAATCGTGAACGCAGGCCGGTTTTCCCAGAAGAACCGAACTCAGGCCCCAGGTCTGACTAAAAACAAAAAGGAGATTTCCATGAAGAAGTCGTTTGTACTGACGTTGGTTGCAGTTCTGGTCGTCACGATATTCGCCGTTTCCTGTCGAAAAGAGGAGACCGTGAACATCGATGCAGTGGCCACCGAAACCGAAATGACCGCAACCACGGCGACCGATACCGGCATGATGGACACCGATACCGGGATGATGGATACCTCGATGACGGACACCTCGATGACGGATATGACGATGACCTCGACGGACATGACCGCCACGGACACGACGATGACGGACACTTCGCCGACCCCGTAACATCGAAGCCCGATGCTTTGCCCGAGAGGCCCCATTTCGATGGGGCCTCTTTTCATTTGGCAGGCGGCTGCTCCTTCCGCTCGAGCTCTTCGCGCAGAATCGTGAAGAGCCGGTGCGTCTGAACCTCGGTCGAGCGAAGATCTCCGCTGGTGTCGATGACGTGGCCGGCGTGCCGCAATCGCTGCTCGCGTGACATCTGTCGCGCGATTCTTTTTCGCGCCTCCGCCTCATCGAGTCCGCGGCCGACCGCACGACGAACCTGCTCTTCCGGATCGACGTCGGCGACGACGATCGTGTCGTAGCGTTCGCGATTGCCGGCCTCGAGAAGGAGGGTTGCTTCGACGACGGCGATGCGGTCACGCCCGGGAAAGCGCGCCTCCTCGTTCCGAAGGATCTGTTCGATTTTCTCGGCGACGAGAGGATGGATGAGACGATTCAGCTCACTTGCGTGGATGTCGTCGGCCAGCGCGAGGAGCGACAACCTCTCGCGATCGATCTCTCCCTGCTGATCGAGAATCTCCTTTCCGTATTTCCTGACGAGAGCTTCGTAGCCGGAGGCGCCGCGGCGATAGAGATCGCTGACGACCTCGTCGGCATCGACGACGAAACAGCCGAGGCCGGCGAGCGTATCAGCCACGGTCGACTTTCCAGATGCCAGCCCTCCTGTCAGCCCGACGCGCAGGATCATCGCCGTCTTCCCATCGCCGCAGCGACCGTGTTGGACATCAACATGATGATGGTCATCGGGCCGACGCCTCCCGGCACGGGGGTGATCCACGAAGCGATCTCCCGCGCTCCGCCGAAGTCGACATCGCCGACGAGCACGTTTCCACGCGCGTTGAACGTCTCGAGCTTTCCCTGATCGTGGGCCAGCATGGTGGTGGCAGTGGCCGGATCGGAGATGCGGTTGATTCCCACATCGATCACGATGCTCCCGGGCTTGATCATCGATGCATCGATCATCAATGGTCTGCCGGCGGCGGCGACGAGAATGTCCGCCTGGCGCGTGATGGACCCGAGGTCCGCAGTGCGCGAGTGGCTGATCGTGGTGGTCGCATCGCTCTGGAGCAGCATGGCCGCGACCGGCTTGCCGACGATGTTGCTGCGACCGACGACGACCGCGTGCAATCCGCGAATCGCGACCCCCGTTGATCGGATCAATTCGATGATTCCTGCCGGCGTGCATGGAGTGAGAGCCGGCTGCCCGAGGTGCAGCCGGCCGACGTTCGAGGGATGAAACCCGTCGACGTCCTTTTGCGGGTCGATGGACTCGATGATCGTTTCAGTCGCGATGTGCGAGGGGAGCGGGAGCTGGACCAGAATGCCGTCGACGGACTCGTCGCGGTTGAGGCGATCGAGCTCTCGGAGAAGACTCGACTCGGAAGTGCGGGAAGGCAATGCCAGCTCGACGCCCGACAATCCGAGCTCCTCGGCCTTTCGCGCCTTGTTCCGAACATAGATCTCGGACGCGGGGTCGTCGCCGACACGGATGGCAACCAGCCCGGGTCGGATTCCCTCGGATGCCAGCGTGGCGATCTGCCGTACCAGCCGGGACTCGATCTCGCCAGCGACGTGTCTTCCGTCGAGAATCTGCGCGCTCATTCCTTTTCTCCCCGGTAGAAGGTCACGATTCCGCCGCTGAGTCGTGCGGCCGTCAAGCCCTTCAGGCCTGCGTCCTTCATCAGACTCAGGAATGCGTCCCCCTCGGGAAATTCTTCGACCGAAAGGGGAAGGTATTCGTATGCCGTTCTCGAGCCGGTGATGAGTCCTCCGATCCGAGGGAGGAGGTGATGAAAATACCAGCGGAAGACGCGCTCGAGCAAACGAGCTGGACGCGAGAATTCCAGAACTCCGACCGCGCCGCCCTGTCGGGTCACTCTGGCGATCTCGCGAAGCCCGGCGAGGGGATCTGCGAAGTTTCGAATGCCGAAGGCCACGGTCACTCCATCGAACAGCCCGCTGGCGAAGGGAAGCGCCAGGGCATCGGCTGCAACCTGACGGACCTCGACCCTCGAGCGCGCGAGCTTGTCGAGTCCGGCGAGGAGCATCTCGAAAGTGAAGTCGGCGGAGATGACCCGGTGTCCCCCGTTGCGGGCGAGGTCGATGGACAGATCGCCGGTGCCAGCGGCGAGGTCGAGAACCCGCCCTGGTGCGGGCAGAAGGCGGCGGGCGACCATTCGCCGCCAGGAGACGTCGAAACAGCAGGAGAGGATCCGGTTCGCCGCATCATATCGATGGGCGATCGTCGCGAACATGGTCCTGATCCGGCGTGGATCTTTCTCGATCACTGGGCGCTTGTACCATAGGCGGTCCCGCTGCGGGATGGGCTTCGTCGTGCGTTCCCGGATAGCACTTCCGGGGGAATATCCGCCTTGACACGGTACGTTCGCAGTGTTACCGTTTCACGCCCCTTGAACGGGGAGTGGTGTGGTGTCTTTCGACGATTTCGCAGTTCGAGCACGCGCTCCCGCCGAAATCTCCGAAGATTCGAAATTTCCAATCGGGCTGTTTGCAGGAGACTCATGCGTACGTATTTCCCGAAAGAGGGTGACATTCAGGCGCGCTGGTTCGTGATCGACGCGGAAGGGAAAGTTCTCGGACGGCTGTCGACCGAGATCGCGACGATTCTCGCCGGCAAGAACAAGCCGGTCTACACACCGTTTCTCGACACGGGCGATCACGTCATTGTGGTGAACGCCGAAAAGATCGTGCTGACGGGGCGGAAAGAGACCGGCAAGCTCTATCGCAGGCACTCGGGGTATCCCGGCGGCCTGAAGGAGAGGGCGGCACGGTTCGTCCGCACCGAGAAGCCTGAGAAGATGATCGAGGAAGCGGTCTGGGGAATGCTCCCCAAGAGCCGGCTGGGCCGAAAGATGTTGAAGAAGCTGAAGGTTTACCGCGGCTCGGAGCATCCGCATCAGGCTCAGCAGCCCGAGAAGCTCGAGATCGAAGGTTAGGACGGAGGCAATCTTGGCGGTGGTCGAATACTACGGAACAGGCAGACGAAAGACATCGACGGCCCGCGTGCACCTGCGCCAGGGGAGCGGCCAGATCGTGGTGAACCGTCGAAAGTTCGACGAGTACTTCCCGAACGAAGTGCTCAAGATGATCATCAAACAGCCTCTCTCTTTGACCGAGACGGTCGATCACTTCGACATCGTCGTGACGGTCGATGGCGGCGGCCCGACGGGCCAGGCAGGCGCGATTCGTCACGGGATCTCTCGCGCGCTTCTCAGCTACAACGGAGAGCTTCGCAAGCGGTTGAAGAAGGCCGGCCTCCTCACACGCGATCCGCGGATGAAGGAGCGAAAGAAGTACGGCCAGCGCGGTGCCCGCGCCCGCTTCCAGTTCTCCAAGCGCTAGTCGCTCGTATGGTTCTCTTCTCTCTTTGGAACTAGATTGAAGGACAGGGGTCGTTCCCGACCCCTGTCCTTTTGCTGTAGGAGTCCCGTTGCGGCCGGGAAGTGAAGATCGCCCGGTACGCCACCAACGACCGTTTTCGAACAAAGGAGGATGACTTGGCGGTATCAATCACGATGAAAGAGCTTTTGGAAGCTGGCGTGCATTTCGGTCATCAGACCAAGCGCTGGAATCCGAAGATGAAAAAGTACATCTTCGGCAAGCGCAACGGGATCTACATCATCGATCTGCAGAAAACGCTCAAGCTCTTCAAGGAAGCTTCCGCTTACATCACCGAGCTGGCATTGCAGGGCAAGCGCATCCTGTTCGTGGGCACCAAACGGCAGGCGCAGGACGCGATCCTCGAAGAGGCCAATCGCTGCGGGATGTTCTACGTCAACAACCGGTGGCTGGGTGGCACTCTCACCAATTTCACGACCGTGCGAAAATCGATCGAACGACTCAAGGAGCTCGAGGCGGTTCTCGCCGACACCGACAAGGAGCTCTCGAAGAAGGAGCGTGCCGCGCTCGATCGGGAGCGTGAGAAGTTGCAGAAGAACCTGATCGGAATCCGAGAGATGGACAGCCTTCCCGATGCGCTCTTCGTGATCGACCCTAAGAAGGAGCACATCGCCGTCATGGAGGCGAAAAAACTCGGCATTTCAATAGTCGCGATCGTCGATACGAACTGCGACCCCGAGGCGATCGATTACGTCATTCCGGGCAATGACGATGCGATTCGCGCCATTCGTCTCTTCACCCAAAAAATCGCCGATTCCGTGCTCGAAGGGTACGGCATCGCCGAAGAGCGATACATCGCCGCCGAGGGTAAAGAAGAAGCCGAGAGCGGCATCGAACCATCCGTGGTCCCCGAAGCGCCGGATGCGGTCGTCGCCGAGGCGACTCCGGCGAGCTGATCCGCGATTCGATCGCGTCGCATCGCCTCCTCCCGACGAAGGGGAGAGAGGGTGCGCCCAAGGGGAGGCGAATCCGCAGACACCGCGATGAGTGTGGCGCGGCCGTTCGTTGCCGCCGCTACGGAAGTCAGGAGAAGATCATGGCTCAGATTTCAGCGTCACAGGTCAAGGAACTACGCGAGCGCACCGGCGCCGGCATGATGGATTGCAAGGCAGCGCTGACGGAGGCGGGAGGAGATTTCGAAGAGGCGGTGAAGGTTCTTCGAAAGAAAGGGCTCGCGGCCGCAGGAAAGAAGGCGGGGCGGATTGCCACCGAAGGGCTGGTTCACGTGCACGTCGCCGGTTCCACGGCCGTGCTCGCCGAGGTCAACTGCGAGACCGACTTCGTGGCCAAGACCGACGATTTCAGGACATTCGTCAGCGACGTGGCGGCGTTGATCGCCTCCAGCGGGGTGAAGAGCGTCGAGGAGCTGATGAAAGTCAAGTGGCCCGATGATCCGGAGAATCACAACGTCGAGCAGGTCATCTCCGAAAAGGTCGCCAGGATGGGCGAGAATGTCTCGGTGCGGCGCTTCGCCAGTTACCGGGCGGGAGATCATGGTTTGATCGGGCACTACGTGCATGGCAATGGAAGGATCGGAGTCGTCGTCGAGCTCGGTGCCGGGAATGCGGTGCTCAAGCCGCAGATCGAGAACGTCGCTCGCGAGATCGCGATGCACATCGCCGCCTCGGAGCCGCGCTACGTCAAGCGGGAGGAAGCGCCGGCGTCCGATCTGGATACCGAAAAGGAGATCGCTCGCGATCAGGCTCTCAAATCGGGCAAGCCGGAAGCCGTGGTCGAGAAGATCGTCGCCGGGAAAATGGAAAAGTTCTATGCGGAGACCGCCCTTCTCGAGCAGCCCTTCGTACGCGACGACAAGGTGACGGTGGCCCAGTATCTGCTGAAGCAGCAGAACGAAACCGACACGAAGCTCGAGGTCCGCAGGTTCGCCCGGTTCAAACTGGGTGAGGGGCTCCAGAAGCGGGAAGACAACTTCGCCGCCGAGGTGATGGCTCAGGCGGGCCAATAGGCATCAGGAATCAGGGGAGAGACGGGGACCTCGAGTCCCCGTTTTTTTTGCCCAGGGCCGTGCTGCCGCAGGGCGAGCGGTTGCGCACGACCTGATATAAACTTCATCGATCATGGGACTCAACGAATGGAGCAGAGCCTGACACCGCGCTATCGAAGAATTCTTCTCAAGCTTTCGGGCGAGGCGTTGATGGGACCGAGGAAGTACGGGATCGATCCCGATACGCTCGCCGAGATCGCCGACGAGATCGCGAGCGTGCATAAGCTCGGCGTACAGGTCGCGATCGTCATCGGCGGCGGGAACATCTTTCGCGGCGTCACCGCCGCGACCGAGGGCATCGATCGCGTAGCGGGCGATCACATGGGAATGCTCGCGACGGTCATCAATGCCATCGCCCTGCAGGACGCGCTCGAGCGTCGCGGCGTGATCACGCGCGTGACCTCGGCCATCACCATGGCGGAGGTCGCCGAACCGTTCATCCGGCGCCGCGCCATTCGCCACCTCGAGAAGGGACGGGTGGTCATCTGCGCCGCCGGCACGGGGAATCCGTTCTTCACGACGGATTCGGCCGCGGCTCTGCGGGCGAGTGAGCTGAAAGCCGAGATCATCTTCAAGGCGACGAAAGTCGACGGAATCTACACGGCTGACCCCAACGCCGATCCCCGCGCCACGAGGATCGAGCGCGCGACCTACCAGCAGGTTCTCGCCGATCGTCTCGAGGTCATGGACGCCTCGGCAATCGATCTGGCCCGCGGAAGCTCGATTCCGATCTGCATCTTCTCACTCCTGCAAAAAGGAAACATCCGGCGCGCCGTGCTGGGGGAAGACATCGGCTCGATCGTTTCCGACGAGCTCCAGCCGGTGCCGGTGGGAGGCACGGAATGATCAAAGACGTTTTGAAGGATCTCGAGCGGCGAATGCACGGGGCCATCGAAGTGTTGCACGGCGAGTTCAAGCAGCTGCGGACCGGACGTGCGTCGACGTCCGTTCTGGATTCCGTCACGGTCAACTACTACGGAACCGACACTCCGCTCAACCAGCTGGCGAATCTGGCGGTGCCCGAAGCGTCTCTGATCACCGCCCAGCCGTGGGACAAGTCCCTGATTCCCACCATCGAGAAGGCGATCCGCTCGGCGGATCTCGGTCTGAATCCCTCGAGTGATGGAAAGGTCATCCGGATTCCAATCCCTCCGTTGACGGAAGAGAGGCGGAAGGAGTTGTCGAAGAAGGCCCACGCGATGGCTGAAGATGCGCGCACGGCGATCCGCCAGGTTCGGCGGGACGGCAACGACAAGCTCAAGAAGATGGAAAAAGAGCACGAGATCTCGCAGGACGACGAGAAGCGTGGGCATGAGGAGATCCAGAAGTTGACCGACCGCCACATCGCGCAGGTCGGCGAGGCGCTCGAGCACAAAGAGAAGGAGATCATGGAGGTCTGAGCGCGACCTCCGACGCCCGAGCGACGGACAAAAAGCCGATGCACTGCGTCGTGATCATACCAGCCGCCGGCTCGGGGTCGCGATTCGGCGGACCGATACCGAAGCAGTATCGCCCGCTTCGCGGCAAACCGATCGTCGCGCACGCCGTCGATCGATTTCTCTCCGATTCGACCGTCAGCCGTCTCATCCTCGCCGTGGCCCCCAAGTTCCGCGACCATGTGGAGGATCTGGTCCGTGTCTCGGCGTGGAATCGTGTGACGATCGTCGCCGGTGGGGAGACTCGCTTCGATTCGGTCCGGAATGCGTTGGAGGGGATCCGGGAGGACGATGACGTTCTCGTCGCCGTCCACGACGCAGTCCGCCCCTTCTTCACACTCGCCTCATTTCACCACCTTCTCGACCTCGCGCAGCGGTCGGGCGGCGCGATTCCCGTCGTGCCGGTGAGCGATACGATCCACCGTGTTCGCGACGGACTGCTCTTCGAGACGCCCGACCGGCATGATCTCGTCGCCGCGCAGACGCCGCAGTGTTTTCGTCTCGAAGTGTTGCGTCATGCGATGGCTGCAGCTGCGGACGCAGGCTATCGAGCGACCGACGAGGCGGGAGCCGTCCGGCGCTCGGGAGGCGAAGTGAGAATCGTCGAAGGCGATTCGGCCAACATCAAGATCACCCGGGATGAGGACCTTCTGATCGCGGAATCGAACTACGACCGCTGGAGTATTTCATGATTCGAATCGGCCATGGCATCGACATTCATCCTTTCGACGAGACGCGACCGCTGATCCTGGGCGGAGTCCGGATTTCCACTCACGGAGGCCTCTCCGGCCATTCCGATGCAGATGCCGTGCTGCATGCACTGACCGATGCGCTGCTCGGCTCGGTGGCCGCAGGCGACATCGGAGATCACTTTCCTTCGAGTGATCCGAGATGGAAGGACGAGAGCTCGGATCGGTTCGTTCGCGAGGCGCTCGTGCTCGTCGAGAGATCGGGACATGCGGTGGTCAACGTCGACATCACGGTGATCGCTCAGAAGCCTCGCCTGGCGGAGCATCGTGCTGCGATGGTCGACTCGATCGCGAGTCTGCTTTCACTTCAGACCGGGTCCGTCAGCGTGAAAGCGACGACGACCGATCACCTCGGTTTCGTCGGCCGTGGTGAAGGAATCTGTGCGATCGCCACGGTCGCCGTGTCGGTGCCGCCGGAGGTGCCATGAGCGTCCGCGTCAGGTTTGCCCCTTCACCGACAGGACATCTTCACGTCGGTGGAGCGCGGACGGCGATCTTCAACTGGTTGTTCGCACGCCATCATCACGGGACATTCGTCATCCGCGTCGAGGATACGGACCAGGCGAGGTCGACGCGGGAATCGGAAGCGATGGTGCTCGACGATCTCCGTTGGCTCGGTCTCGACTGGGAGGAAGGGCCGGACATCGGGGGACCTCACGCCCCCTATCGGCAGTCGGAGCGGTTCGAGCGCTACCGCACAGTTGCAGGCGAGCTTCTCGAGCGCGGCCGCGCCTATCGCTGCTTCTGCACCGAGGAGGACCTCGACCGGAAGCGGTCGGAGGCCGAAGCGCAGAGCAGGCCGCCTCACTATGACCTGACCTGCTTTCATCTCTCCGCCGAGGAGGCTCGTGCACGAGCCGGGAAGGAGCCGTTCGTCGTCCGCTTTCATGTGCCGCGTGAAGGCGAGGGCTCTTTTTCCGGCGATGTGACCATCGACGACCTGATCCGCGGCGAGATCACCTGGCGTGGAGAGTCGCTCGGCGACTTCATCATCCTCCGGTCCGACGGGATGCCAACCTACAACTTTTCGGTGGTCGCGGACGATCATGACATGGAGATCACGCACGTGATCCGGGCGGAGGAGCACCTGACCAACACGCATCGTCAGGTTCTTCTGTATCGCGCCCTCGACTGGCCGATTCCGGCGTTCGCTCACGTGTCGCTGATCCTCGGTCAGGATCGTTCGAAGCTCTCGAAACGTCACGGTGCGACCTCCGTAGCAGCCTATGCGGACGAGGGATTTCTCCCCGAAGCGATGGTGAACTATTTGACGCTTCTCGGATGGTCAGCTCCGGACGGACGGGAGATCTTCTCGATCGACGATGCGGTCGCGAGCTTCTCGCTCTCGCGCGTCAACCCGGCACCCGCTGTATTCGATCCACAGAAGCTCGCCTGGATGAACGGCCAATACATTCACTCGGCGAGCGCATCCTCCCTGCGAGTCCGCCTCGCCGGCCGCTTTCGTGCAGCCGGCTGGATCCGTGGCGAAACCGCCTCCCTCGATGCCTGGTTGGATGATGCGATCGACCTGGTCAAGAAAGGCGCTCAGACACTCGATGAGCTCACGGATGCCCTTCGGTTTTTCTTCGATCACGACGTGAGCCGCCTCATCGGTGATGAAGAAAACCGGCAGGTCCTGGAGAGTCCTTCGAGCGGAGAGATCATCGAGAAGCTGAGGGAAGATCTGGAGCTCCACGGTGAGCCGGAGTCTTCGGAAGCCTATCAGGAGATGGTCGAGCGGTTGAAAACCGCGACCGGTCAGAAGGGAAAAAACCTCTTCATGCCGATCCGCATCGTGCTGATGGGAGCCGCGCACGGGCCCGAGCTCCATCGCGCTGTTCCGCTGATGACACGCGGCAGCCGGATCTCGGAGCTCGCTCCGGTGGTCTCCCCCCTCGAGAGGGCTCGGCGCTGCCTCGAGCAGGCCCTGCGATGATGTATCGAGCGGTGCGCTCGATCCTCTTTCGTCTCGATGCGGAGGCGGCACACGATCTGACCGTGAGGCAGATCGAGAGGTTGCAGAGCGTTCCGAGCCTGCTGAGGGCCGTCGAGCGGAGCGCGCGTGCGCGCGCTGAGGGCCCCGAGGTCGCATTGTGGGGGCTTCGATTTCGCAATCCGGTGGGAATCGCGGCGGGATTCGACAAGAACGCGCGCATGGTTCCCTTCCTGGCCGCGCTCGGATTCGGGTTCGTCGAGGTCGGGACAGTGACCTTCGCGCCTCAGGCTGGAAATCCCCAGCCGAGAATGTTCCGCGTGGCCGAACACGGTGCGATCATCAATCGTCTCGGGTTCAACAACGAGGGAGCCGTTGCCGTCGCCGCGCGGCTCGAATCGTTGTGGAACCACCGGGGACGAGGCGAGAGCTCGGGGGAGCAGGTGCCGGTCTTCGCGAACCTCGGCAAGAATCGCGATGTTCCGCTGGCTGGGGCGGCGGAGTCCTACCGAATGGCGTACCGCATGCTCGCGCCGCTGGCTCACGGGGTCGTCATCAACGTTTCGTCGCCCAACACGCCCGGGCTTCGAGAGCTTCAGAGTCCGGATCACCTGCGCGAGCTGCTCACGGTGCTTCGCCAGGAGCGTCTCCGTCTCGCGTTCCGCGCTCCCGGTGATCATCCGCTGCTCGTGAAGGTCGCACCCGATCTGTCGGAACGGGAGCTTGCAGACGTGGCCACCGTCTGCCTCGAGCTGGCAGATGGAATCGTGGCAACGAATACCACAGTGAGCCGGCCAGGCATGTCAGGGGCAGAGGGACGAGAGGCGGGAGGGTTGTCCGGACGACCGCTCCTTTCTTTGTCGACCGAGGTCGTGCGTCGATTGCGTCAGCTCGCTGGTGCGGGATATCCATTGATCGGTGTCGGTGGCATCTTCGACGCAGCCGGCGCGCGGGCGAAGTTGGAGGCAGGTGCCGATCTGGTTCAGGTGTATACGGGATTCGTCTACCGGGGACCGCGACTCCCCCTTCACATCGCGGCCGGGCTGAGGAGCAATCGATGATCGTCTACGGCTTCAATCCTGTTCTGGAGGCGATCAGGTCGCACCCCGAGCGGATTCGGTGGGTCGGTGTGGCGAGAGAGGAGAAGGGGAAAGTCGCTCGGATCCTCGAGAGCGCGCGGAACGCCGGAGTGCCGGTGAGACGGCTGCCCAGAGAGGAGATCGGACGGCTGGCTGGACAACAGGTTCACAACAACGTGGTCGCCGAGATCGCCGGTGGGGGGTACGCCGATTTCGACGACGTGCTGACCGAGACGACCCGGTTCGTGCTCATTCTCGACGGGATCCAGGATCCGCAGAATCTGGGAGCGATCCTGCGGGTTGCCGACGGTTTCGGGGTCGACTTCGTGATTCTCCCCGAGCATGAGACCGCGGGGCTTTCCAGCGGAGCGATCAAGGCGTCGGCGGGAGCCTCGCAGTGGGTGCCGGTGGTTCAGGTGACGAATCTCGCGAGAACACTCGATCGCTTGAAGGAATCGGGTTTCTGGACATACGCCGCGGCAATGGAAGGTCAGCCGGTGTGGAAAGTCGATTTCGAGGGAAAGGTAGCAGTCGTGCTGGGTAATGAAGCGAAGGGCATTCGCCAGAATGTTCTTGCGCATTGTGATGCGACGATAGCGATTCCAATGCGCGGCCACGTCAACTCGCTGAACGTCGCGACTGCGGCCGCGGTCATTGCATACGAGATCGTAAGGCAGGACCGGTGAGGCCCGGTGCTACACTCGCTGGCCAATGGAGATCGTTCTCGCGGCGTGGCTTCCGGCCGGGAACCTTCGAGCTTCACTACCGACCTCGTCTGTTCCGGACGGGCCTCATTCTCCACGCCCTCGGAGTCGCCGTCGTTATCATGCTGATCGTGCTGGCGAGGCGGGGTGGAGCGGCCCAGCTCGAGGCGGCGGAATAACACTCCTGTTGCCGGTCGTTAGCCAGATCTGCTATAAGCCTCAGTGCCCGACGCCTGCGTGGGAAGAAAGGCGTGTCTTCACTCGTTTGAATCTTCTGCTTCGGCGGATCATCGGCGGATCATTGACAGAATGGACGTGTGTGCTGGCGTAGCTCAGTTGGTAGAGCAGCTGATTTGTAATCAGCAGGTCGCGGGTTCGAGTCCCATCGCCAGCTCCACGAGGTCGCGGGACGGCGGGACGGAGCTCAGGGATGTCGATCGTCAGAATCGTTGGAGGCGTGCCCGAGTGGCTAAAGGGGGCAGACTGTAAATCTGTTGGCTCAAGGCCTACGGTGGTTCGAATCCATCCGCCTCCACCATCTCGCTGTCAGTCGTCAGGTTCCTGCCCGGGTGGGAGGCTGACGACTGGAAGCCGAGGTTTGCGGGAGTAACTCAGGGGTAGAGTCACAGCCTTCCAAGCTGTTGGTCGCGGGTTCGAATCCCGTCTCCCGCTCCAGATCCGAATGTTGACTGTCGAAACGGGCCGCGCGTGCCAGTTTTCACAGCCGGCATCCGGAAGCGCCCTCGTAGCTCAGGGGTAGAGCACGTCCTTGGTAAGGACGGGGTCACGAGTTCAAATCTCGTCGAGGGCTCCACCGAAGTCAGACATCGAGTTTCGGATCGGAGCCGCCGGCGGTGCCGGGTGCAGATCTCGAAGCGAAGCGGAGAAGAAACATGGCAGCAGTCCGAGAGATCATCATCCTGCAGTGCACCGAGTGCAAGCGGAAGAACTATTCGACGACGAAGAACCGGAAGACGATGACCGAGAAGCTGGAGCTGAAGAAGTTCTGCCGGCACGACCGTCGCCGAACGGTTCATCGGGAGACCAAAGCGTAGCATCACCGAGCCGCGGCTTCGGGCGCGGCGTTCTCACCCTGGAGTCCGGCGAGAGGAAATTCCGAGAAAGGCCAGTAGCTCGAATCGGTAGAGCAGCGGTCTCCAAAACCGCGGGTTGGGGGTTCGAATCCCTCCTGGCCTGCCAGCTTCGAGAGCGAGTCTTCAGTGGGGAGCAGCCGGCAGACCGGCGACTGATCACTGAGTACTGGCGAGAAACGCAGGAGACACAGATGCAATTCGCACCGAGAGCGTGGTGGCAGTCGATCAGGGAATTCTGGAGCGAAACGAAAGCCGAGATGAAGAAGGTCACCTGGCCGGCTCGCCGCGAGGTGGTCTCGACGACAGGGGTGGTTCTGGCAGCGACGATCTTCTTCGGAATCTATCTCTGGATCTGTGACCTGATCTTCTACCGGCTGATCGATTTTCTCTTCACGCAGTTCGGAGCAGTCTAGACATGAGCGAGACGGGCAACAGGCAGTGGTACATCGTGCACACCTACTCCGGGTTCGAGGAGCGGGTGAAAGAGAATCTCCAGCAGCGGATCGACGCTCTGGCGATGCGTGAGAAGTTCGGAGAGATCAAGATCCCGACCGAAACGCTGGTCGAGATGAAGGGGGGGAAAAAGCGCGAGGTCCAGCGCAAGTTCTTTCCCGGATACATTCTGATCGAGATGGAAATGTCGGACGAAGCGTGGCATCTGGTCAAGAACACTCCGAAGGTCACCGGTTTCGTCGGTACGGGCAAGAAGCCGACACCGCTGACTCAGGAAGAGGTCGATTCGATTCTGCATCAGGTGGTGTCGACCAAGGAGAAGCCGAAGCCCAAGCACGTCTACGAGCACGGCGAGCACGTGCGGATCATCGACGGCCCGTTCACGAACTTCACCGGCGTGGTCGAAGAGGTCAACCTCGATCGCAACACGCTGAAGGTCATGGTGACGATCTTCGGCCGGTCCACACCGGTCGAGCTCGATTTTCTCCAGGTGACGCGGTATGACGTGGCCGAGGAGCAGGGAGCGGCGGCGAAGACGAGATGAAGACGGTCGGAATTGCAATCGGGGCTCCGCCGGCTGCAATCCGGTACCCGTGAAGGAAAACGACGATGGCGAAGAAGATCACCGGCTACATCAAGCTGCAGATTCCGGCGGGACAGGCGACCCCGGCGCCGCCGGTCGGTCCGGCTCTCGGACAGCACGGCGTGAACATCATGGAGTTCTGCAAGACATTCAACGCGCGGACCCAGGCGCAGCAGGGTCTGATCATCCCCGTGGTGATCACCGTCTACGCCGACCGCTCGTTCACGTTCATCACCAAGACGCCCCCCGCCGCGGTCCTGCTGCTCCGCGCTGCCGGGCTGCAGAAAGGGTCGGGCGTGCCGAACAAGACGAAGGTCGGGAGCGTCACCAGGCAGCAGGTCGAAGAGATCGCGCGAACGAAGATGCCCGATCTGAACGCCGCATCCCTCGAGACAGCCGTCAAAACGATCGAAGGAACCGCACGGTCGATGGGTCTCGAAGTTCAGTAGTGTTGGAAGGTTCCCGGCGCGTCGCCGGGAGAGGAACAATCGTAGGAGATGCGGTGCGAGCCGCATCGTCTGCACTACGGAGGTGACATGGCGAAACACGGAAAGAAGTATCGTGCCGCCGCCGAACAGGTCGAGAAGCGACCGTATCCGTTGGACGAAGCGTTCTCTCTTCTGAAGAAGATCGCCTTCGCGAAGTTCAACGAAACGGTCGAGCTCGCACTCCTGCTCGGCGTCGATCCGAAGCACGCCGATCAGATGGTCCGCGGGACGACGGTGCTCCCGCACGGAACGGGCCAGACGAAACGCGTTCTGGTCATCGCAGCCGGCGAGAAAGTGCGCGAAGCCGAAGAGGCTGGCGCCGATTTCGTCGGAGGCGACGACGTTGTGGAGAAGATCCAGAAAGGCTGGGTCGACTTCGATGCAGTGATTGCGACGCCGGACATGATGCGCTCGGTCGGTCGTCTGGGAAAGGTTCTCGGCCCCCGCGGGCTGATGCCGAACCCGAAGACCGGAACGGTCACGTTCGAGGTCGCGAAAGCGATTCAGGAGATCAAGGCCGGAAAAGTGGAATTTCGCGTCGACAAGACGTCGATCATTCACGTACCGATCGGCAAAGTCTCGTTCACGCCCGAGCAGCTCACCGACAACGCCTCGTCCGTGATCCACGCGGTACGGAAGGCGAAGCCGCCTGCTGCGAAGGGACGATACATGCGCAGCATCTTCGTCACAGCGACGATGAGCCCGTCGATCGAGATCGATCCGGCTGCCGCCGAAGTGAAGGCCGAGTGAGGAGCGGACGATGAACCGGGAAGAAAAGAATCAGGCAGTGAGCGAGCTCGCCGCACAGATGGAAAAGGCGAGCAATGCGTTTCTGATCGACTTCAAGGGAATCACCGTTCCGCAGGTCACCGAGCTCCGCAGGCAGATCCGGGAGACCAGCTCGGAGTATGTGGTCGTCAAGAACACCCTCGCGCTCATCGCGCTGAAGGATTCTCCGATGATCGGCCTCCGCGAGCATTTCTCCGGCCCGACCGCCGTCGCGTTCAATGACGGCGATCCAGTGGCTCTGGCGAAGGCGCTGACCAGATTCGCGAAGGACGTTCCCGCACTGCAATTCAAGGGCGCACTGCTCGACGGGCAGGTCGTCTCCGCGGCGGAGATCGACACGATTGCGAGCCTCCCCACGCGCGAAGAGCTCGTCGCGCGTCTGTTGTTCATGCTCCAGGCGCCGGTGCGCAACCTGGTGACCGTTTTGTCCGCAAACATGAGAAACCTCGCCGTGGTCCTCGACCAGATCGCCGGTCAGAAGTCGGGATCCACAGCGGAATCGAAATAAATCGTCAACAAAATGATTGGAGGCTGAACCCAATGGCTATCGCAACTGAAGATTTCGTGAAGCAGATCGAAGAGATGTCGGTTCTCGACCTGAACAATCTGGTCAAGGCCCTCGAGGAGCGCTTCGGAGTGAGCGCTGCGGCCGCGACCATGGCCATGCCGATGGCGGCAGCCGGTGCCGCCGCTGCGGCCCCGGTCGAGGAGCAGACCGAGTTCACCGTCGTTCTCTCCGAGATCGGCGACAAGAAGATCAACGTGATCAAGGCTGTCCGCGAAGTGACCAGCCTCGGCCTCAAGGAAGCGAAGGATCTGGTCGAGGGTGCACCCCAGAGCATCAAGGAAGGGATCTCGAAGGAAGAGGCCGAAATGATTCGCAAGAAGTTCGAAGAGGCCGGCGCCAAAGTCGCGATCAAGTAGAAAAGAGGTCGAGGGGCTGCGGGGCGTTGCCCTGCGCCCCGAGCCTTCATCGCATCGTGGAGCCGGGAAAGGGGGGGAGCGGCCCTTTCCAGACGGCTCGAGCCCGCGAAATCCTCTCGCCGCGTTGCCTGCGGCAGACCTCGCAAAACGAAGCACCGATTTTCCGGTTGCTGTCCTGAGGAGCGAACCTGGCCCTGAGGAAACAAGCGACGAGAACGAGCCCTTCAGGCGGGAGATCCGCGCTGCGGGGACTCGTTTCGTCGATTGACGGCAAACCGGTGGAATCGATCACCATCTCACAAAGGAGCCACGGCCAATGAACGGAGCCATGCCGAAGCAGGAGCCGGTCCGCCATGATTTCTCCAAGATCCGGAGTTACATGGCGTTGCCCAACCTGATCGATGTCCAGCGCAAATCGTATGAGCGCTTCCTGCAGATGAATCTTCTCCCCGAAGAGCGCGAGGACACCGGTCTTCAGTCGGTGTTCACGAGCGTCTTTCCGTTTTCCGATTTCCGTGAGACGTGCTCGCTCGACTTCGTCCGCTACTCGATCGGCAACTGGGAGTGCAAGTGCGGTCAGTTGAAAGGGCTCGAGCACCTGCGCATGACCTGCGCGAACTGCGGCGCGAAAATCATCACTGATCATCCCCACGAGGAGACCGTGGGCTGCCAGCGCTGCGGTGTGATCAACAAGAATCGCGTCGAGATCTGCGACATCTGCGGTAACCCCGTCGACCTGCAGATGAAGTATTCGGTCGAGGAGTGCCAGGAGCGCGGAATGAGCTACAGCGTTCCGCTCAAGGTCACGTTCCGGCTCTTCGTCTACGACAAGGATCCCGATACGGGCGTCAAGCACATGCGCGACGCGAAGGAGGAGGAGGTCTTCTTCGGCGACATTCCTCTGATGACCGACAACGGAACGTTCATCATCAACGGCACCGAGCGGGTCATCGTCTCGCAGCTGCACCGCTCTCCCGGCGTCTTCTTCACCAAGGAAGGGCCGCACGCGTTTCTGGCCAAGATCATTCCCTATCGCGGCTCCTGGGTCGAGTTCGAGTACGACCAGAAGAACATTCTTTACGTCCGGATCGACCGCAAGAGGAAATTCCTCGGCTCGGTCTTTCTCCGTGCGCTCGGCCTGACGACCGACGAGGAGATTCTCCGCCAGTTCTACACGCCGATTCACCTGCGCCTTCCGGGCAGTGGCGACTCGGTGGAGCTGACCTTCGACCGGCGCGTTCTCGATCAGGAAGAAGCGAAGGAGAAACACTCGATTCGCGGTCGCCGCGAGATCCGGCCGATCTTCGCCGGGATCAAGCTGGACAAGAAAATGGCCGACGCCCTCGCCAAAAGTGGTGAGGTGACCACGAAGGTCGACGTCGGCACGCTCGACAAGGCGGTGTTCGTTTCCGATGTGGTCGATCAGAGCACGGGAGAGGTCCTGTTCGAGGCGGGCGACAGCCTGGCGGGCGACTGGGCATCGGTGCTGCGCGATCGTGGAGTCACCGAGACCGAGGTGATCTTCCCCGAGTGGGATCTGATCAGCGACATCCTGCTCAACACCGTCCGGAAGGACACATCGAAGTCGTTCGAGGCCTCGATCATCGAGATCTATCGACGGATGCGGCCGGGCGATCCTCCGACTCTGGAGTCGGCCAAGGCTCTCTTCGAGGGGATGTTCTTCGATGCGCGCAAGTACGACTTCTCCCGTGTGGGACGCTTCAAGTTCAACATCAAGCTCGACCTCACCACACCGGTCACACAGAAGACGATGACGCCGGACGACTTTTTCGTGGTCATCAACTACCTGCTGCGGCTCCGGAAGGACGTCGGCCGGGTCGACGACATCGACAACCTCGGCAACCGGAGAGTTCGCGCCGTCGGCGAGCTGCTCGAGAACCAGTTCCGTATCGGCCTGGTGCGTATGGAGCGTGCGATCAAGGAGAAGATGTCGGTGCATCAGGACATCGACTCGGCGATGCCTCACGATCTGATCAACTCCAAGCCGGTCATCGCGGCGATCAAGGAGTTCTTCGGATCATCGCAGCTCTCGCAGTTCATGGATCAGACGAACCCCCTGTCGGAGGTCACGCACAAGCGGCGGCTTTCCGCCCTGGGACCGGGCGGGCTGTCCCGGGAGCGTGCGGGATTCGAGGTGCGCGACGTCCATCCGACGCACTACGGGCGCATCTGCCCGATCGAGACGCCGGAAGGTCCGAACATCGGGCTGATCTCGTCGCTGGCCTGCTATGCGCGCATCAACGAGTACGGCTTCATCGAGTCGCCTTACAAGAAGGTCGAGAACGGTCGCGTGCTCGACCACTATCGGATCATCAAGGCGGGTGACACGAGCTTCGAGCTCGGACAGATCGTCGAAAAACGCGAGCTTCAGAAAGAGAACAACCGGATCGCGAAGGCGAATGCTGCGCAATCGGAGGGAGGACGAGGAAAGAAGAGCTTCCTTCAGCCAGGCGAGGCCGAGCCGTATGCGTTCTACCTTTCGGCGTGGGACGAGGAGCGCTACACGATCGCGCAGGCCAACGCGGTCACCGACGACGAAGGGAACCTCGTTCACGACCGCGTCATTGCGCGCCAGAGCGGAGACTTCGTCTCCATCGAGCGCGAGAAGGTCGACTTCATCGACGTATCGCCCAAGCAGCTCGTCTCGGTTGCCGCCTCGCTCGTCCCGTTCCTCGAGAACGACGACGCGAACCGCGCTCTGATGGGTGCGAACATGCAGCGCCAATCGGTTCCGCTCCTGCGCACCGAGTCACCGCTGGTCGGCACGGGGATGGAGAACATCGTTGCGCGCGACTCCGGCGCCGTGGTGCTCTGCAAGCGTGGAGGCGTGGTCGATCTGGTCGATTCGAACCGGATCATCGTTCGCGTCGAGGCGGAAGACGTCGAGACGGGAGAGACGAAGGAGTTCGGAGCCGACATCTACCAGCTCATCAAGTTCAAGCGCTCGAACCAGAACACCTGCATCACGCAGAAGCCGATCGTCCGCGAAGGCCAGCGCGTCCGGAAGGGACAGGTCCTGGCCGATGGCCCATGCACCGAGGCGGGTGAGCTGGCGCTCGGCCGCAACATTCTGGTCGCCTTCATGCCGTGGCGCGGCAACAACTTCGAGGATGCGATTCTCGTCTCCGAGAAGCTCGTCAAGGAGGACTACTACACCTCCATCCACATCGAGGAGTTCGAGATCGAGGCGCGCGACACCAAGCTCGGGCCGGAAGAGATCACACGCGACATTCCCAATGTGTCCGAGTCGGCACTGCGCGATCTCGACGAGTCGGGCATCATCCGCATCGGAGCGACGGTCAAGCAGGGCGACATTCTCGTCGGCAAAGTCACGCCGAAGGGGGAGACGCAGCTCACGCCCGAAGAGAAGCTGCTGCGGGCGATCTTCGGCGAGAAAGCCGGTGATGTTCGCGATGCATCCCTCAAGACCCCTCCCGGTATCGAGGGAACGGTCGTCGACGTCAAGATCTTCTCGCGCAAAGGGGTGGAAAAGGACCTCCGCGCGAAGTCGATCGAAGAGGGCGAGATCGAGCGGATGAATCGCAACATCCAGGACGAGATCCGGATCATCACCGACGCACGGAACAAGAAGATCGCCGAGGCGCTCGCCGATCAGACGATGCAGCGCGACGTGGTCGACTTCCGCAGCGGCGAGACGCTGGTGAAAAAGGGAGAGGCGGTCGTTCGCGAGATCGTCGGACGCCTCAGCCGGCGCGAGCTGCTGGCACTTCCGGTCGACGAGGAGGCGCGTGACACGATCCGGATGTTCGTCGAGCGTGCCGAGAATCGAATCCGCGTCCTCGAGCAGAAGGCCGAGGAGCGCCGCGAGGATCTCCAGAAGGGAGACGAGCTTCCGCCGGGCGTGATCAAGATGGTCAAGGCCTACGTGGCGATGAAGCGCAAGCTGTCGGTCGGCGACAAGATGGCGGGACGTCACGGCAACAAGGGTGTCATCTCGCGAATCCTTCCCGAGGAGGACATGCCGTACCTTCCCGACGGGACTCCGGTGGAGATCGTTTTGAACCCGCTCGGCGTGCCGTCCCGAATGAACGTCGGTCAGATCATGGAGACCCATCTCGGATGGGCGGCCCGCTCGCTGGGACTCTTCTTCTCCACGCCGGTTTTCGATGGCGCGATGGAAGGAGAGATCAAGGCCCAGCTCAAGGCCGCGAATCTCCCCGAGGGCGGCAAGCTCACGCTGCACGACGGAATGACGGGAGAGGCGTTCGAGCAGAAGGTCGCCGTCGGATTCATCTACATGCTCAAGCTCTCCCATCTGGTCGACGACAAAATTCACGCGCGATCGATCGGGCCGTACTCGCTGATCACCCAGCAGCCGCTCGGCGGAAAAGCGCAATTCGGTGGACAGCGATTCGGAGAGATGGAAGTGTGGGCGCTGGAAGCGTACGGCGCGGCCTATACCCTGCAGGAGCTTCTGACCTCGAAGTCGGACGACGTCGAGGGGCGCTCGAAGATTTACGAAGCGATCGTCAAAGGCGAGGTTCCGGACGATCCGGGCCTGCCGGAGTCGTTCAACGTTCTGGTCAGAGAGCTTCAGTCGCTCTGCCTCGACGTGGAACTGCTGAAGGAGTGAACGTCCCTGCGGAGGGGCGACCCTCCCGGGCGGCTCGAGAGATGCCGCTCTCCATGGGGCGAACGAAACATTGGCAATGAGTTGAACTCCTAACGACGGAGGCAAAAATTGGAAAGCTTCAACGCGCTGTTTCAGCCGGCAAAGACGCAGACGATCAACGACTTCAACGCCATCAAGATCTCCCTGGCGTCGCCGGAGAAGATCCGGTCATGGTCCTACGGTGAGGTGACCAAGCCGGAGACGATCAACTACCGAACCTTCAAGCCGGAGCGTGATGGACTCTTTTGCGCGAAGATCTTCGGGCCCATCACCGATTGGGAATGCCTCTGTGGCAAGTACAAACGAATGAAGCACCGCGGTGTCATCTGCGACAAGTGCGGCGTCGAGGTGACCAAGTCGAAGGTGCGCCGGGAGCGGATGGGGCACATCGAGCTCGCATCCCCGGTCTCTCACGTCTGGTTCTTCAAGGGACTGCCGTCGCGGATCGGACATCTGCTCGACATCTCGCTTCGCGACCTCGAGCGCATTCTCTACTTCGAGTCGTACGTGGTGATCGACCCGGGTGACATTCCCGAGGTGCTCCAGGAGAAGGAACTGCTCACGGAAGAGCGTTATCGCGAGCTGCGCCAGCAGTACGGCGACGTCTTCGGCGCGAAGATGGGGGCCGAGGGAATCAAGGAGCTGCTTCGACGCGTCAGCGTCGACGAGCTGTCGGACGAGCTCCGCCTGATCATGAGGACGGAGACCTCGCAGATCAAGAAGCTCAAGGCGGCGAAGCGACTGAAGGTCGTGGATGCGTTCCGGAAGTCGGGGCATCGTCCGGAGTGGATGATCCTCGACGTCATCCCCGTGATTCCGCCCGAGCTTCGCCCTCTCGTTCCTCTCGATGGTGGCCGCTTCGCCACCTCCGATCTGAACGATCTGTATCGTCGGGTCATCAATCGCAACAACCGTCTCAAGAAGCTCCTCGAGCTGCGCGCGCCCGACGTCATCGTCCGCAACGAGAAACGGATGCTGCAGGAAGCCGTCGATGCACTCTTCGACAACGGCCGTCGTGGCCGGGTGCTCAAGGGCTCGAACAACCGCCCGCTCAAGTCGCTCTCCGACACCCTCAAGGGCAAGCAGGGCCGCTTCCGCCAGAATTTGCTCGGCAAGCGCGTCGATTACTCGGGCCGGTCGGTCATCGTCATCGGACCGGAGCTGAAGCTCCATCAGTGCGGTCTTCCGAAGAAGATGGCTCTCGAGCTCTTCAAGCCGTTCATCTACAACCGGCTGGAACAGAAGGGACTGGTCGGAACGATCAAGGCAGCGAAAGAGATGGTCGAGCTGCAGGAGATCGAGGTGTGGGATGCACTCGACGACGTGATCAAGGAGCATCCGGTGCTGCTCAACCGCGCTCCGACGCTTCACCGCCTCGGTATTCAGGCCTTCGAGCCGGTGCTGGTCGAGGGGAAGGCGATCAAGATCCACCCGCTGGTCTGCGCGGCGTTCAACGCCGACTTCGACGGAGATCAGATGGCGGTTCACGTTCCCCTTTCGCCCAAGGCGCAGGTCGAGTCGCAGGTGCTCATGCTCGCCTCGAACAACATTCTTTCGCCGGCGAACGGCAAGCCGCTCGCCGTCCCGTCGCAGGATCTCGTTCTCGGCTGCTACTACCTGACGAAGTCGAAGCCGGGGGCGAAGGGTGAAGGGAAGGTTTTCGGCAGCTTCGATGAGGTCGGTCTGGCACTTCACGCGGGCGTCGTCGAGCTGCTCACTCCGATTCGCGTCCGCGTTTCGGGCGAAGTCATCGACCTGACCAAGCAGTACAACGATCAGGACATCGTGCACGCCGAGATCGTCACGATGAAGAACGAGCTGATCGACACCACCGTCGGACGGGTCGTGTTCAATACGCATCTCCCCGACGAGATCCCCTTCCTCAATGGGTTGATGAAGAAGAAGGCGCTCCAGGAGCTCGTCAACTTCGCCTACATCAACTTCGGAAACGATCTGACCGTCAGGATGCTCGACGAGCTCAAGGAGGTCGGATTCCTCTATGCGACCAAGGCCGGCATCTCGATCGGGGTCGACGACATGGTGATTCCGCCGAAGAAGGCGGAGATCGTGGAGAAGGCGAGGAAGGCCGTGCTGGAGGTCGAGAAGCAGCGCCTCGACGGCGCGATCACGACCGGCGAGCGTCACAACAAGATCATCGACATCTGGCATCGGGCGACCGAGCAGGTGTCCGACGAGATGTTCGCCGAGATGCGCCGGGCCGAGCTGGAGAGCGGAGAGTTCAATCCGATCTTCATGATGGCCGATTCAGGTGCCCGTGGATCGAAGGAGCAGGTGCGCCAGCTCGCCGGAATGCGCGGTCTGATGTCCAAGCCTTCGGGTGAGGTCATCGAGACTCCGATCACCGCGAACTTCCGCGAGGGGCTCTCGGTGCTGCAGTACTTCATCTCGACGCACGGTGCGCGCAAGGGTCTGGCCGATACGGCGCTCAAGACGGCCGACTCGGGATATCTGACACGGCGCCTCGTCGATGTCGCGCAGGACGTCATCGTCACCGAGGAGGATTGCCAGACCTTCGATGGGATCGTGGTGAGCGCGATCATGGAGGGGGGCGACATCCTCGAGCCGTTGCGCGACCGCATCGTCGGCCGCGTCTCCCAGGAGGACATCTACGATCCGCTGTCCGGCAAGCGCGTCGTCTCGCAGAACGACGCGATCAGCCAAGAGCTGGCCAACGAGATTCAGGAGGCTGGTATCGAGCGGGTGAAGATCCGCTCCGTGCTCACCTGCGAGACCCGCCGGGGCGTATGCCGCCGCTGTTACGGCCGCAACCTCGCGTCCGGCCGTGCGGTCGAGATCGGTGAAGCGGTCGGCGTCATCGCCGCCGAGTCGATCGGTGAGCCGGGGACGCAGCTCACGATGAGAACGTTCCACATCGGCGGTACCGCCTCGCGCGTGTCGGAGCAGTCGCGGCACGATGCGACGAACCCCGGAAAGGTGCAGTTCGTGAACGTCTCGACGGTCACCAACAAGGACGGCAATCTCGTCGCCATCAATCGAAACGGCAAGCTGCTCATCGTCGACGGCAAGGGGCGTGAGAAGGAGCGTTATGCGCTCGTCTACGGCTCGACGCTGAAGGTTCGCGACGGGCAGGACGTCAAGCCGGGCGACATGCTCGTCGAATGGGATCCGTATACATCGGCCATTCTCACCGAGGTCGGCGGGAAAGTCGCCTTCAAGGACATCATCGAGGGAGAGAATGTCCGCGAGGAGACCGATCGCGTCACCGGCCTCACGCAGATGGTCATCGTCGAGTCGGCGGCATCGGAAAAGCGGACGCCGACGATCATTGTCAAGTCGAAGAAGGGAGAGGAGAAGAAGTACCTCCTCCCGACGCAGGCTCACGTGATGGTCACCAACGGCCAGGACGTCTATCCGGGAGACATTCTCGCGAAGATTCCTCGCGCGACCACCAAGACCAAGGACATCACCGGCGGACTGCCTCGGGTCGTCGAGCTGTTCGAAGCGCGCCATCCGCGCGACAAGGCGATCATCACCGAGGTCGACGGACTCGTCCATCATGGAGCGATCGTCAAGGGAATGCGGAAGATCCACGTGGAGACGGACGAGGGAACGCGGCACGAGTACTCGGTGCCCCGCAACACGCACGTCAACGTTCAGGAAGGCGAGCGCGTGCGCGCCGGCGATCCGCTCATCGACGGGCCGATCGACCCGCACGACGTCCTCGCCGTGCTCGGCGTGAAGGAGCTGCAGCGCTATCTGGTCGACAAGATCCAGGAGGTCTATCGCTCGCAGTCGGTCGCCATCAACGACAAGCACATCGAAGTCATCTGCCGGCAGATGCTGCGATCGGTGCGCGTGACCCGCGTCGGCGATACCGATTTTCTCGTCGACGAGCAGGTCGACCGCTTCCGCTTCATGGAAGAGAACGAGAAGGTCATCGCCCGCGGCGGCGAGCCGGCTGACGGCGTGCCGCTTCTTCTCGGAATCACCAAGGCCTCGCTCTCGACCGAGTCCTTCATCTCCGCAGCCTCGTTCCAGGAGACGACCCGCGTTCTCACCGAGGCGGCGATCGCCGGGCGCGTCGACTACCTGCGCGGTCTGAAGGAGAACGTCATCGTCGGCCGTCTCATCCCGGCGGGAACGGGAATGCAGACCTACCGCGACGTCTATCTCGAGAGAGAAGAGCCGGTGCTGCTGCCCGACGAGTTGCTCCGCTCGGAGGAAGAGGAGGCGATCGCCCTCGCCGACCTCGACGACGAGCAGTAGGGCGAAAGAGACTGGGGAAACTCGAAGGGCGGGCCGCAAGGCCCGCCCTTCTTTTTGCGAGCAACTGGCTCCTTCGGCCACGTGGGCGGGCGGGATGTGGCCGAACTTTGTCGCGGATGCGGCGCGCGGGTCGTTCGGTGCCTGCGATGTTCTGACACCGCATCCGCGACAAGTTCGGTCTGTGACGCGCAGGCATGTCCTGACCGAAGCGGACAAACTCACTTCGGCCACATGTTTCGTAGGTTCTTGAAGCCGAAGTCTGAGGATTCGTCTCTCAGAGTTTGATGATAGAAGCCGGGCTCGGGCTCGGGCGCGGGCTCGGGCACGGGTGGCTCACTCGGTTGGGCGCCGGGATTTGATCAATTTGGTCAGTATCTGTGCGATGCGGTCGAGATAGGCCTTGTGGTCATGCGGGAGAACCGAGATCCTCAACTCCGACCAGGTTCAGTCCCGAAGCAGGCCACCGGCGCCTTTTCCGAGCCCGCGCCCGGACCCGAGCCCGCGCCCGGTCTTTGACTCTCAAATTTTCAAATATTTTTGGGTAGTGTTAGTTGGAGCTGGTCGTTCGGCCGATGCGGCCTACTCCCCTTTTCTTTCCGGGTGCTCCGCGCATACCATCGCGTCCTATGAACGATCTTCTGATCCTCGGCGAGCATGACGTCCGCAGCCTCCTCACGATGCCCGAGTGCATCGAGGTGATGGATGACATCCTCAGACGGCTGGCGCTCGGCGAGGGGCATCAGCCTCTCCGGAATCTGATGCGTCCGCCGGATGCGGCGGGGTTTCTCGGGCTGATGCCTTCATTTGTCGCGTCACCGGAGCCGTACTTCGGTCTGAAGGCCGTCTGCGTCTTTCCGGGGAATCCCGCTCGCGGGCTCGATTCGCATCTCGGTGGCGTGCTGCTCTACAGCGGGGAGACCGGACAGCTTCTCGCGGTCATGAACGCCTCGGCGATCACCGCGATCCGGACTGCGGCCGTGACCGCGGTGGCGACGCGGGCGCTGGCGCGCCCGGAATCGAGCGTGCTGGCGATCATCGGTGCGGGCGTTCAGGCGGCGGCTCATCTCGAGGCAATGGCCGGGATTCTGCGGCTGGCCGAAGTCCGCGTCGCCGGGCTCGACCGGGGGCGGTTGGAGCGATTCGTTGCTCGCGCGACAAAGCAGTACTCCGCGTTTTCGACGATGGCGGCGGCGTCCGTCGAGGAGGCGGTGCGCGATGCCGATGTCGTGGTCACCGTGACCAGCTCGCGCGAGCCGGTTCTGAAACGGCCATGGATCGCCGATGGAGCGCACATCAATCTGGTCGGCTCGAGCGTTCCCGCAGCGAGGGAGGCGGACGGCGCCACGATGGCGGCCGGACGTCTCTTCGTCGATCGGCGGGAGTCGACGATCAACGAGTCCGGAGACTACCTGATGGCGCTCGCGGAGGGAGCCATCGGACCGGACCACATCGCCGGAGAGGTGGGCGAGGTTCTTCTCGGCGAGCTCGAGGGCCGGCGTTCTCCCGATGAGATCACGATCTTCAAATCGCTGGGGCTGGCGATCGAGGATCTCGCGGCCGCGAGACATCTGTACCGGAAAGCGAGGGAGCTGGGGCGAGGGACGGCGGTGCGCTTCGATGCCGCGATCGAGTCGTGAGCAACCTGAAACCTGTCACCGGAGCTGTCGGGTGCATTGGACCTGGTGCGCCGTCAGCGTCTCGCGATCTGCAGGCTCGGATCCTGGGTGACGTTGTCGTTGGTCGCGCCGTAGACCACGGCGCTTCCTGCATCGACGCGCAATCGAATCGTGTCGCTCTCCCGGAGCGGCACCCCGAGAAAGGCTGCGGCGGAGAGTTGCGACAGGAAAATCGGGGGGAACGACTTCGTCACAGTGTGGACCACCACGCCGGCGCTGTTGCGCACCGTCGCCGTGATTGTCGCACCTGCGCCGAGCGTCCGCACGCCGATGTTGAAGCGGGCTCGGGCCGGATCGGGAGGTGCGATCAGGACGCTCTCATCGCCAACTCCGAGAAACTCATGGAGCGCGATCTGATCCTGGGTCATTCCCGTCGTGCCGAGCGCTCCCGCGTCATTGAAGATTCTCGCGACGGTGAGCGGCAGCGGCCCGGAGGCCGAGGCGAGATCGACCGAGCCGACGCCGCCCAGCCCCATCGCCGGCAGCAGATCGTCGTACGCGATGGTCTGCCCGGGCCGGAGCGCGTAGGAGAGAGAAGGATCACCATCGCTCCCGGACGCGCCCTGGCGGTGAAAGACGAGTCGGCCGCTGATCTCGCTGGTGGATGCATTGTGAAGCTGAAGCGTGGTCTTGAAGAAGGATCCGAGCAGCCCTGGAGTCGACGCGACCACCGGCAGCACGCGCATCTCGCCGGTCACGGAATCGATTCCCCGCGCGATCTGCAGGCTGGGATCCTGACTGATGTTGTCGATCGTCGAGCCGTAGACGATTGCGCTCCCGGAGTCGATCCGGAAGGAGATCGACCCGTTGGCCGGAGGCACGACGCCGACGACGTCGCGGGCGCTTCCCTGCACGAAGAAATCTGCCGGGTACTCTCTGGCGAAGATGTGGACGACCGCGCCGTCCGCGTCCTGCACGCTGCCGGAGATCGATGCGCCGGCGGCGAGCGTGCGCAGGCCGACGTTGAAGCGCGAGGCGATCATCGACGGAGGTGCGATCAGCACCCCCGTCGTGCCGGCCTGGAGGACTTCGGCCGGCCGCATCTGTTCCTCCGACATCCCGGTCGTTCCCGCCTCCCCGGCATCGTTGAAGATGCGCACGACGCTCCGCGGGACCTGTTCCTGCGAAGCGAAGAGATCGAGCGAGCCGACGCCCGACTGTCCCATCGACGGAAGAATGTCGGAGATGGCGATGGTCTCTCCCGGCGCGACGAGATAGTCGAGCCAGGGGTCGACCTCCGTGCCCGCCTGTCCCTGCGGATGAAAGACCAGCCTTCCGACGATCGTTTCCGCGAGCGGGTTGTGAAGCTGGACCGATGTCTTGAAGAATGAGCCGAGCGCGCCCGGCGTCGAGCCGACCACTGGAATCACGCGCATCTCCCCTTCGGGACGCTGGCGCTGGGCCGTGAATTTCGCAACGTAGGCGTCATCGCTGCCGCGATGCGCCGGCTGGAGCGCGCCCGGTGTGACCGGAAAATCGGTCGAGCGCGTCTGCCCCACGATCCATGTATTGCCTCCGCCGTCGACCGTCAATCCCCAGAGGTTGTCCTGGGGACCGCCGCTCGGTGCGGTGCCGCCGATGTAGGTCGAGTAGAGAAGCTGGGCGCCGTCGCGGCTGAGGATGCTCACGAATCCGTCGGTGGTGCCTTGCCGGACGCGGGAGAGGGCGTCGGCCGTGGTTGGAAAATCGGCCGCGGAGGTGGTTCCGCTCACATGCACGTTGCCGATTCGATCGGCCGCGATGGCGTTGGCTTGTTCGGAGTTGTTGCCACCCAGATAGGTCGAGAAGACGAGACGGTCGCCCTCGGGAGAGAGCTTCGCCACGAAGTTGTCGGCGTCGCCGCCGCCGTGGCGCGGCTGGAACGAGCCGGGTGTGGTCGGAAAGTTCGTCGAGTAGGTCAGGCCGGTCACGAACGCGGCACCGGTGGAGTCGACGGCGATCCCTTCGACGCTCTCGCCGCTCGATCCGCCGAGGTAGGTGGAGTACACGAGCTGCGAGCCATCGGGAGAGATCTTGCTGACGAACCCGTCGCCGAAGTCGAGCCCGGCACCGCCGAAGCTCGTCTGCAACGCTCCGGCGGTGGTCGGAAAATCGGCCGACTGGGTCCGGCCGGTGAGGTAGGCCGCTCCCGCGGCGTCGACGGCGAGCTCGAGGCCCAGCGTCGTGTCGGCGGCTCCGCCGAGATAGGTCGCGTATACGAGCGAAGGGGGATCGACCCGGAGCTTGGCCACGTAGCCGTTGCGCGTGCCGCGGAGTGTGGTCTGGTATGCCCCTGCCGTGACCGGGAAGCGAAGCGACGAAGTCGCTCCGCCGACGTAGATGTCGCGCAGCGGATCGATGGCCATGCCGTTTCCATGATCTCCCGCTTCGCCGCCGAGATAGGTCGAGAAGAGGAGGCGCGAGCCGTCGGAGCTGAGCTTGAGGACGAACGCGTCGGCATTGCCGCCGCCGAAGACCCGCTGCGGCGCTCCTTCCGTGGTCGGGAAATCGGCCGACTGGGTGGACGCTGCGAGATAGACGTCCCCGCGCGAATCGACGGCGATCGAGGGCCGGCCGGTCTCGTCGCCGCTTCCGCCGATGAACGTCGAGAAGAGGATCCGATCGCCAGCGGGAGTGAGCTTGGTCACGAAGGCGTCGCGCCCGCCGGCGATGGCGGTGCGAATGCCCCCTTTGATCGAGAAATCGGCAGACATCGTGGTGCCGGCGACGTAGACGTTCCGGTCGGCATCGACGGCGATGGACGTTCCGATCTCGTCGCCGGATCCGCCGAGAAAAGTCGAATATCCCAGAACGACCGGGTCGATGATCAGCTCCCTGGAGCGATCGTACTTTCCGACAGCGAAGCCGATCATGCGCCGCGAAAACATCTGATAGTCTACGGCGACCTCCGAGCGGTTGCCATCGATACTCTGATACGCCACCGGGCGCATCATCCGGATGGAGTCTCCCGCCGTGCGGATGACCAGATCGCCTTTGTCGATCGCGACGCCTGTCGCGCCGTCGAAGCGAAGCCGGATCTTTCGAGGATCACTTCCCGGGTGAACGACGAAGTCGTATTCGAGCTCTCCGGACGGGCCGCTGTGGAACACCGCGTCGATCCCCTTGTAGACCTGCCGGTAGAGCACGCGCCGATAGCTGCGCACGTTGCGGCGCCACTCCGCGGGATCGCCCCCGATGAAGTGATTCGTCAGATGCGGAAGCGGATCGATTCCCTCGACCGTCGGGCGGCTGCTCTCGCCGACGATTTCCATTCGGACAGCGGTTGCTCCCGGCGCCGACGGAAGCAGAACCGCTCCACGCTCCTGCAGAGCAACCAGCCCCGCACGGCCGCGGGCGAGAAAGCGGATCTCGTCGTTCCACTGGCCTTCGTTGACCTCGAAGGCGAGCGGCAGGATTGCATCGGCGGCGAACAGTGGTGTGGCGACGGCGACGAGCGCCGCCAGGATCGAGAAACGGATCGTCGTTTTCATCGTAGTCTCCATCGGTCGAGTGAGCTCTCACGGACTCGCGTGCCTACTTGATCCGGACCATGAACCGGAAGGGGAAGTGGTAGTTGCCGGCCCAGCCGGCGTTGTCGGGCAAAGTCACGCATCCGATCCGGCTGGGATCGGCGATGACCTCCCACGTGTCCACACCGGTGCGCGTGACGCTGACGGCGTCGCTCGCCCCTTTGCAGGGACTCTTGCCACCCAGGTTCGGATCGAAGTCGATGAAGCCCGGTCCCTGCTCCGCCGTCTCCTGGTATTGCACGCGCGCCGGGACGCTCAGGGTCTCATGGACCGCCATTCCGAGGAGGCCGTTCTTCCTCACCGCGGTCGCGTCGACGCGGATGCTCGAGAGAGAGTAGATCTGCGAGGGGGGCGGTGTGCATCTGCCGGTGCTCACGCATTCGGTGAAGTCGAGCAGAAGCCCGCGCGTGGAGCGCTTCACGTTGAGCAGGACGTTTCCCGAGTTGGCCTGCGTCCCGAGGAACGCCTCGACGCCGAGCTCCCCGTCGACGTACGGCTGCTTCCAGTCGCTGCCGATACGGTCCGCGGCTGCGGGACAGGGCGCGCCCGGGTGGAGTGCGAGAAATGCGGCGGACGGGAAGCCGTCCTGGCAGTCGCGAAAGGTCACGACGAGGGGTGTTTTGCTGCCGGGCTGCTTGCCGGCGTGCAGGGGGAGCGCCGCGGCGGCGAGGAGCGTGAGAACGAGGACGGCGATTGCGGTTCTGCGGGGTCGCATCGGAAACCTCCTTCGATGCCCCGAAGGTGGGGCCGGCACGCCTTGGCGGCAACGCGCAAGGAGGGACAGGGCGACGGATGTCCCGTCTTGCCCCTCTTTGTCTCCCCGGATCGGGGGTGAAGTAAGATCGGCGGGTGAGCGAACCGGTCGATTCCACCTCGCGCAGACGGCTGGACTCCTGGAAGGAGATCGCGGCGTTCCTCGGACGGGACGTCCGCACCGCCAAGCGGTGGGAAAACGACGAAGGGCTCCCGGTTCATCGTCATCGGCACAAGAGCCTGGCCAGCGTCTACGCATACGAGGACGAGCTGGAGGCGTGGCGGACGAATCGGCAGCAAGGTGCAAAGGAGACGCCCGCACCCGCTCCCTCCGCGTCCCCCGCGCGCGGTCGCGTCCGGCTCTGGATGGTCGCCGTGGCCGTGGTCGTCGTCGGCGCCGCGGCGGCGACGATTCTTTGGATGCAGCGGTCCGAGCGGATTCCTTTCGGCGAGCGTGACTGGGCGCTGATCACGCTATTCGAGAACCGCACCGGCGAAGCGGTGTTCGACGGAAGCGTCGAGTACGCACTCGAACGGGAGCTGACCAACTCGCAGTTCGTGAATGTGGTTCCGCGAGACCGGGTGCTGGACGCGCTGCGGCTGATGCGCAAGCCGCCGCACACGGTGGTCGACCGTGACGTCGGCCGGGAAGTCTGTCTGCGCGACGGCGGGATCAGCGCGCTGATCAGCGGCCGCGTGGACAAACTCGGCGGCACCTACCTGATCAGCGCGGACGTGATCGACCCGGCCACCGGCGTGGCCGCGCGCAGTTTCAGCGAGGAGGCTGCAGGACAGCAGGAGGTGGTGCGTGCCATCGGCCGGCTTTCCGACCGAGTGCGCGAAGGGCTGGGGGAGGAACTGTCCGAGACCCGCAGGGCGCGTTCGCCGGAAAGGTCAGCCCCTCCGCTGGAAAGGGTCTCCACTCCTTCGCTGCGTGCCCTGCAGCTCTATTCCCAGGCAGACTCCCTGATCCGCGAGCACAAGCAGGGTGAAGCGGCTGCAGTGCTGAGCGAAGCGGTGTGGGAAGATCCCGACTTCGCCTCCGCACATGTTCTGCTCGCCCACGCCCTCGTGAACCTCGGCCGGGATGCAGAGGCGCGGTCTCACTTCGACCGGGCATTCGAGCTGGCGGAGACGACCACCGATCGGGAGCGCCTGTTCATCGTGTCGAGCTGGCATAGTTACCGTCGTAATGACGACAAGAAGATCGAGACGCTGGAGATGCTCCTCCGCCTCTACCCCGACCACTACTGGGCCACATCGAATCTGGCGCACGGCCATTTGCGACGCGACCCGCGCCGCGCCGTTCCCTACGTGGTTCGTCGCGCCGACCTGCGGCCGAACAATTTCGATCATCAGCTGCACGCCGCCCATGTGCTGTTGGTCTGGGGCGACCGCCGGAAGGCTGACGCATATGCCGAGCGGGGGCGCCTTCTGATCGCCGCCGAGCGCGACGATCCGGTGCGGGCGTGGCGCAGCGCCTGGGTGCGGCTCTATCCGGTTCATGCCCGGTGGGTCGGAGGCGGTCTCGGGGAGGCGCTCGACGAGCTGAACCGCTTGGCCGCGGGGATCGATTCGGCCGCGCCGGAAGAGCGCACGCCGCTTCGCTGGGAGATCGGCTCGATGTATCTGAATCTGGGGAAGGAACGGGCGGCCCGGCAGATGTTCGCAGGCATGACCGGCGGGCCGGACAACCTCGCCCTGATCGCTCTCGCTCTCGAGGACACCGCCATGATGAGCCAGCAGTTGCAGATCGCGCCTGCGTCGCACCGGGCGGCGATTCTGTTCGCGCGAGCGGGACTGCCTGCCGAAGCCGAGAAGGCGCTGCGGCATCCGGAGATCGGGCGTCGAGCGTATGCGCCGTTCCTTCCAGGCCTGTGGGATACGCTGGCCCGCGGGGAGCTGGCGATGGCGCGTCGCGAGCGGGCGGAAGCGGTGGCACTTCTGAAGGAGGCGGTCCCGTCGCTTCACTCCTGGCCAACCGGGTATTTTTTTCTCGCTGCCGAAACGCTCTCGAGGGCCTTGGAAGAGGAAGGCGATCAGGCGGGGAGCATCGCGGTGCTGGAAGACGTGGAGCCGCTCGGCGTGGCCTCGGTGTTCTGGGGACCGGCCCCGCTGTTCTGGATGAAGAATGAGCTGCGGCGGGCCGAGCTCTATCGCGGTGCCGGACGGGAAGAGCAGGCGCGGAAAGTCGAGGGGAATCTGGCGCGTTTGATGGTTCATGCGGACGGCGATTTCTTCGTCCTGCGCGAGCTGCGGAGGCGGGGCGCGGTGGCCGCGGCGCGGTGATCGATCTGCCTGACGTTGACACCGCGATGGTGAAGACAGGAACCATGCAGCCGCCCGGAAATATCGACCCTGGGTGCCCTGTTTGGCCCCCTTGCACGGCTTGACAAAGGCTGATGTGGCGGGTAGAGTGCGCGGGTTTCCCTGGCCGGCGGGGTCTGGCCGGATTTTCTCCATTGTAATGAGGGACTTGAATGCCAACGATTAATCAGCTTGTCGCCCAGGGACGCAGCAGCGTGACGGTGAAGACGAAGTCGCCTGCGCTGCAGTCGAGCCCGCAGAAGCGCGGCGTCTGCACGCGCGTGTACACCTCGACGCCGAAGAAGCCGAATTCGGCGCTTCGGAAAGTCGCGCGCGTCCGGCTGACCAACGGAATCGAGGTCACGACCTACATTCCGGGTGTCGGGCACAATCTTCAGGAGCACTCGATCGTCCTCATCCGGGGCGGCCGCGTGAAGGACCTTCCGGGAGTTCGCTACCACGTGATTCGTGGCACGCTCGACACCACGGGAGTCGCGAACCGGAAGCGCAGCCGCAGCAAGTACGGCGCGAAGCGACCGAAAGCCTAAAGCAGGATCAGGTAAAAGCGATATGCCGAGACGACGCGAAGTACCGAAACGCGAGATTCTTCCAGACCCGGTCTACAACAGCCAGCTGGTGACGAAGTTCATCAACTCGCTGATGCAGGACGGAAGGAAAGCGGTGGCCGAAGGGATTTTCTACGGCGCACTGAAGAAGGTCGAGGATCGTGCCAAGGACGATCCGCTGAAGATCTTCAAGAAGGCGGTCGACAACGTCAAGCCGGCGCTCGAGGTCAAGAGCCGGCGCGTCGGCGGATCGAACTATCAGGTGCCGGTCGAGGTTCGCCCGGCACGGCGCACGTCGCTGGCGATTCGCTGGATGATCAATTTTGCGACGAGCCGCGGCGAGAAGACGATGCAGGACAAGCTGGCCGGCGAGATTCTCGATGCCGCCAACAACCGCGGCAACGCCATCAAGAAGCGTGAAGATACGCACCGGATGGCGGAAGCGAACAAAGCGTTCGCACACTATCGGTGGTAAACTAAGCAGTTCGGACGCGAGGAGCCTGGCGCGTCCGCGGAAGTCAGCGTTTCGAAGTTCCCACCCGGAGCTCCGTCTCGACCGGATAACACAGAAAGGTGATTCTGCGGTTCCGGACCGAGCAACGGGACACGAAGTGAACCGAATCAGTGGCAGGCGAATGCCTGCCGGTCTGCATTGAGATCCGGCTCGGCCGGCTCGCTGCAGATCGGGCGACCCGTGCGCCGGGCGACGATTGCGTCGCGGCGAACGTGTCGCCGCCGTTTGTCGAAGGAAAGAACGAATGGGACGTCAGGTATCTCTGGAAAAGACCCGAAACATCGGGATCATGGCTCACATCGACGCCGGAAAGACGACGACGACGGAGCGAATCCTCTACTACACCGGCATCACGCACAAGATCGGTGAAGTGCACGAGGGGACCGCGACGATGGACTGGATGGTCCAGGAGCAGGAGCGTGGGATCACGATCACCTCGGCCGCGACGACGGCGATCTGGGGCGATGTCCGGGTCAACATCATCGACACGCCGGGTCACGTCGACTTCACGGCCGAGGTCGAGCGGTCGCTCCGCGTGCTGGATGGCGCCGTTGCTGTCTTCTGCGCAGTCGGTGGCGTGGAGCCTCAGTCGGAGACCGTATGGCGTCAGGCGAACCGTTATGGAGTGCCGCGCCTCGCGTTCATCAACAAGATGGATCGCGTCGGAGCCAATTTCGAGTCGGTGCTCAATCAGATCCGCAGCAAGCTGGGAGCGAATCCCGTTCCGATTCAGATTCCGGTCGGATCCGAAGAAAAGTTCAAGGGCGTGATCGATCTGGTCCGGATGAAGGCGCTCATTTTCAAGGATGAGACCCTCGGCGCGAAGTACGAAGTAGAGGACGTTCCAGCCGAGCTTCGCGAAGAGGCCGAGCACTATCGCGAGAAGATGGTCGAGTCGATCGCCGAGCAGCACGACGAGCTTCTCGAGAAGTATCTCGGCGGCCAGGCCCTCGATGAGGGGGAGCTGAAGGCGGCACTGCGCGAGGCGACCATCGGAGGGAAGATCACCCCGGTCGCCTGCGGATCGGCATTCAAGAACAAGGGCGTCCAACCGCTTCTCGACGCGGTCGTCGACTACCTGCCCTCGCCGGTCGACGTCCCGCCGATCAAAGGCATCAATCCGGACGACGAATCGTTCGATGAGCGGCGGACGTCCGACGACGAACCGTTCTCGGCGCTCGTCTTCAAGATCATGACCGATCCCTTCGTCGGACAGCTCGCTTTTTTCCGCGTCTACTCGGGGCACATCGAGTCGGGCACTGCCGTACTGAACTCGACCCGCGGCTCGACCGAGCGCATCGGGCGCCTTCTGAAGATGCACGCGAACAAGCGTGAGGAGATCAAGGACGTCTGGGCGGGGGACATCGCCGCGGCGGTCGGCCTCAAGAACGTCACCACCGGCGACACGATCTGCGAAAAGAAGTCGCCGATCATTCTCGAGACGATGAACTTCCCCGAGCCGGTGATCGCCGTAGCGATCGAGCCGAAGACCAAAGCCGACCAGGAAAAGATGGGAATGGCTCTGGCGAAGCTGATGCAGGAGGATCCGACGTTCAAGGTGCACACCGATCCGGAGACGAATCAGACGATCATCCGCGGTATGGGCGAGCTTCATCTCGAGATCATCGTCGATCGCATGGTGCGCGAGTTCAACGTCGCCGCGAACGTCGGCAAGCCGCAGGTCGCCTACCGCGAAGCGATCACCCGCAGCTCGGAGGCGGATGGAAAGTTCATCAGGCAGTCGGGCGGCAAGGGGCAGTACGGTCACGTCAAGATGCGCTTCGAGCGGCTCACCGACGGCAAGGACTTCGAGTTCGTCAACGAGACCGTCGGCGGCAGCGTTCCGCGCGAGTTCATCAAGCCGGTCGAGCAGGGAATCCGTGAGGCGATGGAGCGGGGAATCGTCGCCGGCTATCCGATGGTTGGAGTGCGGGCGATTCTCTACGACGGTTCCTATCACGACGTCGACTCCTCGGAAATGGCGTTCAAGATCGCCGGCTCGATGGCCTTCCAGGAAGGGGCCAAAAAGGCGCACCCGATTCTTCTCGAGCCGATCATGGACGTCGAAGCGGTCACGCCGGAAGAGTTCGCGGGCGACGTGATGGGTGATCTGAGCCGCAGGCGCGGCCGGATCCAGCAGATGGAAGAGCGGGCGGGTGCGAAGGCGATTCGTGCATTCGTTCCGCTTTCGGAGATGTTCGGGTACGCGACGCAGCTCCGCTCGATGAGCCAGGGACGCGCCAGCTACACCATGCAGTTCTCCTCGTACGAGCCGGCGCCGAAGAATGTCGCCGAGGAAGTGATCGCGAAGGTAGCAGGATAGAAACCAGCGCTCCGGCAGAGGCAAGACCGCCGATTCCCGGAGCGAGAAAAGTCGAAACTGAAATAACGGAGGTTCCAGCGATGGCCAAGGAAAAATTCGATCGGAGTAAACCGCACGTGAACATCGGAACGATCGGTCACGTCGACCACGGCAAGACCACTCTCACGGCGGCGATCACCAAAGTCCTCGCCGCGAGAGGCACGGCCAAATTCGTCGCGTTCGATCAGATCGACAAGGCGCCGGAAGAGCGGGAGCGTGGAATCACGATCGCCACCGCGCACGTCGAGTACGCGACCGAAAAGCGCCACTACGCACACGTTGACTGCCCGGGCCATGCCGACTACGTCAAGAACATGATCACCGGAGCCGCGCAGATGGACGGAGCGATCCTGGTCGTCTCTGCGGCGGACGGCCCGATGCCGCAGACCCGCGAGCACATTCTTCTCGCCCGTCAGGTCGGGGTTCCCTTCATCGTCGTCGCCCTCAACAAGGTCGACATGGTCGATGATCCGGAGCTGCTCGATCTGGTGGAGCTCGAGGTGCGCGAGCTGCTCTCGAGCTACGAGTTCCCGGGCGACGACATTCCAATCATCCGGCTCTCGGCCCTCAAGGCGCTCGAGAGCGGCGATCCGAATTCCGAGTGGGGCCAGAAGGTCATCGAGCTGATGGATGCCGTCGATGCATACATCCCGATTCCGGAGCGCCTGGTCGACAAGGAGTTCCTGATGCCCGTCGAGGACATTTTTTCGATCTCCGGCCGTGGAACCGTCGTCACCGGCCGTATCGAGCGGGGTCGCGTGAAGGTCGGCGAGGAAGTCGAGATCGTCGGACTCCGCCCCACCGTGAAGAAGGTCGTCACCGGCGTCGAGATGTTCCGCAAGCTGCTCGACGAGGGGCAGGCGGGTGACAACGTCGGCCTTCTGCTGCGCGGAACGGAGCGGAAGGACGTCGAGCGCGGTCAGGTTCTGGCCAAGCCCGGCTCGATCACGCCGCACACCAAGTTCAAAGCCGAGGTCTACATCCTCACGAAAGAAGAGGGCGGACGTCACACTCCGTTCTTCAATGGGTATCGACCGCAGTTCTACTTCCGTACCACGGACGTGACCGGCACCGCCGAACTGGCGCAGGGAGCGGAGATGGTCATGCCGGGGGACAACACCTCGCTGACGATCAATCTGATCGCTCCGATCGCCATGGAGCGCGGTCTCCGCTTCGCGATTCGCGAAGGGGGCAGGACGGTCGGTGCGGGCACGGTGACGGAGATCGTCGAATAGCGAGCTCGCGTCTCGCGGGTGCGGCCCCCCCGCACCTGCGGTCGCTGCGCGCGAACGAAGGGTGTCCAGAGGAAAAGGTTCAAAAATGAACGAAAAGATACGCATCCGCTTGAAGGCTTACGACTACAGAGTTCTCGATCAGTCGACCTCCGAGATCGTCGATACGGCGAAGCGGACGGGGGCGCAGGTTGCGGGACCGATTCCGCTGCCGACGCAGATCGCCCGCTATACGGTGCTCCGGAGCCCGCACGTCGACAAGAAGTCCCGTGAGCAATTCGAGATGCGGACGCACAAGCGACTCCTGGACATCCTCGAGCCGACGACCCAGACGGTCGACGCGCTGATGAAGCTGGAGCTTCCGGCCGGCGTCGACGTCGAGATCAAGGCATTCGGCAAGTGAGGAGCGGGGCGAGGGATCTCGCCCGGCGAGGATCGACAGAACGTGGATGGCGGTGCAGCGGCCGGCTTTCACAGAAGGTGACGAAATGATTCAAGGACTCATAGGGAAAAAGGTCGGAATGACCCAGGTGTTCGCGGAGGACGGCTCGATCGTTCCCGTGACCGTGGTTCAGGCCGGCCCCTGTCTGGTCGTACAGAAGAAGACCACCGAACGGGATGGTTACGACGCCGTGCAGATCGGGCTGGTCGAGAAGGTGTCGAACCGCCGGGTGAACGAGCCGCGGCGCGGCCATTTCGAGAAGGCGGGCGTGCAGCCGATGAAGACGCTCGTCGAGCTCGAGTACGAGGGCGAAGCGAACGTCGGCGATCGCGTGCAGGTCGACATCTTCAAGCCCGGCGACAAGGTCGACGTGGTCGGCCGCTCGAAGGGAAAGGGTTTTCAGGGCGTGGTCAAGCGGCATCACTTCCGTGGTGGTCGTGCCTCGCACGGGTCGATGTTTCATCGCGCCCCGGGCTCGATCGGCGCCTCGGCGTTTCCCTCGCGCGTCATGAAGGGAATGCGGATGGCCGGCAGGATGGGTGGCGATCAGGTGACGGTCAAGAACCTTCGAATCGCCAAAGTCGACGCCGAGAACAATCTCGTCTACATCCGGGGCGCCGTGCCTGGTGGCCGCAATGCTCTGGTCGTTCTTCGATTCTCGAAGAACGGAAAGAGGGGTGAGTGATGCCGACGATCGAGATCAGAGATCTGAACAACAGGACGGTCGGCTCGATCGAGCTTCCGGAAGAGATCTACGCCTATCCGTACAAGGAACATCTCATCCACGAAGCCGTGCGGAACTATCTCGCCGGCAAGCGCGCCGGAACGCACAAGACGAAGGTTCGCTCGGAAGTCGCCGGCTCGGGCAAGAAGCCCTTCCGGCAGAAGGGAACGGGTCGCGCAC
Organism: Thermoanaerobaculia bacterium; assembly: GCA_035546335.1. Taxonomy (GTDB): domain Bacteria; phylum Acidobacteriota; class Thermoanaerobaculia; order Gp7-AA8; family Gp7-AA8; genus DATKDP01. The sequence continues at coordinate 79,358 of DATKDP010000056.1, read as the reverse complement.
GGCAGGGAGGAGGTCGTCCGCCGATTCATCGCCACGGCGGAACGGTCTTCGGTCCGGTTCCGCGCGACTACTCCTACAAGATGAACGTCAGGGAAAAGAAGAATGCCCTCAAGTCGGCGCTCTCGTTCAAGGTTCGCGACGGGAAATTCATCCTTCTGAGCGACCTGTCGATCGAGCAGCCGAAGACGAAGCTTCTCGCCGAGACGTTCGGAAAAATCGGGATCGAAGGGAAGACGCTCGTGGTCGATTCGCTCGACAATGTGAACCTCGTCCTCGCCTCGAGAAACAACCCGCGAATGCAGATGGTGGATCCACTCAGCGTGAATGTCTACGACGTGGTGAACAGTCGCTACGTCGTGCTCACCGAGTCCGCACTGCAGGCGCTGACGGAGGCGCTTCGATCATGAACAACCATCAGGTGATCCGCCGCCCGCTGGTGACGGAAAAGACGACGGTGATGCGAGAGGCGGGATTGAACGTGATCGCGTTCGAGGTCGATCGGAACGCGAACAAGATCGAAGTCAAGCGAGCCATCGAAGAGCTCTTCAAGGTCAAAGTCGCCGAGGTGCGGCTCTTCAACGTTCGCGGCAAGGTCAAGAGGATGGGGCGATACGCCGGAAAGCGCCCCGACTGGCGCAAGGCGTATGTGCGCCTGAAGGACGGAGAGAAGGCTCCCGATTTCTTCGAGGGCGTGTAGCGCCAGCGGAGCGAAACGGGAGAGACAGAGGACATCATGCCAGTCAAGAAATACAAACCGACGTCGCCGGGCATCCGGTTCCAGACGCATCCGTCGTTCGACGAGATCACCAAAGGTGAGCCGGAGAAGGCGCTGACGGCCGGAAAGAGGAAGACCGGCGGCCGCAACAACGCCGGGCGGATCACCTCTCGTTTCATCGGCGGCGGCCACAAGAAAAAGTACCGGATCATCGATTTTCGTCGCGACAAGCACGGCGTACCGGGGAAGGTTGCGGCGATCGAGTACGATCCGAACCGTAGCGCGCGGATCGCACTGATCCACTATCTCGACGGCGAGAAGCGATACATTCTGGCGGCCGAGGGCCTGCAGGTCGGTCAGATGATCACGGCAGGGCCGGGGTCCGACATCATGGTCGGCAATGCCCTGCCTTTGAGCGACATCCCGATCGGTACCGTGATTCACAACATCGAGCTGAAGGAAGGCAAGGGTGCGCAGATGGTTCGCTCGGCAGGAGCCAGCGCGCAGTTGATGGCGCGCGAGGGAGAGCTGGCGACGCTTCGACTTCCTTCGGGCGAGATCCGCAAGGTGCACGTCCGCTGCTATGCGACGATCGGCCAGGTGGGGAATCTCGATCACGAGAACACGTCGATCGGGAAGGCAGGCCGGACGCGGCATCTCGGCAAGCGGCCGCACAATCGAGGCGTCTCGATGAATCCGGTCGATCATCCGCTCGGTGGTGGTGAGGGGAAGACCTCGGGTGGACGCCATCCGGTGACCCCGTGGGGCGTACCGACGAAGGGATACAAGACGCGGTCGAACAAACGGACCGGCAAGTTCATCGTCAAGAGGAGAACGAAGTAGCCCGCCGCTGGTGGACTGCAGGAGAGACAGCTATGGCGCGTTCAATCAAGAAGGGCCCGTTCACGGATGAGCATCTCGAAACAAAGATCGCGGCGATGAATCGGGAGCGGGACAAGAAGGTCATCAAAACCTGGTCACGCCGGTCGACGATCAATCCCGAAATGGTGGGGCACACGATCGCGATTCACAACGGTCGCAAGTTCATCCCCGTGTACGTCTCGGAGAACATGGTCGGACACAAGCTCGGCGAGTTTGCACTGACCCGTATCTTCAAGGGGCACAGCGGAAAGAAGGCCGAGAAGAGCGCGAAGCCGGCAGGCAGGTAGCGCCCGGAGCCCCGATCACTCGAGGAGAACGACATGGAAGCAAAAGCAGAGCTGAAGTATCTGAAATCGTCGCCCCAGAAGGTGCGTCTGGTCACCGATCTGCTTCGCGGCAAGAAGGTCGAGGAGGCGATTCAGATTCTTCGCTTCACCAAGAAGTCGTGCGCCAAAGACATCGAGAAGCTGCTCAAATCGGCCGTGGCCAATGCCGAGAACAGCGAGGCCGGCGCCGACGTGGACGAGCTCGTCATCTCGAAGATCTACGTCAATGACGGTCCGCGCGAGAAACGGGTGCAGCCCGCCCCGATGGGCCGGGCGTACCAGATCATCAAGCGGAAGGCACACATCACGGTTCACCTCTCGGACGAGGTCCCGGCGCAGGGTGCGCGCGCGGCCAGGCCGAAGGCACGCGCCGGACGGAAATAACGGAGGCAATCTTGGGTCAGAAGGTTCATCCCTACGGATTTCGACTTGGATTCAACAAGACCTGGCACTCGCGCTGGTACGCCGGGCGTGCGTACGCCGAGACGCTCCATCGCGATCTGAAGCTTCGCGACGATCTGAAGAAGCGGCTCTCGCATGCGGGCGTTTCGGAGATCGACATCGAGCGCACCGCGAACAAGATGCGAATCAACATCTACACTTCCCGTCCCGGAATCATCATCGGGCGCAAGGGTGCGGAAGTCGACAAGCTGCGCGACGAGCTGCAGAAGCTCGTGAACGGCGAGGTCTACATCAACATCCAGGAAATCCAGCGCCCTGAGCTCGATGCTCAGCTGGTCGCCGAGAACATCGCGACGCAGCTCGAGCGGCGCGTGGCGTTCCGCCGCGCCATGAAGAAAGCGATGGAGAGCGCATTCCGCTTCGGCGCCAAGGGAATCAAGGTCCGCGTCAGCGGGCGCCTGAACGGGGCCGAGATCGCCCGTTCCGAGTGGTATCAGGACGGCAGGCTCCCGCTTCATACCCTGAAGGCCGACATCGACTACGGGCTCGCCCTTTCCAGAACCACCTATGGCGTGATCGGCGTCAAGGTCTGGATCTACAAGGGTGAGATGGCGAAGGCGAGGAGCCGGCGCAGGCCGGCCTAGGACTCGATCGAGGAGAACGCATCATGTTGATGCCGAAAAAAGTCAAATTCAGAAAACAGCAGCGCGGCCGCAGACGCGGCCAGGCGACGCGAGGAGCGAAGATCTCGTTCGGAGATTTCGGTCTTCAGGCGCTGGAGGCGGGGTGGGTGACGGCGCGTCAGATCGAAGCGGCACGAATCGCCATGACGCGTCACGTCAAGCGCGGAGGGAAGATCTGGATCCGGATCTTTCCGGACAAGCCGATCACCAAGAAGCCTCTGGAAACGCGTATGGGCAAGGGCAAGGGAGCACCCGAGGAGTGGGTAGCGGTGATCAAACCGGCCCGGATCCTCTATGAGATGGAGGGTGTCTCGCGGGAGATTGCCGAAGAGGCGCTCCGGCTGGCGGCGCACAAGCTGCCGATCAAGACGCGGTTCGTGACCCGTCAGGACATGGAGGTAGGCGGATGAACAAGAGTGCCGCGTTGAGAGAGAAGAACGAAGGGGAGCTCGAAGCGCGTGAGCGCGAGCTGAACGAGCAGCTCTTCAAGCTGCGGTTCCAGAAAGCGACGGGGTCGCTGGAGAACCCGATGAAGATCCGTCAGGTTCGGAAGGAAATCGCCCGGATCAAGACGATTCTGAACGAGAAGGCGCGAGCCTGAGCCGAGAAGGACGAATGATGGCAACGAAAGAGACGACAGAGAAGACGGGATCAGAGACGGCATCGGCCGGAGTGGCAAAGCCGGCGGGCAAACGGACCACGAAGGTGGGCGTCGTCGTGTCCAACAAGATGCAGAAGACGGTCGTCGTCGCCGTGGAGAACCGCGTTCTGCACCCGATGTATCTGAAGTACGTCACGCGGACGAGCAAGTTCCTCGCCCACTGCGAGGCCGACGACTGCAACGTCGGCGATCGTGTGGTGATCGAAGAGACGCGTCCGCTCTCGAAGCGGAAGCGGTGGAATGTGCGCGAAGTGATTCAGCGCGCGTCGTAAGGAGCCAGTGATGATTCAGATGGGAACCATTCTTCAGGTCGCCGACAATACCGGTGCCAAGAAGATCGCCTGCATCAAGATGCGGGGCGGCTCGACCGCCGGCCGCTATGCCAGGATCGGTGACGTGATCACCGCCTCGGTCAAAGAGGCGTCTCCCGACGGTACGGTGAAGAAGGGTGCGGTCGTCAAGGCGGTCATCGTCCGCACCGTGAAGGAAACCAGACGGCGCGACGGCTCCTACATCAAGTTCGATGACAACGCTGCGGTGCTGATCAATGATGCACGTGAACCGATCGGCACGCGTGTGTTCGGCCCTGTTGCGCGAGAGCTCCGCGAGAGGAAGTTCATGAAGATCATCTCGCTCGCGCCCGAAGTCATCTAGAGGATTCGATCATGCTGAGAATGTCGAAGAAGAAAGAAGAGACCCACGGAAAGTCGCACGTCCGGAAGAACGACACGGTCCTGGTTCGCACAGGGAAGGATCGTGGCAAGAAGGGAAAAGTGCTGCGGGTGATTCCTTCCAAAGGAACGGCGATCGTGGAACGGGTGAACTTCCTCAAGAAGCACACGCGGCCCAATCCGCAGCGCAACGTCAAGGGTGGTGTCGTAGAGCGGGAGGCGCCGGTGCAGATCTCGAATCTGACGGTGATCTGTCCGAGCTGCAGTGAACCGAGCCGGTTCGGAACGAAGCGAACGGCCGAAGGCGCGGTCCGTGTCTGCAAAAAGTGCGAGACGGAGCTCGCTTCCTAGCCAGGCAACAGAGGTGATAGAGGACGACGATGGCTGCAAGACTCAAACAGCAATACCGGAACGAAGTGATGAAGAAGCTCCAGGAGGAGTTCGGAATCGAGAACGTCATGGCCATTCCGAAGATCGAGAAGATCGTTCTGAACATGGGAATGGGTGAGGCGATTCAGAACAGCAAGATTCTCGACAACGCCGCCGAGGAGCTTGCGGTGATCGCAGGTCAGAAGCCGGTGATCACGCGAGCAAAAAAATCGATCGCCAGCTTCAAGCTGCGTGAAGGTGTTCCCATCGGAACGATGGTGACGCTGCGGGGAGAGAGGATGTACGAGTTTCTCGACCGTCTGATCAACATCGCCCTGCCGCGTGTTCGCGACTTCCGAGGCGTGCCGACGCGATCATTCGACGGACGAGGGAATTACACGATCGGAATCCGCGATCACCTGATTTTTCCCGAGATCGACTACTCCAAGGTCGACAAATCGAAGGGAATGAACGTCACGATCGTGACGACGGCGAAGAACGACGAGCAGGCGAGAGCACTCCTGCGCGAACTGGGGATGCCTTTCGGCAGATGAGACGCCGGACTCTCTCGCGGGCGTGTGGCCGGCGGGCGAGGGGGCAAGAGGATCGAGAAGGAACGTTATGGCGCGAACAGCAATGATCGTCAAAGCCGAGCGGAAACCGAAGTTTTCGAGCCGCAAGCGGAATCGCTGCAAAGTCTGCGGGCGTCCGCGTGGCTATCTTCGGAAGTTTCAGCTCTGCCGGATCTGTTTCCGGCAGCTTTCACTCGGCGGTTACATCCCTGGCGTGACCAAAGCCAGCTGGTAAACGGTTGGAGCGGCAAGGTGGTGAGGCGATGACCAGCAAGGTCGCGCCCGCAACGCTGACACCGTCTCCGGAGACAAAGGAGCACGAACATGTCGATGACGGATCCCATCGCGGACATGCTGACGCGTATCCGTAACGGAATTCAGGCGCACCACGAGCGGGTGGAGCTGCCTGCTTCGAAGCTGAAAGTCGAGATCGCCAGGATTCTCGTGAGCGAAGGCTTCATCAGCAACTACAAGGTGTCGGACGACCCGCTTCAGAAGACGCTGCGGATCTATCTCAAGTACTCGGATGACGGCGAGCCGATCATCCATGGCATCGAGCGCGTCTCGAAGCCCGGGCGTCGTGTGTATCGCGCTAAAGACGAGATCCCGCGCGTGCTCGGCGGTCTCGGACTCGCCATCGTATCCACGTCCCGAGGAGTCCTCTCCGGCAACGAAGCGATCCGCAACGGTGTCGGCGGCGAAGTCCTCTGTCAGGTCTGGTAAGGAGAAAGCCCGATGTCGCGCATTGGAAAGAAGCCGATCCCGCTGCCGAAGGGTGTCGAGGTCAGGCAGGACAACGGAATGATTCTGGTCAAGGGACCGAAAGGCTCTCTCGAGACGACGATGATTCCCGGCATCAGCGTCAATGTCGAAGGGACGAACGTGACATTCCTTCGAGCCAATGAGGAACCGCGCACGCGCGCTTTTCACGGCCTGGTGCGCGCTCTGGTGGCCAACAACGTGCGGGGTGTGACCGAGGGATTCAAGCGAGAGCTCGACATCATCGGCGTCGGCTACCGTGCCGAGGTGAAGGGGCGGGAGGTGGTGTTTCAGCTCGGCTACTCGCACCCCATCCGCTTCCCGATTCCCGACGGAATCGAGATCGCGATCGAGCCGAAGTCGGGGCACATCACCATCACCGGAATCGACAAGCAGAAGGTCGGTCAGACGGCCGCCGAGATTCGTTCGCTGCGCGAGCCCGACCCTTACAAGGGCAAGGGGATCAAGTACAGCGGCGAGGTCATTCGACGCAAAGCCGGAAAGGCGGCCGGCAAGTAAGTGCAACAGCCGGGTATGAGCCTCGGCGAGAGAAGGAACTGACAGATGGATCGCGCAAAAGAAAGAGTCAAGGCACGCGGCAGGATACGGAAGCGGATCCGGCGGAAGGTTCGCGGCAGCGCGGAGCGGCCGCGTCTGGTCGTATACAAGAGCCTCAAGTACATCTACGTGCAGGCCATCGACGACGAGACGGGCGTCACGCTCGCGTCGGCGTCGTCGCTGGAGAAGGAAATGAAGGGGAAGAGTGGCGGTGCGAACACGGCAGCCGCCCGCGCCGTCGGCGCCCTCATCGCCGATCGGGTGAAGGGAAAGGGGATCACGCGGGTCGTGTTCGACCGCGGCGGATATCTCTTCCACGGGAATGTCAAAGCGCTCGCTGATGCGGCGCGTGAGAAGGGCTTGGAATTCTAGCAAACGGCCGCTCCCCTGCCGGCGGGCCATGCCCGGCCGGCGGAGGGCGAAGCAGGAATCGGAGGAAACGTGCAGCGTCCAGGACAGGGAGCGCCCCGCGGCGATCGCCGCGAGAGCGACAGATCGGAGAGCGGGCTGGTCGACAAGGTCGTCTACATCAACCGAGTCACCAAAGTCGTCAAAGGCGGTAAGAACTTCAGCTTCAGCGCGCTGGTCGTCGTCGGCGACGGGCATGGACGCGTCGGCTACGGCTCCGGCAAGGCGAAGGAGGTCCCTTCCGCGATCAAGAAAGGGATCGAGATCGCGAAACGGAACATGATTCCGGTAGCGATGACCGGGACGACCATACCTCACGCTGCACTCGGACACTACGGAGCGGGACGGGTGCTGCTCAAGCCGGCCTCGGCGGGAACCGGTGTCATCGCCGGGGGCCCCGTCCGGGCGATTCTCGAATCGGCGGGCATCCAGGACATTCTGACCAAATCGCTCGGGACGGCCAACCCCCACAACGTCGTGAAGGCCACGTTCGAAGCGCTCAAGCAGCTTCGGAGCGAAGAGCAGTATCGCAAGCTCCGTGGTATGGACGAGGAAGCAGTTCCGGCGGCGGAGGTCGAGTGATGGCCACGAGAAAGAAAACGGAGAAGAGCGAACCGTCGACGATTCGCATCCGGCAGGTGCGCAGCGGGATCGGCTTTCCACGCGAGATGCGCGAGACGCTCAGGGCACTCGGGCTGCGGCGGATGCACCAGCAGGTCGAGAGGATCGACAGCCGCGAGACGCGCGGAATGATCGCCAGGATCCCGCATCTGGTCGAAGTGATCGAATAAGCACGCGACATCGAGAAGAAACGGAGCAGACCCGATGGAACTGAACAATCTGAAGCCGAAAAAGGGCTCACGCCGCCCGCGCAAGCGGGTCGGCCGCGGACCCGGCTCCGGTCAGGGTAAAACGGCAGGACGGGGAGAGAAGGGGCAGAAATCGCGCTCCGGCTACAGCAGCCAGCTCGGATTCGAGGGGGGGCAGATGCCGCTGCAGCGGCGTGTGCCGAAGCGCGGGTTCACCAACATCTTCAAGGAAGAATACGCGATTCTGAACCTCTCCGATCTCGACCGGTTCGAGGCCGGAACGAACGTCGATATGGCGACGCTGCGCGAGATCGGACTCGTCAAGGGAAGTGTGAGGAAGGTCAAGGTCCTGGGCAACGGCGATCTCAGCAAGAAGCTGACCGTTCACGCCGACAAGTTCTCGAAGTCGGCGCGGGAAAAAATCGAGGCCGCGGGCGGCACCTGCCAGGAGAACCAGTAGCGTGTTGATCGATACGATACGAAACATCTTCGCGATTCCCGATCTGCGCAGAAGGATCATCTTCACGCTGTCCCTGCTGGCGGTCTACCGGCTCGGATCGCACGTGCCGACGCCGGGAGTCGATCCGATCGCTCTGTCCGAGTTCTTCAAGTCGTTCCAGTCGGGCGTGCTCGGATTTCTCGATCTCTTTTCCGGCGGTGCTCTACGCCGGCTCTCGGTCTTCGCTCTCGGGATCATGCCGTACATCTCGGCGTCGATCATTCTGCAGCTCCTCACGGTCGTCTGGCCCTACCTCGAGAAGCTGTCGAAGGAGGGAGAGCTGGGCCGTCGAAAGATCAACCAGTACACCCGCTATGGAACGATCGTTCTGGCGGTGATCCAGTCGCTCGGCGTGGCGTTCTGGTTGAGGGGTCAGTCCGCTCCGGGGGGTGCGCCGCTCGTGCCGGGGGATATGCAGAATGCGCTGTGGGGAATCGGATTTCCGCTGATGACCGTGCTGACGCTCACCACGGGTACGGTCTTCATCATGTGGCTCGGCGAGCAGATCTCCGAGCGCGGAATCGGGAACGGAATCTCGCTGATCATCTTCGCCGGAATCGTCGTCAATCTTCCATCGGCGGTGATCGGTGTGCTCGATGACGTCCGCACCGGCCAGCAGAGCATCTTCACCGTGCTGCTTCTTCTGATCTTCATGATTCTGGTCGTCGCATTCGTCGTCTTCATGGAGCGGGCGCAGCGACGAATTCCCGTCCAGTACGCCAAGAGGGTCGTGGGACGAAAGGTCTACGGTGGATCGAACACCTACCTGCCGCTCCGCGTGAACACCGCAGGCGTCATCCCGGTCATCTTCGCCTCGTCGATTCTGGTGTTCCCTCAGACGATCGCCGGGATGATCAAGGCGGACTGGAGCCAGGCGATCGCCCGGCAGATCTCGATGGGCGAGCCGATCTACTACCTGCTGCAGGTCGCGGGCATCATCTTCTTCGCCTACTTCTATACCTCGATCGTCTTCAATCCGGTCGATACGGCGGACAACATGCGGAAGTACGGAGGCTTCATCCCCGGCATCCGCCCGGGCAAGAAGACCGCCGACTACATCGACCGCGTCCTGACGCGCATCACGTTCGTCGGCTCGGTCTATCTCGCGGCGGTGGCCGTACTGCCGGAGTTTCTGATCACAGGAGTTCACGTTGCTCAATTGCCGTTCGGCGTCGGCCCTGCCCTCGATCGCGCTCTGCCGATCTGGATCACCGAGGGAATGGGGTTTCAGTTCTACTTCGGCGGGACGTCGCTTCTGATCGTCGTCGGAGTCGCGATGGACACTTTGCAGCAGGTCGAGTCTCAGCTCGTGATGCGTCACTACGATGGGTTCACCAAGCGGGGCCGTTTGCGCGGCCGTCGGGGCTGAGATCGGAAATCCATGAACAAGATCGTACTGATCGGGCCTCCGGGCAGCGGCAAGGGGACGCAGGCGAAGCTCCTTGCGGACCGCCTCGACATTCCGCACATCTCGACGGGCGACATCCTGCGTGATGCCGTGCGCAAGGAGACCGAGCTCGGCAGGCGTGCGGCACCCATCATGGCCGAAGGTGGTCTGGTGCCGGATGATCTGATGATCGGCATCATCGGCGAACGGCTTGCCGAGCCGGACGCCGGGAACGGATTCATTCTGGATGGATTCCCGAGAACGGTGCTCCAGGCGGAGAAGCTCGATGCGCTGATGGCAGGGAATGGAAACGGGGCACTCCGTGTTGTCCATCTGCTGGTCCCAGATGACCTCATCGTCAGGCGTATAGCCGCCCGGCGGTCGTGTCCCTCGTGCGGAGCGGTTTACCACCTCGAGCAGTCACCTCCGAGCGTACCCGGCTTGTGTGATCGATGCGGCAGCGCCCTGGTGGCGCGGCCGGACGATACGGAAGAGGCTGTTCGTGCCAGACTCGGGATGTTCCAGCAGAAGACGATGCCGGTCGTGACCTTTTACAGGTCGAAAGAGCAACTTCATGAGGTCGACGGGGAAGGCCCCGTCGATCAGGTCTTTGAACGAGTAGCGAAGCACCTCGACGGATGAGAGGGCTGGTTCTGAAAAGCCGCGAAGAGATCGCGACGATGGATCGCGCGAACCGCGTCGTTGTCGAGATCCTGGAGATTCTTCGAGGGATGGTCAGGTCCGGGGTGACCACGGCGCAGCTCAACGCGGTGGCCGAGGCGGAGCTGTCGAAGAGGGGAGCGAAGTCTCCTTTCAAGGGATATGCGCCGATGGGACTTCCTCCCTATCCGGCGGTGGTCTGTACCTCGGTCAACGACGTGATCGTGCACGGCATCCCCAACCGGGAGCGGCTGAAAGAGGGTGACATCGTCGGGATCGATTTCGGAGCGATTCTCGACGGCTTCGTCGGAGACGCAGCGATCACGGTGATGGTCGGACCGGTTTCCGCCGAGGCGGAGGCGCTGGTCAGGACGACGCGCGAGTGTCTCGATCTGGCGATCGAAGAGATGCGGCCCGGGCGGCATCTCGGCGACATCGGGGCGGTGATTCAGGAGCATGCGGAGTCGAAGGGATTCCACGTCATCCGGACGTTCGTGGGGCATGGGATCGGTCGCAGCATGCACGAGGAGCCGCAGGTGCACAACTATGGGACGCGCGGGCGGGGGCTGGAGTTGAAGGCGGGAATGGTACTGGCGATCGAGCCGATGGTTTGCGAGATCGGACCGAAGCTGGCGCCGCGACTTTCGCGGGCGAACGGTGGACAAGCGGTGCAGGATGTCCGGACCGATCGGGACGGATGGACGGCGAGGACGCTGGATGGAGCACTCGCGGCGCATTTCGAGCGCTCGATCGCGATCACGGCCGATGGGCCGGTGGTTCTGGGAATGTGACGTTCGGCTGAACGAGAAGCAACAGAACGGAAGGATATGTCGAAAGAAGAAGCAATCGAAGTCACGGCGACCGTGCTGGAGACATTGCCGAACGCGATGTTCCAGGTGGAGCTGGAGAACAAGCACAAGGTGCTGGCTCACATCTCCGGGAAGATGCGGAAGCATTTCATTCGAATCCTTCCGGGGGACAAGGTGCTGGTCGAGCTTTCTCCGTACGATCTGACCCGCGGCCGCATCATCTATCGCTACAAGTGACTCGAGAAAGGGTATGGCAGCCATGAAGGTGCGTTCTTCGGTGAAGAAGATCTGTGCGAAGTGCAAGATCGTCCGCCGCCAGGGTGTGATCAGGATTCTCTGCGAGAACCCGAAGCACAAACAGAGGCAGGGCTGATCGCGATGTGGGTCGTTTCGAGAAATCGTTCAACGAAGGCCGGCGGCGCGACCGCCTGCGCCGGCACTGGAAGCTAACGGAGGAACTGTGGCACGTATCGCAGGTGTGGATCTTCCACTGAACAAACGGGTCGAAGTGGGCCTGACCTATATCTTCGGGATCGGGCGCTCGCGCTCGCATCGGATTCTCACCGAAGTGGGCGTCAGTCCCGACAAGAGAGTCAAGGATCTCGACGAAGACGAGGTTCGTCGCATACGGCAGGTGATCACCGACGAGGGGAAGGTCGAGGGCGATCTCCGCAAGGATGTCGGACTCGACATCAAGCGTCTGATGGAGATCAACTGCTACCGCGGCATGCGACATCGTCGTGGACTGCCGGTCCGAGGGCAGCGGACGCACACGAATGCCCGGACGCGGAAGGGTCCGCGCAAGACGTCGATCGCCGGAAAGAAGAAGCCCGGCAAGAAGTAAGAGCTCACAGGCAGGATCAACAGTCGAGAAGACAGAGGATTCAACATGGCAAAACCAGCGAAACCGGGAGCGCGCCGGGCGGGAACCAAGAAAAAAGAGCGGAAGAACGTTCCGCACGGCGTGGCGTCCATCGCGGCGACCTTCAACAACACGATCGTTTCGATCTCCGACCCGATGGGAAATCTGCTTTCCTGGTCGAGTGCCGGGCGTATCGGATTCAAGGGATCGCGAAAGGGAACGCCTTTCGCAGCGCAGGTTGCGGCTCAGAACGCGGCGCAACTCGCCTCGGAGCATGGCGTGCGGACGGTCGATGTGAAGGTCAAGGGTCCTGGTGCGGGACGTGAATCGGCGATTCGGGCTCTCGCGGCGAGCGGGCTCGACATCAAGTCGATCAAGGACGTCACTCCCATTCCTCACAATGGGTGCCGGCCGCCGAAGCGGCGCCGGGTGTGATTCGGATTTGAACATCGCGCTGTCGCGTGTCGCGGCAGCGAGGAGAGGTCATCGTTTCAGCGCCACCGGCGATCAGTCATGAACCTTCAGCGTAGTCACTCTGAGGGTTTCTGGCTGGTAGCTGGTGGATCGACAAGGAGGCATCGTGGCACGTTATTCTGATCCCGTCTGCCGGCTCTGCCGGCGTGAGGGAATGAAGCTGTTCCTGAAGGGGGACCGCTGCTTCAAGGACAAGTGCGCCATCGAGCGGCGGAACTACGCGCCCGGGCAGCATGGCCGGAGGCGCTCGAAAGTCCTTGGCTACGGCCTGCAGCTTCGAGAGAAGCAGAAAGTCAAGCGGATCTACGGAGTGCTCGAGAAGCAGTTCCGGCTCTATTTCAAGGAGGCGGAGCGTCGTCCGGGAATCACCGGCGAGAATCTTCTTCGACAGCTCGAGCTGCGGCTCGACAACGTCGTTTACTCGCTCGGATTCGGCTCGTCTCGTGCGCAGGCGCGACAGCTCGTTCGTCACGGGCACATCGAAGTCAATGGCAGAAAGCTCAATATCCCCTCCTATCAGGTCCGCAAGGGGGATCTCGTTCAGGTGCGTGAGAAGAGCCGCAAGAACGACCAGATCCGCCAGGCTGTCGAGACGGCTTCCGGCCGCGGGATTCCTGCGTGGATGGAGATGAATCCCGAGGAATTCCGAGGAATGGTGAACGATCTGCCGAAGCGGGATGACATCCGCCTGCCGGTCCAGGAACAGCTCATTGTCGAACTCTACTCGAAGTAACTGGCGCGAGGAGGCCGATTCCATGTTGTCAGACTTTCAAAAACCAAAGAAGCTCGAATACGACTCCGAGACCCTGACGCCGAACTACGGCCGATTCATCGCACAGCCCTTCGAGAGGGGCTTCGGTACGACAATCGGAAATGCACTCCGTCGTGTTCTGCTCTCCTCCATCGAGGGAGCCGCCGTCACGGCGATCAAGGTCGAGGGAGTCCTTCACGAGTTCTCCTCCCTCACCGGCGTGGTCGAGGACATGACCGACGTCACGCTGAACCTCAAGCAGATTCCCTTCAAACTGCACGGTAACGGCCCGAAGAGCCTCTATCTGGAAAAGAAGGGCCCGGGTGCAGTGACCGCGGCGGACATCGATGAGGATCCCGACGTCGAGATTCTCGATCCGACGGCGCACATCGCCACTCTGTCGAAGGAAGGCTCGCTCACGCTCGAGGTTCGCCTCAAGAAGGGGCGCGGCTACGTCGTCGCCGACCGCAACGCCGATCCCGATCTGGCGCTCGGCTACATTCCGATCGATTCGATCCACTCGCCGGTGCGCCGCGTCAACTTTCACGTCGAGGGCGCTCGTGTCGGCCAGGTGACTGACTACGATCGCCTCATCCTCGAAGTCTGGACGAATGGTGCCGTCAGCCCTCAGGAATCGCTGAGCCTCGCGGCCGACCTGCTGTCAGATCATCTGAAGATCTTCAGCATGTTCGAGGCGAAGACCGACGAGCAGGAATCGGTTTCCGAGCCGGCGGTCGATCCGCGGATCAGTGAAATGCTCTCGAAACCGATCGAGGAGCTCGATCTGTCCGTTCGCTCGGCCAACTGCCTCAAGAACGCGAACATCCGCACGCTTGGCGATCTCGTTCAGAGAACCGAGCGCGAGATGCTTTCGACCAAGAACTTCGGTCGCAAGTCACTCGACGAGATCAAAGACGTCCTCGCGAGCCTGGGACTCTCGTTCGGAATGACGCGGATGGAGCGACGGGGCGAGACGGTGTCAGCCGGTGATTGAGCCCTACGTCACCACGCAGCAGGAGGGTAGAGAATGAGACATGGTATGTCCCATCGCAAGCTCGGGCGGACGTCATCCCATCGCGCTGCTCTGTTTCGCAATCAGCTCGCCTCCATGATCCAGAGCGAGCGAATCATCACCACGCTCGCCAAGGCCAAGGAGCTGAGGCCGATCCTCGAGAAGATGATCACGCTCGGCAAGACTGATTCGGTTCACGCGCGCCGGCAGGCAGCCCGTTCGATCAGCGACGATGCTCTCGTGCAGAAGCTGTTCGCCGACATCTCGCCCCGATTCGCTTCGCGCCCGGGCGGCTACACGCGAATCATCAAGCTCGGGCCACGCCGCGGCGACGGTGCCGAGATGGCGATCCTCGAGCTCGTCGACTTCGAGTTCGTCGCTGGAAAGGCCGAGGCTCCGACAAAGAAGAAGCCGGCTCGCAAGGCTGCTGCAGCTCCCAAAGCCGACAAGCAGGCGGAGAGTGCATCGGGCGAAGCGGAAGAGACCCCGGAGAAGGCACCGAAGAAGAAACCTGCTGCAAAGAAGGCAGCTCCCAGGAAAGGGGCGAAGAAGCCCGCCCCCAAAAAGCCTGCTTCGAAGAAGCCGGCAGGCAAGAGCGGAGCGAAGAAGTCCTCGAAGCGCGGAGGGTAGAACCGCCTCAGCTCAAAGAGCACGAGATTACGAGAAGCCCGCGCAAGCGGGCTTTTTCGTGTTCGCTCAGTGGAGTCAGGACGGCATCCGCGTCATCCCGAGCCTTTTCACAGCGCGCGCGCTGCGGCTGAGAGTCATGACAAACCCGGTCATTCCGAGCGGGGCGGTGGGCGAGGGATCCGCTGCCCGACGACCAGAAAACCCGCACTGGTTTGTCATTGGAAGCTGGGAAACGGCGGCGCGCGACGGTGAAAGTAAAAAAAGACCTCGCGTGAGCGAAAGAACGGCGCTGCGCGCGGGAGTCAGGATGACGGCACGGCCCATGTCTTCGGCGGCTTACAGGCCCACCACCGCGGCGGGCACGGGGCGCCAGCCGCCATCCACTCAGCGGTCGTGAATCTGTGCGTCTTCGAGGAGGCGTACGTGGGCGTAGTTCCGGATCTTCTGATCACAGGTGACGAGCGGCAGATCGTACGCGCGCGAGGTTGCCACGATGATCTGGTCCGCTGGGTCGCGATGAAATTCGCCGGGGAGCGTCGTGCTGGCGACGCAGATCGCGGGAGTGAGCGGAACGATGCCCACGTTCGATCCGGCGAGTGCAAGCTCCATCCAGGCGTCGATCTCCATCGGAAGGTCGAGTCGTTGGCGCTCGACGAGCTTTGCAACTTCCCAGCAGGAGATTGCGCTCACGGCAATCCCTTCCTGCTCCCGCAGCTCGATCGCAGCTCGAATCCGGGCTGGCAGCGCCGAGTCGCCATGAGTCCACCACACCCAGACATGCGTATCGAGCAGGATCACTTCGATGCGTCCCAATCGGACTCGGGTACCGCTGGTAGAAAGGGCTCGTCGTAGCGTACAGGCAGTCCTCGCAGGGGATAGACCGTCCGCGGAATCTCTTCGTCGATGGTGACTGTAACCTCCACATGCTGTCCCGTTCGTACAGGAATCCCCTCGATGACGATCTTCCCGTTCTCCAGAATCAGAATCTTGTATCGGTGCTTCTTCATGGTCGCTTCCGCTCCGAGGGTACCTCGGGGCGCCGCAGAAGAAAAGAGTCGCGAATCGGGCACCGTGGCGGCGCGCAGGCGACGAGTCTTCGAAGTGGAGCCGGCCGCCCGCGCCCTTCTTCTCGTCACCCTCGATCGAGCCGGTTCATCTCGTCTGGCTGGAGAACGACGGGATGAAGCGGCATTCCGCCCAGAAGAACCCGGCGCACGTCTTCGGCAACGATCCGCGCCATCTCACTCCTCGTTTCGACGGTCGCCGATGCGATGTGCGGCAGCAGGACGACATTCGGCATGCGGAGCAGTCGCGGCTCGACGGCCGGCTCGTGCTCGTAGACATCCAGACCCGCCCCTGCGATCCGCCCTTCGGCCAGTGCATCGGCCAACGCGACCTCATCGACGATCGGGCCGCGCGCGGTGTTGATCAGCCAGGCGTCGCCTCGCATCGCAGCGATGGCTTCTCGATCGAAGAGATGTCTGGTATCGCGGGTCAGCGGACAGTGAATCGAAATGACGTGGCTCGTCCGGAGGAGCTCTGGAAAGTCGACGCGGCGAGCGCCCCAGGTGCGCTCGGCTTCCGCGTTCACGGAGCGCGCGTGGTAGACGATCTCCATCCCGAGCGCATGCGCTCTCTTCGCCACTGCAGATCCGATTCGTCCCATTCCGATGATGCCGAGACGCTTTCCGGTCAGGTTCGTCCCGAGCAGCATCAGAGGTTTCCAACCGAGAAATCCGCCGCGCCGAACGAGATCATCCCCTTCGATCAGTCGTCGCGTCGCGGCGAGGATCAGAGCGATCGTCAGGTCGGCGGTCGCATCGGTGAGAACGTGCGGCGTATGGGTGACCGTGACGCCGAGCTCGCGTGCCGCCACCAGGCGATATTGTCGACGCCGACGGCGCAGTTGCCCACGATCCTGAGGTTCGGGTTCGCTGCGAGCACGCCGCGCGTCACGGGATCGGTGAGGATCGAGATCAGTCCGTCGGCATCGGCGACGATCTCCTTCATCTCGTCCTCGTCATGAATGCCTTCGGTGCTCTGGACGATGACATCGAAGTCGCCTCCGAGGATCCGGAGCGCCACTTCGGGAAACTGCGCGGTGAGCACGACGGTCTGTTTCATGCGTGGGCGGTTGGGCCGGGGCTTCGAAGATCAGGCGTCCCCGGACCTGCGGGCGATCAGCCACCCGATGAAGAACACGATTGCGCCTGCGAACAGCAGTTTCACTTCCGTCCGGACGTCGTCCTTCACGAGCCCGGTGTAGAGAGCAATCGGAAGAATCGCCATTCCGATGAGCTGAAGAGCACGTCCCAGGTGAGCAGCCATCGATCGCGGAAGGCTAACAGATGCACGTGATCGCTGCCACATGGGGGCTCACGGGAATGTCACAGCCTCGCAAGCACCCGGGCGAAGCTATTGCGCTTCGTTCCCGTGACGCGAGCCTGTCGCCGTGGCCCGCGCGCAAATGCTTCGCCCCTACGAGAAATGTCATGGTCGCGCGAGGATCATCACCGCCTCGCGGCGATCCGCAGCAGATCGTCCTCGAAGAGAGCCGCCGGTGTTTCCTCGATCCGCCCGATCTCTTCGCCGTCGCGGTAGTAGATGAAGGTTGCGACTTTCTCGATCCGCTTCCCTTCGATCAGCGCGGCGGGCGCCATCTTGGTTCGATCGACCGCCAGATAGCGAACCGGAAGGTCGATCTCGTAATCGCTGCCGAGAATGTCGAGAATTCTGAGGAGCTTCGGAACTTCCCGTTCGCTGTCGTCGCACCACGTTCCGAGCACGACCTCGATTCGGTCGCCGTCATGCACGGACGAGGCGAGCAGCTCGATCACCGCGTCATCCGGCTGGTAACGATCGCGAAGTTCGGCGTAGATGGGTAGGATTCGAATCAGCTCGGCCGGCGTCATCTCACCCGTGGACATCGGGCGTGGCGTCTGCTGAATTTCGCCGACGCGTGCCGCCGTGGCGGGTGCAATCCGGTCGATGGTGATCGTCGAGACGCGATCGCCGCGCTCGACCTGATCGACGACGCCTCCCATCCCGTCGACGACCCGCCCGAAGATGGTGTAGCCGCCGTCGAGATGAGGTTGCGGTGAGTGCGTGATGAAAAACTGCGATCCTCCCGTGTCTGCCCCCGACAGTGCCATGCCCACGGCGCCACGGGTGTATTTTTGCAGATTGATCTCGTCTCGAATCGAGTAGCCGGGCCCCCCGGTCATGTCGTTGCGCGGATCTCCTCCCTGAATCACGAAATTCGGTACGACGCGCATGAAGGATGTGTTGTCGAAATAGCCTGCCTGCGCGAGCCGTGCAAAGTTCCACGCGGTCAGAGGTGCATCCTTCGGAAGCAGGAGGATCTCGATCCGGCCGCGCGGCATCTCGATCACCGCCGTGTGCTCGCTGCGTGCCCATTCGGCGATCGTGATGTACTCCGAGATCGATCGGTCGATCGGAAGCGGAACGTACTGTGGAAGATTTCGTCCCGGCGAGTCGCGCAGGAGCTCCGCGCCGAGGCGCCGGACGACGGGATCGCGGTCCTGCACGAGTGCGCGGAGAAACTCCTCACGCTCCGGCCTGTCGATCCCGGCCAGTGCTGCAATCGCCGAAAGGCGGCCGTCGTTCAGGCGGTCGTGCTTCGCTCGCGCTTCGGCGGCGATCAGACGTTCGATCATCGTTTCCCGCGGATCGACCGTCTGATGCGCATAGCGATCGATTGCATTGGCCCGTACGACGGGATCGGCGTCGTCGAGCGCCGAACGCACCAGTTCGATCTCGGCATCGACCGAATCGTCGGGCACGGCCCCGACGGCCGCGGCGCGCACGCTCTCGTTCTGATGGCTGGCGAACCGCGCTCTCAGCGTGCGGCCGGCGGGAGTCGTCCCTGAGGCGTTGAGCACGGCGCGGATGAGACCGATCTCCTCGTCGTCGAGCAACGAGGCGAGGAGATTCGAGCCATCATCGAGGGGCAGATGGAGCGCGATCGCCGCTGCAGCGAGCTCGCGCTGCCATCGGGTTCCTTCACGCGCGATCTCCAGCAGCCGTTCGCGGGCCGCAGAGTTGAGCGGCGCGTAGAATCCCAGCAGCTCGACGGCAGTGGCCCGGCTTCCAGGATCGGGATCGTCGGTGAGTGCAACCACTCGTATCACGTCCTTCGGCAGCTCGAGTCTCCGGACGGCGGACGGGTCCTTCGCCGCGATCTGTATGATCGAGCGCATGGCGTTCGTTCTCACCCACGGATGGGGATCGAGCAGAGAGGAGACGAGAGGCTCTACGAGGCGAGGCTCACCGATCAGACCGAGAGCGCGAGCAGCGTAGGCGCGAACGAGGGTGGTGCCGTCGCTGAGGAGGAGGGCGAGCGGCCCGGCGGCGGGAGCGTGAGCGCGACGCGAAAGCGCATAAGCGGCTTCCTGGCGGATTGCGGTGCTCGAGTCGCCGAGCAGAGCGGTTGCGATCGACGAGGCCTCGTCGGTATTGAAACGGAAAAGAAATCGAATCGCGCGGGAGCGTACGCCTTCGCGCGGCTCGTTGCGCACGATCGCCTGATAGCGATCGAAGGGAACCGAGGCGGCCATCTTCGACAAAGCCTCGACGGCTTCCGCGGCAACGTCGCCGTGCTCGTCGGCGGCGAATCGAAACAGTGCATCGATCGCCGACGAGTCACCGATCTCGCCGAGAGAGAAAGCGGCGTTGCGCCGCACATCGATGCTCGAGTCGGCGACGACGCGTGTCAGGAGCTCGACGCCCGCCTGAAGCTCACCCGGGTCCCTCTCCCCGTTGCGATTGCGATCGACGAACCCGTGCGGTCCAATGCGGCCGAGCGCGAGCGCCATCCGAGCGCGATGAAATGGACTCGGATCGGTCATCCACGTGTGAGCGATGATCGGGTCGTACTCTCGCCGATCCTCGAGTCTGAGAACGAGCGCCTCCTCTTCGATCGAGATTCCCTCCAGCGGCTCCGGCGGAATCGATTGCGGTCCCAGACCGATCACGCCGCAGGCAGCCGCCAGCAGGAATGGCAAAAAGAGCAGAGAGCGTGTCGCTCGGGTCATCGTTCCTCCGGAAGACGAATCGTTCAGCGCGACATGATATCGGAAGCGAGCAGTCGAGCGCCTCGAGGCGCACAGCGGGGCTGCTTCGAAGGGCGGACGTGTCCGTCGAACAACGAGTGATCGCCCTGCGCCTTCGCATCCAAATCCAGCGTTTCCAGCCACCTGGCGGCCGCTGTCACCCACTACGTGTGACAACCCTCACCCGTGGAATATGTTCAGGCGCGGTACGTTAGCCCACATGAACCGGGCGGTGGATACCCTGGCGGCGCTCGACCCCGGTCGGTTCCCGCACGACCCTTCTTCGCGATCGATGAGAAGCTTGGATCCGAACGCACGTTCCGTCACTCCGTTCGAATCTTCAATTCCGGGAAACTCCTCTCCGGCCATCATCACGGAAGGCCTCTGCCGCCGGTACGGACGTCGCTGGGCATTGATCGACGTCAGTCTCACCATCCCTCGCGGTGCGGCGGTGATGATCGCCGGACGGAACGGCTCGGGGAAGTCGACACTCCTCCGGATTCTGGCCACGGCGATCCGCCCCGATCGGGGTAGCGGGACGATCGACGGATTCGACCTGGTGGCCGACAAGGAAGACGTCCGAAAGCGCATCGCTCTTCTCGGGCATCATCCCAACACCTACGAACCGCTCTCGGCGATCCAGAACCTGGAGGTGGCCGCGAGGTTTCTCGGCCAGAGCGTCGAGCGCGCGTTGCTGCTCGATGTGCTCGACCAGGTCGGGCTCGCCGACCGGGCGGATGATCCGGTTCTGACGTTCTCTGCCGGCATGCGGAAGCGCATTTCACTGGCACGCGCCCTCCTGCAGGTCGAGCACGGCTCGAACGGCACGGGCAGTGTCTCGGTCGTGCTCCTCGACGAGCCGTACGGTCAGCTCGACCCGCAGGGGTTTCGATTCGTCGATCGCCTCGTTCGTACGTTCAAGCGCAGAGAGGTGACCGTTCTCATCGCCACCCACGAGCTCGAACGCAGTGCCGCGCTCTGCGAGCTCGGAATCGTGCTCGCCGAAGGCCGTCTCGTCTGGTCGGGTCCGGCATCGGACCTTCCGGCAGAAGGCGGGATGACTGCCGGAAGTGACGAGGTCGAATGATGCAGCTCGTCTCGGCGCTTCGAAAGGAAGTCCTGCTCCAGTGGCGCTCGCGCGCACAGTTCTTCGGAGTTCTCATCTTCGGCGCAACGGCTCTGTTGTTGTTCAGTTTTGCGATCGGCCCTGATTCCTCGGCGCTCCGTCTTCACTCCGCGGGGTTCCTCTGGCTGGCCCTGCTCCTTTCGTCGACGCTGACACTGGCCGACAGCTTCCAGCTCGAAATGGAACAGCGGGCGCTCGAGGGATTGCTGCTGCTTCCCGCGGACGAGCGCTCGCTTTACTACGGGAAAGCGATTGCCAACTGGCTGCAGCTCTCGGCGCTGGGGCTCGGACTCGTGCCGGTGATGGTGGTGTTGTATGACGCCGGTACCGACAGGATCGCCGAGCTCGTCGTGGTCATTCTCATCGGAACTGCGGGGCTGTCGGCACCGGGAACGCTCTATTCGGCGATCGCCACGCAGGCCAGGGCACGGCAGACGCTGCTTCCGCTGCTCCTGTTTCCGCTGGTGGTCCCCGTGCTTCTCGCCTCCGTCAAGGCGACCTCGCTGCTGATTCTCGGCGATCCGATGGGGCAGATGCGCTCGTGGATCGTCCTGCTGCTGGCTTTCGATGCAATTTACTGGTCGTTGTGCGGCCTTCTCTTTGGAAGGGTCGTGGAGGACTGATGCCGACAGACGAATCGAAACATCGAGCGGGCAGCCGGTGGACCCCCGCCGTTCTGCTGGCGGTCGCCGTGATCCTTCTGGCGATCGGCTCATGGTATGGACTCTTCGTCGCGCCACCCGAGCACTACATGGGCGAGGTGCAGCGGATCATGTACGTTCACGTTCCGACGGCATGGAGCGCGATGCTGCTGTTCACCTTCGCCTTCGGATGTGCTCTCGTCTATCTGTTCCGAGGTGGCTGGTCATGGGATTCGCGCATGGAAGGAGCGATCGAAGTCGGCGTCGTCTACGCCGCCCTTCTCTGCATCCAGGGAGCCATCTGGGCGAAGCCGACCTGGGGCGTCTGGTGGGATTGGGATCCACGGCTGACGACGACTGCCGTCATGCTCTTTGCCTTTCTGGGAATCCTGGCGCTCCGGCGGTTTGTCGATGATCCCGTCAAGCGAGCGGTCTGGTCGTCCGTAGCCACGATCATCGCCTATGTCGATGTTCCTATCGTTTACTTCTCGGTCAAGTGGTGGAATTCGCTCCACCAGCAACAGTCGTCTCCTTCGACGGTGTCGGAGGCCTTTTACCTTCCGTTGCGCCTGAACGCGTTCGGAATGCTCTTTCTCGCAATCGCGCTGGTCCTGTTGCGGGCGCGCCTCTCCGCACTCCGTCTCAGGAGCGAGCTGGCACCACCGCTTCCCGAGCCGGGCGCGATGCTCGCAGCGACCCCTGGAGGTTCGGAATGAGTGGAATGATCGAAGGTGGATGGAGCTTCGTCTGGGCTGCGTATGGAATCACGGCCCTGATCCTGGTCGTCTACACGATCTCGCTGATCCGGCGCATCTCCGTCGAGCAGCGGATCGTCGATCGATCGGGTGCAGGAGAGGACGAGGTGATGCGATGAGCGCCCCGAGCATGAAGGGCTCCGCCCGGAAGAGGAACCGGATTTTTCTCGTCGTGGCGATCGCGATTGCCCTGGGGGCATTTCTGGTGATCACCGCAGGCGGTATCGGAAAGAATCTCGTCTACTACTGGAATCCGTCCGAGCTGCACGCTGCCGGAGACAAGGCCTACGGAGCGACGATTCGCCTCGGCGGCCTCGTCAGGGAAGGCTCGATCGTCCAGGGTCAGGGAGTCTCCACTCTCGAGTTCGACGTCACCGATCTGACCTCGCACGTGCACGTCAAGGCAGGCGGCGTTCCACCTCAGATGTTTCGAGAGGGCATTGGCGTCGTCATCGAAGGAACCATGACTCGCGCCGGCCATTTCCAGGGGAACAAGCTCATGGTGTCGCATGACAACGAATATCGCGCCCCGACGCAGGGAGAGGAGATCGACAGTGAGGCGCTCATCAAGAGTACGAAGGGGATGGCCGCCGAGGTGACTCCATGACTGCGGCGCTCGGCCGCTCGCTGATTCTCCTTTGTCTGCTCGTTTCGACGATCGGAGCCGTCGTCGGCTTTGCCGCCGGGAGGCTCCAGTCGCGGCAGGGGGCGCGATGGACGCGCTGGTTCGGCTATTTGTTCGCCGGTCTGATGACCGCAGCCAATCTGGTGATGATCTACGCGCTGCTGGTGCACGACTTTTCGGTCAGCTACGTGGCTCAGGTCGGATCACGCTCGGTTCCGACCTGGGTGACGATCGTCAGCCTCTGGTCGTCGCTCGAGGGATCGATCCTCTTCTGGGGTCTGATTCTGGCGTTCTTCATCGCGGCAGCAATTTTCTGGAATCGAAACGACCATCCGGAGTACATGCCGTATGCGACCGCCGTCTGGCTCGCCTGCGCTGCTTTCTTCAGCTTCCTGATCGCCGGCCCGGCAAGCCCCTTCGTCACCGTGATGAATCCTCCGCTCGACGGTCCGGGGCCGAACCCGCTTCTGCAGAATCACTTTCTGATGATCGCGCACCCCCCCTTTCTCTATCTCGGATATGTGGGCATGACGATTCCCTTCGGGCTCGCATCGGCGGCACTTCTGCGCGGGCGGCTCGGGCATGACTTTCTCCGGCCGCTTCGCTTCTGGTTGATGCTTCCCTGGATCTTTCTCACGGTCGCGATCATGCTCGGCGGCTGGTGGGCGTACGAAGTTCTGGGCTGGGGTGGCTACTGGGCGTGGGATCCCGTCGAGAACGCGTCGTTTCTGCCGTGGTTGACTGCGACCGCGGCGCTCCATTCGGCGATCGTCATGGAACGGCGCGGCATTCTGAAAGGATGGACGTCGACGCTGGTGCTGGCGACGTTTCTGCTGACGATCCTGGGGACGTTCATGACGCGCTCGGGCGTGTTCAATTCCGTTCACTCGTTCACTCAGAGCTCGATCGGTCCGACGATTCTCGTGTTTCTTGCGATCACGCTCTTGTGGACCATCGGGCTGCTGGCGATGAGAATCGACCGGCTGACGGACGAAAGTGCGATCGAGAGCGGGGCGAGTAAGGAGGGGATGTTTCTCGTCAACAATCTCCTCTTCGTTCTCTTCACCTTCACCGTGCTGATCGGGACGCTCTTCCCGCTGATCGTCGAGGCGCTCAAGGGTACGCAGATGAGCGTCGGCAGACCGTACTTCGACAAGATGGCGGTTCCGATCGGTGCGGCCCTCCTCTTCCTGATGGGAGTCGGTCCGGCGCTGCCGTGGGGAAAGGCAACCGCGGTTCAGATGCGGAGAGCACTTCTGCCGCCGATCGCCGGCGGGATCGTTCTCTTGGTTCTCGGCCTGCTGTTCGGGGTTCGAGCTCCCTGGACCCTGATCACGCTCGCTCTCGGAGGATTTGCCGCGTGGGTCACTCTGCAGGAGCTGGCCATTCCGGCGCTGCGCCGCAGAAGTGCGCGAGGCGAGAGCCTGGCGACGGCATTCAAGGAAGCTCAGCTCGTTCGCGGTCGCCGCCGGCTCGGCGGCCATCTCGTTCACGCCGGCGCGATCATCGTCATCATTGCGATCGCCGTGAGCAGCACGATGAAAGTTTCGACCGAGGCACAGCTCGCCCGAGGCGAGTCGGTGGAGATCGGCGGGTATGTGCTGACCTTTACGGGAGTCGAGATGCGTGCCGAACCGCATCGCCAGGCGACCATCGCGCACGTCGACGTCATGCGCGGCGGCAGGAAGGTCGCCTCGCTCGCCCCGCGGATGAATCAGTACGAGTCGATGCGGGAGCCGATCGGCACGCCGTCGGTCCATTCGACGTTGTCGGGCGACCTCTATCTCTCGGCGATGAACATCGACGTGAGGAATCAGAGCCTTGGACTCATGGCGATGATCAATCCCATGGTCGGCTGGATCTGGATCGCCGTGGGCATCATGGCGCTCGGCGGTTTCGTCGCGCTGCTGCCGAGGCGTCGCTCGGTTGCCGCCCTCTCCGCGAGCGCGGAGGCCGGTGCTGCGGGCGTGCCGTCACGTCCTACGATCGGGCGAGAGAATGTCGTGGGGGGCTGACCTTGAACAAGAATGTCCTCATCGTCGGTGGTTCTCTCGCTGCGGTCCTCGTTCTATTTCTTTTCCTCGGATTGGGGAAGGACCCGCGCAGAGTGCAATCTCCTCTCGTCGGCAGATCGGCGCCGGCGTTCGCCCTTGCGCAGGTTGGAACCGGCAGTCCGATCGCACTCGACGGGCTGAAGGGCAAGCCGGTGGTCGTCAACTTCTGGGCAACCTGGTGCGTTCCGTGTCACGAGGAGAATCCGCTCCTGCTGCAAACCGCAGCGCAGTTGCGCGACCACGTGCAGTTTCTCGGGATCGTTTTCGAGGACGAAGAGGATCGTATCCTCAGTTTCCTCAGGCAGAACGGCAGCGGCTATCCGACGCTGATGGACGATCACGGCAAGACCGCCATCGCCTATGGGGTCGGTGGCGTTCCGGAGACGTTCTTCATCGACGCCAACGGAACGATCGTCTCGAAGTTCGAAGGAGCTTTGACGTCCGATGCGATCGGTCGCGAGCTGCGAAAAATCCTTCCGGAAGGCGTGATCCGATGATTCGAGCTGCCGGAGTGCTCGTCGTGATTCTCTTCTCCATGGCTGCCCTCGCGGACGGCGAGACGCCCGTCGTGTCGATCACCACGCCCGATGTCGAGCGTGTCGTCGGCCCGCCGCGGGGCGAACGGCTTGCGGGGGAGGCGCTCGAGGAAAAGACGCATCAGGTCTCAGCGCAGCTCCGGTGTCCCGTATGTCAGGGATTGTCCGTGAACGACTCTCCGGCGCCGATGGCGATCAACATGAAAAATCAGGTGCGCGACCTCCTCGCGCGCGGCTACGACCAGCAACAGATCGTCGACTATTTCGAGAGCTCTTATGGCGAGTTCGTCCGGCTCAGCCCCGCCCTGCGGGGAGTCAACTGGCTCGTCTGGATCGCGCCGCTGATCGCGCTCCTGGTTGGAGGCGGGGTCGTCTGGATCGCGATCGGAAGGATGAGAGCGAAACCGTCGGAACAACTGTCGTCGGAGGGCATCGAAGCTGCCGGCATCGATCGCGATCGCCTTCCTGATGACGACGCCCTCATCCCGTACGTGCTGCGAGTCCGGGAGCTCGCCTACGGCTGGCCGGGAGGGCGCATGCCTTCCTCGCCGGACGCGTCAGGAGAGGAGCCCCGATGAATCAAACCGCATCGATCGACTGGATCTCCGCCAGCGTGATTCTCGGCGTCGGCCTCGCCATCGGTCTCTTCATGATCTATCGCATCAAGGTCGCTTCGAAGGGAGGCACGCTGCGCGCGCCGGAGGAGGTCGAGCTCGAGCGGCGCGATCTCGAAGCGAAGCGTGACGTGCTGATCGAGCATCTCCGCGAGCTCGACGACGCGGACGCAAAAGGTTCCCCCGAGTCGCTGGCGACAGAACGCTTCGAGGCGGAGCTCGAGGCTGCAGACGTGCTGCGTCGCCTCGACGCGTTGGAGGCGACTCTTGCGCCAACACCCCTCTCGTTGCCACTCCCTGCTCAGGAGGTGGAAGGGGAGCACGACGAGGCGCAAGGCGTTCTCGTGCATCGTCCCGGCCTTCGCGGCTTTCTGTGGGGTGCCGGCTCGGTCAGCGTCCTCGCCTTTCTCGGATTCTTCGTGATGCAGGCGATGACCCAGAGGGAGCCCGATGGGCTGGCCACCGGAGGCACCGGGATGGCACCGGCGGGCGTGGTGGCAGCCGGAGACGCGGAGGTGGTGAATCTCGAGCAGGCGGTGGCGCGCTCGCCGGAAGATCTGAACCTCCGCCTGGAGCTCGCGCAGGCGTATCTCGTGCGGGAGAATCTGATGTCGGTGTTCGATCAAACGCAGTTCGTTCTGCAGCGTGATCCGGAGAATCCGCGCGGCCTCACCTATCAGGCGTTCGTCAGAATCGCGATGGGCCAGTACGACCTCGCCGAGGAGATGTTGAAGGTCGCGACGCAGAAGGACCCCGACTTTCTCGACGGCTGGGTTCAGTTGAGTCTTCTCTACACTTTGTCGGGGCGTTCGGCCGAGGCCGAGAGCGCGATCGAGGAGGCGGCGAGAAGGCGGCCCGATCACGCTGATGCGCTCAGGACGCTCCTGGCCGAGATCCGGGCGAATCGCCAGGAGCCTGTGGAAGCCGGGACTCCTCCGGTCGCGGCAGCACCGGCGACTCCAGCCCTCTCCACCGATCCGAAGAGCGTCGCCGGAACGATCGCGTTGTCGGGATCGCGAAGCGGCGGCGGAATCCTCTTCATCACTGCGAGACCCGAAGGAGTCGTAGGAGGTCCGCCGGTCGCGGTGGTCCGGATCGAAGCGGCCGCGTTCCCCGTCGCATTTCAGCTGACCTCAGCGCACTCGATGATGGGACAGCCGCTGCCGGAGCGCCTGCGTATCGATGTGCGTCTCGACGCCGACGGGGATGCGATGACGCGCGACCCGAGCGAGCCGAAGGCGGCGGTCGATTCGGTCACGCTCGGCGATCAGAACCTGCGGATCACGCTGCAGTGAGCGGATGAAGGGGCGCGAGTTTTCAACCCGCACGCGGGGCGAGCGCCTAACAAAACTAACGCTTCAATGCCGCGGGCCAGTCGACGACGAGGGTCGCTGGAAAATCAGCCATGCCCGCCGGATTTGTTCCCATCAGGAATCTCGATCCGTCGCGCGCCGATGCCCAGCTGGTGTTGCTGCTGGTCCTGAACAGAATCCGCGAGGCTCCCGATTCGACCTCCGAGCCCAGCGTGATCGGCAGGGCGGCGAGATTTCCCGTGAGATCGATGTAGTAGAGCTCTCGGCCGTCGCTTCGCCAGCCGACGACCCAATCCGCGCCGGTCGTCGTGATCTGCCATCGGGAGTGCGACCCTTCCGGCGGGAAGCGCATCACGAAAGCTTCGTACTGTCCCGTCTCGTTCGACAGATACACGATCCACTTTCCGTCGGGTGCGAACAGACCCCACCCCTCTTCATACTCTCCTGTGATCAGAGGAAACGGTTTTCGATCTCCGAAGAGCGGCATCGCCCAGAAGTCGGTCTTGCCCCCCGCCTGATTGAACGCGATATGGCGGCCGTCGGGCGACCAGTCCGCCGGTTCCTTCGAGAGTTTCGAGCTGAGCAGAATCTCCTCCTTTGAGCTCCCGCTCGCAGATTTGATGATCAGCTGTCCTTCGCTGCCGCGGTTCGAGCCGAAGAGAACAGTCGCGCCGTCCGGTGACCAGACGGGAGTCGTGTCATGCGCAGGATCGAACGTGAGTCGCCTGCCCGAGTCCCTCGCGACGTCGAAGAGCCAGATGTCGCTGGTCCCGGTGCCGGCATCCATCACCTCGGCGGCGATCCGGGAGTCGTCCGGAGAGATGCGAAGGCGTTGATACATGGCGGGCTGGCCGACTCTTCCGAGCTCTTTTCCTTCGGGGTCCAGCCAGACCAGATTGATGTTCGGTGCGGATCCCCCCTGATAGAGCAGGTGGCCGCGGTCGGAAGCACTGAAATAGGCCGATCCGATGATGTCGGCGCGGTACCGGATCTGCTCGGCGAGCGTCAGCGGATCGCCCTTCAGCTCGAGTGACTTCGGGTCGAAGCGCTGGGCGAGAAGGAATCCGTCACGAACGAAAAGCAGATGACCACGACTGTAGAGGGCGCGTGTCTTGCCGCC
Organism: Thermoanaerobaculia bacterium; assembly: GCA_035546335.1. GTDB lineage: Bacteria > Acidobacteriota > Thermoanaerobaculia > Gp7-AA8 > Gp7-AA8 > DATKDP01. The sequence continues at coordinate 50,603 of DATKDP010000056.1, read as the reverse complement.
AAGAATCCGTACCGGTTTCTCCTCCGGATCCAGCGAGCCGACCCAGATCGCATTCACCTGTTCCTTCATCCCGCTCGTGCCGGTCGCGTCGAGATAGAGGAATCGCTTCCCGTCGGGCAGGAAGGAGGGCCATCGATGCGTCGGGGAGCTCCGATCCCGTGCGATCTCGGTAACGGCTCTCGGTTCTCCCCCATCGGCGGAAATGCGATAGAGAGGGCCGGCGGAATCGGGCGAAAAGACGATGACATTGTCCGGACTCCAGCTTCCTCCGCGTCCGGTGCCGGCATTAGCCAGGGTCGAAGGCGGCCCGCCGTTCGCGTCGATCTTCCTCAGTTTGCCGTTGGCGAAGTATCCGATGAAGCGGCTGTCCGGCGACCAGAAAGGATAGGATGCGCCCTCCGATCCGGCGAGTGGCTGGGCCTGCAGGGAAGTCAGAGAACGAACGAAGAGAACGTCGGTCCCGCTGCCGCCTCGAGCGACGAACACGAAACGGCGCCCATCAGGCGACAGTACCGGCCCGAACGAGCTCGCCGAGTATGCATACGGCTGGCCGTTCTCTCCGATGATCGAGCTGTGCACCGCCTGGCGCGTCCGTTCTCCGGCAAGCTGGCGGACATAGAGTGAGACGGTTGCGACGGTCGCTGCGAAGAGGATGGTGGCCGCAGTCCAGCCGATTCTCTCTCTCGTTCTCCTGCGGCGGACGACGGGAGCCGCCACGGCGATCTGCGATCCTCCTTCGGCAATCCATTGAAGCTCGCCGGCCACGTCCTGAGCGGATTGCCAACGATCGTCCGGTTGCTTCGCGAGGCATTTGCGGATGACGTGCTCGAGGGGCGGCGGTGTCATCGGTTGGACCGCGGAGATCGGTGGCGGCTGCGACGAGACGATCGCCGCGATCAGACTCGTCTTGTTCGCTCCCTCGAATGCCCGTTTTCCCGTCGCCATCTCGTAGAGGAGGCAGCCCAGGGCGAAGATGTCGGTGCGGGCGTCGATGTCGATTCCCTCGAGCTGTTCGGGCGCCATGTACTGGAACGTTCCGAGAATCGTCCCTTCCTGAGTGAGCGCCCGATGCTCCGTTGCCCCTTCCGTGCTGACCTGGACAACGGCTGCCTTCGCAAGACCGAAGTCGAGAAGCTTCGCCCCAACGCTGGTCAACATGACATTGGCTGGCTTCAGATCACGATGGATGATTCCGTGACGATGCGCAGCGGCGAGAGCCGACGCCATCTGCGTTCCGATTCGAAGGACTTCGCCGATCGGGAGGGGACCGCGCTTGATGCGATCCGCCAGCGACTCCCCTTCGAGATACTCCATGACGAGGTAGTCGAGACCGTCTTCCTGCCCTACGTCATAGAGCGTGCAGATGTGGGGATGATTGAGCTGCGAGATCGATCTCGCCTCACGCTCGAATCGCGTCCTGAACTGCGCGTTGTCGGCGAGAATGGGCGGGAGCACCTTGATCGCGACGCTGCGATCGAGCCGCGTGTCTTTCGCCAGCCAGACTTCACCCATGCCTCCCGCGCCAACGCGTGAGACGACCTCGTAGGGACCGAGGCGAGTCGACGATGAGATCGGCATGGAGTTGAGGGTCGCGAGCCATTATCGTCGATACGGGCCGGAGTGTCATCCTGGGCTCAGACCTGACACCCCTCCCGACACGATGAAGGTCATCAGTTGCGAGCTGTCGACGGCGATGGGCTCCACATTCTCCGCTGGAAGGAGAAGGAGGTTGCCGGCGATGTTGTACGACTGTGGCAGGTAGACGACGACATGCCCGTCGAGTCCGGCGAGGCCGATGCTCTCGCGCGTGATGAATCCGAGGACTTTGATCTCTCCCGAAGGCGGAATTCGCACCAGGACCGGACGATTGAATTTCCTCCGATCGCCGACGAAGGCATCGGTGAGGTCCTTGATCGCCGTGTAGACGATCCTGATGAAGGGGGCGCGGGTGAAGACCCGCTCCATGACCTCGAGCAGCGAGCGGACCAGAAAGTTCGAGGCGAGGATCCCGATGGCGATGACCGCGGCCACGGTGAGGGCGAACCCGAGGCCGGGAGCCGGCAGGGCGATGATCTGGTCGATCCAGGTGAAGGCCTGATAGAAGACGTAGACGGTCACGACGATCGGAACGGTGATCGCCAGTCCGCGCAGGAAGTTTCTGACGAGAAAATTCATTTGATTCCTCCCGAGTTGTGCTCCGTTCATCATCATGATAGAAGGCTCGGGCACCACCACAGCAAACTGATTACTCAGAGGAAGACAGGAATGCGCTACCTGGTCACCGGCGGTGCCGGATTCATCGGCTCGAATTTCATCCGTCATCTGTTCCGCAAGTACGGTTCCGAGGCGAGTGTGGTCAATCTCGACAAGCTGACCTATGCGGGGATCCGTGAGAATCTGGCCGAATACGAAGGGCAGCCGAATTACCGCTTTCTTCAAGGCGACATCGCCGACCCGGTCGCGGTGGCGGACGCCTACCGGGGCGTGGATGGCTCGGGAGTCGACGTCGTCGTGAATTTCGCTGCGGAGACGCACGTCGACCGCTCGCTGATGGAGGCGGGGACGTTCATCCAGACGGACGTTCATGGAGTGCTCGTCCTGCTCGAAGAGGGGAGAAAGCACGCTCCCGACCTCAAACGCTTCGTTCAGATCTCGACCGACGAAGTCTACGGCTCGATCGATACAGGCTCGTTCGGTGAGAACGACCCTCTCAATCCGCGCAACCCTTATTCCGCCTCGAAGGCGGGCGGCGATCGGATGGCGTATGCCTACGCTCAGACCTACGGGCTGCCGGTGATCATCACGCGCGCTTCGAACAACTTCGGCCCGTTTCAATACCCGGAAAAGCTCATCCCTCTCTTCGTCACCAACGCGATCGACGACATTCCTCTCCCTCTCTACGGAGACGGGAAGAATGTGCGCGACTGGTTGTTCGTCGACGATCACTGCGCGGCGATCGATTTTCTCGTCGAGAGGGGCTCGAACGGCGAGACTTACAACATCGGCGGCGGAAACGAGCGGGAGAACCGCGAGATCACGGGGCGCATCCTGCAGATCACCGGAAAGCCCGAGACTCTGATCCGGCACGTCGTCGATCGCCAGGGTCACGATCGCCGCTACTCGCTCGATACCTCGAAGCTTTCGGCCATCGGATTCACCGCGCAAACCGATTTCGACGAGGCTCTCGAGCGAACCGTCCGCTGGTACCTCGACAACGAGCCGTGGTGGCGAGCGATCAAGGAGCGGAGCGCGGAGTACAAGGAGTATTACGCGAAGCAGTACGGCGCGCGTTCATGAGGAGCGCGATGACCCTCTGGCACTATTCGGTCGAGGCTCGCTTCTGCTTTCGCCGCCTTCGTGATTTCCCTCGAACGATCTCGGTCACAGCTCCGAGGATCAGATGCGGCTCGCCGGAAGCAATGGATCGCAGCGGTGTCGCGGATCGAGGAGCTCGAATCTCGATCGAGCCGCGCTTGTTCCACCACCGCCCGACGAGCGCTTCGCCCGAGACGACGATCACCACGAGCTCTCCCGTCGCGGCATTTCCATCGGGCCGGAGCTCGACGACCAGCAGATCTCCTTCTGCGATGCCTTCGGGCTCGAGCTCGTTCCCGCGGAATCGAATCACCGTCTCGCCGGAGTCGATGGCTCTGGCGGGAATGCTCGCGCGGATCAAGCCGTCTGAATACCGCAGAGGGCGACCGGGCGAGAGCTCGGCGAACAGAGGCACTTCCACGATGTGGTCGTCGCTCCAGGCTTCCGCCGGACGCTCCGCAATGATCGATCCGTGCCCTGGATCGCGCCGGCCGCGCGGGCGACCTATTGCAGCCTGAATCTCATTCAATTTCGCCTGTGCCGTCCTGATCGACGATTCGGCGGAAGCGAGCTGCGTGAGCAGGCGGCTGTCGCCGGCACCGGGCGACTCCTGGCGGTCGGTGAGGGTGAAGTCACCGATCGGAATCTCGTCGAGATCGAGTGCGCGCGCGAGCTTGCGCAGGATACGAAGGGAGGTATTTCCGCCGAGCTCGACGGTGGCGAGCTGGCGCCTGCTGATGCCGGCCAGCGATGCGAGACGCTCCTGGGAGAGCCCCTGTTTTTCCCTCGCTTCGCGGATGACGCGACCGACGCCGTTCTGCATCAAGTAACTTATACGTTACTTTCACCTGCCGGGTGAACCTCATGCTTTGACACCTTTTTTGCACCGAGGGATAATGCAAAAAACTGCACAAGAAGCGATGCGATGCCTCAGACCCGGCTCGAGCGGTTTCTCAAACGTCACGGCATCAAGCCGGCGCATCTCGCGCGGGAATCCGGCTACAGCCGGCAGCATCTGCTCCGGATCAGAAAGGGGGAGATGGAGCCGGGCAGGGCCTGCATTGCGGTTCTCGTCGGCGCCTGCAGGCGGCTGACGCAACGCTTCGTTCGTCCTGAGGAGCTGTTTCTCCTCCACGAGAGCCGCCGGAAGGACCGCGGATGATCGATACGGCACTGGGCAGGATCCTGCTCATCGAAGATGACGCGGCCGTTGCCGCCGGACTCGAGGCGCTGCTCGAATCGGTCGGTGCGGAGGTGCATGTTTGTGATGCTGGTCTGCTCGCCGAGGCTGCCGTTCGATCCTTCGAGCCCGATCTGGTCCTGATCGACATCGGCCTGCCCGATCTCGACGGGCGAGAGGTTGCGCGCCGGGTGGCGGCGATCCGCCCTGGGCTTCCTCTGATCCTGATGTCGGGTCATCTTCGAATGTTCAGCGACCACCAGCATCCGGCCCTCGGGTTTCTGACGAAGCCTTTCGCGCTCGAGGACCTGCTCGAACTGGTTCGATCGCTGAAGAAGGGTGAAGGGAATGTGAATGGCAGATAGCAGATCACAGATAGCAGATGGCATGGCAGATGGAGGAATCGTGAGGAAACGTGGCAGATGACCATCTGCTATCTGCTATCTGCCATCTGCCATCTGCCATCTGCCATCTGCTATCTGCCGTCCACCTTCCTATCGCCCCCTGCCCTCCTTCCCTCGTCTCGTTTACAGCTGTCCCTTGAAAAACCCCGCCGCGGTCTCTTTGACTCGCGAGAACCACGGCCGCCTTCCGAATCGCAGCAGCGTGATCTCGACCGATCGCTCGAGATCTTCCTCGAACATCGTTTCCATCTGGCGTGCCACTCCCTCGTCGTAGATGTTGACGTTGACCTCGTCGTTCAGGCGAAAGCTGCGCGCATCGAAGTTGGACGAGCCGATCGTCGACCAGAGCCCATCGACGACCATCGTCTTGGCGTGCATCATGGTTCCCTGATACTCGAAGATCCGGATGCCGCGGCGCAGGAGTCGCTCGTAAAGCAGCCGGCTCGCATAGCGTGCGATCGGAACGTCGACCGTTCTTCCCGGCACGACGACCTTGACGTCCACCCCTCGCCGGACGGCTCCGGACAGGGCGCGGATGGTGTCAGTGTCGGGGATGAAGTAGGCGTTGTTGATGTAGATCGATCGCACGGCGCTGACGATCGAGATAATGTAGAGCAGTTTCGCCGTGGAGCTCCCCTCGGATGGTGACGATTTGATCACGTGGACCCGATGGTCACCGATCGGTTCGACCGCGGGAAAGTACGTCAACCCCGTCAGAATCTCCCCCCTGCTCTTGACCCAGTTGTCCATGAACGCGAATTGCAACTGCGTGACCGCGGGCCCCTCGACGCGAACGTGCGTCTCACGCCAGTGGTCGGGAGCATCGGCGTCTCCCTGCCATTCGTCGGCGATGCCCGCGCCGCCGGTGAATCCGATTCTGCCGTCGACGATGAGAAGCTTCCGATGGGTTCTGTGGTTGGCACGCGAGAGGGTGTACCAGCGAATGGGGTGGTACCACTCGATGTCGATTCCGTTGCGCTCGAGAAAATCGATGAGCGCTTCGGACATCGACGAGGATCCGACTGCGTCGAGAATCAGCTTGATCTGAACCCCGGCACGTGCCCTCTCCGCCAACGCCTCGGCGAATACCCGTCCCGTCTCGCCGTCCCAGTAGATGTACTCCTCCATGTTGATGGTCTGCTTCGCCGAGCGGATCGCCGCGAGCATCGACGGGAAGATCCGGACTCCGTTCTTGAGCACCTCGACCCGATTCCCGGGCTGGAGCGGTGAGCCGGTGAGCGCGTGCATCGTCTGCACGAACCCGAGGTCCGCGATCGGAAACTGGTGTTTCATGTGATAGCGGAGCGGGATCCTGCGGCGCACGAGCGGAAAGCTCGGGATCGGGTATCGCGCTTTTTTTCGCAGCGACACCGGCTCAGCTCCTCATCATCCAGGTGATGATCACGATCGAAACAATCACCGCGGCGATGGCCAGTCCGATGAACAGAAAAAGAACGAGCGCCGCGGCGAGCGCGATTCGCCCGAACGTCCTCGGTGGGCGCATTCGGTTCCTGTGACTCAGGAGAATCTCGACGTTGCCCTTGTTTGGCTTCCAGAAGACGTCGAAGATGTCGCCCACGAAGGGAATGGCTCCGATGAGAAGGTCAATGGCGATGTTCCAGATCATGCGACCCACGTGCCGCGCCGGAACGCGATGGCGAAGAGCTCCCACGACCACCCAGGTGGCCAGAAGAGCACCGACCGCGTCTCCGATCCCGGGAATCAGCCCGATCGCAGCGTCGAGGCCGACTCGGCGTCTGGTTCCGGGAATTGCGACCGCAGAGTCCATGAGCCGGGCGAACTCACGGAGCGCAAGAAGGTCCTGGGGCAGCAGCCGATCGTCTTCGACGATCTCTGGGATGATCACGGCGGTCGACATGGGACGATTTCCGGGGTCCATGCTGTAGTTTCCGAGAATATCAGCGAATACGCGCGGCAAACCTGGCCGGCGAGGCGCTGGGCTGTCAATTGCAAGAGAGAAGCCGGACTGATCCGCTGGGATCACCGTCACAGCGTATGGTCTAATCGATGGAGGCATGGCGGAGATGATGCCGCAACGGAACGGAGTGCAGCCCGAGAATCGGTGGCAGCGCACGCGCAGGTCGTTCTGGTCGCTGTTGACGGACGAAGCGGTTTTGATCTATCGCCGCTCCGCGGTAGGGAAGGATCGTGCGCGCATCCTGCTGGTCGAATCGTTTCTCTTCGTGCGGGAGGTGATTCGTGACTTCCTCACCGTTCATGGAACGGCTCGCGCGTCGGCCCTCGCTTATGCGACCCTCCTGTCCCTCGTCCCACTTCTGGTCGCGTTCTCGCAGATTCTCCGCAGCTACTTCGCCAAGATCTTCCCCGACTTTCAATCGCAGATCGACACGCTGCTCAATGTCGTCCTCCCATATCAGTCGGCACAGATCTCCTATCACCTGAACCGGTTCGCCGAGAACGCCGAGGCGGCTTCGGCTCTCGGAGCCGTCGCATTCCTCCTCATCTCCTTCCGCCTCTTCATGGCCGTCGAGGGAAGCGTCAATGCGATCTGGAAAGTGCCGAGCTCACGCGGATACCGGCAGAAGATCCGCGCGTTCACCATGCTCATTTTCTGGGGACCGATCCTGATCGGCTTGTCGTTCACCACGAGCGCCTCGCTCCAGCGGAATCCCTACCTGACGATTCTCTTCAGCGACACCATGCTCATGTTCGTGCCGGTGATCGTGCTCTTCATCGCCTTCACGATGCTCTTCTGGCTGGTTCCTTCGACCAAGGTTCAGCTCAAGGCGGCGATGCTGGGAGCGGTCGTCACGACGGTGCTGTTCCAGCTGGTCCGTTACGGTTTCGGCACGTACCTCCAGACGCTTTTTGCCGGCCGGCTCAACGTCATCTATGGAACGCTCGGACTGGTCATTCTCTTTCTCATCGCCCTCGAGGTGATGTGGGTGGTGATTCTCCTCGGAGTGCAGATTTCGTACGTCTATCAGAACCTTCAGGGCGTTCTGCGCGCATCGGAGCAGCAGCTGGAGGAGAATCCACGGTTCGATCTCTACTTCGCCATTCGAGCCCTCACCGAGATCGCCCGCCGGTTCGAGCGGCGCGAGGAAGCACCCTCCTCGTATCGGCTGGCCGAGGACCTCGGAGCGACCGACAAGCAGATGCTCAGAATCCTCCGCAAGCTCGAGGGCGCTCGCCTGGTTCAGGAGATCGGTGGGGATTGGACTGGATTCACTCCCGGCTGCGATCCCGATCGGATCACCATCGACGAGGTGGTCGTCTGCCTGGAGGGAGGAGGACGGGAGATTCCCGAGCCGGAGTCACTCGATCCGGCGAAGGCAGCCGTGGCCGAAATCTTCGAGACGATGCGCGCCTGCACCCATGACGCGATGCACCTGCGAACGATCGAACAGATCGTTCGCGGCATCAATGGGCTCGAGCGTCCGTCGGAAGAGGTCGATGCAGCCGTGGAAACTCGCTGATCTTTTGGAGGCCGGACGTCCCTCCCGCGGGCGAAATGCGGCAGCTCCGACCATGTAGCCAGCCGCCGATCCCTACTCTGTCGATCGCCTTCGCCCTCGCAACCTCGACATCCGGCGAAGAGCCTCATAGGCCGCCGCAGCGGCAACGACCCAGACGGTGCCGGCAAGAACGCCGGCCGTGATGTCGCTGATCCAGTGAACGCCGAGGTAGACGCGTGAGAGACTGACGGCGATGACGAATGTGATTGCGAGCGCGATGGCGGCGGAGCGGGCGGGCCAGGCGTGCAATTTCCGAAGTGCGAGATAGAGAAGAGCCCCGAAGACGACCGTCGATCCCATCGCATGCCCGCTCGGAAATGCGAAGCCTTCGGCATGGCGGATCGCATGCGCGAGATCGGGGCGCTCGCGGGCGAAGATCGCCTTGAGCATCCTGCTGAGGATGCCGCCGAGCGCTGTGGTGACGACCAGAAAGATCGCACGCCGAAACTGCCTCGCCAGCGCGAGCCCGGAGGAGACGACGATCACGATGATCGTCAGGCTGAGGGGAGTGCCGGCGTGAGTGAAGAAGAGAAAAAGCAGCGTGGCGCCGGCATTTCTGATGTCGCGTACCGACGCATGGATCGTCTGGTCGAACCTCGCCAGGCCTTCCGACTCTTCCTGCAGAGCCTCTGCGATTTCGAGAAACGCAGCACCAGCGAAGAGCGCGACCACGAAGCCGGCAACGAGGATCGTGCCGACCGGAAGCCATGCGCCGATCTTCTCGCCGTGCTCGCCCGACCAGCGCGCGACTCGTCCCCTCAGCACGAATCGAAAGAAGCGGTCTGCCGATCGGCGTCCGAGCGAAGCGGCGGCGGGGTAGGCGAGATGCACTGCTCCCCACACCAGGAGGAAGAGAATCGAAAGGAGAACGACGGGAGCGGCCGTTGTGAGGAGACTCATCGACAGGTTCGGAAAAAGCAAAGTGAATAGCTGGCAGGATGACTCGAGGATGCGATGTCTTCCGCCCGTCCCCCTCGCTCAGGATGACGCTGTGGTCATTTCTCCCGGGGACGACACAAATCATGACCCTCTCAGAAGCCGCCCGACATGTACTTCCATTGGACGATCTTGTCGTTGATCTCGCGCAGCCTGCTGCTGATCATCCGGCAGAGGAGGTTGAGAAACTGCAGCGAGGCGTGTGGATCCATCGACAGGACTTCGTTGAGCGTCGAGCGATCGATGGACAGGACCGTGGCATCGGACTCGTGCGCCTTGGCGTCGGCGGATCGGGGCTTGTCATCGATCAACGCCATCTCGCCGAAGAAGTCTCCGCGATCGAGGACCGCGAGCGCTTCCTCGCCGACCCCCGGAATGAACTTCGAGATGCGAATCCGGCCGTCGAGCACGATGTAGAGCTTGTCGCCTTTGTCTCCCTCACGGAAGACCATCGATCCCGCGCGGAACCGCTCCTCGTTCGAGAAGGTGGCGAGCAGCTTCATCTCCGCCGCGGACAGCCCCCGCTCGCGGAACAAGTCGACCTTGTCCTCCGACTTGATCCGCACCTCCTGCATCTCGCGTTTCACCTCGGTGCGCCGTCGCAGCTGGCTCTTTTTCGCGTCCTCCTGAAAAAAGAGCTTCAGCTGCTCGTTGGCGTCGCGAACTTTGCTCGACAGGGATCCCCAGAACGCCCAATGAAGCCCGACCGCGAGCTCCTTGTCTTCGTCCATCATCTGGTCGAGAGCGCTGAAGGAGAAGGCATGGAGCGTGGACGGCTCGACTGCGATGGCATCGGTGGAGCGATGGATCCGGTCGATGAAGTTCATCTCTCCGAGGATCGTGTCGGGCTCGAGGCTCGCGAGCACCTGCGGGCCGAACGGCGTTTCCTTCAGTACGTTGATCCGCCCGCTCTTCACGATGTAGAAATCCATCGAACGGTCGTTCTCGCGGAACACGTAATCGGCCTCGCGGAGCGCCTGCACGCGGGCGAACCGGGAGAGTTTGAAGACCGACTCGTCCTTCATGTGTTGAAAGACGGCGAGCTTGCGGAGCTCGGATGAAACGGTGATCAGACTCTCGCGCTTCTCGACGTCCCGCGAGATCTTCTGCATGATCGCCTTGAGGTCCTTGCGGCTCTCCAGGCGAAAGAGATTCTCCTTCCGGAGCTCCAGCCGCTCGGTGCACAACTGAAGGTGCTCGACGCGCTGGCGGATCCTGCCGTTCAGGGCCCTGCCGTCGATCCCCTGAATTCGTTTGAGCGTGTTGATCATCCGGCGCACCGGCTCGGCGGAATCGCCCTTCTGATCGGTCGAAAGGAGGAAGGCGTCGATGAAGTCCTGAAGCGATTCGTCGAAGTTCTTCAGCTCGAACTCGATTCTTCCAGCGAGCTCCGCCAGCCCGCGGTCGAAAGGATTGAACCGGCGTGCGCTCTCGATCTCCTGGCGCGCGAGCTCCCAGTCGCCTTCGGAAAAGTAGAGGCGCGCCAGAATCTCGTAGGGGCGATAGTTGTTGGGAGTCTTCAGCTTCGAGATCTCGAGAAGCTCGATCGCCTTCGCCGTCTGATCCTTGGCGATGTAGTACTGCGCGAGACCTGCGTACTGTGAGGAATCGATCTCGTCGCGCGCCCGGTCGGCGAGGAGTTGCTCTCGGACAGAGGCCGAGCGCTCCTCTTCGGTTTTTCGTTTGAGATCCTGAGCCCGTGCGAGATTGATCTTCAACGCCACCGAGCCCGGCTTGAGCTTGCAGGCCATCTCGTAGAGATGGATCCCCTCATCGAACATTCCCTGGTCGGTGTAGCGTCGGGCGAGCGTGGAGAGCTCGTCGACGTCGACGGGAATCGCATGCTCGGCGGCAATCGTCTTGAAGCGAGCCGGCGACGTGCCTCGGTCTGCCATGGGTGGCGGATATTATACTCTGGACGGAATGTCGCTTCGCACTGATCCAGCGGGATTTAGCCTGCCGGCTGTTGCCGTCGCCCCCTTCCGCGGTCTCGGGCGCCTCCCCCTGCTCGGTCTCCTCGTCGCATTCACCGTCTCACTCCCGGCCGCCGAGCAATCGCCGCCATTCCGGGAGGGTTTCCGTCTCGCCCTTCCCGGCTACACATTCGAGTTCCCTCGCGATCACGGTTCTCATGACGCCTACCGGACGGAATGGTGGTATTACACGGGCCATCTGCTCACCCGTGGCGGGAGACGGGCCGGCTTCGAGCTGACCTTTTTCCGCGTCGGAATCGTTCCGCCGGCCTCTCCTCCCGCCACCGGATGGGATCTCCGCAATCTCGCGCTCGCACACTTTGCCGTCTCCGACCTCGATCGAAAGGAGTTTCGTTACTACGAGAAGCTCAATCGCAGCAGCCGATTCACCGCGGAGGCGCGCAGTGGCCGGCTCGATGTCTTCAACGAGGGATGGAGCGCCCGGGGGCTGCCCAACGGCGAGATCAGGATCATCGCATCGGCCGGCGGTGATTCGATCGATCTGGTTCTCCGGCCGCAGAAACCGCCGGTGATTCATGGCGAGAACGGCATCAGTGTGAAGGCGCCCGGGATTGGCTTTGCATCGCATTACTACTCGTTCACGAGGCTCTCGGCTCGTGGTTCGGTCACGCTCGGCGGCAGGCAGGAGGAATGTGAGGGGCTCGCCTGGATGGATCACGAGTTCGGAAGCTCCGTCCTGCGGGAGAACCAGCAGGGGTGGAACTGGTTCTCGATTCAGTTCGACAACGATACCGAGCTGATGCTCTATCAGATTCGCCGAGCCGATGGCTCGCCCGATGTGACCTCATCCGGCACGCTCGTGCTGGCCGACGGCAACGTGATTCATCTCCGGCGCGAGCAGTTCACGATCAAACCGGTGGGCCGCTGGACCTCCCCGCGGAGTCGTGCGAGCTATCCGATGGGGTGGAAGATCGAGGTGATGCCACTGGACATCAGCCTGACGATCGACGCTGAATTTCCGGCGCAGGAGCTGATCACCTCGGCGTCGACGGGGGTCACCTACTGGGAGGGAGCAGTCCGCGCCAGCGGTCGATTCGGCGGCACTCCCATCCGAGGTGCCGGCTATGTGGAGATGACCGGATACGACCGCCCTTTCGGCCGTTGACCCCCAGGGGCAGATGAAACCAGAAACTAGAAACCAGAAACTAGAAACCAGAAACCTGAAACCTGAAACCTGAAACCAGGCAGAAGGAGAGCAGTTCTTCCTGCACAGAATCGTCACGGGTAGACGGGCGGCTGCGTTCTACGTACGCTCCCTTTCAGGTTTCAGGTTTCAGGTTTCAGGTTTCAGGTTTCAGGTTTCAGGTTTCAGGTTTCAGGTCTCCGCCTTCCGCCTTCAGCTCGCCCAATCCCGTTCCCGCTGCCGCGTCTCGAGCTGACGAATGGCGGCAACGAGTCGCGAAGCGGTCGATTCCCCTTTCGGGACGAGAGCTGCGATCTGCATCTGCAGCTTCTGCTTTTCGCCGGCGGTCAGATCCTTGGCCGTCAGGATGAGGATGGGAATGTGGCTGGTCTCGCTCATTTCCTTCAGGATCTTCGCGACTTCGAATCCGCTGATCCCGGGCATGAGAAGGTCGAGCACGACGAGATCGGGCTGCTCGCTGATCGCTGATTTGATCCCTGCGGTCCCCGAGTCGGCCGAGATCAGCTCGTAGCCGTGTCGCTGCAGCTCGCCGGCCAGCATCTCACGCACGGTTCGGTCGTCGTCGATGAGAAGAACGCGCGGCCGCCGCGCCGATGTTGCGACGAGCTGTTGCAGACGATCGATGAGGCGGCCGCTGTCGAGTGGTTTGAGAAAGTAATCATCGGCCCCGAGGGCGATTCCGAGCTCGCGATTGTCGACGACGGTGACGATGAGCACGGGGATGTCGCGCGTGAGCGCGTCGCTCTTGAGCTGCTTGAGCACCTCCCATCCATCCGATCCCGGAATCACCAGGTCGAGCGTGATCGCCACCGGGCGAAGCGACCGGGCGAGTCTGACCGCCTCTTCTCCGTAGCGCGCGCGGATCGGAATGTAGGCGGCCGACGAAAGCGTGCGGCTGATCGATTCGTATGCAGCCGCGTCGTCCTCCACGATCAGGACACGCTCACCGGTGCGCCCGGCCGGGTGCGTCTCGAGCACATCGGCGCCGCGTGTGGCGCCGTCGAACCGGAGGGGAAGAGTCACGGTGAAGCAACTTCCTTCGCCGATGGCGCTCTCGAGCGACACGGTCCCATTCTGCAGTTCGACGAATTTCCGCACCAGGGCGAGCCCGAGACCGGTACCTCCGAACTCCCGTCGTGAGCTGGAGTCGACCTGCCGGAACTCTTCGAATACCAGCTGCTGATCCTCCGGCGCGATTCCGATTCCGCGATCGATCACGGAGATCGCCAGTTTGCCGCCGTGCTCTCGGTCGACGCCGGCACCTCGCGCGCGGATCACGACACTCGAGCCGGGCGGAGAAAACTTCACTGCGTTCGATAGAAGGTTGTAGAGGATCTGTTTGAACTTCGCCTGATCGGTCTCGATCTCCGGAAGATCGCCGGGGATGTCGAGCTCGAATCGGATCTTCCGCTTGTTCGCGACGCCGCGTGCGATGTTGCAGACGTTCTCGATCACCGGTCCGACGGGAAACGTCTCGGGGAAGAGCTCGACCTTCCCCGCTTCGATCTTCGACAGGTCGAGGATGTCGTTGATGATCGCCAGAAGGTGCTGCCCGGAGGCTAGGATGTGGCCGAGAAAATCGATCTGCTTCGGATCGATCTTCCCCTCCAGCCGCTCGATCAGGATCTCCGAGAAGCCGATGATCGAGTTCATCGGCGTTCGCAGCTCGTGGCTCATGTTCGCCAGGAAGCGGCTCTTCATCCTGTCCGCCTCACGGATTTTCCGGTTCGCGCCGTCCAGCTCTTCGGTTCGCTTGTGCAGCTCGTCGGCGAGCCGCGTCAGCTCGTCCACCTTCTCTCTCTCTTCGTCCTTGAGCTGCTGAATCAGCAGACGCTTTTCCTGTGCGTTGGCGATGCCGACCAGCAGGAAGCAGGAGGCGCCGGCGATGGAGAACATTCGAAAAAAAGCCAGATAGAGATTCTCGTCGACCCCGGTGATCTCACCCGTGACCCAGAGGGCACCGATGTAGGCGGCGGTGTTGGCGAGCGTGACTACGAACGCAGCACGCCGGCCGGCGACGAAGGCCGCAGCCGCGGCGTTCGTCAGATACCAGACGAACCACGGGCTCTCCATGCCGCCGGAGAAGACGACGGCGAGGGTGATGAAGACGACGTCGGCGGTCATCCAGATGGGGGCCAGGTCCACCCCGATCCTTCTGTCGAGCCGGAAGCGATAGAACAGATAGAAAAGAACGGCGAGCGCGAGCGCGATCGAGATCACCAGGGTGATCCTCCGCACCTCGGCGGTTGCGATTCCGACCGCGATCGCGGTCATCGCGAACGGGAAGGCGAGGAAATAGACGATGCTGCGCGTCCGATGGAACGCGACATGGAACCGCCACGTCCTCTCGTCCGCCGCGGACAGCGTCACCTCGTCTGCCAGAGGTCTCCTCCCGTTCGTTCCTTTGCGGAGCATTCTAGCCCGGAACGCTTTGCGAGGCTCGAGGCTCGAGCTGGGGTTTGTTATCTGCTGTCTGCTATCTGTCCTTTGCCATCACTCGTGACCGGCGGCCTGCCACGCTTCGTGAGCCCGAGCAGATCCGCCGGAGCCGGAAGGACCCGGCGGTATTCTTGTTCTACCGCGGCATGGGCTCGGGGCGATGGATTTGTGCCGTGGTCAAACAGGTTGATGAGGAGAACGGGTTCCTGATCGACGCTTGGGATGTGGAGATTACCGATTACCATTGAGGTCCGAACATGAAAAGACCGAGAAAGCTCCCACCGACTCATCCGGGTGAGGTTCTGTTGGAAGAGTTTCTGGTTCCTCTCTAGCCTCTAGCCTCTAGCCTCGAGCCCCGAGCCTCTGTAGAGTTCCCTCTACGATGACCACCAGCGACGAGAAGAAACGACGTGTCGTCGGAACGGCGGGCCACATCGACCATGGGAAGACGGCGCTGGTTCGGGCGCTGACCGGGATCGATTGTGACCGCCTCCCCGAAGAGAAGCGTCGCGGAATCACCATCGACCTCGGTTTTGCCAGCATGCGAGCGGAGGAGGCGCAGATCGCCTTCATCGATGTTCCGGGGCACGAGCGGTTCGTCAAGAACATGCTGGCGGGTGTCGGAGGAATCGACGCCGCGCTCCTGGTCGTCGCCGCTGACGAGTCGATCAAACCGCAGACGCGCGAGCACTTCGCGATCTGTTCGCTTCTGCGCATTCCGACGGGGCTGGTCGCGATCACCAAGAGCGATCTCGTCGATTCGGAGATCGTCGAGATCGTCCGGATGGAGATCGAGGAGATGGTGAGGGGATCGTTCCTCGAGGGACGCCCGATCATTCCCGTCAGCAGCACCACAGGCGTTGGAATCGAGGAGCTGAAGGGTGCGCTGATCGAGACGGTGATGACCGCGCCCGATCGGGAAGGCGGGCGCAGCGTCTTCCGCCTCCCCATCGATCGCGTCTTCACGATGAAGGGGTTCGGTTCCGTCGTGACGGGGACGACCGTCAGCGGCGAGCTCACTGTCGACCAGGAGGTCGAGATCCTCCCCCGAGGAATCCGCAGCCGGGCGCGCAACATCCAGACGCACGGCATCCCGCAGACGCGTGCCGTCGCCGGGGAGCGAACCTCGATCAATCTGACCGATGTCGCGACCGACGCGCTGCGGCGCGGCGACCAGATCGTGCGACCCGGCACACTCGGCAGCTCGCGGATCGTGACCGTGCGGCTCGAGCTCCTTCCCGACGCCGCTCCGCTCGAAGACGACACGCGAGTCCGATTTCATCATTTCTCATCCGAGCTGCTCGGGAAAATACGGCTGCTCGACAGCGATGCGAAGGTGCTCCGCGGAGGCGGACATCAGTATGCTCAGATTCGACTCGAATCGCCTGTCGTCGCCATCGCCGGCGATCGCTTCGTGATCCGTCGCTACTCCCCGGCGATCACCATCGGAGGCGGCACGATCATCGATCCTCACCCGCTGAAGCTGTCGAAGAGAACGCGACACGAGATCCTCGAGACGCTGGAGAAGGGAACGCTTCCCGAACGACTCCGGTTGAAGGGGCGGCTCGCCGGACTGTTCGGCGTGACGCTGGTGTCACTCCAGAAGGAGAGTGGCATACGACTCGAGGTCCTCCGGGACGAGCTGGCCCCGCATGCCCTTCCCGATCTCGTTCTCGCCAGTGATGGAGCCAACCCCCGCTGGCTTCATCGCTCGGTCCTGACCGATCTGGAGACGGACGCGATGCGCTTCCTCGAGTCATTCTTCAAGGAGAATCGCGTCGCCGTCGGCGTTCCGAAAGGAGAGCTCGTTCAGAAGCTCTTCCCGGGGAAGCTCGACGCGGCGATCATCGAGTTTCTTCTTGCGTATCTCCAGGAGCGGAGAATCATCACCCTGGCCGGCGATCTGGTCGACGTGCCCGGGCGCTCGCCTGAGCTGAAAGGCGTGGAAGGTGAGCTCGGCAGGCTGATCGAGGCGCGGTATCGCGCGGCGGGCCTCACGCCTCCCGCCGTTTCCGAGCTCATCAGGACGATCCCTCAGAAACCGAAGGTGGTCGAAGGGGTCATCGGATTTCTCGTCAAAACTGGCAGGCTGGTGCGCCTCGCCGACGGTGTCTATCTCCATACCGATGTCGTTTCCGAAGCAAAGAGCCGCCTCATGGAGCATCGCGGAAAGAGCGCCGAGGTCGGCTGGTTCAAGGAGCTCTATGGAATCACCCGGAAGTTAATCATTCCGCTGCTCGAGCTGTTCGATCGCGAAGGATTGACGCGGCGCGTGGGAGATCAGAGGGTGATTCTGTAGGAAGAAACCAGAAACTAGAAACCAGAAACTAGAAAGGAAAGCAGTTCTTTCTGCACAGAATCGTCACGGGTAGACAGGCGGCTGCGTTCTGTTACGCTCTTTTTCAGGTTTCAGGTTCTTGAAAGCGAAGTCTGAGGATTCGTCTCTCAGAGTTTGATCATAGAAGCCGGGCGCGGGCTCGGGCGCGGGCACGGGCACGGGTGGCTCACTCGGTTGGGCGCCGGGATTTGATCAATTTGGTCGGTTTCTCTGCGATGCGGTCGAGAAAGGCCTGAACCGAGATACTCAACTCCGACCAGTCCCGAAGCAGGCAACCGGCGCCTTTCCCGAGCCCGCGCCCGGCCGTTGACTCTCAAATTTCAAATATTTTTGGGTAGTTTCTAGTTTCTAGTTTCTGGTTTCTGGTTTCTGGTTTCTGCCTCTACGATCCCGTCTCGTCGAGGTTGCGATACTCGCGTGGGACCTGAACCCATGCTGCCGGAATCATCTTCTCCTCGACCTTTTCGAGTTTTCGCTCGATCTGCAGTGTCTGGTCACCGAACTTCATCCTGCTCTGGTCGAGCACGGGGTAGCCACGAAGCTGGATCAGTTCCCGAAATGCGTCACCCATCACTCCAGCAAACGGCTCGCTGATCGGCTCGGAGGAGATCATCAGCGGGAAGAAGGCCTCGGGGACGATCTCGTCCTGCGAGAGCCACAGTTCGCGGTGATAGCTGCCGAGGCGAAGCACGTAGCGCCGGACCGCGAAGCCGGAGATCTCGCCGACTGTTCCGGAATCGACGAACTGCGCGGGAGCGACGGCGACAGGCATCGGGGCGGCGAGCGTCTGCTGACGCTCCCGGACCAGATCAGCGAGCCGCACGGTTCGATACGTCTTCTCGATGTCGTCGACGAAGGTGACGGTCTGCTCTCGCACGTTGAACAGACGTCGATGATCCACCTCGCTTCCGAGGCGGATCACATCGCCCGCAAACACGGCCTGGTGCAAGAGCGCCTTTCCTTCGGGATGGATCGTCGTCCTGATCGTGAGAACCTTCGCGCGGACCTTCGGTCCCTCGGCCGCGCGCTGCTCGACGATTCGATTGACGGCGCGGCAGCCGAGCGCACCGAACAGAGCGACGGCGGCCACGACAGCCAGCGTCGCGCGAGTCCTCATCGCCCAGCCGGCGTCCCGCCTCACTCTTTTGCTTCGTACCAACTCGTTCCCCAGCACGTGTCGACCGCGAGTGGAACGGAGAGCGGATGAATGGTCTCCATTGTCGTCTTCACGATCGAGCTGATCTCCTCGGCACGCCCTTCCGGAAGCTCGATGACGATCTCATCGTGCACAGTCAGAAGCATCGAAGCCTCGTTGTGAGCCTCCTCTGCCAGACGCCGGTCGAGGGCGATCATCGCCAGCTTCAGCAAGTCCGCTGCCGTCCCCTGAATCGGCGCATTCACCGCCATCCTCTCGGCGTTGCCGCGCACCGTCCACGAGCGGTTGTGGATCTCCGGAATGTACCGAACTCGTCCGAAGAGCGTGGCGACCTTTCCGGTCGTTCTCGCTTCCTCGAGCGTCCGCTCGACGTATTCTCTGATGCGCGGGTAGCGCGCAAAGTAGGAATCGATGAACTCCTTCGCTTCGCCGGTCGAGATTCCAAGCTCGTGAGAAAGACGAAATGCGGACATCCCGTAGAGAACGCCGAAGTTGATGGTCTTCGAAGCCCTCCGCTGATCGGGAGTGACGAAGATCTCCGAGACGCCGAAGATTTTTGCTGCAGTCGCCCGGTGGATGTCGGCACCGCGCCGGAAGGTCTCGATCAGATCGGGATCGTCGGCGACATGAGCGAGAACGCGCAGCTCGATCTGCGAGTAGTCGGCGGCGAGCAGGACGTTGCCTTCGTCGGCGATGAATGCCCGCCGGATCTCGCGCCCCTGCGCGGTGCGAATCGGGATGTTCTGCAGATTCGGATCGGATGAGGAGAGCCGGCCCGTCGCCGCGACTGCCTGGTTGAAAGACGTGTGGACGCGGCCGTCGGAACCGACGAGCTGGGGGAGCGCATCGACGTAGGTCGAGCGCAGCTTGTGCAGCTCGCGATGCTCGAGAATGAGCTGGGGAACGGCGTAGCCGTGGCTGGCGAGCTCGCGGAGCACCTCGACTCCCGTCGAATAGCTCTTCGTTTTCTGTGTCTTCTTCTGCGCCGGATACTGCAGCTTCTCGAACAGGATCGTCGCGAGCTGGGCGGGAGAGTTGATGTTGAAGACCTCTCCCGCCTCACGGTAGATCTTCTCTTCGAGTGCCTCGATCTGCTGACCCATGCTCTTCGACATCTCGGCGAGCATCTCGACGTCGATTCGAATGCCCCGCTGCTCCATCTTCGCCAGAACGGGAATGAGCGGAAGCTCGATCCGATCGTAGATCTCACGAAGCGATGCGTCGCGCTCGAGCTCCGGCGCCAGCTTCTCCCAGAGCCCGAGGATCACGTCCGATTTCTCGCCGAGGTACTCGACCCAGTCGGGAGTCTCGAGCGACATCTGCGCGGTACGATTCTCGATCTCCCGCCGGGCGGTGACGTTGCGCTGCAGGCGATCGCGGGCGATGGTCGCCAGCTCGTGACTCGGAAGCCCCGGGTTGAGAACGTAGGAGGCGATCATGACATCGTCGATCCGTGCGGCAGGAGCCGCCCAGCCGGCCGCTTTGATGCGACGGAGCTGCAGCTTCGCGTCATGAGTCACGAAAGGGCGCGCGCCGGCGAAGAGGCGCTCGACCGCCTTCGCCCGCTCGATCGAGCCGGTCGCCTCTGCCAGCGAAACGACGATCGCGCGATCCAGGCCCGGGGAGAACGCAATCGCCAGCGGGCGTCCCTCAAAGCCCTCCGACTGCTCGAGCTCGAGATGAAAGGCGAGTGGCTCGTCACCTCCGATGAGCCGTGTCAATTCATCGGCGCTGGCGACCAGGCGGTAGTCGCGTACGACCTCCGGGGCTTCCGGAAGATACTCCTGCATCAGCGAGACGAACTCGAGTCGTGAGAAAACGTCGTGCAGTCTTGCGCGATCGGGCTCACGAACCGCCAGCTCCTCGAGCCGGACATCGACCACCAGATCGCATTTGATCGTTGCCAGCTCGCGCGACAGGAAGGCCTGATCGCGATGCTCTTCGAGCGCCTTTCGCTGAGAGGCCTTCTTCACCTGATCGAGGTTTTGGTAGAGGTTCTCGAGCGAGCCGAACTGTGAGATGAGACTCTTGGCGCCCTTCTCGCCGATGCCGGGCACGCCCGGGATGTTGTCGATCGCATCGCCCCAGATCGCCATCACGTCGACGACCTGGCCGGGTGCCAGACCGAATACTTCGCGGACGCCATTCTCGTCGTAGATCACGTCACGACTGGTGTGATAGAGCGAGATCCCCTCGCCGACGAGCTGAAAGAAATCCTTGTCGGACGTGGCGATGACCACCCGGTACCCTGCCTGCCGGGCCGAGCACGCCAGCGATCCGATCAGATCATCGGCTTCGTAGTCGGGAAGGCCGATGACCGGAATGCGGAACCCTTCCAGAATCTCGTACACGAATGGGATCTGGATCGATAGATCGTCCGGCATCGGCTTGCGATCCTTCTTGTAGTCCTCGAACTGCCGGTGACGGAACGTCGTCGCGCCGACGTCGAAGGCCACCGCGATGGCGTCGGGCCGCTGGTCCTTGAGGAGCTTGCGGAGCGTCTGCGTGAAGCCGTATGCGGCGTTCGTCGCCAGGCCGGCCGAGCTCGTCAACCCTCGAATCGCGTAGTAGCTGCGATAGAGATTCGACGAGCCGTCGACCAGGAAGAGAGTGCCCTTTCTCACGCGTCTCCCGAGCGGAGCGGGTCTCCGAGCCGCCCCCCGCTGGTTGGAGTCCCGCGCCTCCACGTTTGGCGATCGGAGAAATAATGACCCGGTTCCTTCATCGGCTGCGGATTATAGTCAGTTGCCCGGTGGCGTGGATCGTGCAATTGATCCGCGCACTATGAGATTAGGTTTCGGCAGGAAGTTCGAAACCATGATCGCGCGAATCCAGCCTATCTGTTCGCGCTCAGTGGCCGCTGCGGCACCCCGCCTTCACATTTGGACCGATTTTGGACGATTACTCTAACTTTCTTCCTTACACCCTTCCGTGACTGCCGCAGCGGTCCAGCCCCTTTTTTTGCCACGTGGGGCTTGTGCATTTCGGTAAAAAGCACCTTCGGGACCTGCCGGAGCGCAAAATTTGCCGAGCCTCGCGCGCAGCGACGAGCCCCCTTCTCCGTTCAGCCTTCCAGCAGGGAGTTCAGATCGTCGATCAGCTTGTCGAGCGGCACACCGTACCCCGTCGCCACCTGCTCGATGGTCTCTTCCTCGGAGATCGCGCAGTGCGAACAGCCTCCCAGATGATATGAGGCGAAAACCCAGCGCGTATTGGGGTGCAGCTTCATCGCTTCCCCGACCGTCATTCCGGTCGTGAACTTCTTTGCGTCGGTGGAGCTCGCAGTGGTCGATGTCTCGGCGGTGGTCTCCGACATTCACGTCTTTCCTGTGGTAAAAGAGCGGCCGGAACTGGCGGCCAGTCGAATGCAACATTCCAGCCGCGCGATTCGTTCCGGGGATTGTAGTACACAGATCGAGCGATGACCCCATGACCGGTATGATCCGAGTGCGCCTTCTCCTCTTCGCCGTTCTTCGCGACATCGTCGGCAGCGAGGAGCGGCTCCTGTCACTTCCGGATGGAGCGACGGCTCTCGACGTATGGAACGAGCTGCGCCGCGATCACGGAGCGTTGGGGGCATATGAAAGACCGCCGCTGACCGCGGTGAACCAGGAATACGCCGCGCCCGAAAGCCGGCTCCATGACGGCGACGAGCTGGCATTCATTCCGCCGGTATCGGGCGGCTGAGCCGAGCGAGACTGCGATGCAGGAGTATTTGACGGACGATCCGATCGATCCGGCGGCGCTGATCGATGAAGTCCTGCGACCTTCGGACGGCGCGTTCGTCGTCTTCGCGGGAGTCGTCCGGAATCATCACGACGGAAAAGCGGTCGAATCGATCTTCTACGATGCCTACCGGCCGATGGCCGAAAAGGAGATCGACCGAATCGTCACTGCCACGTCCCGCCGTCACCCTGACGTTCGAACCGCCGTTCGCCATCGACTCGGCCACCTCGCTGTCGGCGAGACTTCAATCCTCATCGTCTGCGCTTCGCCGCACAGGGCGCAGGCCTACGCCGCATCGCGCGAGCTGATCGATTCGATCAAGAAGAGTGTGCCCATCTGGAAAAAAGAGCGTAGTCCCGACGGCGAGGAATGGGTCGGGTGGCAGGCGTGAGCGAGAACGAGGTTCGGAGTGATCAGCTTCCGCTCGGAGCAGGAGGGGCCCCCGAGGTGGAAGCCGTGCCCGCAGCGAGCACGATCGTGCTGCGCGGCGAGCCGTTCGAGATTCTCCTGCTTCGACGACACGAGAGGAGTACGTTCGTTCCTGGCTCCTGGGTGTTCCCGGGTGGAGCGGTCGATCCCGCCGATCATGTCATTGCCCGAAAGGTTACCGGGGAGGAGAAGACGCTCGATGTGATGCGCGTCTGTGCTTTGCGGGAGCTCTTCGAGGAGACCGGACTCTGGTCGGGTGTGCCGCCGTCGAATGCGGAGGTTGCGCGGCAGCGATTGCTGTCCGGCGAGTCGTCACTCGACCGGGTGGCCGGCGATGGAAGCTTCGATCTCGACGCACTCGTCTGGACTGCGCGATGGATCACGCCGACCGGGATTCCGAAGCGTTTCGACACATGGTTCTTCCTTCTGCCGGTGTCGAGTGAGGTCGTGGCGACCGTCGAGGGGAGCGAAGGGGTCGAGCTCGCCTGGATCAGGCCCGCAGAAGCGCTCGAGCGACACCGGCGAGGGGAGCTTCCGATGGTGTTCCCGACCATCAGAAATCTCCAGGCGATCGCGGATTTCGACTCCGCCGGCGAGCTGATCGCCGCCCGCCGCGGGGCAACGATCAAAGCCACGCGCCCGCGGCTCGTCGTCGAAGGAGCCGCCCGGCGGATCGTTCTGCCGGACGACGAATGAAGATCGAGCTCGTACGCGCTCCCAATCCGGGACCGTTCACGTTGGACGGAACGAACAGCTGGGTCCTGTCGGGACGTGTCGTGATCGATCCCGGACCGTCCATCGCTTCGCACGTCGAGGCTCTCCTCGAGAGGGCGGGCCGTCTCGAGAAGATCCTCGTGACTCATCGGCACGCCGATCATGCTGCCGCGGCGATCGAGCTCGCACGGCGAAGTGGCGCATCGCTGTTCGCGCCGGAAGGAGTCCTCTCCGCGCACGTCGCGCGCGGACTCGTCGATGGCGAGGTCGTGGCGAGCGTCGAGGGCGTCGACATACGCGTGATCGCAACACCGGGTCACACCGGCGAGCACGTCTGTTTTCTCGGCTCGGAAGGCGATCTCTTCACCGGAGACACGATTCTCGGAGAGGGGACCACGGCGATTTTTCCTCCCGACGGCCACATGGGCGACTATCTCGCCTCGCTCGCGAAACTGCGTGCCCTCGAGCCCAAAAGAATCCACCCGGGGCACGGCCCGACCCGCGAGGACGCGCTCGAGCTGATCGATGCCTACATCGCCCACCGACACGAACGGGAGAGGCAGATTCTGGCAGCGTTGGAAGGTCGGCAGAGGAGTCTGGGCGAGCTTCGCGGGAGAATCTATCCCGACCTGCCGCCGGCGCTCCATCGAGGTGCTGAAGCCCAGCTCACCGCTCACCTGATCCATCTCCAGGAGCATGGGAGGGTGCGAATCCTCAGTGGCGATTTTGCGGTCAAAGTCCTATCGTAGGCATCGCAAATGCGCGACGAGACCGGAACGGTAACCCGACGGATCGGCCGGTATCGACTCCTTCGCGAGATCGGTGGCGGAGCGGCTGCCTCCGTCTATCTGGCTGAAGACGAAAAGGGAGGACGGAAGGTTGCGCTCAAGCTCTTGCATCCGGAGCTGACGGGCAATGCCGACCAGGTCCGGCGCTTCTGCCAGGAAGCAGAATGGTGCTCGCTGCTGAACCATCCGAACATCGTAGCGATCTACGAGCTCGGCGAAGATCGCGGACGCCACTTCATGGCAGTCGAATATGTGGAAGGGCGTTCTCTGCGGCAGTTGCTGCCGCCGGAGATGCCACCGCTCGAGGCGACGCGCATCGCGATCGGAGTCGGCTCGGCGCTCATCGCGGCCCACGAGGCGTGGATCGTTCATCGAGACATCAAACCGGACAACGTCATGATCCGCCCCGACGGCTGCGTCAAGGTCCTCGACTTCGGTCTCGCGAAGCTGACCCAACCGAAAGGGAAGGTCACATCGGTCACCCGACCCGGCCAGATCGTCGGTACGCTCGAATATCTCGCCCCGGAGCAGATTCTCGGCGAAGGCGCCGATCCGCGAACGGACCTGTTCAGCCTCGGGGTGGTCTATTACGAGACGCTGGCCGGCCGCCCTCCCTTCGCCGCGGCGACCAACAGAGAACTGCTTCGGACGATCCTCAGGAGGGATCCTCCACCGCTATCGTCCGAGCTGCCGGAGAAGGCTCGCCGCATCGCCGCCCGTGCACTGGAGAAGGATGTCGATATGCGCTACCAGTCGGCAACGGCTTTCGTTGCGGAGCTGATGGCTCTGGAGAGGGAGCTCGCGTAGGGCGGGGCTAGCTAGAGGTTAGAGGCTAGAGGCTAGAGGCTAGGCCTCTCGCTCGTAGGGGCGAAGCATTTGCGAGCGGATGACGGGCGCTTGTAGGGGCGAAGCATTTGCGCGCGAGATGCCGGAGAAGGCTTGCGAGGATGTGGGCAGCGCAATAGCTTCGCCCGGGTGCTTGCGGGAATCGAGGTTGAGGCGGCCGGCGATGCGGACGAAGCTGTTCGCCGTCGAGAGTGGTGCGAGATGGCTCCGGCATAGCCACGAGCCTCGAGCCCCGAGCCTCGAGCCCCGAGCCCCGACCCCCGACCCCCGAGCCCCGAGCCTCGAGCCACGAGCCTCGAGCCCCGAGCCCCGAGCCCCGAGCCCCGAGCCTCGAGCCCCGACGCCCGAGCCCCGAGCCTCGACCCCCGAGCCTCGACCCCCGACCCCCGACCCCCGACATGACATACGATGCGCTGGTGGTCGAGGAGTTTCCACAGGTTGTTCTGCAGGT
Source organism: Thermoanaerobaculia bacterium (assembly GCA_035546335.1). Classification (GTDB taxonomy): domain Bacteria; phylum Acidobacteriota; class Thermoanaerobaculia; order Gp7-AA8; family Gp7-AA8; genus DATKDP01. Next base: position 25,243 of record DATKDP010000056.1, on the reverse strand, counting down.
TGTCGTCGTGAGCTCCGCTCTCCTGGCGATCGCCGCCCTCTTCCTCGTTCTTTTCTGGCGCGCCCTCAGTGGTGAAATGGAGGAGAGGACGTGGCAACGGAAGAGCGTCGTACGCCTGATCATGCTCAGTGCCGTCGTCTTCTCGACCTGTCTCGTGCTTCTGCTCGTGACATTCCGGTGAGGTTACAGCGAGCCTCGAGCCTCGGGATGACACGATGGTTCACCTGGTTTATCCTTACCCTCCCGTGGATTTGTTCCGGATCTCCCATTTTCGAATTCTGCAGAAGCTCGGCTCGGGCGGAAGCGCCGAGGTCTATCTGGCCGAAGACACGAATCTCTTTCGCAAAGTCGCGCTCAAGCTTCTACATCCGCGGCTCACGGTCGAGCCGGAGAAAGTCGAGCGTTTCCGCCAGGAAGCGCAATGGGCCTCCCTGCTGAATCATCCGAACGTGATCACGATCTACGAGGTCGGCGAAGCGGACGGCACGCATTTCATCGCCACCGAGTATGTCGAAGGGGAAACGCTGCGAAAGCATGTCAGTCGCGGGATGATGAGCCTCGCGCAGGCACTGGACGTGGGGATCGGCATCGGCAGCGCCCTGGTTGCGGCGCATGAGGCATGGATCGTTCATCGCGACCTCAAGCCGGAGAACGTCATGCTGCGCCCCGACGGGTACGTGAAGGTCCTCGATTTCGGCGTTGCGAAGCTCACCCAGGGTGTGATCAGCCTTCGCGGCGTGAAGACCGAGCCGCGAATGCTCCTCGGAACCGTCGAGTACATGGCGCCGGAGCAGTTGCGAGCGGAAGGTGTCGATCCCAGAACCGACCTGTTTAGTCTGGGGGTCGTGCTGCATGAGATGATCAGCGGCACTGGGCCGTTCAGCCGTCCCTCATGGCCGGAGAGCGTCACCGCGATACTGAACGAAGAGCCGCCTCCAATGGTGCATTCGAAGGAGCGGATTCCGGAAGAGCTTCACCGGATCGTGACGAAGGCGCTGAAGAAGGAGATGGGTGAGCGATACCAGTCGTCGCGCGAGATCGTGGACGAGCTTCGTGAGCTGCTCGGGACTCTCGAATTCGAGAAGCGGCTCGCGAGTCAGTGGACGAAGGAGAAGGGATGAGCATCGCTCGGGGAGGCGACGAGAGGCTGAAGCGCGACCGGGCGTTGTTTCTCGTCCGCTTCATCGGAATCGTCGTGGGACTCTACATACTGATCGCACTGAATCCGGTCAACGATCACGTGATCGTCCCCTTCACCCGCTTCATCACGGTGATCGCCGGATGGATGCTGGGAGCAGCCGGCCAGCAGGTGAGCGTGAACGGAACCATCATCGGGTCGCCGACCTTCGCGGTGAATGTCGAGAACGGCTGCAACGGCATCGAAGCGGTGATCCTTCTCATCGCGGCGGTCGCGGCGTTTCCCGCTCGCTGGATCGATCGCATACTCGGCATCATCCTCGGGTTCCTGGCGGTTCAGATCGTCAATACGTTTCGGGTCGCAATGCTTTTCTGGCTGGGGGCACATCACCCGACGGTGTTTCAGTTGTTCCATGTCGCGGTCTGGCAGAGTCTGATCATTCTCTTCAGCGTAGGATTGTTCGTCCTCTGGAGCTGGAAATTTGCCGCGCCGAAAGCTTTGGCCACGAGTCGCTAAGTCCGTCGCCGGATTTTTCCTCTCGATGCTCATCTGGTGGGGAGGCTCGCCGTCGTACAACGTCGCGCTTGCAAGATCAGCGGAGATGGTTCTGCGCTGGTCCGAACGTCCACCCGTGACGCGATTGCGTACCGAGGAGCGACAGATCATCGTCGAGCGGCAGGACTTCGCTCGCGGCTCGCCGCGACCGGGCGTCCCGGCGCACGACCTGACGTTCAATTTCATCATCATGATGACTCTGTTCGCCGCGGGGCGCGAGACCTTTTCGAACCGCAACGTCGCCGGGCTCCTCCTTGCTGCGGCGATTCTGTTTCTCACGCATGTGGCCGGCCTCATCGTGACGATCAAGTCGATCTACGCGCTGCAGCTCGGTGCCTGGAGTCAGGCTAATTACGGAAGCGTCGCTCGGAACATCTGGGGCGCCGCAGCACACTTCTACAGGCTCGTGGGGATGTATGCCTTCGCAGTCGGGCTCTGGTGGCTCCTTCGTCCCGGTGTCGTCGTCGAGATGCCGAAGGGCCGCAGTGTGCGCAAGCGAAAAAGTGCTCGCTCCTGATCGGAGGCAATCAGATCTCGCAGGTTGTTGTTTCGAATCGGTGGAGGAGGACTCATGGAGCAGACGATGTTCGGGACCCGCTTGTACGCGACGCGATTGCTTCGCAGTGCCGCCATCGCCCTGCTCCTGCCTCTGTTCGCTGCACCGGCGGCGGGGTCCGACGTTCTCAAGATCGTCGTCGACGGGATCATTTCCCCGGTGACGGACGAATTCATCGGCAGGGCGCTCGATGAAGCGAAGGCGCGAAACGACAAGGCGCTGCTGATCGAGCTTCGGACTCCCGGAGGGCTCATCGACGCGACGCGGGAGATCGTCAACAAGATTCTCGCATCTCCCGTCCCGGTGATCGTCTATGTGGCACCGAGCGGCAGCAGCGCCGCATCCGCGGGATTCTTCATTCTCCAGGCGGCCGACATCGCGGCGATGGCTCCGGCGACGAACACGGGAGCGGCGCATCCGGTGATGATCGGAGCCGGCGGGGGCGATGAGAAGGTCGATGATGTGATGAAGGGAAAGATCGAGAGCGATGCGGCGGCGATGATGCGATCCATCGCCGCCAAGCGCGGAAGGAACGTCGCAGAAGCGGAGAGCGCCGTTCGCCAATCGATCTCCTTCACCGAGCAGGAAGCGCTCGAGAAGAAGCTGATCGAGATCGTCGCGGCTGACGAGAAGGCGCTGCTCGCCGCGATCGACGGGCGGCCCATTCGGAGGTTCGACGGCACGGAGGTCGTCCTCGATCTCGCCGGGAGCGTCGTGAGAACCAAGGAGATGACGCTCAAGCAGCGCATTCTCTCGTTCATCATGGATCCGAACGTCGCCTTCATTCTCTTCTCCCTCGGGATGCTCGCTCTCTGGGCGGAGTTCAACAATCCGGGGGCCATCCTGCCGGGCGTCGTCGGGCTCATCGCGATTCTCCTCGCTTTTTTCGCGCTGAACATCCTCCCGACGAGGTTCGCCGCACTCGCTTTGATCCTCGTTGCTTTTATACTGTTCATTCTCGAGGCGAAATATGCAGGAAACGGAATTCTCGCTGCAGGGGGCGTCGTCGCCATGTTTCTCGGCGGCCTGCTCCTGGTCGACAGTCCGGTCCCGGAGATGCGGGTGAGCTGGATCACCGCGCTCGCCGTCGCCCTGCCGTTCGGGATCATCACCGTCTTTCTCGTCAGCCTCGTCGTGCGCGCGCGCGCGAACCAGGTGCAGACCGGAGAACAGGGGATGGTCGGCGAGATCGGCGTGGCCCGGACCGATCTCTCTCCGCACGGAAAAATCTTCGTCCATGGTGAGCTGTGGGATGCCGTGGCGACCGAGAACGTCGAGCAGGGCGCGAGAGTGCAGGTACGCCGGATCGACGGTCTCACCGCTGAAGTGGAGCCGGTCCGCTAGTGTGACACCACACTAGGTCGGCTCGATGCGGGCGGAAGCGCTTCGGCTTCCGCTCAAACGAAGAATCAGAAGGAGGTATTCATGCTCGGATTCGGCCCGGTCATCGTCCTGGTGATCCTCGCGATGTATCTGCTCAACTCGATCAAGATTCTCGCCGAGTACGAGCGTGGCGTCATTTTTCGCCTCGGAAGGCTGCTTCCCGCAGCGAAGGGGCCGGGTCTCATTTTCGTTTTCGCTCCGATCGACCGAATCGTCCGCATTTCACTTCGGCAGGAAGCATTCGAGGTTCCGCCGCAGGACGTGATCACCCGAGACAACGTGACCCTCAAGGTCAATGCCGTCATCTTCCTCCGCGTCATCGACCCTCGCCGTGCAGTCGTCGAGGTCTACGACTACCGCTATCAAACCTCGCAGTTCGCCCAGACGACACTTCGTTCGGTTCTCGGGGAGGTCGAGCTCGACGAGCTGTTGTCGAATCGCGAGGCATTGAACGTCCGAATCCAGAGCATTCTCGACCAGCACACCGCTCCCTGGGGAGTGAAGGTGGTCAACGTCGAGGTCAAACAGGTCGATCTTCCCGAGCAGATGACCCGGGCGATGGCGCGCCAGGCGGAAGCCGAGCGTGAGCGACGCTCCAAGATCATCCACGCAGAAGGAGAGTTCATGGCCGCGCAACGGCTGTCCGATGCTGCTGCCGTGCTCGCCCAGCAGCCGATCGCCATTCAGTTGCGCTATCTGCAGACGCTCACCGAAATCGGGGTCGAGAAGAACACGACAGTCGTGTTCCCCCTCCCTGTCGATCTGCTGTCGGGCCTCGTGAACGTCAGGAAGGAATAGGGCTGCCCAAAAATATTCGAAATCTCAAAAGCCGGGCGCGGGCTCGGGCCTGAACAGAGAAGTCGCAGAAAGCGTTGCTTTTTCGAGAGGCTGAGAGTACGCTCCTTAGCCTCTACAAACGTGGAGCGCTCAGGGACGCTTTTCTTCTATCGGCGTACAGAGTGAAGGGTGTGCCCATTCGAAATCCCCCCCACGTTCCCACCCACCCGCTTCCAATGACACTGGCCGTGCCGTCATCCTGAACGAGGGCGGGGTGCGGGTGTGAGTGAAGGATCTGCGTTCTTAGACAGTTGCCGATCGCAGATCCTTCGCTCACGCCCACCCAACCGCCTCGCTCAGGATGACGGCAAGGTTTGCGGTGTTGGCGCCACGTCGCTCTCACTCCTCGCCCTCGTCTCTCGCCTCTCGTCTCCAGCCTCTCGTCTCCAGCCTCTCTCCAGGACGCAGAAACTGAGCTCGATTTCTGTTCACCCGGAAGTTCTGCCCCGTTCGAGTGCTTCGGCCCGCTCCAGCAGATGACTCTCGAGCCGTTCGGCAACGTGATGGCTGCGGAACTGCTCGGCGACATCGCGCCCCCGGCGCCGCGTTCTCCTGCGAAGATCCTCGTCCATCAGGAGCTCGTAGAGTCGCTCGCCCAGCTGGACTGCGTCCCGCTCGTCGGCGAAGAGCGCATAGTCGTGCCGGTCGTCGAAGCGCAGAAACGACGGGATGCGCGTCATCACCACCGCCAGCCCTGATGCCATCGCCTCGGCAGCCGGAAGGCCGAAGCCCTCTTCTCGATGGTTGGGTGCGAGCAGGATGTCACAGGAGTGCATGAGGCTCGTCATGCGCTCGGCGGAGAGTGCGACGTGGAACTCCTGCACATGCTCGCTGATCGGTTCGCTTTCGGAAGGACGCCAGGGAGAGACGCGCACCAGTTGGAAATCCGCGCCGCGCCAGCGGGCATGGACGGCGGCGCCGTATCCGTCGTCGATTCCTTTGATGTCGATCTGTGAGGCTCCGGGGAGCAGCACGCGCAACGGCACGTGCTCGGTCGCCGGCGGAGAGCGATAAAACGAATCATCGACGATCTGACCGATGTGGATGACCTCGGATTCGAACTTCTCGAGCAGTGGTATGAGCGCCGGAGAGACGACGAGCTTGGGAATCGGCAGGCGATACGTCGCCTCGATCTCCGCCCGCTTTGACTCGTATGCCTTGAACGAGCCTTCATATCCCTGACAGAGATGGAGCGCCCGTTTTCCGGCGAGCTCGAAAGCGGAGCGGACGGTCGGCCAGAACGTCCCGATGACGAAGTCGAACCGACCGGCGTCGATCTCCGAGAATTCGCCGGCATGGATCCATTCTGCCCGCGACCGTATCCAGTCGATGGGGAGCCCGCGAGTGACGATCGTCACCTCGTGGCCACGCTCGATCATCGCGTCGGCCTGGTGAACCTGAACACGAACACCACCCGAGAGATCGGTGTCTTCCATCAGATACGCAATGCGAAGGCGTCGCTCCACGAGCGGGCAGTCTACTGCAAGGACATGAGAGAATCACGACGAATGCCCGTTGTGAGCCAGAGAGAGCTCGATCCGCCGGCTCCGATGCGATCATCGGTGCCGCTTCTGCTGCCCGTTCTCCTCGGACTGGCTCTTCATCTTCCGGCTCTCGGCGGCTGGTGGCTGACCGATGATCCGCAAGTGCTGGTTCACGCGATCCGCCACTCACCGCGTGAGATTCTCTTCGATCCCGAGGCGTATCGCTATCTTTCATCCTCGTCGTTCACGCCGCTCGTCACCCTCTCGTTCGATCTCGATCACGCCATCGCCGGAGTGCGACCCTGGTTCTTCTATCTCCATCAGGTGATCGTGGCACTGGTAGCGGCGGTGCTGCTATTCCGGCTGCTGGTTCGCTGGCTGACGCCGCGGCTCGCCATGCTGACGGCAATTGCATTCATCGCGTCGCCGATGACGACGTTCGCCGTGCGCAGCCTGATGCTGCGCCACTACGTCGAGGGGCTCGTTCTGGCCCTCGCGGCACTGCTGGTCTGGGGCAAAGGCGAGCGATCGGCGAGAAGCGCTCCCTGGGACATCACCGCCGCGGGTCTCTATCTCGTTGCGATGCTGGCCAAGGAGTTCTACGCTCCACTTCCTCTCCTGATGATCGCCTTCGCCCTCACTTCCGGTCAGAATCTCGTGCGGACCGCGAGGCGCCTTCTGTTTCCGGCGGCAGCTGCGATCGTCTATCTCCTCTGGCGGTGGTGGATGCTCGGATCTGGAGGCGGATACGGTGGAGACTGGCCGGAAGCGGGGAGTTTGGCGCATCTCGCCTCGCGCGTGGGACGTGCGGTGATCGGCGCCGGCGTCGATCCTGATGCGACGGCGCTCGCGACCCGGCTCGGTCTGCTCGCCGCACTCGTCGCCGCGGCAGCGACTGCGATTCTGCTCCTGCGTGCCTTCGCGAGAACAGCGCTCCACGCGTTTGGATTCGCCGTCCCTTCCGTGGTGTTTCTCATTTTGCCTCTGCTCTTTCTGACGGAGGACTTCGACCGGCGATACGCCTTCGTCGCCTCAGCCCTTCTCGTGACGTCTGCAGGGCTCGCCGCCTCCGTCTGGCCTGCCGGACACCTTCGCGAGTTGCTCCTGGCGCTGGTTGCGATGGCTCTCGCCGCGGGCGGGATCATCGAGCATGCGGCGTTTCGTATCCGCACGTTGCAGATGGTGGCGGAAGGACAGTATGTCTGGCGGAAGCACGACAGCGCGCCGGTGCTTCTCGCCTGGTCACCCGGCTGGTATCTCGAGGGCCTTGCGGAGCTGCGAAGCCGTGACGCCGGAACGGAAGCGCCTCGTTTCCTCCTTTCCACTGTTCCGCTTGCACTTCGGGAGATTCCATCCCGTGCCGTCTGGACGTCGAATCCGAAGAGCGCGGCGGTCACGCCACTGCCGGAGGATCTCGTCGCTTCGATTCAGGAAGAGAGTCGACGCTTCGAGCCCGATGCCCCTCTCGCTTTCCGGTTCCGGCGTCGAAGAAACGATCTGTCGTGGGAGGTCGCTCCGGCGGGGGACCGGTTCACGTTTCTGACCTACCCGCGGTACGATGACTTTCCGCTCCCGGGGAGCGGGTGGCGGAGGCTTCCGCGACCGGATGGTCCCCAGCGGTTCCGAGTTCGACGCGATTCGCTGGATGGCAGATGGACGATCTCACCGCCGCTCGAGCTTCCTTCGGATGGCGAAGAACTGCGATGGGAGCGGACGCGCGATCGATGAACGCAACGCTTGACAACCGCGCAGGCGGATTTCATTTTGCATAGGTACCTGTCGCTCGCTCGAGGCGGGCATCAGAAAGGAGTCAGGATGGCAACGCGCAAAGCTACCAGGAAATCTCCGGCAAAGAAGGCCGCCTCCAGAAGACCGTCCGCTGCCAGAAGGGGCGTGGGCAAGTCGCGAACCAGCTCCGCTGCCAGCGGTAGCGCTGCGAAGCGCAAGGCCTCCGCGAAGAAGAGTCCCGCGAGAACGCGCAAGAGCCCGGCTCGCAAGGCGGCTGCGAGGAAGGCTCCTGTGAAGAAGAAGGCTCCTGCCAGGAAGGCTGCCGCAAGGAAGGCACCTGCCAGGAAATCTCCTGCGAAGAAGAAGGCCCCTGCCAGGAAGGCTGCCGCAAGGAGGACAGCTGCCAGGAAATCTCCTGCGAAGAAATCTGCTGCGAAGAAATCTCCTGTCAGGGCGATGAAAGCCCCGGCAAAGAAGGTGGCTGCGAAAAAGGCCCCGGCGAAGAAGGTCGTTGCGAAGCAAGCTCCCGCGAAGAAGAGCGCCGCAAAGATGCCCGTCCCTGCGGCACCTCCTCGCACTCTTCCGCCGCCTCCGAGCCGCTCGGCGTCACCAGCGTCACCTGCGCCCGTCGCGACTGCACCCGTTGCAGCTGAGAGGATGCCGTCCGGCGGGAGTGAAGAATCGAAAACTGCTCGGCCGCGTCCGGAGCGCGAGGAGACGATCGACCGGGATGAGTTGGTTGGAGGTCTCGAAGAGGAGGAGGAGATTCCGGTCCGTGGGTATCGCCGCCCTTCGGGGGACGACGAAGAGTACGAAGACGACGAGGAAGGTCCTGAGGAGCTGGAGATCGGACGGCCTCGCGAGTTCGGCGACGAGGACGACGACGAGTTCTGATTTCTGCTCACGACTCCTTCATCGACGCAGGATCGACGCCCTGCTGCTCACACCATGCGAGGTAGGCGAAGGGTGAGATCTCGGACGGCTTGATCTCGCTGCGCCCCCCCCAGAAGACGTTGGTGTAGAGAACCGGCATTCCGATCGATTCGAGATGCGCGTCGATGGCCGCCTTGTGGGCGAGAACGGCCGGCTTTTCCGTCCCGTGGGCTACGGCCATGATGTTGACGCCGTTGAATTCGGAGCCTCCCTCGCGCCAGTAGCAGTGCGTCAGGATGTGGTGTCTGCCGATCTGTCGCCCGGCCTCGATCTCCCGTCCCTCCGGTACGGCCCAGTGGAAGAGCGCATTGAAACGCGTCACGCGGTCCCCGCCGGCGAGCGGCTTGACGTGCTCGAGAAACGTCGAGAATCGGCCGATCACCTTTCGTGCGTCGAGCGATTCCGCAACCTCGAGGAACGTTGCGAGCGGGACGCCTGCTTCGTCCGCTCTCGCTCTCCAGAGATCGCGGACGATCTCCTCGGGCTCGAGCTCGCGTTTGAGGGCGACGAGGACTCGCCATTCGAGCTCGCTGAGCTCCACCTTCTCGGTGTCTTTCACCGTCGCCAGATCGTCCGATTTACTGCCGGGCTCCATCCCTTTTCTGCGGACATGACCGACACCGAGAGCGAAGATGCGCCTTGCCGGCATGACGCGGAAATGCTCGGCACCGGTGAGCCGCGCGAGAAGCGCGCAGTGCCGCTCGATCGAGTAGCCCTGGGGAACTTTCACCGTCGTCCAAAGCCGGTAGTTCGCTCCCGCCGTCGCCGAATCCGTCGAGCGGATGACGACATGACCCGAGAAGGGATCGCGCTGGAACATGAAATCGAACGCCTCGTCCAGCCTCTCCTGCGGGAACTGCCAGGCGACGAGCGCTCCTTCGGCGAGGTTCGTCGCCATCAGAGTCTGCCGGACGCGGCGGATCGTTCCTGCGCGAAGCATCGCGCGAATCCGCTCGATGACCGTCTCGATCCCGACTCCGCTGAGGCGGGCGATCTCGCCGATCGGGTCGCGCTGGAAGCCTGCGATCCGATCCTCCGAGACGGCGAGGATCTGCGCGTTGATCGGATCGGTGTGCTGAGTCGGAATGGAGTCGATCGTGCTCTGCGTCATGCGCCGTAGAACATAGCACAGCGTGCTCGGGCTGAACATGCTCAGCACTTGGCCGCGCTCGCGTGTGGCCGAACATCGCATGTTCGGTCTGTGGCAATTCGAGCCAGGTGCTGGCCAGAACGATCATCGCCGTTGCGATGCTCAGACGCGAGCGCTGGGGGGAGAGCGGGCGTCCCGCACCTGCCCCGGGTGGGTAGGCGTCGCACACTCGCCCGACACGAACGGCACAGTTTCGCAAGCACCCGGGCGAAGCTATTGCGCTGCGTTCCGGTAGCGCGAGCCTGTTGCCGCGGCCCTCGCGCAAATGCTTCGCCCCTACGAGAATCGTACGGTTCTCCCCGTACTCGTGCCCGCAAACCCTGACATCCCTCGTATGGTCCGACGTATGGTCCGAATTGACTTTACGTCCTCCGCGGGCATACAGTGAGGCGACACTGGATTGATTTGGGGCCGCTTGCAACCAGTATAAAAAAAGGCTAAAGATCGCCGCTGATCGTCGCTTTCCTCGGAACTACGAGTCAGGCCCCACGTCGTCGGTGTGGGCTTTTTTTTTGAAAGCGAGAAGATCGATGCCAACCGCAACAGACAAGTCGGCTCAGCTTCGGAGCCTCGCCGCCCGGCGCATTCTCGTCATCGACGGAGCGATGGGGACGATGATTCAGCGCCACCGCCTCTCCGAGTCCGACTTCCGCGGCTCCGAATTCGCAACGCATCCGGCGGATCTGCGGGGCTGCAACGACATCCTCTCGATCACGCGACCCGACATCGTCGAGCAGATCCACTCCGAATATCTCCGCGCGGGCGCCGACATCATCGAGACCAACACCTTCAATGCGACCTCCGTTTCCCTCGCCGACTACCAGCTTCAGGAGCACGTATACGAGATCAATCTCGCCGCCGCTCGCGTGGCGCGGGCAGCGGTCGACGCCGCGATGGCCAGCGATCCGTCACGGCCCCGTTTCGTTGCCGGTTCGCTCGGCCCGACCAACAGAACCGCTTCACTCTCACCCGATGTCAACCGGCCGGGCTTCCGCTCGATCTCGTTCGACGAGCTGGTCGCCGCCTACAGTGAAGAGGTGCGCGGCCTCATCGACGGCGGAGTCGACATTCTCCTGCCGGAGACGACCTTCGACACGCTCAACCTGAAGGCGGCTCTCTTCGCGATCTCCACGGTGCTCGAAGAGAGGTCCGTGCGCCTTCCGATCATCGCGTCGATCACGATCACCGACGCCTCGGGTCGCACCCTTTCGGGGCAGACCGTCGAAGCATGCTGGAATTCGATCTCGCACGCCGATCTCCTCTCCGTCGGGATCAACTGCGCCCTCGGCGCGAGCGAGATGCGGCCCTACGTCGAAGAGCTGGCCGCGATTGCGCCGGTCCTGTTCACCTGTTATCCGAACGCCGGCCTCCCCAACGAGCTCGGCGGCTATGACGAGACGCCGGAGACGATGTCGCGTCTGCTTCGCGAGTTTGCGGAGAACGGCTGGCTGAACATCGTCGGCGGCTGCTGCGGGACGACTCCCGACCATATCGCTGCAATCGCCGAGACCGTTCGCGATCTTCCGCCGCGCCGGCTTCCATCCGTCGAGCCGTATCTCCGGCTGAGCGGGCTCGAGGCATTGACCGTGCGGCCCGACTCGAACTTCATCATGATCGGCGAGCGAACCAACGTCACCGGCTCCCCGAAATTCGCGAAGCTCGTGTTCGAAGGCGATCTCGAGGGCGCACTCTCGATCGCACGCCAGCAGATCGATGGCGGGGCGAACATCCTCGACGTCAACTTCGACGAGGGTCTCCTCGATTCGGAGGGGTCGATGCATCAGTTCCTCAACCTCATCGCCTCGGAGCCCGACATCGCGCGGGTACCGATCATGGTCGACAGCTCGCGTTGGAGCGTGATCGAAACGGGCCTGAAATGCATCCAGGGAAAGGGGGTCGTCAACTCCATCAGTCTCAAGGAGGGAGAAGAGGCGTTTCGCCGGCATGCCAGGCTCGTTCGGCGCTACGGGGCGGCCGTGGTCGTCATGGCGTTCGACGAAGAGGGACAGGCCGGCACAGTCGAGCGAAAGGTCGAGATTCTCAGTCGAGCCTATCGAATTCTCACCGAGGAGGTGGGATTTCCTCCGGAGGATGTGATCTTCGATCCGAACGTGTTGACGGTGGCGACCGGGATCGAGGAGCACGACGACTATGGCGTGGCCTTCATCGAGGCCGTTCGCCGCCTGAAAGAGAAGTTTCCGCTGGCGAAGGCCTCGGGAGGGATCAGCAACGTCTCCTTCTCCTTCCGCGGAAACAACCGGGTTCGCGAGGCGATGCATTCGGCGTTTCTCTACCATGCGATCCGTGCCGGTCTCGCCATGGGTATCGTCAATGCCGGCCAGCTCGAGATCTACGAGGAGGTCGAGCCGCGGCTGCGTGATCTCGTCGAGGATGTCCTCCTCAACCGCCGGTCCGACGCGACCGAGGAACTGCTCGCGTTTGCCGATTCGGTTCAGCAGAAGGGGAAGAGCGAAGCGAAAGAGGAAAGCTGGCGGTCGGGATCGCTCGAAGAGCGTCTTTCGCACGCGCTCGTCAAAGGCCTCTCGGATCATCTCGAGCGCGATCTCGAGGAAGCTCGGGCGAAGTATCCGACCGGGCTGTCGATCATCGAAGGGCCGTTGATGGATGGGATGAACATCGTCGGAGATCTCTTCGGCTCGGGAAAGATGTTCCTGCCGCAGGTCGTCAAGAGTGCGCGCGTGATGAAGAAAGCGGTCGCCTGGCTGCTTCCCTACATGGAGAATGAGAAGCAGTCGCCGGAAACGCGCGGAAAGATTCTGCTGGCGACCGTGAAGGGCGACGTGCACGACATCGGCAAGAACATCGTCGGCGTCGTTCTCGGATGCAACAACTACGAAGTGATCGACCTCGGTGTCATGGTCCCTTCCGAAAGGATTCTGAAGGTCGCCCGCGAAGAAGGTGTCGACATCATCGGCCTCAGCGGCCTGATCACCCCCTCGCTCGATGAGATGGTTCACGTGGCGAAGGAGATGGAGCGTCTCCGCTTCCGGCTTCCGCTTCTGATCGGCGGAGCGACGACGAGTAAGCTTCATACCGCACTCCGCATCGCGCCGGCCTATGGCGACATCACGACCCATGTGCTCGATGCGTCACGTTGTGTCTCCGTCGTCGGCAATGTTCTCGGAGCGGAGAGGACTCGATTCGCCGAGACCACGCGCGAGGAGCAGGAGAAGCTGCGCAGATCCGCCGCCGAGCGGAAGGGTGATCAACTGCTGCTGCCGTTCGAGACGGCTCGGGAGCGCCAGCTTCAGCTCGACTGGGACGCGTACGTCCCTCCACGACCCTCGCTGCTCGGGCCGCGCACGCTTCTCGCACACGATCTCGAAGCGATCGCGTCGTATATCGACTGGAGTCCCCTGTTCCATGCGTGGGAGATCAAGGGAACCTGGCCGGCGATTTTCGACGATCCGCGAGCGGGCGAGCGGGCGAAAGAGCTCTTCGACGACGCTCGCAGACTTCTCGACGAGATCATCGCGAGGAAGCTGCTGACGGCCAACGGGGTCTTCGGACTCTTCCCCGCGCAGAGCGTCGGTGACGACGTGGAGGTGTACGGCGATGAGTCGCGGCGGGCCGTGGCGGCGCGGCTGCACTTTCTGCGACAGCAGGTCGACAAGGGAGCGGCTCAGCCGAATCTTTCTCTCGCCGACTACATCGCGCCTGCCGCTCGTGGGAAGGCCGACTTCATCGGGGCGTTCGCGGTGACGGCGGGAATCGGGCTCGAGGCGATCGTCGCCGGCTTCGATCGCGATCAGGACGACTACTCGGCCATCATGGCCAAGGTCCTCGCCGATCGTCTCGCCGAGGCGTTCGCCGAGCTGCTGCACGAGGAAGTGCGTCGCCTCTGGGGGTTCGGGATCGACGAACGATTGACGCGTGACGATCTGATCGCCGAGCGCTATCGCGGGATCCGCCCCGCGCCCGGCTATCCCGCCTGTCCCGATCACACGGAGAAGAAAACGCTCTTCGACCTTCTCGGCGCTGAGGAGATTGGAATTCGCCTCACGGAGACCTTTGCCATGATGCCCGCCGCCGCGGTCAGCGGCTATTACTTCAGCCACCCGGACGCGCGCTACTTTTCGGTTGGCAGGATCGGTCGCGATCAGTTGTTCGACTATCACCTGCGCAAAGACGTCGATCTGAGCGAGATGGAGCGATGGCTCCGGCCCAGTCTCGCCTACGAGCCGCAGGCGTCCGCGGCCGGCGGTTGTCCCTGTGGCCGGGTTCATGCGGGCGGATTTGTGGCTGGCTATTCCGATGTGACTCCCCAGCCGGCGTGAGCGAGGATCTTGTTCCTGGAGCTGTCATCCGAGCGGGTGGGCGGGTGGGAGGCGAGGGATCTCCACGCCGGTCCACTGCAACCCAGTGCCAGAGTGAATCCGCGACGGTCTCCCGATCGCCCCCACCGCCGCCCGTCATCGCGCCGAAGATCGAATTCTTCGGCCACGTGTCGTCGTGAATGACCCCCGATCAGTTCTTTGGAATCTCCCCGACCCACCCAGGGGCGGGCGCGGGACGCCCGCTCTCCCCTATGTCATCCGTCGATTCGGATGCGCGCCCAGCGCAGGCGGTCGAGGTCGCCGGTCCGAGCGGCTTCGCTCAGGGCGAGATGAAGGTCGGGGGCGACCACGCCTTCGAAGATTCGCCGCCCGTCGATCTCGACGACCAGAGGCTTCTTCCAATCGATCATCCCCTCCTCGATCCATACGACCATCGATCCGATGTTCCGCCGCCGGATACGGATCGTTTGTCCCTCGATCTCTCCCGCGAGCATTCCGAGACGCGGTGCGATGGCGCGGCCGAGAGCGCGCTCGGATGATTCGCCTTTCTCCGGGTGAGATGCGATCGTCTGATTGCCCCAGGACGGTCCGTTCCATGTCTCGGCTTCGAGCCAGTACACAGACCCCTGATGAAGATGCCGAAACGTCCGCTCGACGCGGCGCGGCAGCTCGACACGACGCGCCGACAAAATGCGCGTGAGCGCGCGGGGAGGCGGCTCCATGAAGTCGTTGTGACCGCGGCCCGGAATCACGACCGTCGTGATCGGCAGGTTCTCCTCGCGAGTCAGTTCGAGGAACTTTCGATTGAGAACTGCGATGCCGCCGATCGATTTTCCATCGATGCCCGTGACCTGGTGCGCGTCGGCTCCCCCCCACACCCACAGCACCGGGACGTGGCGAAAGTTGGGAAGCATCAGTCTCCAAAGACCGTCGTCCGAAGGAGGAACGGTGAATGCGGCACCCATCGGGACGATGCTGGCGAAGAGCTCGGAGTGAAAGAGCGCGACCGCCCACGCTGCATATCCTCCGAGCGAGTACCCGAGTGCATGAACGCGATTGCTGTCGACGTGAAACTCGCGCTTCACCTCCCGAAGAATCGCGGCATGGTCTCGGGTGAAGGGAGGTGGCGCGTCGAGTCCCGTCTGGCGGTATCCGGTCGGTGCGACCACGAGAAATTCGTCGATCCGCCGTCCGAGGATCCGCTCGAGGTAGTCGATCCAGAGCCGCCCGTTGCTTCCGGACGGATGCAGCGCATAGATCACCGGCCATCTCTTCGCCGCGTCGTATCCCCGGGGAATGCGAACGGTCACACGCCTGGATTGCCCGTGTCCGGCATCGACGTCCATCTCGAAGCGCCCTGGCTCGTGCTCCGGCAGCTCCGCGATGCGGTGAAGCCACTCGCTCAATCGCCGTCGATCGAATCCGGCGTCGCGCTCGATGCGTCGCGCCAGCTCGCGACGCTGCTCGTCATCCGTCGACGCATGCCATGCTCGCAGGTCACGGAGAATCTCCGCTTCGCCTCCCTTCGTCGCGAGAGGCACAAAGAGAAAGGAGATCAGAAAAATCGCACAGCGGCCGATCACGAGCCGAAGCGTCGCGCAGGGAGCGCGTCGATTGCAACCGTAGCGCCGTGCCGAAACGGAAAACTCACTTCTCGCGCTGGCGCACGTCGCTCGATCTCCAGGCGACAACGCGCTTTCCTTCGAGAATCGAGCTGATCCCGAGGAATGCGGAGGTGTTGACGAGCGCGAAGAAGTAGGGAATGTAGAGGAGGCGTAGCCGTCCGATCGGATGAGATCGAAGCGCCGCGCCGAGAAGCGCAAGAAGATAGAACGCAACGTGGAGGACGAGAACCAGCCGATAGAAGGGTGACCGAAATGCGAGGAGCACGTTCGATGCGAAGAGTGGAATCAGAAAGAAGGGAATGAGGTGACGAATCAGCTTGTGCGACAGCAGTTCCACCGAGTAGAAGCCCGAGCTCCAGAGCCGGGATCCGAGATTCAGGAGTGCCCGCACGCTGTGATTCGTGACGCGGATCTTTCGCCGGAACTCCTCGTGACCTTCGATCGCTCCTGTCTCGTAGCCGAAGGCTCCGGGCTCGTACTGCAGCCGGTACCCCTGAAGTACGACGCGCGTCGAGATCGCGATGTCATCGGCCTGCGCCGGATCCGAGATCGGCACGTAGAGCTCGCGCCGGACCGCATAGAGTCTTCCATCGGCGGCAAAGACACTCCCGATCTCTCCTTCGAGCCGTTTCTGCCAGCTGTCGTATCTCCAGTAGAGATTCTCTCCTTCGCCCGTCGTGTCGCCTCCTGCTTCCGGTGCGTTTCGCTTCTCGCCGCAGACACCTCCCACTTCGGGATCGGCGAACTTTCTCACCAGGGAGCGGAGGGCCCTCCGGTCGAGAAAAAAATCGGCATCCGTGAGAACGAGAATCTCGCCGCGGGCTCTCCGCGCACCATGATTGAGGGCCTCCATTTTTCCGGGCCGCTCGAGCGAGATCAGCTCGACGCGAGGATCGCCGTACGAGGCGACGATCGTCTCCGTCGCGTCGCTCGAGCCATTGGAGACGACGAGAATCTCCATCCTCTCTTCGGGATAGTCGAGCGAGAGTGTGTTCTCGAGCTTCTCGCCGATCACCTCCTCCTCGTCGTGCGCGGCGATGATGAACGAGACGAAGGGTGTGATGTCGTGCTCTCTAGCCGGGTGAGGCCGAACGCGGGACAGGAGGAAAAGAAAGGCAGGATAGCCGAAGTAGATCCAGGTGCAGACGGCGAAGCAGAGCCAGAAGACGACGAGCGCCGCGATCACCGGCTCGTCTCCTCCGCTTCGCACGCGCGCGTTCTCCAGGGCAGAACTTTGCAGGTCGCGGCGAAGCCCGGTGATGACGAATGTTCCCCTCCGTTCAGCAGGCGGAGCAGTCGTGCCGTGCACGATGCGAGCTCGAACTCTTCACAAACTTTACGTCTCGCCTGCACGCCGATCCTTCGCTGCATTGTCTGGTCCGCGAGCAGGCCGGCGATGGCCGCTGCGAGCGCGCCGGCGTCACCGGGCTCGACGAGAAGCCCCGACCTCTGATTCTCGATCAGCTCCGGAATTCCGGAGAGGCGGGAGCTGATCACGGGAAGTCCACTGGCCATGGCTTCCATGAGAGCAACGGGAATTCCTTCCATCTGCCCGTCGTCGGCGATGATGCTCGGTAGGACGAACAGGGTGCTCCTGGCCATGAGCGCGGCGATCGCCTCCTGCGGCTGTGCTCCGAGAATCTCGATCCGGCCGCGCAGGCCGCAGCGCTCGATCATCGCTTCGATCCGGTTCCGCATCGGACCTTCGCCTGCGATCAAGCAGCGAAACGCGATTCCCTTGCCGGCCAGCCGGCTGCAGGCGTCGATCAGTGTCGGGATGCCCTTGTACGGCTTGAGAGCGGCGACACAGAGGATGGTGGGGACCGATTCCGAAGAATCGTCTGAAACCACGCGGAGCGACGCGAAGCGATAGCGGTGCGGCTCGATTCCCACGTGCACCACGCTGATTTTTCCTTCCGCTTCGGGATAGAGGCTCTCGAGAAATCGCCGGTTGAAGTCGGAAATCGATCGGATCGAGCGCGCCGAGCGGATCTTCCAGCGGAGAAGATGCCTGTCGACGAAGATGTCGTGAGCGTGCACGGTGAAACTGAAGTCGATCGCCGACAGCGACGAGATGATCAGCGCCATGGTGGTCGGGTGCGTCGCGAAATGCGCGTGCACATGGCGGACTCCCTCGCGGGTGAGACGCTCCGCGAGGTAGACGGCTTTCGGAAAAAGAGACGCTGTGCGGAGCAAGATCGACAAACTATCGGCCGTGCCCGCCAGCAGCCGTAGCAGCAAACCGAGATATCGAACCGGCCGGCGAAGAAACATCCGGAGGTTGGCCGCTGCGATCGCACGCGAGAACCATGGAGTGTAGAGAGCGCTGTCCATCCACGGGAGCGCCTCGAGATGAACGACCGGAGGCGACTCTCTCAGCATCGGGACGAGAAGCACCTGCTGTCCCTGCCGTTTCATCTCGGAGATCTCTCGCAGGATGAACGTTTCGGTGATCAGCGGAAAGCGCGAGACGAGAACTGCAACAGGCGAGCTGGAGATCGGGACTGCATTGGCCTCATCGAGGGGCTGATCATCAGGGGCGCGCATCGTGACGGTATTCGCGGACGTCGTCGTCCGATTTCCTGAGATAGCAATAAGCCGGCCAGTCGATGTGGCGAACGCGTGGCGCAGGCGCGCTCGTTTCGGGGCAAGACGCTTGCAGGAGTGCATTGCCGGAAACATCGAGCCGAGCGCAGCCGCGCGCGGCGCACATCAATGAGATCTCGACGTGCCGGTGAAGGCCGGCACTCCCCTGAAGGTGCCCGTCATGAACAGGAAAACACTCCCGGCTTTCATCCTTCTTCTCACCTTCGCCGTGCTCCCCTCGGCCGAAGGGGCCGAGCTTCGCATTGCCGGCTTTCGCGTCACTTCGCTCGAGACCGTCTGTTCCCACGCGAGGGCTCCGGGAGCGATCGAGCCCGGCAGTATCGATGTGGGGTCGAATGCCGTCATTGCTCCCGACGCCTACCGCGTCTATCCGGTCGCCGGTCGAACCGACGCCGATGTCTTCATTCCGTATTACGTCGATCTGCAGCCGGGTCCCGGCGTACGCGATTGGAACTGTGGGAGGCTCGCCTTCGAAGGCCATTCGGGACATGATCCGTACATCCGAAGCTTCGCCGAGCAGGACATCGGTGTCCCGGTGTTCGCTGCACTCGACGGGGTCGTGGTCGATGTGCACGATGCCGAGCCCGACAAGAATGTCGTCGCCGACTCCGCCGCGAGAGCCAACGTGGTGGTGATCGATCATTCCCCGTGGCACCGGTCGATCTACCGGCATCTGAAGCAGGGAAGCGCGACGGTGGCAAAGGGGGAGTGGGTGGCCGCGGGGACGGAGATCGGAATGGTGGGAAGCAGCGGGGCGAGTGTGGGACCGCACATTCACTTCGAGTCACGCCTCGAGGGTCAGTTCTTCGAGCCGCTTGCCGGCCCCTGCAGAGAAGGGGTGAGCCTTCTCGCGAATCAGCCCGCCACGACGAACGGCGGATTTCGGATACTCGATGTCGCCTTCAGCAGCGAGCCGTTCGCGAGCTTCCCGGAGGCTCCGTTCGATCAGGCACCGCGCACGGGCACCTACCTCAGCGGCCCGCGCCAGATTCATCTTCAGGTCGATGCGGCGAACATCAGAACGGCGCTCGACTATCGAATCACGCTCGTGCGGCCGGACGGATCGGGGCTGACCCCCGTCACAGGAAGCCTCGCGACTTCGTCGATGACGAGCCGCTCGACCTACACGTGGGCGCTCGATACGAATCTAGACACGACAGGTGACTGGATGCTTCTGTTCGAGGTGAACAATCAGGTGGTCGCTCGTGCCCCGATCCGTGTGGTTGGATCGGCTGCTCAGGTCGTGAATCGACCCCCGAAGGGGATCGCGGTGGAGTTGACGCCCTCGTCCCTGCGAGCGGCCGATGTGGCCATCTGCCGTGTAAACAGCGATCTGCTCTTCCGAGACCCCGACTACGACGTGGTTCGTTATCAATACCGGTGGACTGTCGATGGAGAGGTCGTTCGCGAGCGAACGACCGCGGCGATGACCGATGTGCTTTCACGCGAGCATGTGATCGCCGGGACTCGCCTTCGCTGTGAGGTGACGGCGAGCGACGGGACGGCATCGGCGACGCCCGCCGCCGCGACGGTGGATGTCGAGGCGCCATCACGCCGCCGCGGCGTGATCCGATAGAGTGGGCCCGCCCTGCTCGAACTGAAATGCTCGAGCCTATGAGTGGAGAGTCGGCGTGCGCGCAGCCTGGGGGTCGTGTGTCCTCGCACGATCGCGATGGCGTCTCGCCATCGCTGGCGGGCTTGGTCACATCCGACCAACTCGCGCAGGGGCTTGGGCAGATTTGCCGGACTCGCCTGCGGCGGCGGGGACGCCCGACCCCCTCGGACGAGCGGGCTTGCTCACATCCGCGCGCCGCCACCGCACTGCTCAACGATGAGAAGTGCCATCAAGGCCACGATCGTCATCAGCTGTGCGTTCGTCGTCACCGCGCTCGCGCGCGTCGCTGCGACACGCCGTCTACGCGGCGCTCTTCGTGCTTCGTCCGGGTGCTTGCGACGATCGAACCATGGGGGGTTGTGCCCCATCGTTCCATCGTCGTCCGCCACCGGGCCGAAGATCGGAATCTTCGGCCACATCGAGAATCTTCGGCCAGTCAGATCAACAGCGTTCTTTGACGATCGCCGTCGCCTGCCGGGTGAGACCTTCGCAGCAGGTCGTCCACGTGGAGTCGAACCAGCCGTTCTCGCAGGCATTGATCGTGACCGCAACGACGGGCTCGCCATGTTCATTGCAGAGCAGCCGTGCGGCGCGCTCGAGGCGCTCGCGCAGGCGTTCCCGCAACATCGAGGCTCGGTCTTCGATCCTGATTTTCATCTGACAGTCATCTCCCTTCAAGTTGTCCTGCGTCAATCGAACGTGCGGATGGGGGAGGAGGGCGACCTCACGGGTCGCCCTCCCGGGAGTCAGCGCAGTGCCTGTCAGGCGTCCTTGCGCGGTTTGGCCTCGTTGACCTTCAGTGCCTGTCCGTTCACGTCGCGACCATCGAGCGCCGTCATCGCTGCACGGGCCTCATCGTCGCTGCTGAACTCGATGAAGCCGAAGCCCTTCGATGCTCCGCTGGAGCGCTCTGTGGCGACGTTCGCCGAGACGATCGTTCCGAAGGGAACTGCGAGATCATTGAGCTGTGAATCGGTGACCTGCTTGGAGAGATTTCCCACGTATAGTTTCATTTGAAGCTCCTGGCCGGCCGTGCCGGCGTTTTCTCCGACAGCTGCTGCGAGCGGTTCGCTCCACCGAGGAGTCGCCGGTCGCCGCGCTTCGAGAGATTGAGAGGCTAAGAGGAATGAATCCAGAGGATCTGACTTAGTTCAGATTGACTGAAGTGCCAGGGAAGTTTCCCGAGCGTGAACCGAGTATGCGCTTCCCTGGGTCGAATGTCGAGACCTATTCGGCCTGCTGCGGCGTTCGTTGACTACAGCTCGATCTGAGAACCGAGCTCAACGACTCGATTGGGCGGCAGGCGGAAGAAATACGTGGCCGCTCGAGCGTTGCGCGACATCCAGGCGAAGAGTCGCTCTCGCCACAGCGCCATGCCCGGCCGGCTGGTCGCGATCAGCGTCTCGCGTCCGAGGAAATAGGATGTGTTCGCCGGATCGAGAACCAGCCCTTCGACGTCGAGTCCGGTGAGCAGCTCCGGAATGTCGGGATCCTCCATGAATCCATAGCGCGCGGTCACCCAATGGATGCCGTCGCCGAACGATTCGACTTCGACGCGCTCCTCCTCGCTGATGTGCGGCGTCTCCGCGGACTCGACCGTCAGGATGACGAGATGTTCGTGGAGGATCTTGTTGTGCTTGATGTTGTGAAGGAGCGATGGAGGAGTTCCGCCGCGGCTCCGGTACATGAACACCGCGGTGCCGGACACGCGTGTCAGAGGCGTTTTTCGGATCGATTGCAGGAACAGCTCGAAGGGGAGCGCACCCTCCTGGAGCCTCGAATCGAGAATCTGCCGTCCGCGTTTCCATGTCGTCATCAGCGTGAATGCCACTGCGGCGATGACCAGTGGGAACCATCCCCCTTGCGGCACCTTGTAGATATTGGCTCCCCAGAAGGCGAGGTCGACGACCAGGAAGCCTGCGGCCATCAGGATCACGGTCCAGAGCGCCCATCGCCAACGAACCGAGACGACGACCGCGAAGAGGATCGTCGTCAGCACCATGTCGGTCGATACCGCCACACCGTATGCCGCAGCGAGTCTGCTCGAGCTGCCGAAGCCGATGACCAGCCCGATGCAGGCGATCATCAGAGCCCAATTCACCGCCGGAACGTAGATCTGGCCGATCTGCTTCGCCGAGGTGTGCTCGATCCTCAGGCGCGGCATGTATCCGAGCTGCACGGCCTGCCGCGTGAGCGAGAATGATCCCGAGATGACGGCCTGCGAAGCGATCACCGTCGCCGCAGTCGCGATCGCGACGAGAGGATAGAGCGCCCAGGAAGGAGCCATGTTGTAGAAGGGATTCGCCGCCGCTTCAGGGTTGCGAAGCAGGAGTGCTCCCTGGCCGAAGTAGTTGATGGCCAGTGAAGGGAGAACGAAGGTGAACCAGGTGAGCCGGATGGGACGGACGCCGAAATGTCCGATGTCGGCGTAGAGTGCTTCTCCTCCGGTGACGACCAGAAACACGGCTCCCAGTACGAGAAATCCTTTCCAGCCGTTCATCAGAAAGAAGTGCACGCCCCACCACGGATTGATCGATGCGAAGACATGCGGGTTGTGGACGATCTGCGAGAGTCCGAGCGCGATGAGAGCGGCGAACCAGACGGCAGTGACCGGGCCGAAGACGGCGGCGATTCCCGCCGTGCCGTGCCTCTGCACGACGAACAGGGCGATCAGAATGACGACCGTGATCGGAATGACGTAGGGGGAGAAGAACGGAGTCGCCACCTCCAGACCTTCGATCGCGCTCAGCACGGAGATCGCCGGAGTGATCATTCCGTCTCCGTAAAGCAGTGACGCGCCAAAGAGGCCCATGACGACGAGCAATGTGCGATGGCGCCGGGCACGCCCGAGCGTTTTCGGGCGAACCAGCGACATCAGAGCGATGATCCCCCCTTCGCCTCGGTTGTCGGCGCGGAGGACGAAGATCAGATACTTGACCGAGATGACGAGAATCAGCGACCAGAATATGAGCGAGAGAACTCCGAGGATGTTGTCGTGTGTGACGGGAACGGCGAGCGGCCCGTGAAAGCATTCGCGGAGTGCGTAGAGAGGACTCGTCCCGATATCGCCGTAGACGATGCCGAGCGCGCCGAACGAGAGCAGTAGCAGATATTTTCCGCGAGGTTTAGAGGCAGCTGTCGTCAGGGCGTCTCTCCCGCCGGGCGATCATATAGGGGCTGGAGGCTGGAGGCTAGGGGAGGGGATTGCAGATAGCAGATGGCAGATGGCAGATGGCGGACAGGCGAGGGACGAGAGACGAGAGACGAGAGACGAAGGGACGAGGGGCGAGAGACGAGGGGCGAGAGACTAGTGAAGGGTGGGTGGAGCACACCGAAGGATGAATGGAATACAGCCAGTGGTGTCGCCTCGCGCCTCGCGCCTCTCGTCCCTAACCCCTCGTCTCTCGTCCCTCGGCTCTCTGCCATCTTCTCTCTTCTCTTTGTTCTCTGCTATCTGCTATCTGCTATCCCCTCCCCAGCCTCCAGCCTCCAGCCTCTAACCTCTCACCCCTCGTCTCTCGCCCCTCAGACCTCCCGGAGGGGGAGGGGAGGCTCGGGTGGAGGAAACCGTATCACCTCGAAGCCATCGACATAGGGCATCAGAACGTCGAGCACGATGACGTCGTAGTGCTGTTTTCGACGGAGGCGCTCCAGGGCGTCGCGCCCGTCGATCGCTTCGTCGACGGAGAATCCGTCGTTGCGGAGTGCGGCGGTGATCCGTTTCCGGTCGGGCACCTCGTCATCGATGACGAGGGCTGTGAATGGGGCGGGTGCAGTCTCGTCCATATAGGCTGCGCTCGCGCTCGCGCTCGGGCGAGGTCGATATGCATGTGCAAGTCATGAGCCTGGAATGGGTTGCGCTGCGTCTTTGACTGCCCGGATCCGTCACGCTGCATTCTGCTCGAGACACGCTTCGACCAGCGCATAAAGCGCGTCGAGGTCGAATGGTTTCGGAAGCAGAGCGCAGATATTCGACGAGACGGCGTGCGCGAGCTGAGGACTTCGATTCGCTGTAATGACGATGACCGGGATCCGGCGAAGCCTCGGATCCCGGTCGCGCTCGGCGAGCACGTCCCATCCCGAGATCTCCGGCATCATCAGATCGAGAACGACGAGATCGGTCGATCCCAATCGCATCTCCTCCAGTGCCTCTTTTCCGTTCCGCGCCTCACAGAGCGAGTAGCCCCGCCGTTCGAGAGCCGTCGCAATCATCCTTCGGATCGAATCGTCATCGTCGACTACCAGAACGCACTGCTGCTGCGCCGCCATGGGGAGGTGAAGTGCAACGAGTTGGCCAACTGGCGGGTCGGGGGTCGGGCGTCGAGGCTAGAGGCTAGAGGCTAGAGGCTCGAGGCTCGAGGCTCGGGGAGAGACGAGAGGCGAGAGACGAGAGGCGAGAGACGAGAGGCGAATGCTTGCGGTCGTCTCGATTCCCGTTTTCACCCCGAAGCTGCTTCAATCTCACAGCCTCTAGCCTCTAGCCTCTAGCCTCGACCCTCTAGTCCCGCGCCCCGTCCCGCGGCTGGACGATCTGCTGCGTGAAAATCTTCTGGAAGGATCCCTCGGGGCTGTCGAAGTGGGCGATTCCGCGGAGCGTCGCAGGCTCGATCGACGCGAGGCGGCCTCCAGGGGAGAAGGCCCAGACAGAGAAGGTCATCGCGACTGTCGCATCGGGCGGAACCGGCTGATTGATCATGATCGGTTGCGACTGCAGCACGTAGGGCCCGCCGCCGACGGTCTGAAGTTGGAGCTGCACGAGACGGATCGGCTCGCTCGAACGATTGGTCACTTCCATCA
This sequence comes from Thermoanaerobaculia bacterium, assembly GCA_035546335.1. Lineage (GTDB taxonomy): Bacteria > Acidobacteriota > Thermoanaerobaculia > Gp7-AA8 > Gp7-AA8 > DATKDP01. The sequence continues at coordinate 537 of DATKDP010000056.1, read as the reverse complement.
CGTAGCCGATCGACAGGCGCCCGCGATATTGCATCTGAAACGACGAGCCGGGTAGTTGTGCGATCTGGATGTCGGGCTGAAGCAGTGTTGCGCGCTGCGACGCTCGCGATCCCCCACAACCGACGAGCAGAAGCGGAATCAGCAGAAGGGAGGTCGTCCCGAGCCGTCGCATTGCGCTACTTTAGCAGAGGCTGGAGGCTGGAGGCTGGAGGCTGGAGACAAGGGGCGGGGGCGGGGGACGGTCGGGGGGCGAGAGGAGAGGCAGACGGCAGAGGGCAGATGGCAGATAGCAGATAGCAGATCGCAGATAGCAGATCGCAAGATGGAGATCGCAGATGGCAGATGCCAGAGGCTGCGGAAGAAAAAACCGCGGCTCCTCTCCGTGCGCCCCCCTCGCCTTCCGCCCCCCCTCGCCTTCCCCTCCACCTCCGCCCAAAGTCCTTCATCTGCCATCTGCCCCTCGTCCCTCGTCTCCAGCCCCCAGCCTCCAGCCTCTGGTCTCCAGCCTCCCGCCCCGGTAGTATCGGCAGACGAGGA
>DATKDP010000055.1:0-84889 GCA_035546335.1 Thermoanaerobaculia bacterium | reverse complement strand
AGAAACCGGGTACCATGCCCGGCGGCGTGGCCCTGACGAGACCGTTTTCCCTCAGAGTCTTCCGCTCGGCCATGACCAGAAAGGGAGAGGCATGGCGTAAAAAAGCCGCATAAACACAGGGAGTTTCTTGGAAGCGGGTGGGTGGGTGGGAAGGCGAGGGATCTCCCCGCAGGTCCAATAGAACCTATAGCCGAGACCATTTGTTGTCGCAGACAGTTGCGATTCAGGATGAGAAGCGCTGCAGCGTGGCAAGCCCTCAGCTCTGTCCCTCGCGCAAATGCTTCGTCCCTACGAGGAGCACGATTCAGCGCTTCCGAGTTTTGAGACAATCTCAGCGTTCGTCGCGGTCAGCCCGAGATTCGCTCGATCGTCTTCATCTCGTCCGAGGAGAGCTGGAAGGTGAAGACCGCGAGGTCCTCGCGCATGTGCCGCGCGTCGGTCGTGCCGGTCAGGCAGATCATTCCGAGCTGGAGAGCGAAGCGGAAAGCGACCTGGGCCACGCTCTTCCCATGTCCGGCAGCGATCCTGCGTATTTCGCTGCTCGCCAGCTCCTGGCGATTCGCCGTGAGAAGCGAGAAGCCCTGATAGACGACTCCATCGTTCCGGCAGACCTCTCGCACATCACGATCCCAGCCGAGCCGGGCATAGCAGCGGTTCTGAACGAAGGACGGCGTCACCTCGGCAAACTCGCAAAGGAGGGCGAGCTGGCGTGCCGTCACGTTGCTGACGCCGATGAGTCGTGTCCGTCCTTCTCGCTGGAGCTCCTCCATGGCGCGCCAGACCTCGCGGTCGGCGGCTGAAAGCCCGCTTCGCGTCCGCGGTCCATGGAGAAGATAGCTGTCGATGCGATCGACGCCGAGATGAGCGAGGGAGAGTTCGAGCGACTGGCGTACCTGTGTCGGGTAGTCCGCGTCGGGGTCGTAGGGAAGGCGCTCGTCCTGTCCTTCGGGGTAGGTGTACTTCGTCTGGAGGAAGAGCTGCTCGCCCGTCAGCTCACCGCGTTGGAACGCTCGTTCGATTGCGGCACCGACCGCGGCTTCATGGTAATGCTTCCGCTGATTCGCGGTGTCGATGCCGCGGAACCCGGCTGCGAGAGCCGTCTCGACGAGCGGCTGCGTGCGCTCCTCCTTCCAGGCGGTGCCGTAGAGGAAAACGGGGACCTCGACGCCGTGGACCGTTTTCGATGGGCCTGCGGTTTCCATGCTCACTTCTGACCATGGTAACGTTTCACGCATGGTGGAGATGCTGCGGCCGTGACGATCGAGCACGTGCTGACTCTGGTCGTGACGTTCGGCGCGCTGGGGCTCTTCCTCTGGAATCGCCTGCGGGTCGATGTCGTCGGGATCATCGTGATGGCGGCGCTGATCGTGTTGCGCCTGGTGACCCCGCGCGAGGGGATCAGCGGCTTCGCGAACGAGGCGCTGGTCACCGTGGGCGCGATGTTCGTTCTCTCCGCGGGACTCGTCCGCACCGGCGCGATCGATCTGTTGGGACGCTGGGTCGCCCGCTTCGCCGGCAAGAGCGAGATGCGGCTTCTGGTCCTCTCGCTGGTCATCGTCATTCCGCTGAGTGCCTTCATCAACAACACGCCGGTGGTCGTCGTGATGATTCCGATGGTCATGGGATTGAGCCGCAGGATCGGAGCGTCGCCCTCGCGTCTGTTCATGCCGATCTCCTTCGGCAGCCAGATCGGTGGCACGCTGACCCTGATCGGGACCAGCACGAATCTGCTCGTCGCCGGTCTCGTTCTGGAGCTCGGTCTTCCCCGCCTTCATCTCTTCGACATCACGCCGCCGGCCCTGATCATGGCCGCCGTCGGAGTTCTCTATCTGCTCACGGTCGGGAGATGGCTGACTCCGGTACGCGAGACGTCCGGCGATCTGCTCTCGACCTACGAGCTTCGTGACTACCTCACGATCCTCAACGTTCTCGACGAATCGCCGCTCGTCGGCAAGAGCCTGCGAGAGCTTCGATTCGCCGACCGCTACGGGCTCCAGGTCATCGGAATCGAGCGGCGCGGCCGAAAGCTGAGCTACCCGCGAGGCGGCGTGATCATCCAGTCCGCCGACCTTCTCTACGTGGAAGGCAAGAGCGCGGACATCGCACAGATCGCCGAAGCGGATCATGTCGAGATCAAGGGGACGAAGCCCGACTTCCCTCTCACCATGCCGAATGGAGAGGAGCCGAAAGGGTCTCCGGAGGAGCAGGGGAAGCTCGCAGAGGTCATCATTCCTCCCCAGTCGCCCATCGTCGGACGGAGTCTGCGGGATCTCAATTTCCGCGGGCGGTACGGAGTCCCGGTTCTCGGGATTCAGCGTCATGGAGTTGCGCTGCACGAACGGCTGGGCAACGTACCTCTCGAGCAGGGAGACATTCTGCTGGTTCAGGCGCTGCCTGCGGAACTGCAGCAGCTCCACGCGAGCGGGCACCTGGCACTGCTCGGCGCTCTGGAGATCGAAACGAAGCGGACGGCGAAGATGGGTCTCGCGCTCACCATCCTGCTCGCTGTCGTGCTGTTGGCCGCCTTCGACGTGATGCCCATCATGGTCTCGGCCATCCTGGGCGTCATCGCGATGTTTCTCACCGGGTGCGTCAAACCGGAAGAGGCATATGAAGAGGTCGACTGGATGGTGCTGGTTCTTCTCGGGTCGATCATCCCGCTCGGGCTCGCGATGCAGAAGACCGGGACCGCTCAGCTGATCGCCACGCAGCTGCTGCGCACCATCGAGCCCTTCGGGCTTTTCGGAGCCCTTGCAGCGTTCTATCTCCTCACGTCGGTTCTCACCGAGTTGATCAGCAACAACGCGGCAGCGGTCGTTCTCACTCCGGTTGCCATCGCGACTGCGGCGAGCCTGGGAGCCTCCCCGATGCCGTTCATCATCGCCGTGATGTTCGCCGCCTCCAACAGTTTCATGACGCCGATCGGCTATCAGACGAACACCTTCATCTACGGTCCGGGAGGGTATGAGTTCGGCGATTTTCTCCGGGTGGGAGGGCCATTGAATCTGCTGCTGCTCGTCGTCGCTACGCTCGTCATTCCGCTGTTTTTTCCTTTCTAGACTCCACTAGCCCGCATTCCTTCACGTCCGCGCCGCTCTCGGCTGCCGCACCAGGAGATGTGTGAGAAATGGGCGAGCGGTGCTGGCCCGGGAATTGAACCCCGAAAAGCAGTTGGAGAATGGAGATCGTCGCCTGAATCGTTCGAATGTCGCTTGCAGAAAGGAAAAAGCGTAGTAAGGTGCAACGGTAACCCGCGGGTGAAGGGTCACTCGACCGCGAAGCGGGATCAGAAAGGATTGTGGATGAGCTCAAAGGTGTTTGTGGGCAGTTTGAATTTCAATACGACCAAGGACGAGGTCGAGCAGCTCTTCGGGCAGGTTGGAGAGCTCAAGGACGTCTTCCTTCCGATGGACCGGGAAACGGGCCGGCCACGCGGATTCGCGTTCGTCGAATACACGAACGAAGAGGATGCCGCGAAAGCAATCGAACGATTCAACGGATACGAGCTCGGCGGGCGCGCCCTGCGCGTGAATGCCGCCGAAGAGCGCCCGAACCGCGCACCATCGTTCGGTGGTGGGCCCTCATTCGGCCGCGCGAGCGGTGGCGGTGGTGGCGGTTATGGAGGCGGTGGGGGCTACGGTGGCGGCGGTGGCGGTGGCTATGGCGGCGGTGGCGGCGGCGGCGGTGACCGATTCGGCGGTGGCAAGCCGAAGGGAAGCCGGCGTAACGTGCGCGCCAAAAAGCGCAGCTTGTAGTCGAATGCAGTACGACTCGTTTCGGCCGTTGCGGCGCGCCGATCTCGATGCCGATCCAATCGCGCAGTTCCGCCGCTGGCTCGGTGATGCGACCGCGGCAGGAATCGAGCTGCCGGAGGGGATGATCCTCTCCAGCGCCGATCGCGATGGGCGGCCATCGGCGAGAACGGTTCTGCTCAAACATCACGGCGCAGACGGCTTCGTCTTCTTCACCAACTACCTCAGCCGCAAGGCGCGCGAGCTCGATGCCACGCGGGAGGCGGCGCTGCTCTTCTGGTGGCGGGAGCTCGGCCGTCAGGTCCGGATCGAAGGGGGCGTCGAGAAGGTGAGGCAGCCGGAATCCGACGCCTACTTCGCGACGCGACCCCGCGCAAGCCAGATCGCTGCCTGGGCCTCGGATCAGAGCGGAGTCGTCGAGTCGCGCGAGATTCTCGACTCGCTGGCGGGTGAGATCGAACGGAAGTTTCGCGGATCGGAAGTTCCGCGTCCTCCGCACTGGGGCGGATACGCGGTGATTCCCGAGCGCATCGAGCTGTGGCAGGGACGACCCGATCGCCTTCACGACCGTTTCCTCTACACGCGGCGCGACGATGGTGGATGGGATCTGAAACGTCTCGCGCCCTGACGCTGTTTCCGAGTGGGAGGACATGATGAAGAGATTCTCGACGATGGCGATCGTGGCGATGGCGCTCAGTTCCGTCCTGTGCGCGGCCGGCAACAAGCTGGTGATCGACGAGTGGACAGTGCCGTGGGACGCGACGCGCCCCCGCGATCCTGCGGTCGACCGCGAGGGGCAGGTATGGTTCGTCGGTCAGACGGGCGACTACATCGGCGTGCTCGATCCCCGCAGCGGCACGTTTCGCCGGCACGAGCTGGAGAAGGGCTCGGGGCCGCACAATCTGATCGTCGGAAAGGATGGAGCGATCTGGTTCGCGGGCAATCGGAAGGGCTATGTGGGCCGGCTCGATCCGAAAAGCGGTGCCATCCGGAAGTTCGAGATGCCGAATGCAACGGTGCGCGATCCGCACACGCTCGTCCTCGACGCGTCCGGCAAGGTCTGGTTCAGTGCGCAGGTGTCGAATCACGTCGGCCGCCTCGACCCGCTGTCGGGAAGCATCGATCTCCTCGAAGTGCCGACACCGAGCTCACGCCCGTACGGAATCGTGGTCGATGCGAAACAGCGCGTCTGGTTCAACGAGTTCGGAACGAACAAGATCGGATGGGTCGATCCGAAAACACTGCAGATCAGGGAAGTCCTTCTCCCGCAGAAGGGATCCCGGAGCAGAAGAATCGCAATCGCGGCCGACGGAAACGTCTGGTACGTCGACTACGCCCTCGGTCGCCTCGGACGACTCGAGCCTGAGAGCGGATCGATTCGTGAATGGCAGACTCCGGGCGGCGCGGGCTCGCTTCCCTACGCGATGGCCGTCGACGATCGAAACCGAGTCTGGTTCGTCGAGACCGGTCCGCAGCCGAACCAGCTCGTCGGATTCGACGCCTCCCGGGAGACATTTCTCGAATCGACACCCATTCCCAGCGGAGGAAGCACCGTGCGCCACATGATCTTCCACCCGCCGACCCGTGAGCTCTGGTTCGGCACCGACAAGAACACGATCGGTCGGGCGAAGGTGCCGTAGGCGAGGCTAGAGGCTAGAGCCTAGAGGCTCGAGGCTGGAAAGAGAAAGAGTGGGAGAGAAATGGGAGTGTAAGAAATGAGAGCATACTCTCGTCTCTCGTCTCTCGTCTCTCGTCTCTCATCTCTTTCGAGCCTCGAGCCCCGCGCCCCGAGCCTCACGCCAGCTCGATGAAGCCTGCGACTTCGTTTCCGCAGCCGTGGTATTCGAGCCGCTGGAAGCTGAGAAGGTTGGCGATCGCGATCCCGCGGCCGTGTGTGTCGAAGGCGCGCTTCGGATCGACTTCGAGGTAGCCGTCCCACTTGAAGCCGCGTCCTTCATCGCGGATCGTGATGCAGATGAGGCGTTCGTCGCGATTGAAATGGACCACGACGCGCTTTCCCGCGTTTTCGGGCAGTTTCTGACGGCGTTCCACTTCGGCGACCCACCGGCCGGTCGAATTGAGCTCGGTCTTCTCGTCATAGGTGATTCCCAGATTTCCGTGCTCGACCGCGTTGACCAGCAGCTCGGTCAGCCCGATCACCGTCTTTCCCGGATCGGGACAGGTGGCGGCGAGAAAAGCCCCGAGGTCGTGGGCCTCTTCGATCGTCCGGAAGGAGAAGACGGCCTGGCGCAGAAGGGCAAGCCCTCCGGTTCCCTTTCGCACTTCCGACTGCAGCTCTTTGTAGCGGGAGTAGTCGGTGGCGGCGGTTGCGACGATCGAGAGCAGCATCTCCGGATCGTAGGGCTTGACCAGGTAGTAGTACGCTCCTGCCCGAATTCCTTCGACGATCGACTCCCGGTCGGAAGCGGCTGTCTGCATGATCACCGGAATCATGCTCAGTCGCGGATGCTGCTTGAGCCTGCCGAGCAGCTCGATCCCGTTCATTCGCGGCATCACGCGATCGAGAAGAATGACATCGAAGTGCGCGCCGTCGCTCTCGAGCCGATCCCATGCCTCCGCGCCGTCCCGCGAGGTCTCGACGCGATACCCGTCGCCATCGAGGTGGGCGACGAGCAGCTCGCGGTCGGCGCGGCTGTCGTCGACGACGAGAATCGACGTATCGGAGGGATCAGCGAGTGTCTGCATGTCGTCGTTTCCAGTGTATCCTGAAGTTCCTCCGTTTCAGCGGCCGGATCGGCCGTTTCTCATGCGACGCGAACGCAGTTTCGTCCTTCAGCCTTCGCGCGATAGAGGGCGCGATCGGCGGCGAGGAAAAGATCATCGGTCGAGAGGTCATCATGGGGCTCGATCGCTGCGACGCCGAAACTGGCGGTGATGCGGCGGAACGGCGACGACTCGTGCACGATGTCGAGCTTCTCGATCCCCGCGCGAAGGTGTTCGGCGAAGTGACGTGCTCCCTCCGGATCCGTGTTCGGAAGAATCATCGCGAACTCCTCCCCACCGTACCTGGCCGCGAGATCGCCGCTGCGGCGGAGACTCCTTCCCAGAAACGTCGCGATTCGTTTCAGACACTCGTCGCCTTCGTGATGGCCCCGCGTATCGTTGAGGCTCTTGAACAGATCGATGTCCATGAGCACGAATGCGAGCGAGGTCCTGGCTCGCCAGGCGCGATTCCACTCGCGCTTGAGAGCCTCCTCGAGCTGCCGCCGGTTCGGAATTCCAGTGAGTGGATCGTGCAGCGAGAGCGCCTCCAGGCGGGAATTGACGACTTCGAGCTCGCGATTCTTCGCTTCGAGCTCCTGCTTGGCCAGCCGGAGCTGTTCGACCGTGTGAGTGAGCTCGTGAGTCTGCTCTGCCACGCGGGCCTCGAGGATGGCTTTCTGGTGCCGGAGTGAGCGGTGCCGGATTCGCGAGATTCCCGCAAGAAGAAGGAGTGTCCCCAATGCCCAGAGTGCGTATGCCCATGCCGTTCGATACCACGGCGGCAGCACTTCGAACGACCAGGTCGTCTCCGGGCTGACGTTGTTGCTCAGCGCCTTCGTTCTCACGCGAAAGGTGTAGTCGCCTTCCCAGAGATTGGTGAACTCGGTGAACGGCTCGACGGTCCAATCGGACCACTCCTGTTCTACAGGGTCGAGCCGGTACTGATAGACCACCCCGGGCTCGAACGAGACCGCGGCCGATTCGATCCGCAGCCTTCGGCTTCCCGTCGCCACGGCCGGCATTTCTCCGTCGCGGAACGCAAGGAGCTCTCCTCCCAGAGTCACACGCCGAACCAGAGGTGGAGGAGGATCTGCCGCCTCCGGGACGATGCTCGTGTCGTAACGAATCAGACCTTTTTCGTTGCCGAACCAGACGACCCCGTCCGGCTCCGGATAGATCATCTGGACATCCGTTCCCGGCATCCCGATCAGCAGGCGGTCATCGAAGCTGTAGCCACGATCCGAGGCGCGAAGGGCGAGCCCGGGCGGGCGGGTGTTCATCCAGATGTTTCCCCGCCCGTCCTCGGCGAGGACGAAGAGCACCGTCTGGTTTCCCAGGCGGCCGAGAATCGGATCGAGGACGAGCGCCTGCTGGTGCTCGTCGAAACGATGGATCCTCGACTCGGCGGTGAACACGATCCGGCCGCTGATCGAATGGACATCGATTTCGCCTTCACCATGGCGGTGGATCGATGCCGCCGTCAGGGGATCAGCGCCTTCGAGCGGAGGGAGCTCGATCCGGACCGCGCCGGCGAGCGTCGTGCCGAGCCACAGCGTCTGACGATTCACCTCGACGATGGATCGGACCAGCGGCGGCGATCCTTCGACGCGGCGGAACGTCCACCGCTGTCCGGCCCGCTCGAGCAGCCCGAGCCCTTCGCGCGATCCGACCCAGACGAGATCGCGATCCGATGGTGAGCGCGTCAGGAAGTAGACCGTCTCCTTCTCCGTCCCTTCGATCCGTTCCCTCAGCTTGCCCCTGATTCGCCAGAGCCCTTCGCCGGCTCCGGCGATCAGATCGTCGTCCACCGAGAGGAGGGCGAACGCGGAGCCCTCGACTCCGTCGAGAGGTTTCGCAAGCGGCGTGTTCACGCCGTTCGCCTCGCTCGCTCGCGGCGCCGCTCCGATGGTGAAGATTCCGTTCGCGGTACCGGCGTAGAGGATCCCATCGTGTCGTGTCGCGGCGACCACCGTCCCCTTCAACCCCCCCCGTGAGTCGATCACGGAAAGGGGCGAAGAGGCTTCCACACGTGCGATTCCCGTGTCCATCACCAGCCACAGCGATCCATCCGGTGACGCGTGTGCGAACGAGATGTTGTCGTCGGGCAGGCCCACCGATGAGTCGATGATCTCGTCGATCTCGCCGTCGTCGGACAGGATCATCAATCCTCCACGACGTGTGGCGATGGCCGTTCTTCCATCCGGGAGACGACAGCCGTGGCTCACGATCTGACGTGCAGCGCGACGGGAGGCTTCTCCGGCGAATGGATGTGCCCTCGTGCCGTCGAAAAGGAACAGACCTTCATCCCGAACCGATACCAGTATCCGCCCGTCGTACCATGACTGCATCAGATTCACCCGGCGTCCCTCGAATCGGTCGGGTGCATCGACCTTCTGCATCCGGCCGTCGACCACACGATGCAAACCCTCCGGCGTCCAGACCCAGACCGTTCCATCGATCAGAAAACTCGCCTTCGTCGCCGGGCCGGGCTCCAGCTCCGAGATCAACTTCATCGTTTCACGTCCGCCGTTCCACTGAAGCAGAGCCGCGTCCGTCGTGAAGAGAAATCCTTCCGAGACTTTGTGAACGTCATAGACCTCGCCCACGGTGGTGATCCCTTTGGGAAGGAGCGGCATCATGGAGACGTACTGCATCTGACCGGCGGCGTCAGGCTCGAGATATCCGATCTCGTCGAGGCCACCGACGATCACTCGTCCGTCAGGCCCGGGAACGAGCGACATCGCGACCGCTTCGTTGCGCAGCGGGATCGTGCGCCACCAGGTTCCATCGTATTCCAGAACGCCCGCGAGGTTCCCGACGTAGAGGACACCACGCCGATCCTGGGTGATCGCGAAGTTCTGCGCGCCCGCTCCTTCCTCGGACGTGCTGAAGCTTTGCAGTGGCCGGAATCCCCTCTCCTGCCGTTCTTCGGAGGGAGGGGCAGCGAGCGCGGAGAGATGTGTCCCTGCCAGAGCGACCCACAGCGCTGCTGCGATCGAGGCGCCTCGGATTTTCATTGACGGAATGCAATCTTATCGTAGTTGCAGAAAGGGGAAACCAGAAACCAGAAACCAGAAGGCAGAAGGTAGAGGGCAGAGGGTAGAGGGTAGAGGGCGGTGGGCGGAGGCAGTGGGGCAAGGCCCGATCGCAGATAGCAGATAACAGAAATGCAGATGGCAGATGGCAGATAGCGATGGGCAATGGGCAATCTTCTACCCTCTGCCTTCTACTTTCTGCCCGCTGCCTTCTCACAGCAGCGGCGTCGCTGCCACCAGATCTCCTTCGGCGAACCGTTCCGGCCGAAGCGGTGAGATGTCGATGCTCGATGCGCGACCGTCGATGATCAGCTCCGCGATGAGCTGGCCGATCGCGGGAGAGTGCATGACGCCGTGGCCCGACGAGCCGTTCGCGAAGTAGAGATTCTCGATGTCTGGACATCGTCCGAGAATCGCATGATCATCGGGGGACATCTCGTAGAGCCCGGCCCAGCAATTCGCGGCATCGATCGCGACGTCGTCGAGCAGTGGAATGTGCTTGCGCTGGAGCATCGCGATCCGCTCGAGCCAGTCGTTCTGAACGACCACTTCCTCGGGAATATGATCGGCCGAGTCGGGCCACAACATCAGAACGCGGCCGTCCCGGACGCGCAGGTGAAAACCATCCGATACGAAAATCGTCATCGGCATCGTCTCCGGCAGCACGTCCGTCGGGACAGTGCATGCAACCTGCCGTCGGAGCGGACGGACGGGAAGCTCGTAGCCGCAGCTCCTCGAGAACTCCCCCGCCCACGCACCGGTGGCATTGATGACGATCCCGGGAACGATCTCGTGCGATCCCGCTACGATCCGATCGATGCGGTTTCCGTTTCGTCTCGCCGAGACCGACCCGCGGTTGTAGTCGACCCGGAGGCCGCGCCCGAGCGAGCTGCCGAGATATCCGGCGAGAATCTGCATCGGACGGATGAACCCGTCGGTCGGACAGAAGGCGGCCCCGAGAATTGACGAGGAGACCGCGGCCGGGCTCAATTCGCGCGCCTCGCCGGCTCCGATGACCTGAGCCTCCTCGAGGCCGTTCTCCCGTTGAATCCGATTCGCTGCGGCAAGGGCTGCGAGCTGTTCGCCGGTCTCGGCGAGAAAGAGATAGCCTCGGGGGTCGTATCCCGGGTCGACACCATGCTCGGCTTCGAAATCGCGCAGCTTCGTTCGCGACAGGAGCGAGAGCCGGACATTGATCGCCGATCCGAATTGTGCTCGAAACCCGCCGGTCGCCTTCGATGTGCTCCCCAGTCCGGGCCCCCGATCCCGCTCGAGGATGACGACGTCACGGATGCCGCGGGCGATGAGATGGGATGCGATGCTCGCCCCGACGACTCCCGCGCCGACGACCACGACTTCGGCGGTTTGCACCGGAGCATTGTGCCACGACGGAAGAGTGAAGAGTGAAGAGTGAAGGGTGAAGGGTGAAGAGTGAAGAGTGAAGAGTGAAGAGTGAAGGGTGAAGGGTGAAGGGAATGCCGCAGCAGATAGCAGATAGAAGAGGGCGATGGAAGAGGGCAGAGGGTAGATGGCGGATGATGGATGACAGAAGGGGGATGGATCGCGCCTGCTATCTGCTATCTGCTATTCACCCCTACTCCCTCAAATAGTGACACGTATACCCCCAAGGCTGCTTCTGAAGATAATCCTGATGATATTCCTCGGCTGAATAAAACTCCGTCGCGGGGACGATCTCCGTCACGACGGGGCGCGGCCACTTGCCCGACTGATCGACCTCGGTCCGGACCCGCTCGGCGATCTGACGCTGCCCCTCGTCGTGATAGAAAATCGCCGAGCGATACTGCGTTCCGGCGTCGTTTCCCTGGCGGTTCATCGTCGTCGGATCGTGAAGCCGGAAGAAGAACCGGAGGATCTCCTCGTAGGGAATCAGGCTCGGATCGAAGACGATGCGGATCGATTCCGCATGACCGGTCGTGCCGGTCTTGACCACCGCGTACGTTGCATCGGGTACGGTTCCCCCCGTGTAGCCGACGGTGGTCTCGATGACGCCGGGCAGCGTGCGGATGAGCTCTTCGACTCCCCAGAAGCAGCCACCCGCCAGTGTCGCCATCTCCTGCGCCGCCGCGGTCATCGAGTCTCTCCGAAGAGGGACTGATAGTCACCGTAGCCCTCTTCCTCGAGCTTCTCGGCGGGGATGAAACGGAGTGACGCGGAGTTCATGCAGTAGCGGAGGCCCGTCGGTTGCGGCCCATCGTCGAATACGTGCCCGAGGTGGGAGTCCCCATGCTTCGAGCGAACTTCGGTCCGGACGATGAAGAGCTTTCTGTCGCTTTTCGTGACGACGTTGTCCGGCTCGAGGGGGCGTGTGAAACTCGGCCACCCGGTCCCTGAGTCGTATTTATCGAGGGAGCTGAAGAGCGGTTCACCGGAAACGACGTCGACATAGATGCCGGGCTTCTTGTTGTCCCAATATTCGTTGCGGTACGGCGGCTCGGTGCCGTCCTTCTGGGTCACGTCGTATTGGATGCGGGAAAGCTTCGTCTTGAGCTCCTCGTTCGATGGCTTCGGGTAGCTCTTCATCGCGACTCCTTTCGTGGCGGAGGCCGGTGCCGGTGACGCAGGCTGCGATTCCGCCGCCACACGGTGTGAGGCACTGAAGCGGAGAACCAGCAGGATCACGACGAGAACGAAGATCAGATTGAGGATCCACTGCCGCTTTCGATGGGTCATGCTCGGCTCCTTTGCACTCCTCCGATTCGATTCCTCCAAACCGCGAGAGGTTTCGAATAATTCGTGATGGCGCTTCACTGGGGGCGCACCGACAGACTATGATTCGCTCCATGAAGATCGATGCGCGCAAGGCGGATGATGTGGTGATCGTCGATTTCGGAGGGCGCCTCGTGGCGGGTGACGCCGTCGAGGCCCTCGCCGAAGTGGTCAACGAGCTGCTGGCCGAGGGGTGGAAGAAGATCCTGCTCAACCTCTCCGGGGTCGACTTCATCGACAGCATCGGTCTGGGCGAGCTGGTCCAGAGCTACAAGATCGCGCAGCGGTTCGGGGCCGCGGTTCACCTGCTCCAGCCACAGGATCGCGTGCGGAAGACTCTCAGCCTGACCAGGCTCCTGCCGCTCTTTCCGGTGCACGAATCGGAGGAGGAGGCACTGGCGCACCTCGCGGCCGCGGAAGTGCAGTAGCCGTCGAAGTTCAGTCAAGCTCGGCCACTTCCCGCCCGCCGCAGCTCTCGTAGGGACGAAGCAGTGAGCCGCCAGATGCCGCATCAGGCTCGCTCGAATGCCGAAGGCGAACAGCTTCGTCCGGCTCCGGCGAACCGCAGCATGTAGGCGAAGCCTGTGGCCGTTAGCTGCGAGCGGGTGGGTGGGCGGGAAGGCGAGGGATCTCCACGCTGGTCCCATGCAACCCAGTGCCAGGAGACTCCGCGACGAGCGTCCCGATCGCCCGCACCGTCGTCCGTCACCGGGCCGAAGATCGGAATCTTCGGCCCTATCTCGATCGTTGCGCTTTGGCCACTCTTTCTCGCGGTGATGCCCGTCACCCCCGGGCGTGAAGCAGCGCGCTTCCTTCGACGATCACTCCGGTACAATGCGCCGTGCATGGCGACGATCCACGTGGCGAAGGAGACTCGGCCGGGCGAGCGCCGCGTGGCTGCGACGCCTGAGACCGTTCGCAAGCTCACGGCAGAGGGATTCGAGATCACCTTCGACCGGGGAGCGGGGGAAGGCGCCAGCATCTCCGACGATCGGTTCCGCTCGGCGGGAGCGCGCCCGGCGGGTGCCGAAGGTTGGACGGCCGCCGACATTCTCCTGAAAGTCGCCGTGCCGGCCGTCGACGAAGCCTCGCGTCTGAAGGAAGGGGCCATCCTCATCTCCTTCATGGCGCCGCACAGGAACCTCGAGGTCGTACAGCTCCTCGGTGAACGGCGCGTGACGACGCTGGCGATGGAGCTGATCCCGAGAATCACTCGGGCGCAGCCGATGGATGCGCTCTCGTCGCAGGCGAGCATCGCCGGCTACAAGGCGGTGCTTCTCGCCGCCTCGAAGCTCGGCAAATATTTTCCGTTGCTCATGACCGCTGCCGGAACGATTCCTCCGGCGAAAGTCGTGGTGATGGGAGCAGGCGTCGCCGGCCTGCAGGCGGTGGCGACCGCGAAGCGCCTGGGCGCCGTCGTCGAAGTCTCCGACATCCGTCCGGCCGTGAAGGAGCAGGTCGAGTCGCTGGGCGGACGCTTCATCCAGTTGCCGCTTCTCGAAAGTGGAGAGGGGGAGGGGGGCTATGCGAAGCAGATGAGCGAGGATTTCCTGCGCCGCCAGCGCGAGATCGTCACGCGCCACGTCGATGTTGCCGACGTCGTGATCACGACTGCGCTCATTCCCGGCAAGCCGGCGCCCATCCTGCTTTCCGAGGAGATGGTGCGGCAGATGCGCCCCGGGTCGGTGATCGTCGATCTCGCGGTCGAAGCGGGAGGCAACTGTCCGCTGTCCGAGCCAGAGAAAGAAGTCGTACGGCATGGGGTTCACATTCTCGGGTACTCGAATCTCGCGTCGACAATGGCGGAGGATGCGAGTCTCCTCTATGCGCGCAACGTTCAGGCGCTCCTGCAGCATGTGCTCGAGCCTGCCGACCTCGCGCTCGACCTCGAAGACGAGATCACCAGGGGAACACTGCTGACGCACGGAGGAGAGATCATGCACCCGCAGACTGCGGCGCTTCTGAAGGGAGGGAGCTGATGGGACCTCTGCTGATCGGCCTCTACCTTTTCGTGCTGGCGATGTTCGTCGGGTTCGAGATCATCACCAAGATTCCGCCGACGCTCCACACGCCCCTCATGTCGGGGGCGAATGCGATCTCCGGAATCACGATCGTCGGATCGCTTCTCGCAGCACACGGCGGCTCAGTGACGATGAGCAACATCCTCGGATGCATCGCGATCGTGTTCGCCACGATCAATGTCGTCGGCGGGTTTCTGGTGACCGACAGGATGCTGAAGATGTTCGGGAAGAAGAAGACGGGAGCGAGATCGTGATCGCGGGCTTCGTCCAGTTCCTCTATCTCGTCTCGGCCGCCCTCTTCATTTTCGGTCTGAAGGGACTGACGAAGGTGCGCTCGGCGCGCCGCGGCAACTCCCTGGCGGCGCTCGCGATGCTGATCGCGATCGTCGCGACGCTCATTGACATCGGCCTGGTCGATTACCGCTGGATTCTCATCGGGCTCATCGTCGGATCGCTCGTGGGGATGATCGCCGCGATGAAGGTGCAGATGACCGAGATGCCGGAGATGGTGGCGCTCTTCAACGGATTCGGCGGGGGAGCTTCGGCGCTCGTTTCGATCTCGACCCTCTATCTGGTGATGATCGAAGCGAACGCCGGAGGGCTCGTCAGCGTACAGATGGGAGGAGCGTCCGCCGTCTCGACCGTCTTCTCGATCCTCGTCGGCGCCGTCACCTTCAGCGGAAGCGGCATCGCCTATCTCAAGCTGCGGGGGAAGATGAGAGGCGAGCCGATTCTCCTTCCCGGCCGTCACCTGATCAACGCCGCACTGCTGATCCTCTCCCTCGGGCTCGGATTCTATTTCGCCTTCGCCATGCCCGAGCCGATGCCGATGATCGCCCTGGCATGGCTCGTCGTCGCTCTCGCGCTCGTTCTCGGTGTGCTGCTTGTCATCCCCATCGGCGGAGCGGACATGCCGGTGGTCATCTCGCTGCTGAACTCTTACTCCGGTGTCGCGGCCGCGGCAACGGGATTCGTCATCAACAACGCGATGCTGATCATCGCTGGCGCGCTCGTCGGCGCGTCAGGACTCATCCTCACGCAGATCATGTGCAAGGCGATGAACCGTTCGCTGGTCAACGTGGTCTTCGGCGGTTTCGGCGCGATCGAAGAGGAGAAGGCCGGCGGCGCTGCGAAGGAATACTCGGGCGTTCGTTCCGCCGGCGTGGAGGAAGCGGCGATGCTTCTCGAGTCCGCCGAGCGGGTGATGGTGGTGCCGGGCTACGGCCTCGCGGTCGCGCAGGCGCAGCATGCTGTCAACGAGATCGCGCAGCTTCTCGAAAAGAGAGGGGCGACAGTCCAGTACGCGATTCATCCCGTGGCGGGGCGTATGCCGGGTCATATGAACGTTCTCCTCGCCGAGGCGAACATACCCTATGAGAAGCTGCTGGAGCTCGAGCCGGCGAACGCGGAGCTCCGGAACACCGACGTCGTCCTGGTGATCGGCGCAAACGACGTCGTCAATCCGGCCGCGGAGAAGGATCCCACGAGCCCGATCGCCGGGATGCCGATCCTGCAGGTCTACAACGCCCGCTCGGTGATCGTGATCAAACGCTCGCTCAGCCCGGGCTTCGCCGGGATCAAGAACGATCTCTTCGAATATCCGAATACGATGCTCCTCTTCCTCGACGCAAAGAAGGCGCTGCAGGGAATCGCCGCGGAATTGAAGGCGACGGCGTGACGGGCGACTGACCTGACCGATGGGTAACGATCGAGGGGGTCGGGCGTCCCCGCCCGATCGAGGCGGCGTCCCGCCGCCCCTCGCGAGCCCGGCAGATGTGAGCAAGCCTGCCAGTGGCCGAAGATTCCGATCTTCGGCCCGGTGACGGACGACGGTGCGGGGCGATCGGGACGCTCGTCGCGGAGTCACCTGTCACTGGGTTGCATTGGACCAGCGTGGAGATCCCTCGCCTTCCCGCCCACCCACCCGCTCGGATGACAGCGTGGCCGAAGATTCCGATCTTCGGCCCGGTGGCGGGCGACTGACCTGACCGATGGGCCACGATCGAGGGGGTCGGGCGTCCCCGCCCGATCGAGGCGGCGTCACGCCGCCCCTCGCGAGTCGGGCAGATGTGAGCAAGCCTGCCAGCGTCGTCCGCGTCACGGGCTGGACATCGGAGTTTCCAGCCGCCGAGAGCTCCCGGGGCCGAAGATCGGAATCTTCGGCCACATGGCGCAGGGCAGAGTGCTGCCAGTAGTTCACGGTGTCGTCAGTCACCGGGCCGAAGATCGGAATCTTCGGCCACGTGGCGCCGCGATTTTGCGTGCCCTCAGGGATGATCTGGCATACTTGCCTCGATGACGGGTCCGCCTCGGAGCGCAGCGGCGCGGGGACGATCCTCGCAGCATTCGCCGAAAGAACGGCTGGCGAGTGCCGCGCCTTCGCCGATCTCCTGGTGGAACGGGCTGACGCCGCGCACGAAGCTGATCGCTGCTGCGGTTCTCCTCGCTGTTCTCACCTGGTTCTTCTGGCCCTCGCAGCTCTCTCGCGTGACGAACCTCGACTCGCGCGGAGCGAACGTGATCGCATTCGGAGATTCGTTGACGGCAGGCTATGGTGCCGCGGCAGGGGAGGACTACCCTTCGAAGCTCTCGGCTCTCATGAGTGAGGCGATCATCAATGCGGGAGTCAGCGGCGATACGACCGAGGCGGCGCTCGCGCGCCTCGAGCCGGACGTCCTCTCGCGCGATCCGCGAATCGTGATCGTCGGGCTGGGTGGAAACGACTATCTTCGACGCGTCGACATCGGCTCGACCGAGGCCGCTCTTCGCGCGATGGTCCGGCGGATCCATGATGCAGGCGCGATGGTGGTCATCCTCGGGTTTCGATTTCCGAGCTTCGGCCCGAGCTACGAGACCATGTACGAGCGAGTCGCCAGCGAGGAGAAGTGTCTGCTGATTCCTGACCTGCTCGACGGAGTTCTCTCCGATCCGGCGCTGCGAAGTGATGCCATTCATCCCAATGCGCGCGGATACGAGCTGATGGCGGAGCGGGTTTCCGGCCCACTTCGGAAGCTGATGGCGAAGGCGGATGCGAAGCGCTGAAACGTCGGCGGGTGTGATGAGACGCACGCGGCGGCCACCGTCATCCTGCTCGATCAGCGACGCCGCATCAACGCACGCGGCTTCCGTAAAAATCGAGTGCCTTCGCGATCCCGCATTGTCATTCACCCTCTGAATGATTGTCATTCACCTCTTGAATGATTATCATTCATTCAATGAATGATTCTGCTTCACTCCCACGGGCGCTTCAGGTCCCGCTGGAGCGGGCGGCGCGGGCGATGCCGGTCGTGGTCGTGACCGGCGCGCGCCAGACGGGAAAGAGCACGCTCGTGCGCGATCTCACGTCAACGGGCGATCGGCTCTATCTCACACTCGACGATCTCGATGTTCTCGAGCAGGCGCGGCATGCGCCGGAGGATCTCGTCTCCCGCGCGAGCCGGATGACGCTCGATGAGGTGCAGCGCGCTCCTGAGCTGATGCTGGCGATCAAGCGCGCGGTCGACCGTCAGCGACGGAAGGGGCAGTATCTATTGACGGGCTCTGCGAACCTGCTTCTGTTGAAATCCATTTCCGAGACGCTCGCAGGTCGTGCCAGCTATCTGACGCTCTGGCCGATGACGCGGAGAGAGCAACTGGGGCTGGGCCGGTCCGGAATCTGGGAAGAGCTGGTCGCGGCCGATGATGCGGGCTGGCTCGATCTGGTTTCCTCGCAGGAGGTGCCGCGGGAGAAATGGGTGCCGTTGGCCCTGCGGGGAGGCTACCCGACACCGGCACTCGAGCTCGAGTCTGCCGGCGAGCGCGCGACATGGTTCTCGGGATATACGAAGACCTATCTCGAGCGCGACCTCCAGGACATCTCCGCCGTCACCGCACTTCCCGATCTGCGCCGTCTGATGCGGGCGGCCTGTCTTCGTCTCGGTCAGCTCGTCAACCAGACGGAGCTGGGACGAGATGTTGCTCTGCCTCAGCCGACCGTTCATCGCTACATGAATCTGCTCGAGATGTCGTATCAGCTCGTTCGTCTTCCGGCCTATTCGGTGAATCGGACGAGCAGACTGATCAAGACGCCGAAGATCTACTGGTGCGATACGGGGCTGGCGCTGCACCTGTCCGGAATGGAGACTCCCTCAGGAGCTCATCTGGAGAATCTCGTTCTGATCGACCTGCTGTCGTGGCGCGAGGGAAGGAATCAGGCGACCGAGATCCTCTACTGGCGCACGGCGTCGGGCGCGGAAGTGGATCTCGTCATCGAGACGGGTGGGAAGTTGATTCCCATCGAAGTGAAGTCGACGGCGAGACCGGGTCATCGCGATGCGCAACATCTGCGGAGCTTCCGTGAGGAATACGGCAAACTCTCCCGCCCCGGACTCCTTCTCCACACCGGCGATCGCATCGAATGGCTGGCTCCCGGCATCCTCGCGGCCCCCTGGTGGCGAGTGATCTGATTCCTGCGCGCTTCACCCGCCGTGCACTCGTGCTTTTCAATTGGTGACGATCGCCATCAGCAGGCCGAGCAGCCCGCCGGCGAGGATCACCCGAACGACGTGCATCCGGAAACGCCAGAGCGCGAGGAAAGCAGCGAGGGTGATGCCGGTCGCAGCGGGATCGATCACCATCGCCTCTCCGGCGGGAAGGAGCACTGCAGCTCCGAATACGACCGCCAGATGGAGCACCACCCCGACGACCGCGGCCGTGATACCTCCGAGAGCGGCGCTGACGACGCGGTTTCCCCGCAGGATCTCCACATAAGGAGCTCCGAGGAAGATGAAGAGGAACGAGGGAAGAAACGTCACGAAGGATGTCGCCAATGCGCCGACGATCGCACTTGTCAGAGGATCGAGCCCCTGCGGGTGATTCCATGCACCCAGGAAGCCGACGAATTGGACGACCATGATCAGCGGACCGGGTGTGGTTTCGGCGAGCGCCAGACCGTCGATCGCCTGGGCCTGGGTGATCCAACCGAAACCATCGACGGCCGCCTGCATGACGTACGCGAGCACGGCATATGCGCCGCCGAACGTGACGAAGGCCGCTTTGGTGAAGAAGCGGTATTCATCCACGTGCAGGCTACCGCTTCCGCGCCAGGCGACGAGGAGGACGAAGCCGGCCATCCAGAGTGCGATCGCCGTAGCGAGGTACTGCACGAAGCGGCGGTATGAGGGACGCGCGTGCGCAGGCGGCGGATCGGTTGGATGCGGCGAGATGATCTCGCCCGTAGCGCCGAGCTCCGGGAGTGCTCTCCAGGCGAGCCAGCCGACCAATGCCGCCCCCAGCACGATGGCTGGAAAGGGAACGCCGAGCCAATGAATGGAGGCGAAAGCGAGCAGAGAGATCAACAGGTGATCGCGTCGCCGGATCACGCGCCGCCCGAGGCGAAGAACCGCTTCGAGAATGATGGCCACGACGACGGGGCGAACTCCCTGAAGCACTCCCGCGACGAGAGGAGAGCCGCCGTGGGCGGCATAGGCGTAGGACAGACCGAGGAGGATGAACACCGAAGGGAGAATGAAAAGGATTCCCGCGACCAGGCCGCCACGAACGCGGTGCAGGAGCCATCCGATGTACGTCGCAAGCTGTTGCGCCTCGGGGCCCGGGAGGAGCATGCAGTAGTTGAGCGCGTGAAGGAAACGGTCCTCCGAGATCCAGCGGCGGCGCTCGACCAGCTCGCGATGCATGATCGCGATCTGACCGGCGGGCCCGCCGAAGGAGATGAAACCGAGCTGCAGCCAGAAACGAAGGGCAGCGGAGAAGGTCACCGGCTCGAGTGGCTCACTCGTGGCGGGCGGCTCAGAGGGTCGCTGTTGTTTCAACCGGCAGACTCCCCCTGATAGAATTCGTCCGGATCTCCCGGATGAATGTTTCGAAGACTGCTCTGTACGGTCGCGTCGTCGGCTCGCTGGGCGGCGAGGGAGCGCGCGTCGCGGAGCACGAATACCCCGCAGGATTCACCGCTGCGCCGCATGTTCACGAGCATACTTATCTCACGATCGTGCTCGCGGGGGCCGTCGTCGAGCGATTCGGAGGCCGCGTCGAAGAACTGCGGGCCTCCAGCGTTCAGCTCATGCCCGCAGGGGAAGTCCACAGCAACACCTATGAGACCGAGACGCGATGCCTGCACTTCGAGATCGACACGATCGTCGAGAGTCTCGTCGCCGCGGGTGGCTCGGTCACGCCCGGGTCGCGTCGCGATCTGCGCGCAGTTGTGCTGAGCACGCTGATCTGCGATGAATTCAGAAGAGGAGACGCCGCCGCGCCGCTGGCCATCGAGGGGCTGCTCCATGCACTTCTGGCGCGGCCGGCTGCCGGCCTTCCGCGAGGATCCACCGGCCCGATCTGGCTTCAGCGTGTAATCGACGCGGTTCACGGTTCGTACAGCGATCGACTCTCGCTCCAGGACCTTGCGCGGCTCGCAGGCGTCCACCCTGCCCATCTCTGCCGTGAGTTCCACCACAGGACGGGGCGAACGGTGGGCGCCTATGTGCGAGAGCTTCGAGTGGCGCATGCGTGTCGTCGCCTCTCCGGTTCGAACGTCGCGCTCGCGGAGATCGCCCTCGAATGCGGCTTCGCGGATCAGAGTCACTTCACCTCGACGTTCCGCAAGGCAATGGGCATCACACCGGCTCAGTATCGCCGCCTCCGCTCGGATTGAACATCTGTACGATTCAAGTGAGAACGATATGCCACCGAGATGAGGGAGTATTGAACGAACTTGACTTGGTTGTCTGATCATCGCAAGCGCCTGACCCTCGCGTCGCATCCGCGACAAGCTCGGCCACTTCCGGCTCTCGTAGGGACGAAGCAGTGAGCCGCGAGATGCCGCATCAGGCTCGCTCGACTCTCGGAAGGCGAACAGCTTCGTCCGGCCCCGGCGAACAGTGGGCAATGTGGGCGAAGCCTGTGGCCGAAGTTTGTCCGCTGCGGTCGGCCGCTGCAGGACATCGTGATCCTTCGCGCGCCGAAGCGGACAACTTCGGTCCTGGCCCGAATCGCGGGCGACGAACGGCACCGAGAGGGCAAGACAGAAAGATCGTCCGGCGCTGCGGGTCGAAGGGGCTCGCAAGCATGTGAGACGCGACCCCTCACCCCTGACCCCCTCTCCCCATGGTCACATCGCTGCCCCTGGTGAGGTTGGCAGATGGGGAGAGGGGAACGATCGTCGCGAGATTCGCCTGTCCTCGCGATCGGCGACAGACCGAGCTTGTCGAACGACGTGAGGTGAAGATCGTTCCAGGAGTGCTACGTTGGCTCAAGCGGCCGGCGGCTGGTCGACCGATATTGTCATGGATGGAACGGGAGGCGTCGTGGACTCTACGATCTCTTTGTTGCGCGATCTGATCGCCATCGATTCGGTCAACCCGCTTCTCGTCCCGGGAGGAAAGGGAGAAGGGGAGATCAGCGAGGCCATCGGTCGCGTGCTCCGAGCGGCGGCCGTCGACGTCGAAATCATCGAAGTCGCGCCGGGGCGATTCAATGTGATCGGCGTGGTGAGAGGATCCGCCTCGGGCCGGACACTGATGTTGTGCGGACACAGCGACACGGTCGGAGTGGAGGGGATGGACGCTCCGTTCTCCCCGGTCGTCACCGGAGGGAAGGTCTACGGACGCGGATCGCAGGACATGAAAGGAGGGGTCGCATCGATCGTCGGGGCGATGTGTGCGATCGCGCAGAGCGGACTTTCTCGAGGAGCACTGGTGGCTGCAATCGTCGCCGACGAGGAGTATTCGAGCATCGGCGCCGAGGCGGTTGCGGCGCAGATGAAGGCCGATGGCGCAGTCGTTTGTGAGCCGACCGATCTGGTCATCGGGATCGGCCACAAGGGCTTTTCTTGGGTCGAAGTCGCGACGGAGGGACGTGCGGCGCACGGCAGCCGTCCCGATGAGGGGAAGGATGCGATCCTGGCGATGGGTCGCGTTCTGGAAGGGCTGGCGCGACTGGAAGCATCGTTTGCCGAACGCGAGCATCCTCTTCTCGGCCGCCCGTCGCTCCATGCGTCGCTCATCAGCGGAGGCCGTGAGCTGAGCAGTTATCCCGATCACTGCTCGATGTCACTCGAGCGCCGCACGGTCGAAGGCGAGGAGAGCGGAGTCGCGTTGAATGAAGTGGAGGAGATTCTGGCGGAGGAGAAACGCCGTGACGGCGACTTTCGAGCCACCGCAAAATTCCTGTTCGGACGCCCGCCCTACGTCGTTCCGCCCGGATCGAATCTTCCCGATCTGCTGGCGGCGGCAATGGGAGGGAGCTCGACGAGAGGAGCGATGACGTTCTGGACCGACGCCGCGATACTCGGTCACGCGGGCATCCCCTCGGTCGTGTTCGGCCCGGGGGGAGAGGGGCTGCATGGTCTCGTCGAATATGTGCGGAGCGACGAGGTGATCGCATGCCGTGACACGCTGGTGAGACTCGCGCGGTCGTTCTGCTGACCCGGCGCTATGATGAAGACAGATCCGACGAGACGGAGGCATGCAGATGACGAAGGACGAACTGGAGCAAGCGGTCGAGCGTCTGGCATCGTTGCCGCCGCGGCTCACCGATCTTGCCGCGTCGTTCCCGGAGAAGGCGGAACGGGCCGGACCTTCGGCCGGCGGGTTCACTCTGGTCGAGCATCTCGCACATCTGCGCGACATCGAGCGCGAAGGCCATGGTTTGCGCATCCGTCAGTTGCTGGATGACGCCCAACCGGTGCTGCGCAACATCGACGGCGACCGGCTCGCCGTGGAGCGCGCCTACAACAGCGTTGACACGGTCGCCTCGGCGCTCGCGGCATTCGGCCGCTCGCGGCGCGAGAATGTCTCGCTGCTCGCGAGCCTGAGCGCGGCCGCGCTCGAGCGCGAAGGGCGATTCGAGGGGATGGGTGTCGTGTCGCTGGCGCGGGTGGTCGAGATGATGTGCGAGCACGACGAGGATCATCATCGGGGGATCGAGGCGCTGCGATCGGAGCTGGAGGGCGCGATTCGCGAGACGGACGGCGGTCACGCTGTCCCGGCGCGCTGAGCGCGCGCCTTTCGTCATGAGCGACTGGCATCTCTCCGAGACTTCTGCCGGCGAGAGCCAGTGCGCCTCTCTCTTCACGGCTGCGGAATACGATGACGTGGAGTCGTTCTTCGACGCGCGTGGCGATGAACCGGCTCCGCTTCGCGAGTTTCCGCACTTGGCTGCGCGACTCGGAATCGGTGGCCTTCTGGAGGATTCCTACGCGATCGAGGCGGCGGAGATGCTTCGGACACCGGGGGTGCCCGACGAGCCGCTCGAGGCCGGCCTCGCGGAAGCGGCGGGACTGGGAGCATTGCTCGCTCTACTGGCGGAGCCGGCCCTGCGGCCGCTGCGCGACCGATTCATTTCCTCCGATACCCGAGCTCGATCGCGTCAGGGTGTCTTCGGGCCTTCCGAATATTTTGCCAGCGCGCGCTGATAGGTCTCGATGGTTCGATCATGTCCGAGGACGAAGCGAGAGACGAATCGGAAGATCACATTGGAAACCTCTCCACGCTCTTCGATCGTGAGACGCGTTCCGCCGTTCTCCGGAGCGAGCGAGTACGTCCATGATCCGGAGTACCCGAGGTCCCGATCGACGATGCGTGTGATGAGGAGCTCCGGTGGAGCCGCCCTCGATACTTCGTAGGTGACTGCGCCATGGCGACCATGCTCCCGGAATCGAGTGCGGCCGTCGACCGGCTCAAGCATGTCGACGCGTCGTACGTCGCTCCGCCAGCTGGGGGCAGCGCCGAAATCGGAAATCGCCGACCAGACCACCTCGGGGGAGCAGGGGAGGAGAATCGAGCGCGAGGCGACATGCGAGACTGGCAGGCGCGATCCGACGAAGGCGACGATACCGATCACCACGGCTGCGAATCCGGCAAATCCGAGTAAGGTGACGATCATGACTCTCATCGCTCATCCAGTCCCCAGTCGGTCGAAGTTGCTCGAACGTGATTGCGATGACATGCGAGATAGATTTGGGGGTAGAAGCGCTGAACGTCGAATACGTCTTTCGTCATGCATTCATTTTCTCGCTCGGAACTCGTTCGTCAAATCGAACGATCGGAGCGAATCGACAGCTTCCTGATTGACAGCTGCGGAGCCCAACGGCTGCTGACGAGGGGGTCGGGCGTCCTCGCCCGATCGTGGCGGCGTCCTCGCCGCCCCTCGCGGGTCGGGACGATATGACCAAGCCTGCCAGCGATGGCGAGGACGCCATCGCGATCGTGCGAGGACGCACGACCCCCGGCTGCGCGCATCGGGCAGATCTGAGCGGTGCTCGCGAAAATCTGCGGTCTTCAGCCGGACCATGGACCCGGGTATACTCCGCTCGATCATGGCCCTTTTTCAGTCGGAGCTGAAGGACACTGTCCGAAAGCTCTCAACTAAGGAGTTCTCTTCCGCCGAAGAGCGCGATCAGCTCCTCGAGCGTCTGCTGTCGAGCGACGAAGTGAAGCCGCGCGACGTGACCTGGATGCTCTTTCGCCCCGATCGCGCGCTTCGCGACGCGGCGGTGAAGATTCTCGGGAAGCTCCGCGATCCGGAGACGATCGACCTGTTCATCACCGAGAGCAAGGGAAAGCCGGAAGCGGCGATGCGCGCTGCGACGTCGGTCATCTTCGGGCTCGGCATTCCGGGGCTCGAGGCGCGCCTTGCTCAGTCGGCCACCTCGGCAGACAAGGATACGGCGGAGTCGGCGAGGCGGATCATTCTCGAGGCACCGCCGTCGAAGGCGCTCGAGCCGCTGCTCTGGCAGTTCGCCACCGCGGGACGTCCCGAGGAGCGCCTCCAGTTTCTCAATCGCCTCGGAAATCTGGAGATCGATTCGAAGACTCTTCCTCGCTGGCAGAAGCTCGCTCGGGATTCGTCCCGCGAGGTGCGCGCCCGAGCGCTGACCGTTCTCGCGACCAAGGCGCCCGAAGCGTCGATCGATCTGCTCGTCGAGCAGCTTCCCCTCGCCGATTACGCGACGCAGCAGCTGCTCGTCGAGGCGCTCACGCGCGCCGCGGCGGGGAAAGGTCCCGAATTCGCCGACCGGATTCTCCCACTAATGGCTTCCGGAGATGCCGGCACGCGCTCGGCGGTGCTGAAGATCCTGCTGGGCATGGGCCACCGCCGCGATCTGGTTCGCCGCTACATCATGTTCTCTAAGTCCCTCGCCGGATGGGCGCGCGACCGCTCGCTCGATTCGATGAAGGCCTTCGGCGACGATCTGCTGGAGCCGACCATCGAGCTGCTGTCGGATCCCGATGACGAGATCCGAGGTGCGGCGATGATCGTCGCCGGCTCGTTCGACGATGTGCGAATCGTTCCCGCCACCATTCGTCTGCTCGAAGATCCCGACTGGTGGATCCGGATCACGGCGATCGAAACACTCGGCAGACTGAAAGATCCACGCGCCGTCGATCCGATCATCAAGGCACTCGACGATGGCGACGCGCGATGGTCGGCGGTGGAGGCGCTCGGACACATTGCCGATCCGCGCGCTCTCTCGCATTTCGGCAAACTCCTCGCCGACCCGAATCCCGACATCAGAATCGAAGTTCTTCAGGCGCTCCGGCATTTCGATCACCCCCAGGTCGTGCCCGTGCTGCAGAAAGTGGCGCAGACGGATCCCGCCCGCTTCGTGCGGACGCGGGCAATCGACATCGCCGAGGAGGTCTCCGCGCGAAACCACACCGAGCTCACGGGAGCGGCGGAGCTGAGGGCATCGGCCGCGACCGCGGTTTCGAGTCAGGGTGAGCCGAAACTGCACACGCTTCTGGTAGCGACGCGCAACCAGGGGGGCTCCGACTTCCATTTTTCCGTCGGCCAGCCACCGATCGTGCGAATCGCTTCCGACCTTCTGAGGGCGCAGGCCGAGCCCTTCACGCCGGAGCAGACCGAAGCGATGCTGCGGGAGATCCTGACGGATGCGCAATGGGAGCGGCTGCAGAGAGAGCAGCAGCTCGATTTCTGCTATTTCATTCCGCAGGCGGGCCGGTACCGGGCGAACGTTTTCGTCGATCAGAAGGGCTACAACGCGGTCTTTCGCGTCATCGCGGAGAAGCCGCCCACCATCACCGAGGTCGGCCTTCCACCGCATCTCGCGGAGATCGCCGATTTCCACCAGGGGCTCGTTCTCCTTTGCGGCACATCCGGCTCCGGAAAGTCGACGACGCTGGCGGCCCTCGTGAATCTCTTCAACGAGACGCGGCACGATCATGTTCTGACGCTGGAGGATCCCGTCGAGTTCGTTCATCCCTTCAAGAACTGTCTGATCAATCAGCGGGAAGTCGGAACGCACACCGAATCGTTCGCCCGCGCGCTGCGCGCCGCGCTTCGCGAAGATCCCGACGTGATCGTCATCGGGGAGATGCGCGACAACGAGACGGTAGCCCTCGCGCTGACCGCCGCAGAAACGGGGCATATCGTTCTCGGTACGATCAACTCGACCAGCGCACCGAAGGCCATCGACCGCGTCATCGGCAGTTTCCCTGCGGAAGAGCAGGCTCAGATCCGTACGGCGATGTCGGAGTCGCTCAAGTACGTGATCGCGCAGCGGCTGCTTCCGGCAAAGGAAGGACGAAAGCTGGTCGCCTGCTTCGAAGTGCTGAAGGGAACGACATCGATCGGCAACATGATTCGGGACGAGAAGACCTTTCAGATTCATTCGGCGATGCAGATCGGAAGGTCTCAGGGAATGCAGACATTCGATGAAGCGCTCAAGGAGCTCGTGCGGCGCAATCAGATCACCGCGGAGACGGCGTACATGGCCGCCGACAAGAAGGAAGAATTCGAGCCGCTCGTGTCGCCCGAGTTTCTGAAGACGACCGTGCTGTGAGAGGAACCGAACGCCGATGCAGAAGATCGATCGCTTTCTGAAACTGATGAACGATCGAGGAGCGTCGGACTTCCACCTGACCGTGGGCCGCCCTCCGATGCTGCGGCTCTCCGGATCGATCGAGCCGATCCGCTATCGAACGATCAACGAAGCCGACTTTCAGGAAATGATCGAGCCGGCGACCCCGCCGCGGTTGTGGAAGGAGTTCGCTTCCGGCGGTGACGCCGACTTTTCCTACGAGATTCCGGGAGAGGCGCGATATCGGGTGAATCTATTCAGACAGCAGCGAGGATCGGGAGCCGTCTTCCGCATCATTCCCTCGAAGATCATGACCATCGAGCAGCTCGGTCTGCCCGAGCCGGTTCGTCGCGTCGCTTCGCTCCGAAGCGGGCTGGTTCTGGTCACCGGCCCCACCGGCTCGGGGAAGTCGACCACGCTCGCTGCGATCATCGACCTGATCAACGAGACGCGCAGCCTGCACATCATCACGATCGAGGATCCGATCGAGTTCGTTCACCCCAACAAGAAGTGTCTCATCCACCAACGCGAGATCGGAAGCCACGCTTCCGGGTTCGCCGAGGCGCTGAAGGCCGCCGGGCGCGAGGACCCCGATCTGATTCTCGTCGGTGAGATGCGGGATCTGGAGACGATCTCGATGGCGTTGTCGGCGGCCGAGCGGGGCACGCTGGTCTTCGGCACGCTGCACACGAACAATGCCGCCAAGACGATGGATCGAATCATCAACGTCTTTCCCGCCGGCGAGCAGGAGGGGATCCGCAACGTCCTCGGCGAAACCATTCGTTGTGTCGTCGCCCAGCAGCTCCTGCCGAAGGTCGGCGGAGGGCGGGTTGCGGCGCTCGAGATTCTCTTCAGCTCTCCCGCCATCGGCAACATGATCCGGGAAGGGAAGACGGGTCAGATCACCTCGATGATTCAGACCGGCATACGCGAGGGAATGATCGACATGGACACCTCGATCCGCCGTCTGTACGAGGAGGGGAAGGTGACAGCGAGCGCCGCCTACGACAAGGCGATCGACAAGGAGCAGTTCAAACTGAAGAGTGACGAGTGAAAAGGCAGAAGGCAGAAGGCAGAAGTGAGGCTCATGAGATTCGAAGCGCAGCGAATGCCATCGCGACGAAACGCGAAACACTCGCGCGGTCAGACGACGGGGGAATGCCCGACAAGTTCCGATTCACGCACCCGACGAATCCAGGCGACTACACCGATTACGAGCGTCTGCCCGACGGAACGTTTCGCATGGTGTTTCGCAGTCTCTCGCCCCGAGATCCGCCATCGAACCCCTGGCATCGCTGCTGATGGCCCCAAGTGGCCGAAGTTTGTCCGCTTCGGCCAGACGCTGAAGGACATCCTGACCGCTCGGAAGCCGAAGCGGACAACTTCGGTCCTGGCCCGAATCGCGGGCGACGAACCGGGCCGAGCGACCGCGCGCAACTGCGCCTGTCCCTCACGAGGTCGTGGTAAATCGCCAGGCCGCGAAGGCGGCCGGCGCAGCGGCCGGCTCGGATAGATCTCGCGATCGGTCACAGACCGAACTTGTCGCGGATGCTGGGGATGATCATCGCAAGAACGCCTGACCCTCGCGTCGCATCCGCGACAAAGTTCGGCCACTTCCCGCCGAGTCGCTACTGCATATTCAGAATGAAATTGGTCGGATAGACTTGAAACTCAGGGAGGGCGTTGGTCTGGACCGTTTTGTACCCAGGTGCCGAAGCGCGAAACGTGACTCTGGTGTCGAGCGGCAGATCCGGACCAGGAGCCCGGCGCCACGAGGAGTGCCACCGTCAGGGCGTTTGGAGACCCGCCTGCCGCCGAAACGGCGTGCTCCTGTTCGCGTATCGTATTTGTTGTTGATGCGGCCGATTCTCGTCGAGGTTTCCTCCGATGACGAATCGTTGCAAGATGACTCGCTCATGGCGCTCACGTCCACGATGTACAACATCACCGTCGAACTGGCCGACATCGACCGGGAAGTCTACGAGTCGCTCGAGCTGCGCATGGCGATGCATCCCTCGGAATCAGCGGCATACATGGTCACGCGGCTGCTCGCCTACTGCCTGAACTACATCGAAGGAATCGAATTCACGACGGGCCTCGCGAGCGGTGACGATCCGGCGATCGTCGTACGCGACCTGACGGGTCGCATCGTGTCGTGGATCGAAGTGGGGATGCCCGATGCCGACCGCCTCCACCGTGCGAGCAAACTGACGGGTAAGGTCGCGCTCTACACGCACCGTGAGATGCGCACTGTCATCGGACAACTGCAGGGGAGGAGGATTCATCGTGTCTCCGAGATCCCGATCTATTCCTTCGGACGCGGCTTCATCGACGAGCTTGCGACGCGACTCGAGCGGCGGATGAAGATGTCTCTGTCGGTGACGGAGCGCCACCTCTATGTCGACGTCGACGGCTACGCCATGACGACGGTGATGGAGGAGCACCGGCTTCCCGGA
This sequence comes from Thermoanaerobaculia bacterium, assembly GCA_035546335.1. Taxonomy (GTDB): domain Bacteria; phylum Acidobacteriota; class Thermoanaerobaculia; order Gp7-AA8; family Gp7-AA8; genus DATKDP01. The sequence goes on along the minus strand of DATKDP010000055.1, from coordinate 55,357 downwards.
TGACGGAGTTGATAGCCATCGTCGCTGCCACGCTGATCGGCGCGTGGAAGTATCAGGAGCAGAGCGGGGGGCATCGTTTCCGCTACGATGCGGGTGTGATCCCATGGACCCTGCTCGATTCGGCGATCGTTCCGGGAGACGGCGGCGAGATGCGGCTGTACCGGCGCGGCGAGGAGTATTCGATCCGGATCGGGCGGCATGAGCTGATGAACAGCCGGGCGTACGGCTCGGAAGACGCGCTCGCGCGGCTCGCCTGCGAGCGGCTGCGCGGCCGCAAACACGCGCGGCTCCTGATCGGCGGCCTCGGGATGGGGCTCACTCTCGCCGGGGCGGCGCGCGAGACTGCCCGCGATGCAGAGATCGTCGTCGCCGAGCTGGTCCCGGCTGTCGTCGCCTGGAGTCGCGGCCAGCTGGCGCATCTGAACGGCGGCGCATGCGACGACGCGCGGGTGCGCATTCGCGAGGAAGACGTGGTCCGGATCATTCGCGAACGGCGCGAGGCGTGGGACGCGATTCTGCTCGACGTCGACAACGGACCGGCCGGACTCTCCGCGAAAGCAAACGAGCGGCTCTACAGCCTCGCCGGGCTCCGCGCGGCACATGCTGGTCTCCGTTCCGGCGGCATCCTCGCGCTCTGGTCCGCCGGTTCCGATCCCGCGTTCCAGCGCCGTCTCTCGCAAGCCGGTTTCGATGCGGAGCAAGTGGTCGTCCGCGGACGAGGCAATCGCGGCGCGCGCTTCGTCATCTGGCTCGCGCAGCGGTCGCGAATACACCCGCCATCCGGATCCCCAGCTCCTCGGGCACGCGCCGCTTCAGTGCGTCGGGTGAGCCGGCATCGATGACGCTGACCTCGGGAGGCGGCCAAACTGTGAGACAATCCGTCGCTTCTGGAGAGCGGGCTCCGACCCGCTCGTGCGCGAGTCGAAAAAACCGCGCCCCACCGGCCTGCTGCCGGCTGAGAAATCGCCACCGACAAGGAAAGAAGACGATGCCATTTTCCTCATTTGGACTTCACAGTGACCTGCTGCGCGGAATCAGAGAGCTGGGCTTCGCGCGTCCCACGCCGATTCAGAACGATGCAATCCCTCCCGCTATGGCAGGCAAGGATGTCCTCGCGGCAGCGGCGACCGGCAGCGGAAAGACCGCGGCCTTTCTGTTGCCCATCCTTCACCGGCTCATGGGAAAGAAGCGCGGCACGACGCGGGCTCTGATCCTGACGCCGACGAGGGAGCTGGCCGCGCAGATCGACCAGCATCTCCGCGAGCTCGCCGTCCATACGCCGATCTCCGGGGCGGCCGTCTATGGCGGCGTCGGCATGGGGCCGCAGGAGCATGCCTTCCGCAGCGGCGTCGATGTGCTCGTGGCCACACCGGGACGTCTGCTCGATCATTTTCGCCACAGCTACGCGAAGCTCGATGGCCTGGAGATCCTCGTGCTCGACGAAGCCGACCGGATGCTGGATATGGGATTCCTTCCCGACATCCGCCGCGTGTTGAAGCATCTGCCCTCGAAGCGCCAGACGCTCTTCTTCTCGGCCACGCTGCCGCCGCCGATCGTCGCCCTTTCGCGCGAGATGCTCAGGAATCCGGCGATGATCTCGATCGAGCGAAGGGCAGAGCCGGCGATCGGCATCGCTCAGACGGTTTTCCCCGTATCACAGGAATCGAAAATGCCACTGCTCGAAACCCTCCTGGAGCGCGGCGAGATCCGGAGCGCGATAGTTTTCACCCGTACCAAACACCGCGCCAACCGCGTCTTCGAGCAGCTCGAGCGACAGAAGGTGAATGTCGCACGGATTCACGGCAACCGCAGTCAGGTGCAGCGCACCGAAGCGCTGGCTGGTTTCAAATCGGGGAGGTATCGCATTCTCGTCGCCACCGACATAGCGGCGCGCGGCATCGACGTCGAGGCCCTCTCGCACGTGGTGAACTTCGACGTCCCGAACGTCCCGGAGGACTACATCCATCGCGTCGGCCGGACGGCGCGTGCGGAGTTGACAGGCGATGCCATCACCTTCGTTGCCCCTGATGAAGAGGGTGATCTCCGTGCGATCGAGCGTGCGATCGGGAAGCGTCTGCCGAGGGTCACGGTGCCCGATTTCGACTACGCACAAAAGCCTGCCCAGAGGCTGGAGATTCCGATCCAGGAGCGCATTGCCGCGATCCGTGCAAAGAAGGCCGAGGATCGCGCACGCGCGAAGGCCAAAGCGGACAGACGGGCGGCATCGGGGGGAGTTTCGCAAGCCGCGGGATCGCGCGGAACGGCGACACCATCCGGGCGTGGAGCGCCGGCGAATCGTCCGGCCGGTGCCGTATCGAGGGACCACCGCAGATCGAGCGCGCCGCGGCAGGAGACGTCGCGATCGTCCTCGCCGGCGGCTTCACGAGCCGGCGGTCGCGGCTCGGCGCCCGTCCGTGCTCCTGGATCGGCTGCTTCCGTGACGAACCGTCGGAACGACCGGGCGCGCCGCGAGCGCCGTCGCCCGTGAGGGATACGAGCAAAGGGACGATCCGCTTTCAGCCGGATCATCCGCTGCCGGCTGCGCTCGTGCGGAAACTGGTGAAGGCGAGGATTGCCGAGAGCGGCGGCTGATGGCCGCGCAGCTTCATGATCCGCCGGCGGGTTTGTCAACCTCGGTGACCCGTCTCGTCCAATCGATCAACAAGTCGGGATAGCCTGGCACGGTCGTTGGCCAGACGAGACCGGGCGCGCGGATTCGGAACGTAGGAGCTTACCATCGCGGGATCGGCGTTCGTAGCGTTCGCGAGCTCACCGTGCGATCGGCGTGGCGATGAACCACTGATTCCCCCACGGGTCGGTCACCCCCGCCGATCGCTCGCCGTAGGGCTTGTCTTCCGGCGCATACATCGAGGTCGCTCCGGCGCGCAGCGCTTCGGCATAGACGGCGTCGCAGTCGTCGACGAAGAGATGGAACCCTCCCTCGGTAGGTCCCCACCGTCCGTGCGCCTCGCTCAGCTCGATCATCGTCTTCCCGAGGAGGATCTCGGCATGCGCGATCGTCTCGGAACCGCTGCGTGAGACGAGCACGGCGCCGAAGGCTTTCTCGAGGAACTCGAGCATCCGCTCCGCTCCGGCGGCCCGGAAACCGCTGGTCACGGTACCGAAGCCGGGCGGGCGAGGTCCCCCTTCGAGATGCGTGGCGAGGAACCACTCGATCCCGAATCGGTCGACTACGCCCGCTTCACGGTCGCCATACGGCTGATCCATCGGCTCGTAGAGCGAAGTGGCGCCCGCGGCGATCGCCCTCCGGTAGGCTTCGTCCACGTCGTCGATGTAGACGTGCAGCGGTGCCGCGAGAGGTTTCCACTGCCCGCCGGCGTCTCCCATCTCCACGATCGAATCGCCGACGCGCACCGCCGCGTGCATGACCGTTCCCCGGGGTGCGGGCACCCGCACGAGAACTTCGGCATCGAATGCCTGCTCGAGGAACGCGATCAGATGATCCGCCCCATCGACGATGAAATAAGGCCTGACCGTCACTGCAGTGGCTGTCATCTCCATGACGTCCTCCTCTGTTGGAATCAATTCTCTTCGCAGGCGAGTCCTGAAGCGCGGATCGGGCAGATCGCGCAGATCGGCTGCGATGAGCGCGAGAAGAGCCACCTCCGGCTCGATGGCAGGCGGAGGGGTGCCGGCGAGGATCGCGCCGATCATCTCGTCGAGCAGCTCGAAGCGGTCTCGCTCAGCCATGACTCGGTCCCATCCGTGAGCGCAGCGTCTGCAGCGCTCTCCACTGAAGTTGTTTGATCGCCCCTTCGCTGCGCCCGAGCTCGGCGGCAATCTCGCGAACGCTCCTCTCCTCGGCGAAACGCATCACGACGACGCGGCGCTGGTCGGGCGGCAGAGCGTCGACGTGACGGAAGAGGGTGGCGCGATGTTCGGCCCTTTCGATCTCATCCGTGATGTCGATCGTGCCCTCCTGCGCGCTATCGTTCATGGTTTCGCCCGTTCTCTTGCCGGAGACCGGCCCGGTGCCCTCAGTCGGTCCACGCTCGCGCGCGCTCCGGCTCGCATGATTCACGATCTCGTTCGCGGCGATCCGGTAGAGCCATGCGGAAAAGGGGACGCCGCGCCACTCGAATCCTCCAATGCCCGCGAGCGCGCGGCGAAACACATCGGCCGTGAGGTCTTCGGCGAGGCTTCGATCGCGGACCCTGCGGACGATGAAGGCGTAGATGCGCTCGAAATGCGTCTCGTAAAGGGGAGCGAAGCGCGCGGGATCCCTCTTCGCCGCCTCGACCAGAGCCTGTTCGCTCGCATCCATGCTTCAGAAGTTATAACCGGAAGCCGCGCGAAAGGTTACGCCGGCAACACCATCATCAGCGCCTATCGCGAGTCCTACCCAAGAATATTTGAAATTTGAGAGTTAAAAACCGGGCTCGGGCTCGGGCCCGGGAAAGGCGGCGGTTGTCTGCTTCGGGACTGACCTGGTCGGGATTGAATATCTCGGTCCTCCGCATGACAACAAGGCCTTTCTCGACCGGATCGCACAGATACTGACCAAATTGATCAGATCCCGCCTCCGACCGAGTGAGCCACCCGTGCCCGAGCCCGTGCCCGAGCCCGCGCCCGGTTTCTATGATCAAACTCTGAGAGACGAATCCTCAGACTTCGGTTTTCAAGCGCCTATAATGCACGTCATGCGCATTCTGGTGATCGGCGGCATCGAGTTCATGGGAAGGGAGATCGTACGGCGCCTTTCGGCGCGAGGACACGACGTCACCGTTCTCCACCGGCGGGACCATCACGATCTCGGTCCCTCGATTCACAACCTTCAGGCGGACCGCGGCGACCTGGCGGCGATTGAGCGGCTGCTCCGTGGCGGAGCGTTCGAGGTCGTCTTCGACACGGCGTACGACTGGCAGAAAGGGACGACGGCGGAGCAGGTCGAGGCCGCCGCGCGCAGTGCGGGCCCTGACCTTCACCGTTACGTTTTCATGTCGAGCATCGCCGTCTACGGCACGGGATTCAACCGGCGCGAGAGCGACCCTCTTGCCCCGGACGACCATCCCGTGGCCTATGTCCAACAGAAGGCATCGAGTGAGCGCGCGCTCTTCCGCCTCTCGGACGAGACCGGCCTTCCGGTCACGACGTTCCGCCCGCCGTTCGTCCATGGGCCGCGACAGCCGTTCTACCGCGAGCAGTTCTTTTGGGACCGGCTGCTCGATGGCCGTCCGATCATCCTGCCGGACGGCGGCGAGCAACTGATGCAGTGGGCCTTCGTCGACGACGTCGCAGAAGCGTGCGTGCGCGCGATCGAAGTGCCCGAGGCGGCTGGCGAGGCGTTCAACATCGGACACGAGTCACCGATCGCGCAGCGAGCCTTCGTCGAGGCGCTGGCGCGAACCGCCGGCGTGACGCCAAGGTTCGTGGCGATTCCTCGCGATCGCATCCACGCTGCGGGCGGCCACCCCTTCACCGGCAACCTTTACTTCGGCGAGTACCTCGACATCTCACCGATCACCGAGGTGGTGGAGAAGGCGCCGCGCGTTCTGGGTGTCACCCTGACGGATTTCGAAGAGGCGTTGCGTGCGGGCTTCGCGTGGTATCGGACGCAGCCCCGTCGCGCGGTCGACTACGCCTTCGAAGAGCGGTTGCTCGCCGGGATCTGAGGCACTGTTCCGGGGTCCGGTGGCCTATGTTCATCCGGCGTGACTCCTGGCGGGCTCTTAGACCTACAATCGGAAGCTTACTCACCAGAGCAATTCGATATCGTAGGCTGCCAGCTTTGGATCCGCGGTCAGGATTGGCACGCCCGCTTCCTGCGCCTGGACCACCAGCATGCGATCAAAAGGATCCCGGTGATGAAGTGGAAGATCGGCCAGGCGCGTGCAGTGCTCATGACCTACTGGAACCACCTCGACACCCTGTTCGCTGACCAGGTCGGCGAACAGGCGCGTCAGCGGTCGATCGATCTCGAGCTTGCCCGTGCGCAGCTTCACCGCGATCTCCCACGAGCTCGCTATGCTCCATAACAGTTCGCTGCGGCCGTCCCCGAGAATGCTGCGAGCGCGATGGGACAGCCGCTCGTCGTCCCGCAACCACCACAGCATGGCGTGTGTGTCGATCAGGAGTCTCACGGTTCGAGCGGCTCCAGCCACTCCTCCCCGATCTCGTCGTCGAAATCATCGGCGATCCGAAGACTCTCTCGCCAGCTGCCTGGGCGGCGGTCGGGGACAGGTGGAGCTGCCCGCACCAAGCGCGCGATGGGCTTGCCGTAGCGCGCGATGATCACTTCCTCGCCCGCCTCGACCAGAAATAGCAGACGCGACAGCTGGGTCTTTGCCTCCTGGACATTCACCGTGGTTGGCATTGAAAAGAATATAAACCAGACCTCTGGTCAGGTCAACAAATGTTACGCGAACACTCACTCACCGCTGGGGAGCGCTGACTCGGATCTCCTGGCGGAGCGTGCGGCGTTTCGTTTTCTCGATGGCCGGGATCGTGACGGCGCGCCACGTCTCGGCCGAATGGTAGAGCGCCTCGATGATGCGCACGTCGGCGAGCCCCTCCCACCCCGATGGCTCCGGCTCTTTGTCCCCGATGATGCAGTCATTCGGTCGCTTCGGATCTGTCGAGAGCTTTGCGCCACTGCTCTTCAAGATCGAGCTCGCGCACCCATCGCTCGACATACTCGCGGTCGAGGAAGTCACCCTGCCTGCGGATGATTCCGGCGCCATCTTCGATCTGCCTTTCGGAATCACCGAGCTTTGCGGACTCGAGTTTGGAGATCAGGACGTCTTCGGCGGATGCGAGCTCGACTGAGAGTCCGGCTATGGAGTGACGGCGACGCCGGGCAAACTCCACCTCGCTGTATTCGCGGTTCTTCCGAATGATGAAATCCGCTTTCCACGAGGTCGTGAAGTCGATCACGTTGAACTGCGACTTCCGCTCCAGTGCGTCGAGGGCGTGGAGCTCATCGGCATAGTATTTCTGGTCCGGAAACTCACGAAGGAGCGCGACCAGTGACTTCTTCGTCGGAGCTATCACGATGTCGATATCGTTGGTCGCCCTCGGAATGCCGTGTGCGGCGCTGGCGTACGATCCGGTGATCATGTACGGCACCCCGGAATGCTCCAGTGCGCTGATGAGGCGGGCGAAAAAGTCGTCGACCGTCATCTACCGTACAGGACGCGAGCCAGCTCGCGCATCACCTGCGAGTCGCTGAGGGCGGGATTCCGATTTCTCACTCCCGACTTTGCGAACTCGTGCGCCAGCTCACTCATCCGCATCGCGAGCTCGACACGACCGCCCGGACCGAGCTTTCGATGCAGCTCTTCCTGAATCTCCGCAGCAGTTTCCGTCGTGTCGCGCGCACGCATCGGCAATCAGTATCGCATGAGAGCGGGCGCGGGACGCCTCGTGGTGGCGTGTGGCCTGCGTGAAGCAGGGGCGGGCGCGGGACGCCCGCTCTCCTTTCACGACTCGAAATGGGCGGCGACCCAGCGGGCGATTGCAGGGGATGCGGTGGCGGCGGGGGAGGGGACGTTGAGCAGATGAAACGTGCGCTCGTTCTCGACGACGAGGAAGTCATCGACCAGCGTACCGTCGCGGGCCACCGCCTGGGCGCGGACGCCGGACGAGAACGACTCGAGATCATCCTCCGTCAGCTCCGGAATCAGCCTGCGCAGACTCCGGGCGAAGAGCTGCCGGCTCGACGAGCGGAGGAGCTCGGCGAGGCCCCTGCCGGCGTGCCGTCCGGCCATCTTCCAGAAGCCGCGAAACAGAAGCGTCTCCACGGTGTCCCGAAGGAGAAACGAACGCTTGTCGTATCCTTCACGCTTCCATGCGACGACGGCATTCGGACCGGCATGCACGCGCTGGTCGATCCCGCGCGTGAGATGGATGCCGAGAAAGGGAAACCGGGGATCAGGAACCGGATAGACGAGTTCCTTCACGAGAAACGAACGCTCTTCGCGAATCGACCAATACTCGCCCCGGAAGGGAACGATCCTGACCGGCGGCTCGACTCCCGCCATCCGTGCAACGCGATCGCTGTGAAGTCCGGCGCAGTTGATCAGCTGGCGCGCCTCGATCTCGGCGCTGCCGGTGATCACGACGAGGGACGAGGAGCGGGAGTCGATCGACCGGACGGGCGAGCCCGTGCGGATCGTGCCGCCGCGCATCGTCAGACGCTCGCCGAGCTTCCGGCAGACTTCGCGGAACTCCACGACACCGGCCGCAGGCACGAAGAGGGCGGCGTCGCATCGAAGGTGCGGCTCGATCTCCATCGCCTGCTCGCCTGACAACCACCTGCAGTCGACACCGTTCGCAACGCCTCTTCCCTGGAGCGCCCGCAGCCGTTCGATGTCCTCCGGCCCCGACGCCGCGATGAGCTTCCCCGGGATTCGGAGCGGAATTCCCTGCTCCCGGCAGAAAGCGACGAGATCGGCTCGCCCTTCGCGCGTCAGCTCGGCCTTGCGACTCCCGGGCGTGTAGTAGATGCCGGAGTGGATGACGCCGCTGTTGTGTCCCGACTGGTGCGTGCCGAGCTCCGATTCCTTCTCGATCACCGCGATGCGCGCGCCGGGCCGGCGGGTCTGCAGAGCATCGGCGACCGATAGTCCGATGATGCCGCCTCCGACGATCAGGTAATCGAACATCGAATTTCGCGCGATCAGAAGCGCGGATACTTCGCCGGCATCGCCTCGTGCATCAGATCGTAGACGATGGTGAAGACCGATTCGCGATTCGGTTTCGACCAGTAATCGCCGTCCGACCCGTACGCCGGCCGGTGCTCTTTCGCCGGAAGCGTTCGCGGCTCGGAATCGAGCCATTCGTAGCCCCGCTGCTCCTCGAGAACCTTCTGCATCATGTAGGCGGAAGCGCCGCCTGGAACGTCCTCGTCGAGGAAAACGACACGGCTCGTCTTTTTCAGCGACTCGACGATCGTGTGACCGGCATCGAACGGAAGAAGGGTCTGGACATCGATGATCTCCGCGTCGATCCCCACCTCTTCGAGAAGCTCCGCCGCCTCCATCGCGATCCTGCAGCAGGCGCCATAGGTGACGATGGTGACGTCGTTGCCGGTGCGAATGACCTCCGGAACGCCGAGGGGAACACGGAAGGTTCCGATGTTCGACGGCAGCGCTTCTTTCGCGCGGTATCCGTTCAACACCTCGACGACGATCGCAGGATCGTCCGATTCCAGAAGCGTGTTGTAGAAGCCCGCGGCCTGCGTCATGTTCCTCGGGACGCAGAAATGAGCTCCGCGGGTGAGGCTGATGATGCCCGCCATCGGTGAGCCGGAGTGCCAGATGCCCTCGAGGCGATGTCCCCGCGTTCGAATGATCACAGGCGCCTTCTGTCCTCCCTTCGACCGCCAGCGGACGGTCGCCAGATCGTCGGAGATGATCTGGAGAGCGTAGAGAAGGTAATCGAGGTACTGGATCTCGGCGATCGGCCTGAGCCCGCGCATCGCCATTCCGATCGCTTGCCCGATGATCGTGCATTCGCGAATGCCGGTATCGGAGACGCGGAGCTCTCCGTACTTTTCCTGAAGTCCGGCGAAGCCCTGGTTGACGTCGCCGAGCTTGCCGACGTCCTCGCCGAGGGCGATGACGTTCGGATAGCGTGCGAGCGCGGCGTCGAAACAGGCGTTGAGGATCTCGAAGCCGTTGAGAACGGGCGCATCGTCATCGTACTGCGCTGCGACCGGTTCGATGGCTGGCGCTGCGTGCAGCGTACGGCTGTAGAGATCCGACCCGTACCGCTCCGTGTTCTCGCGCTCGCGTTCCTGCCACCAGTTCGAAAGCCTCGTGATCGCCGGGGACGTCTCGTCGCGCGTCGCGACGAGAACGTTCTTCGCAGCGCGCATGAAGTCACGACGGAACGGCGCCTGAACGCGCTCGATCTCCGAGATGATCGTCTCCAGCCTTTCCCTCCGGGAGGACTGCCCGGCGATCTCCCGCGCCATGGAGACGAATTCTACGAGCTCCCGATCGATCGGTGTGCGGTAGCCAGCCCACGCCTTCCGCTGGATCTCACGGACGAGCTTGCGGTCTTCTTCCTCGAATCCGTCGAGCTCGGCGGCCGTGGCGATCCCCTGCGCCACGATCCATTCGCGCATCTTCCTGATGCAGTCGAATTCCTCTTCCCACTGCAGCCGTTCCTTCGATTTGTAGCGCTCGTGGCTCCCGGAGGTCGAATGTCCCTGCGGCTGCGTGACCTCGACGACGTGAATGATCGCCGGAACGTGCTCCATTCTGACGATCTGGGAGGCGTTGAGGTAGGTTTCGCAAAGCGCCGGGTAATCCCATCCCTTGACCGCATAGAGGTCGAATCCGCTGCAGTCGCCCTTATCCCGTTGAAATCCCTTCAGGATGGCGGAGATGTTCCCTTTGCACATCTGGAGCTCGTTCGGAACCGAGATGCCGAATCCGTCATCCCAGATCGAAAGGAGCATCGGAGCCTGCAGCACGCCCGCCGCATTCACCGACTCCCAGAACATCCCCTCGGCTGCGCTGGCGTTGCCGATCGTGCCGAATGCGATCTCGTCGCCATGGTGCGAGAAGTGAGGAAAGGCGCGAAGCTCGTCGAGCTGCCGGTAGAGCTTCGATGCATAGGCGAGCCCGAGGAGTCGCGGCATCTGCGAGCCCGTCGGAGACACGTCGGCCGACGAATGCAATTCCTCCGCGAGTGCCCGCCATGAACCATCCGGGTGGATCATTCTCGTTGCGAAGTGCGCATTCATCGAGCGGCCCCCCGAGGCAGGGTCGTGCTCGACGTCGGTGTCGGCGTAGAGCTGCGCGAAGAACTCGGCGATGGTCGACATCCCCGTGGCGAACATGAAGGTCTGGTCGCGGTAATAGCCGGCGCGGATGTCGCCTGCACGGAACGCGCGTGCCATGGCGAGCTGCGCCACTTCCTTGCCGTCGCCGAAGATGCCGAATTTCGCCTTCCCGGTGAGGACTTCCTTCCGGCCGATCAGACTCGCCTGACGGCTCTGCCATGCAATCCGGTAGTCCGCAAGGATGCTCTCGCGCGTGAACTCGACACGGCCGGCTCGTTCCAACGCTCGTTCAGCCTGCATCGCTTTTCTCCCCCGTTGTTTCACAGCCCCCGCATTATAGAAGGCGGAAGGCAGAAGGCAGAAGGCGGAAACTAGAAACCAGAAACCAGAAACCAGAAACCAGAAACCAGAAACCAGAAACCAGAAACCAAAGGCAGAAGGCGGGAGATCCTTCACTCACACCCAACTCCCGCCCTCGCTCAGGAGGTATTATTCTGGTTTCTGGTTTCTGGTTTCTGGTTTCTGGTTTCTGGTTTCTGGTTTCTGGTTTGCCCTCCGCCTTCTACCCTCTACCCTCTACCCTCTGCCTTCCTCGTTCAGGATGACGGGGCGGCACCATGGCGGACGATCTCTCAGGTCCGAAGGAACGGGCATGGTTCGGGCGCTCGATCTACAATGCGCGCGTGGGGAAGGTGACCGATCAGCAGGTGCTGACTCTGCGCGACCAGATGCGCGCAGGGCGCGAGCTCGCCTCCGAGCGCTTCCGTGCCGCATTCGAGCGGATGACCGGCCTTCCCCCCGAACAGAGATGGTATGCGCATCTCGAGATCCAGGCTGCGTCCCTTCTCGAGTCGATTCCCGACGTCTCTCTTCCCGAAGGCTACTCGGTGAAGTACGTGATCGGCAGCGAACGCACGATCGCTCCGATCGTCATGGCGGCGGACGAGAAGGCGCCCGCTTCATTGACCGACGTCCTTCCTCCCGAACGATCCTTTTATCCGTGGTTTCGGTTCGAGAGCACGGCTGCGGGGCTATTCGCCTACTGGCTCGTCGTTTCGGAGCTCCTCTCGTCGCATGCGTGGCAGATGACGACGGTCATCACCAACGCCGGGGAGTATGACGAGGCGATCCGGCGGATCGAGCAGCCGCAGCTCGTACGCGCTCTCGTCGCGTCGTTCCTCCCCGAGGCCGACTTCTCGGACGATGGAACGGCGATGCTCTCCGTCATGCTCTACACACGAGCCGGCGAAGAGCGGATCGAGAGGCGAATGTTGCGTCTCGACGAGAACCAGGAGCTTCATCTCCACGGTCGCGACCTCCTCGTCGAGGGACGGGGAGGGGTGTGAAGGGTGAAGGGTGAAGGGTGAAGGGTGAAGTGTGAAGGGTGAAGGGTGAAGGGTGAAGGGCCACCCTGAAGGGATGCATCAGATCCAGCCGGGTGGTGAGCGCGCAGCGCCACAAGAAAACCTGAAACCTGAAACCTGAAACCTGAAACCTGAAACCTGAAACCGGAAACCGGAGGACCGAAATCGTCCTGCACCGGAGGAGGAATCCAGTCGATGGTGACGCGAAGCGCCACCATCGGATCACGACGTGAGGACGGCGGCGAGCAGGTCGTGGGATTTCAGCTCGTGCCCGAGGAACGAGCGGCGAAGGCCGCCGGCGATCGAGCGCAGCTCGAAGAGCTCCTCCGCCGGAAGCGGCAGGCGCGCGAACTCGTCGAGCGGAAGCCGGAGCAGTGCCGCGAGCGAATCGGCGAGCGCATTCGCCATCACCGGCACCGACCGTTCCGCGCATCCCTCGCAAACGAAGCCGCCGGCTGTCGCATCGAAGCGCATCGGTCTGCCCAGCGGCGCATGACACGAGATGCAGTTTCTGGTCGACGGAAAGATCCCCGCGACCTTCAGGATCCAGACATCGCTCCACGCCAGGACCGCCAGCGGGCGGAGACCGGACGCCAGCCCTTCGGTGATCCGGTCGGCGAGGCGGAAGAGAAGCTCGGAAGGCTCGTCCGCCGGAGCGAAGGTGTCGATCAGCTCGGCGATCCACGTTGCGGTCATGCTCGATTCGAGATTGCGATGGACGTCGAAGAGCGAGCGGATCAGATCGACCGACTCGATCCGTACGACTTCCTCCGACTCCCTTTCGGCGTAACCGATGAGGATCTTCGAAAGCGGCTCGAGCGTCGCCCCGAAGCGGGTGCGCAGACTCCTGGCACCGTAGGCCCATCCTCTCTTCTTGCCATGCGCGGCGGTGAGGAAGACCACGAGCTTGTCCCGCTCGCGGGCTCGGAACGTCTGGAGGACGATCGCCTCGGATTTCTCCAGCTTCACGCATGTATTATGCAAGAGCATGCCGATACCTTCTTTCCCTTTCTGCAGAGCGCAATGAGCGAGGACCTCTACATCCACCCTGCCGAAGCGAGGCGCCAGTTCCGCGCGCTCGCGGCGCGCGAGATCGGGCCGGGAGATCTTGCCTACGGAGCCCTCTTGATCGCCCTGGAGGAATACCCGCAGCTCGATCAGGCTCATTATCTCGGCGAGCTCGATTCACTCGCGTCGCGTGTATCAGCACGGATCGCCGATGGGGAGCCCGACATCTTCAAGCTCGGCCACCTTCACGCGGTGATGTTCGACGTCGATCACTACAGCGGCAACGTTCTCGACTACTACGACGTGAAAAACGTCTTTCTGAACGAGGTCATCGACCGGAAGATGGGAATCCCCATCACGCTGTCGATCATCTTTCTGCACACGGCATGGAAGATCGGACTCAATGCGGTCGGAGTCGGCCTGCCCGGGCACTACATCGTCAAAGTTGCCTTCGAGCTGAACGAGATCTACGTCGATCCGTTTCGAGGGGGCGCAACGCTCGGTATCGAGGAGATCCGCGAGCTCGTCGCCCAGACGACTGGCGGAAGGACTCAGCTCGAAAGTGAGCACCTGCGGGGATGGAGTGAGCGGGAGACGCTGATGCGCGTGCTGGCGAACCTTCAGAACATCCATGCGCGGCAGGGGGATCAGCGCCGCGCAGCGTCAGCGCGCGAACGGATCGATATTCTGATGCATCAGTGACGCTCAGCGCACGTCGCCGGCCATGCGCGGAGCCACTTCGTAGTGGTCGTCGTACTGGCTGCTCAGGCCGGTGACCACCAGCGTCGCCCCCTCCGCGAATGCCGACACGTCGATCGCCGTCGAGGCGGCGACGAAGGCCTGAATCTCTCCGCTGCCGTCATCGAGGAAAAGGCGCCAACCGTAGGGGAGATCGCTCACCGGCGGTCGAAGGAGCCTGCCGGTGACGCGAACGAGCCACCCTTCGGTCTCCTCGCCGATCCTCCCGGTCGGTACGTCACGCGGGAGCGGCGGCGGCGTCCGTCCCCGCCGGCTGATCGAACGAGGATCGTCGAGGACGAGGCTGGCGGCTCCGTGGCTGTCGCCGCGACGAGCGGTGATTTCGACGATCTCACCCGGCTCGAGGTCGAGCTCCAGAGTGGTGCTGACGTAGATTCCTCCGCTCGCATCCTGCAAGGCGAATCCATGGTCTTCGAGAGAGGAGAGGAAGGCCGACGAGGGAACGGTGACGATTCCCGATACCGTCACCCTCTCTCCCTGCGAGGCGCTGCGCGCGGCGGCGATGGACTGAAGCGCGGATGCCGGAGCCGTGCGGCAGGCAGAAGAGAGAAGGAGGAAGAGCACGGCGAGCGAAGCGATTCGTTTCATGCGGGCGAATTGTACATTGGGAGCAGGAGAGCAGATGACGGGAAGAGGAGATGGCAGATAGCAGATGGGGCTCGTCTAAGCTCTCAGCTCTCAGCTCTCTGCCATCTGCCATCTGCCCTCTGCTATCTGCTCTTCAATTCTCCGTCCACCCGTCGACTGCGGGCAACACCTCAGGATTGAGGGGGGAGCTCAGGATTTGAGCCGCTTCGCTCGGACGGCGGTAGTGATATCCCTGCGCCAGGGGGATTCCGATCTCGTAGGCAGCCCTCGCGGTGGCGGGAGTCTCGATTCCTTCGAGGATCGTCTCGCATTCGAAATCGTTTGCGAGCGAGATGATGTTCTCGATGATCTTTCGTTTGGTCGAATCGGTTTCGAAGCCGGTTCCGAAGTGCTGGCTGATCTTCAGAAACGAGGGACGAATCCTGCCGATCAGCGCCAGATGCGAATAGGCGACCCCGACATCGTCGAGCGCGAAGCGCAGCCCCAGCGCGCGCAGCGCTTCGATCGTCTCGGTCAGCCGGGCCGTGTCGCTGATCGAGCCCTGCTCGGTGATCTCCAGAACGACGCGATCCAGCGGAACGGAGCTCTGCGCCGCTGCCGATTCCAGAGTCCGGAGGAGCCGGTCATGATGGCCGAGAACATGAGGATGGAGATTCAGGAAGAGATAGCCGCTCTCGGCGAGCCTCGCTCCGTGAGCGAGGCTGTTGGCGATACAGAAGAGATCGAGGTCGGCGATCCGCTCTTTCCGCTCGGCGTAGAGGAAGAGGAACTCCGTGTCAACGGGCGGCGTGGAAAACTGAAGGCGGGCGAGTGCCTCGTACCCGTACACGCTCGGCCCGCCCTTCATGGTGACGATCGGCTGGAAGTGCGGAATCAGATGTTCGGTGCTCAGCACGTCATCGAAGCTCGGGATTCGAACGATGGAAGGCGTCTCTCTCATCCGGTTCATTGCACGCTTTCCGTCGAAAGGATCAGATCCTCGACATCATCAATCTCGAACGGCTTGTTGAACACGGCGAGGGCGCCGCGCCGGATCGCCTCTAGACGCAGCTCGGTGCTCGGTGCTCCCGTCATCAGGGCGATCCGTGTCGAAGGGGAGTGTCTGCGGACGTGATCGATGAGCTCGAGTCCCTCGAAAGCGAACGAGCCCGTCAGTCGGATGTCGGTGAGAAGCAACGAGATAGGCATTTTCTCGATCACCAGTTGCGCCGCCGCGACATCGCAGCAGGTGACGATCGTCCGGTGCTCCGCCTCGAGAGCGAGCGCGAGCGCCTCGGTGATACCGAGATCATCGTCGAGAATCAAAATTATTTCTTTCTTCACGCCCCATAGGTCGGCCGGGAGCGGCGAAAAATACAGCATGGCAGCCTGAATCGAGCATCGATCGTGCAGTTGATGAAATGGGGAGGAAGGAATGTCGGAGAAAGCCTATGAGTCGGTCTCCTGCGACTGTCATGACGTGCTCGAAGCGGCCGCCGTGCAGAAGCGTGAGGTCGAGCTGGAGTTTCACTCCCGCGGCGTCCAGCAACGGGAGCGCGGTCAGATCGAGGACGTTTTTGCGCGTGAGGGGGAGGAGTTCGTGCGGCTTCGAGGAGGAGCTGGTTCGGTGGAAATCCGGCTCGACCAGATCGTCGCACTTCGTGAGATCTGAGGTAGGCTGTCGCCGAGATGCACCAGCTCTCTTCACAGATGGAGTTATCGCCGGATGATCCGGTGTTCCTCCTCGAGACCGACCGTCAGACATGGATTGCAGTGATGGGAGTCGACACGGAAGGGAAGGAGACGATGTTTCGTCTTGCCTTCACGACGATGGAAAAGGCGGTTCGCTTTGCGGCGGCCCACGAGGAGATGTCTGCCCGGCGGCTGCGCGAAGTGCGTCTCCGCGATATCATGGGAGCGGACGAGCCGCCACTGGCGCTCGATCTGGAGCCCGAATCGGTGTGATGTGATCGATGCCTAAGAGCCTTTTTTATTCGGGAGTGGTCTCCTGCGGACTGATCGCTCTGCTGCTGCTCGGAGCGACGCCGGCGGCCGACCGGCCATTGCCCGCTTCGACGGCGAGCATGGAGGGCGTTCGCGCCGTCCTGCTGCCGTTGACCCTGCTGCTCGCGGTCGTCCCCGCATGCGCGATTCTCTTGAGAATGGCCTCGCTCCTCGCCGCACGCAATCTGTTCGCCTCGTTCTTCGCAGTCTTCTCCGTCGCCTCCGCCGGTGTCGCTGCGTCGCTGCTGGCTGCGGCTCGCCTGCGCGCGGCCGGCATCGTCGCAACCGAGGCAGCGAGCACGTTCGTCGCGACAGTTCGCGAGATGGAGCTGGCAGGGACGTATCTACTCGGTTGGTTTCTGGCGTTGATCTTTCTGGTTCTTCGTCCGTACTTCCGGTTTCAGGCGAGCCCGATTCTGGCGGCGCTGGTCTACATTCCGATGCCGCTGTTTTTTTTCTGGGCCTCGAGCCCGTTGATTACGCCGCGATTCACCTTCGCGAGTCTGGTCGCTCTGCGCGCCGTCATGTCGCTCCTCTTCATGGCGACGGCCGTGCACGCTCTGCGGCACCGCCACCTCTTCATCGAAGTGACCAATCTCCGGGAGCTTCTCGACATGCGCGTCGATCCAACCGGAGCGCGGCCTCCTGCGATGTCCCTCGGGCGCGACGTCGCCTTCGACAGCTAGTGTGGTTGGAAGGGCACTAGCGATGGTCCTGCGCGTTCTCGATGTCGTCGAGGCGAGGGTGGCCGGCAGCCTGCTCGAGAAGCAGCAGGCGACCCCCGAGTACTATCCGCTGACTCTCAATGCCCTCGTCGCCGCCTGCAATCAGAAGTCGAATCGTGAGCCCGTCGTGACTTTGTCCGAGGCAGAGATCGAGTCGGCGCTCTCACGACTCCAGGACGATCGACTCGCCTGGCGGATCGTCGGCGGAAGAGCGACACGCTGGGAGCACAACGTCGAGACCGCATGGCAGCTCGATCGCCCCTCGAAAGCCGTGATCACCATGCTCCTTCTGCGAGGACCACAGACACCGGGAGAGCTCCGCGGGCGGAGCGACCGCCTCCACCACTTCGAAGCGATCGAGGAGGTGGACATGGTCCTGCGGGGGATGGCCGAGCGCGAGGAACCGCTCGTCGCCGAACTGCCGCGCCGCCCGGGACAGAAGGAATCGCGCTGGAGACAGCTGGTCGCCGAAGAGCCCGATGCGTCTCCGGCAACGGGCGAGCGGCCGCAGGTCCATGCCGAATCGATCAATGCCCGGCTCGACCGGCTCGAAGCGCGAGCCGGCGAGCTCGGAGCGGAGCTCGACCGGCTCAAACGGCTCCTCGGCGAGTGACGGCCGGGCGCATGCGTTTCGACTCCGATATCGCCGTGGTCGGTGCCGGCGCCGCCGGTCTCATGGCTTCAATCTTTGCCGGCCGCGCGGCGAGGGGGGAGCGAGAACATCGTCGAGTCGTTCTGTTCGATGGTGCCCGCCGAATCGGCGCGAAGATCCTGATCGCCGGCGGCGGACGCTGCAACGTGACGCATCACGTCGTCGGTGCCGCCGACTTCGAAGGAACGAACCGCAATCTGATCGCCCGCGTGCTCCGGACTTTCGATGTTCCCGAGACGGTCCGTTTCTTCGAGTCGATCGGTGTCCCGCTGAAAAGAGAGGAAACGGGAAAGCTCTTCCCGGTGACCGATCGCGCGCGAACGGTGCTGGACGCACTCGCTCGTGCGGCCGGCGAGGCCGGAGCAGAGCTGAGCGAAGCGACGCGCATTGACTCGATCGCGCGCGACGGAGAGGGGTTTTGCCTGGTGACGAATCGGAGTGAAGCCACCGCTCGGATCGTGATTCTCGCCACCGGCGGACGGAGCGTGCCGAAAACAGGAAGCGACGGGTCGGGCTATGAGCTCGCCCGCGCACTGGGACACTCGGTGACGCCCCTCTTTCCGGCGCTCGTTCCACTACTCCTTCCGCGGGGGCACTGGGGAACGCGGCTCAGCGGGATCAGTTGTGACGTTGCCGTGCGCGTCGTGACCGCCAGCGGAAAAATCGTTGCGAGGACCGCCGGCTCGATGCTCTTCACTCATTTCGGACTCAGCGGACCTGCGGTGCTCGACATCAGCCGCCACTGGATCCTCGCCCGCCGGGACGGCGAACGAGTCGTCCTCGAAGTGAGCTTCGTTCCGCGGATGACATTCGAAGCAGTCGAGCGGCGGCTGCTCGGCGAGCGAGAGCGCCGGCCGAGGGCGACTGTGATGTCGATACTCCGGGAGCTGCTGCCCGACCGGCTCGCCGAGACCCTGCTGATCGAGGGTGCGGGCGTTCAACCGGCGGTTCTTCTTTCGCAGCTCTCGCGCCCGCAGCGGCGGAGCGTCGTCGCAGCGCTGACGGGCCTCCGGCTTCCGATCGAGAGGGACCGGGGATTCGACTATGCGGAGGTGACTGCGGGCGGCGTTCCGCTGACCGAGATCGATATTCGAACGATGGAGTCGAAGAGGTCGCCCGGACTCTTTCTCTGCGGAGAGATTCTCGAAGTGGATGGTCGCATCGGCGGATTCAACTTCCAGTGGGCGTGGTCGAGCGGCCGGCTGGCCGGCATCGAGGCGGCGAGAAAACTGCTGTCAAGGTAAGCCTCACTTCGTGGTCGCGGGCGAACTGTTTGGCTGGGCCTCCAGCCCCGCCTCGAGCCGCGCGGCCGCAGGCATCGAGCTCCGAGAATCGCGCAGCAGAATTGCATGCAACGCTTGCATTCTGCATGCAAGATGCAGTATTCTGGTGTTCCTTCGAGTTTGGTTCATGGCAACGTCGATCACGATCCGGGACGTGCCGGACAAGACACGCAATGAGCTCGCGGCGCGAGCCGCACTCAGCGGGCGGTCGCTGCAGGAATATCTTCGTGCTCAGCTCGTCGAGCTGGCCAGACGGCCGGATGCCGAAACGATCCTGGCAAGAATCCGTGATCGCAAACAGCGAACCGGAAGCCGGCTGTCATCGGATCGCATCCTCGGCCACCGGGACAAAGACAGGCGCTGATGCTCGTCATCGACGCGGCGTTTGTGGTTGCTGCATTGGTCGACAATGGACCGGAGGGCAAATGGGCGGAGGAGATCCTGGCTTCCGACTCTCTCGCCGCACCGCACCTGATGCCCGTGGAGGTCGCAAACATCCTGCGGCGGGCAGTCCTTGCCGACGAGCTTTCCGCGGATACGGCCTCGATGGCGCACGCCGACCTTCTGGCGCTCCAGGTGGCATTGTTTCCCTATGGCCCCTTCGCTGCGCGGGTATGGGAGCTGCGCAACAACCTGACGGCCTACGATGCCTGGTACGTCGCCCTGGCCGAGTTGCTCGACGTAAATCTGGCCACGCTGGACGTGCGGTTGAGCCGAGCCTCGGGACCGCGTTGCGCGTTTCGTATTCCCCCAGGTTAGGAGGCTAGGTCGGGAAACCAAACAGAGGGTCACACCTTCTCTTTTCTCGAAAAAGCGAAGGTGTGACCCCCCTTGGGCCCGAAAAGCGAAGGTGTGACCCCCGACGATACGAAGCGGTTACAGCACGCCGCCCGCGCGGGGCGTCCCGGAATCCCCTCGACACCGACCCCTGTTTAGGGGAACGTCCTCCCCAGACCCACCGCGGGTCCGATTTCCACAACGTGTACGAAAGGACTGTACGAATGCGTTTTCGCACCCTGCTGCTTCCGATCCTGCTGCTCCTGCCGCTCGCGGCATCGGGAGCGACCGACCAGCTCGCTCGAATCCTCCGGTATCCCGACATCAGCGGCGACAAGATCGCCTTCGTCCATGCAGGCGACATCTGGGTCGTGGACTCCAATGGAGGCGTGGCGCGCCGGCTGACTTCGCACGAGGGGCTCGAGCTCTTTCCCCGATTCTCACCCGACGGCCGATGGATCGCCTTCTCGGCGGAATACAGCGGCAGCCGGCAGGTCCACGTCATCAGCGTCGACGGCGGCGAGCCGCGGCAGCTCACCTGGTACAACGACGTGGGGCCGATGCCTCCGCGTGGCGGCTGGGACTACTGGGTGCAGGACTGGACCCGCGACGGCCGTCACGTACTGGTCCGGGCGAATCGCCTTCCGTGGAGCGAACGGATGGGGCGTCTCTATCTCGTTCCCTTCGACGGGGGGATGGAGCAGCCGCTGATCATTCCGGAAGGAGGGAGCGGATCGTTCTCTCCCGATGGAACGAAGCTCGCCTACACGCCGATCGACCGCGAGTTCCGGACCTGGAAACGCTATCACGGCGGACGGGCGCAGGACGTCTGGATCTACGATCTGAAGGCGAACAGCGCGCAGCAGATCACCGACTACGACGGCACCGACAACCAGCCGATGTGGATCGGCGACCGCATCTACTTCACATCCGATCGCGACGGCGGAATTCTCAACCTTCACGAATACGACACCAGGAGCCGGCAGACTCGAAAAGTCACGACGCACACGGAGTACGACGTCCTCTGGCCGTCGGCCGGCGGAGGGAAGATCGTCTACGAGAACGGCGGCTACGTCCACCGGTTCGATCCGGCGACAGGGCGCAACGAGATCGTGCCGATCCGCATCTATGGCGATTTTCCCGAGACCGTTCCGTCGTTCAAGAACGTCACGGCCAACATCGGCGCGATGGATCTGTCGCCGACCGGGGCGCGCGCTCTCTTCTCCGCGCGCGGCGAGATCTTCAGCGTGCCGGCCAAGGAAGGCGAGATCCGCAATCTGACAGAAAGCGCCGGCGTGCGCGAACTGGCGGCGAAGTGGTCGCCGGACGGGCGGTCGATCGCTTACTGGAGCGATCGCGCCGGCGAGTACGAGCTCTACGTCCGGAGCCAGGACGGCTCGGGGGGTGAGCGGCAGATCACGCGCGGCGGAGACACCTGGCGGTTCACGCCGGTGTGGTCGCCCGACAGCCGCAGGGTCGCATTCGCCGACAAGAAGCAGACGCTGCGCTGGGTCGATGTCGCCAGCGGGAAAATTTCCGACGTCGATCGTGGCCGCTTCGCCGACATCACGACCTACCGCTGGTCGCCCGACAGCCGGTGGCTCGTCTACACGAAGATCGGATCGAATCAGCTTTCGACCATCTGGGCTCATTCGCTCGGCGACGGGACGAACCATCAGCTCACGAGCGGGCGGACGAACGACTACCAGCCGGTCTTCGATTCGAAGGGACGCTATCTCTACTTCCTCTCCGATCGCGACTTCAACCTCACCTTCAGCGGATTCGAGTTCAACTATCTCTACACCAATCCGACGCGCGTCTACGTGGCGATCCTCGCCGCCGACGGTCCTGCGCTGTTCCTTCCCACGAGCGACGAGGAGAAGGCGCTCGAAACGCCGGAGCCGGCGAAGGGGGAGAGCGAGAAGAAGGACGCCTCCGGTCCGGTTCAGGTCCGCATCGACGCCGCCGGCTTCGAGAGTCGCGTGCGCGCGATTCCCGGCTCGCCGGCAGACTACCGGTCGCTCGCGGCGAACGACAAGGGAGTCTTCTATCTCGTCGGAGCCGACAAGGAGACGAAGCTGAAATTCTTCGATCTCGATGCGAAGGAGGAGAAAGTCGTCCTCGAGGGCGTCACCTCCTACGTGCTCTCGGCGAATGGTGAGAAGCTGCTCTACCGCAACGGAGGGAGCTACGGAATCGTGGCTGCGGCCGCCGGGCAGAAGATTGCCGACGGCCTGCTGGCGCTCGAGAAGATGCAGGTGCGGATCGATCCGCGTCTCGAATGGAAGCAGATCTTCGCCGACGGCTGGCGCACGCTCCGCGACTGGTTCTACGACCCGGGCATGCACGGGCTCGACTGGAACGCGATGCGCGCGAAATACGAAGTGCTCGTCCCCCACGTCGCGCATCGCTTCGATCTCGACTACATCTTCGGCGAGCTCGGGGGGGAGCTGAGCGCAGGGCACGTCTACGTCAACGCCGGCGAGTACCCGAAGATCCGTCGGCTCGACAACGGACTGCTCGCAGCGGAGATCGTTCCCGACCCCTCGGGGTACTTCCGCGTGGCGAAGATCTTTCCCGGCGAGAACTGGCACGAGAGCTTCCGCTCTCCTCTGACCGAGCCGGGAGTGACCGTTCGCACCGGGGACCTCATTCTCGCCGTCGACGGCAAGTCGACGCGCGGGGTCAAGAACTTCTACCAGCTCCTCGAGAACAAGGCCGACCGCGTGGTGACGCTCCTGGTCAACAGCAGAGCGGAGACATCCGGCGGGCGCGAAGAAAAGGTCCGGCCGATCAGGAAGGAGACGAACAGCCGCTATCTCGACTGGGTCGAGTCGCGGCGCCAGATGGTCGACAGGCTCTCGGGCGGCCGGATCGGATACATCCACCTGCCGAACACCGCGCAAGAGGGGAACCGTGAGCTGGCCAAGCACTTCTATCCGCAGGCCGACAAAGAAGCGTTGATCATCGATGATCGCTACAACGGCGGCGGCTTCATCCCCGACCGGATGATCGAGATTCTCGATCGTTCGGTTCTCAACTACTGGGTGCAGCGCGGCCTCGAGCCGAGTCCCACCCCCGGCTTCGCCCATCAGGGTCCGAAGGTAATGCTCATCAACGGCTACGCAGCCTCCGGAGGCGACGCTCTTCCCTACTACTTCCGCAAGCGCGGCCTCGGGCTCCTGATCGGAACGCGCACCTGGGGAGGATTGATCGGCATCTCGGGGAATCCCGATTTCGTCGACGGCGGCTCGATCAACGTTCCGACGTTCCGCTTCCTCGACACCGAAGGGGCCTGGGCGGTGGAAGGCGCCGGCGTCTCTCCCGACATCGAAGTGCTCGACCGGCCCGAGCTCGTCGCACAGGGACGCGATCCATCGCTGGAGAAAGCGGTCGAGGTTCTCCTCCAGCAGTTGATCGAGAAGGCTCCGGTTCGACCGGCAGTGCCGCCGGCAGTGCCGGGAAGGCCGT
This sequence comes from Thermoanaerobaculia bacterium, assembly GCA_035546335.1. Lineage (GTDB taxonomy): Bacteria > Acidobacteriota > Thermoanaerobaculia > Gp7-AA8 > Gp7-AA8 > DATKDP01. The sequence goes on along the minus strand of DATKDP010000055.1, from coordinate 31,994 downwards.
AGGTTGTACCACCCGTTTCTCCCTCTCCCTATTGGATATCTCAAGTCACACCCGCGCGGTCAGTCGCCCGATTCCCCCTCAATCCGAAGAAAGCGGGCGGCGTTGCCCATCACCCAGGTCGCGGCAGCGCCGGCGAGCGCACCGCGCAGTCGTTGTTCCGGTCCGTGTCGAAGGAGTTGTAGAGGGAGGCGAAGCCGGAACGGATGATGAAGTATCAAATCGCACGCGTCTTGCACCGATTGCCGACGGCGAGGAGATCGAGAGAGCGGAGCTGACGATCGCATTCGTTCCTCGGCGATCGAGGCGCGAAGGGTGGGTGGTGTTTGGTCGCGACCCGCGGTGCTGTGCGATCGCGGCGCGCGCCGTCTCGTTCGAGAAACCGTGACGGCGGAGGAGGATGTCCGATGCATCGCGTAGAAACAGAACGCGTCCGTCTGCTCGTGCAGCTCGAGCGTCTGCTCGAGCGCCCGCTCTTCATTCTGTCCCTGGTGTGGGTGATCATCGCCGTCGTGGATCTCACTCACGGACTGAGTCGCGCGGGAGAGATCGCCAGCCTCGCCATCTGGGCGCTCTTCATCGCCGATTTCATGCTGAAGTTCGCGACTGCCCCGCGCAAACTCGAGTTCGTCAGAAGGAACTGGGTCTTGGTGCTCTCGCTGCTCCTGCCGGCGCTGCGTGTCTTCCGTGCAGCACGCGCGTTCCGGCTGGCCCGCACGGTGCGCGGATTGCGCCTGGCGAAGCTGCTCGGCTCGATGAATCGCGGAATTCGTGCGCTTCGCCAGGGCCTGAGGCGTCGCGGTGCTGGCTACGTCACGGCCGCAACCCTGCTCGTCCTCTTCGCGGGTGCCGCGGGGATGATGGCGTTCGAACGCGACGGCCCTAACCGGGACGCGTTCCGAAGCTACATCGATGCCCTCTGGTGGACGGCCATGCTCATGACGACCATCGGATCGGAGAAATGGCCGGGCACGGGGGCCGGCCGCGCGCTGACGCTGTTCCTGTCGCTCTACTCGGTCGCTGTGTTCGGCTACATCACCGCCATGCTGGCATCGCTCTTCATCGATCGCAGCATGCAGCAGGAGCGGCGCGTTCAACAACGCACGGTATCAGATGGGTTGATTACCATGCATGACTGACCGCGATGCCGCCGCGCACCTCTTGGGCGATCCCGTTTACACGCTGAGCCGGATCAGGGAAGGGACGGCCCACACGCCGTCGGCGCTCAAGAGCGAGACGTATGCGTACGACGGATTCGGGAACCTGCTGCAGAAGGGGGCGCTCTCGATCCAGGCCGATCCGGCGACGAACCGGCTTTCGGGATCGATGGGAGCGAGTTACGACGAGATGGGGAACCTCACCCAACATGGAACCGACCAGTACAGAGAGCGGGGGGATGCTACGGACGGCGTGGCCTGCGGCGGGCGAGCGGCATTTCATCTACGACGCGAGCGATTTCCCATGACGATGTTCCCGGATGTGGCCATGGGGAGAGGGGCCCCGGCCCCTTCTCTCGCCTCCGCGCCCGATTCGTGTGATGATTGGATATGCTTCGGACGGGACAGATCTTCGATGAGATTGCAGTGTACGAAGGAATCGCCGAGCGTACGGGGAACACGGCCGATCGCAGCGCGGTCGCCGGGAGGAAGGGCGTCTGCCGGAGCCTCTCGGAGCTGGGCCGCAAGGCGCGTCGTCTGGGTGACGGTTACTACTATCTCCCTGCACTCGTCTGGCCCGAGGGCGTCAGGAAGCTCGCGCTGAAGGACACGTGGGTGACGTTCGGATCGTCGGAGTGAGATGTGTTTCATGCGAGGCTTCGTCGCCAATACCGACCATGACGAGCTCTCCTTTCTCCGCGCCATCGAGCCACCGGTCGAAGAGATCAACTTCTGGCGGGCGGGGAGCGGGAGCCGCTTCCGCGCACTCCAGCCGGGCGAGCCGATTCTCTTCAAGCTGAAGGCGCCGCACGATGCGATCGCCGGGTTCGGCTGGTTCGCTCATTTCTCCATTCTTCCCCTCTCGATCGCCTGGCGCATCTACGAGACGGCGAACGGCTCGCCTTCGCGCATCACCATGCGCGAGCGGCTTCTGTCGATTCGCGGCCGTTTCGGCATGGAGGTGGATCCGAAGAAGGACTTCGACATCGGCTGCATTCTGGTGAGCCAGCCGTTTTTCTTCGATCAGCAGGATTGGGTGCGCGCGCCACGCGATTTCGCGCGCAACATCGTTCAGGGGAAGGTCTACGACCTCACACGGGGCGAAGGGAGGCGGTTGTGGCGGGATTGCCTCGAGCGCGCCAGCTCACAGCGCAGGATCGACGCGCGTGATCTGATCGCCGACGGCGTCTCTCCTTCGCATCTTCTGCCCGGTGGTCACGGCTCGCCGGCGCTCATCCGTTCCCGGCTCGGAGCGAGGAGCTTTCGGATCGCCGTTCTCGACGGGTATGGTCGCCGCTGCGCCGTCACCGGAGAAGGTGCCCTGCCGGCGCTCGAAGCGGCCCGGATCCGCGAGTACCGCGGCGTGCAGGAGCATTCGGTGAACAACGGAATTCTCTTTCGCGCCGACATTCAAAGACTGTTCGAGGCAGGATACGTCACGGTCACGCCCGAGTATCGCTTTGCCGTCAGCGGCGCGCTGAGCGAGAAGGACGACGGGGGTGAGTACAGCCGGCTCCATGGGACTGCGATCCACCTTCCCGAGAATCCCGCCTACCGGCCCCTTCTCGAAGCGCTCTGGTGGCATAACGAAGAGCGTTTTCCGGGATGAGAACGCTCGCTCCCGAGGTGGCCGAAGATTCCGATCTTCGGCCCGGTGACGGACGTGGCTGTGAGCGATGAGGACGATGTGACGTGGCCGAAGATCCTGCTCCGCGACGCCGGGCGAGCTGACGCGAGTCGAGCGCGCATCTACCGCTCGTCGCGCGAGAAGGAGATCTCCACGCCAAAGCCGACGTGCCAGGCGGGCTCTCGTTTCTCCAGTCGATCATCCCTTGGCCATGTGACACCGGTGATCAGCTCTCCGAAGAACCACTCCCGGAACATGCGCTGCCGGTAGGTGATGCGCGTGCCGTAGTCTTCGATCGGTACGTCGCGACGGGTCTCTCCGTCGATTCCCACGAACCAGGCGATCGCCCTGTCATCGGAGAAGCCATGAAAGACGGTGATTCCGCTGTCCCAGTCCGCTCCCAGCGTCTGGTCGTCGAACACCACGTTGCCCGCCAGGCGGGCCAGCGTCCTCGAGCCGACGGGTCGCTCGTAGTCGAGCCGCGTGCTGGTGCCAACGCCTCTCTGGTTGGTCCAGTAGACGGTCTGCCGCGCTCGCAGCAGGTTGTCGTTGCCCATCAGCCAGGTGTGGCGATACCGCGTGCGTACGAAGGGATCGAGCGGGGTCTCGACCTCGACGCCCGCATCTAAGTCGAGCGAGCTGCGGCCAGTGCCGACGGGACGGTATCCGAGGCCGACCAGCCATTCCTGTCCCCCTTCGCGCTCGAAGAAGGTCGGGAGGAAGTCGAGGCGCTCTTCGGAGCCGGTGAGGAATGCCTCCTCGTCGTCGCGCCCGAGAAAGGCGTTGAGACGGCGGTCGAGGTTGGGGAAGTCCACCTGGACCTTGAGCCTGCCGTCGAGCTCCAGCCCGCTGTCTTCATCCCATAGCAGCTGCACACCAAGCCGGCCGTGAGTCTGGCGCGCCTCTTCGTCGAAACGACGGCTGCCGAAGAACCCGTCGAACCAGCGGGCCGACTCGCACACCGTTTCGAAAACCTCACGGCGGAACTGATCGATGCGGGGCTCCCGTCCGATCTTCCTGACCTCGCAGGGGTCCGCGGCGCGGATCAGGGACGGAGGCGCCGCTTCGAGCGGGACGGGCTCCTCGGTTGGAGGTTCTGGTTGCGGTTCAGGCACCTTGCCGGGTGCTTGCGCCTCGAGCGGCTCAGGCGGATCGGGCTCGGGTGCCTCGAGCGGTTTGGGTGGCTCGGGCTGTTCGGGCTTCTCGAGCTGTTCGGCCTGCGGAACGCGGCTCGGCTCCTCGGCCGTGACCGCGGTGCACGGGATCACACAGAGAGTCGCCGTGAGAACGAGCATCCGAATCATCCATGAGCCTCCGTCGATTTGAGCTCGAAACGAACGCGCGTATCGCCGCGCTCGTGCACCGGCGGCCGGTTGCGACGGCCGGCAAACAGCCATAGTAGAATCATTCAACTGTTCCTCATTGATTATCCCATTTTCACGAGCAGAGCAATTTTACTTCCAGGTTCGACGAGGGCGGAAGGGGCGTGTTTCGCTGTCGCCGTCCTCGTAGAATCGCGGAACGAGAGTCGAGGTGACCCGTTGAACGAGCCGATTCTTCCTGCCGACTTCGATCCGGACGCCGCCGCACCGGCAAGCTCGGGCATCTACGGCCTCCCGTTCCAACCCGAGAATTCGAGAGTGGTCATCATCCCTGTCCCCTTCGAAGCGACGACTTCGTACGGCGGCGGAACATCGAAAGGGCCGGAGGCGATCCTGCGCGCATCACACCAGGTCGATCTCTTCGATGCGGAGACGGGGCGCCCCTACAGCAGCGGTATCGCCATGCTGCCGATCGACGAGGAGATCGCCGCATGGAGCGACGAGGCGAAGGCCCTTGCACGGCCGATCATCGAGGCGGGGGGCGAGCTCGGCGGCGACGCCGAGCTGCAGACGGCGCTCGATCGTGTGAACGAGCTCGGCGAGCGGATGAACGAGTGGGTCTACGAACGTGCCCAGGCACTCCTGGGAGACGGAAAGATCGCCGTGGTGCTCGGAGGTGATCACTCGGTTCCCTTCGGAGCGATCAGGGCCTACGCCGGAAGGTTTCCGGGGCTCGGGATTCTCCACCTCGATGCGCACGCCGATCTTCGCGATGCGTACGAGGGATTCACCTGGTCGCACGCCTCGATCTTTCACAACGTGATGACGCGGATCCCGCAGGTCGGAAAGCTCGTGCAGGTCGGCCTCCGCGACCTCGGGATCGCCGAGCACCGGATGATCGAAGCGTCCGAAGGACGCATCGTCGCGTTCTTCGACGCTGCCCTGGCGGCGGAGAAGGAGCGAGGCATTCCCTTCGGCGAGATCGCCGATCGCATCGTCGCCGCGCTGCCCGATGTGATCTATCTCTCGTGGGACATCGACGGGCTCGATCCGACGCTCTGCCCGGGCACGGGGACGCCCGTTCCCGGCGGTCTCTCGTGGAACGAAGCCATCGGCCTGCTTCGCGCGATCCTTCGCGCAGGAAAGAGGATCGTCGGTCTCGATCTCTGCGAGGTCTCGCCGGGCGAGACGGAATGGGACGCGAACGTCGGTGCGCGGCTTCTCTACAAGATGATCGGCTTCGCCCTCGAATCCCAGAAGGAATGATCGCCCGGGCGGATCGGCAATCGTTCATCGTTTGCCGGCTTCGCCCCCGCGGAGCGCCGCCGCCCGTTGTGCCATCATGCTGAATCCTCGCTGCAGGGCGTCACGCTCGACGGAGCGCAGCATTCCCTGTGCCTCGGATCGCTGCTGGTGGTGGGCGACCTCCGCGAGTGCGAGGCGAGCTTCGAGCCAGAGCGGAACGTTGTCGCTCTCCCGCAGGCGCGTGACCATCGATTCGAGATCGCTTCGAGCTTTCGATGCCGCTGCGCCCTCGCCTCGAGCCACAATGCGGGCCCGCGTGATGGCCAGGCGCGGCGAGGGGCTCTCCTGCTGCAGGGCGACCGCCTTGTCGATCGTGGCGGCGGCGTTGGCCACGTCGCCGGACGCCAGCAGCGCCTCGGCGAGAAGTCTCAGTGCCTCGCAGCGTCTCGGGATGTCCGTCGTCTGTTCGAGGCTCGCGACGACCGGCTGGAGAGCGGCGGCGGCCTGCTCGCCACGCCCCTGTTCGAGAAGGATCGACGCGAGGGCTGCTTTCCCTTCTGCGAGACGTCGCGGATCACGCAATGCCTGCTGTATGATCACGATCTCATCGAAGCTGCTTCGTGCGCGCGGAATGTTCCCCTCGGCGAGGAACATCTTTCCAGTCTCCAGCAGTGCCGGAGCGATCGTTCGACGGTCGGCAATTTCCCTTCGGAGATGAAGCGCTTCCTGCCAGGTGCTCCGCGCGTCAGCGAGGCGCCCGCTCTCGTAGAGCGAGCCGGCGAGCACCTCGAGCGAGCCGGCGGCGGCAGCGGAATCGTTTCCCTTCGACAGGAGCAGACTCGCCTGCCGTAAGAGCGTGCCGGCATTCGACCGATCGCCCTCTTCGAGCGCAATGAGAGCGAGCCGATGGGCGACCGATCCCCCTCCTCGCGGATTGCGGGCCTCCTCGTCGGTCGCCATCGCCGAACGGAACCAGCGCTTCGCCTCGCCGCGGTTTCCGCGCTCGAGGTGAATCTCGCCGATCGTTTCCTGGCCGCGGGCGATCACGCCTCGATGCCCGATCCGGTGCCCGATGGCGATCGATTGCTCGATTGCAGCGATCGCATCGCGCGTGCGGCCGGCACCGCGAAGGATCGAGCCCTTCGTCTGCAACGTCGTCGCCGCGGCTGGCTCATCGCCGAAATGCTCGAAAATTCGTTCCGCCCTGGCGATCGCATCGAGCGCCGTGACGAAATCGTCCAGTGCCGCGCTCGCGATCGCCTCCTGAATCCGAACTTCCGCCACCATCCTCGTCGCGTGATCCTTGCGCGCTTCTCCAAGGGCTTTGTATGCCAGTGTTCGCTGGCGCTCATGGTTCGATTCGCGACCGCTGATGGCTGCCTGAAGAAGAGTCAGTCGGGGATCGCCTGCAGGCGGCTGACCCGCGAGCCTCTCCAGAATCAGGGTCGCATCGGTCGTTCTCCCTTCTTCGATCAGAAGTCCGGCGAGACGGAGCTCGAATTGCCGGCGTTCGTCGGGATATCGCTCGGAGAGCTGACCGAGAAGGTCGATCATCGCCTGACGCTCTCCCTTGATTTCGTGCTCCTGGAGCTGGTGATTGATTCGCTGTCGCGGCGGCAGATTCTCATCGAGCTCGCGAGCCCTGGCAATCGCGTCGATCGCGTCGCCGGCGAGCCCGAGACGCCACGATGCGCGAGCGAGCGCGCTCCACGTCAGAGGAGAGTCGGGCGCGCTCTGCATCGCACGGCGCAGCTGGGGGAGAGCGTCGTGTGGCCGACCCGAGCGCAGCAGGTCGAGTCCGCGCGCGTAATGCTCGGAGGCGAATCGATTGGAGGCGAGCGTGGCGGAGAGCTTCGACAGACGCTCGGGTGTCAGGGGCGGCGCCTGAAGCGACCGGCGAAGGGGAGACGCTGCATCGGTCACGAGCTGGAACAGCTCCATCTCAGGTCGGGAAAACAAAGACTGATGATCGGTGCGCCCGTCAGGAAGATGGCGAAGACGGACATCGAGCCGAATCACCTTCCGGCCATCATTCTCCTCGCCGAGGCTGTAGCTTCCGGAAACGAGGTAGTCGGTCTGTAGAGTCTCCGCGAGGGCTGCGAGCGCCTCGGGGGGCATGTCGGCAGCCGGCTGCACGGCGAGCTCGCGGCGCGCGGCAGCAATGCGCTCTCCGTCGACGGTGCGAATCTTTTCGCCGTCGGCGAGCAGGCTGCTGAGCTTGTCGGCGATCGCAGTCGAAAGCCAGTCGAGCTCGGGATCATTGTTCAGATTCTCGAAGCCGATCACGGCGACCGAAGCTCGGGCGGCGACGGGCTGCGCTGCGGGCTCGGTTGCAGCTTCCGGCTTTGCGGCGGAACGAACGAGCACATATGCGATGACTCCGCAGCCGATCAGGAGGACCGCGGCGATCGTGACGAGAAGACGTGCCTCGCTCGACGGTGGAACAGGCGGCTGCTCTGGTTGATCGGTGGATTGCGGCTCTTCGGGCAAGGTCATGGAGTCTCCGGTCGATTGATTTGGTGAGAATGATTATGCCATTGCAACCGCGGGTCGTGCGTCTCGCACGATCGCGATGGCGTCCTCGCCATCGCTGGCGGGCCTTGTCTGGTCAGATCGTCCCGAATTGCCATGGGCGGCGGGACGCCGCCGGGATCGGGCGAGACGCCCGACGCCCCCGGCGGTGGCTTCACAGCAGCTCACGCAGGCGGGCGTAGCCGCTTCTGCTGACGGGAATGCGCGAGCCGTCCTTCAGCGTAGCGATGCGGCTGTCTTTTGCGTAGAGCTCGATCTTCGCGATCTTCGCGATGTTGACGAGATAGGAGCGGTGGATGCGCACGAACGTTCGGGGGTCGAGGAGCGACTCGAGCTCGGCGAGCGTCTGCTGCTTGGTGTGCTTCTCCCCCGCGGCCGCGAAGGTCACGTAATCGTCACTCGCCTCGATGTAGTCGATCTTCGACACGGGGAGGACGTCGATCTTTTCCCCGCTGCGGACGGCGACTCGCTCGAGCGGGCGATGGCCGCTCCGGACGGCTCGGGCCAGCGGCTCGACCGGCTGCGATTCGGCGCCGAGCAGAGCGGTGGCGTGATCGAGCACGCGACGGAAACGATCGGCGGAGAAGGGCTTGAGAAGATAGTCGATCGCATGGACCTCGAAAGCGCGCAACGCGAACTCGTCGTATGCAGTCACGAAAATGATCTTCGGGCGTCGTTCCAGCAGCTCGATGACTTCGAATCCGTCGAGCTTCGGCATCTGGATATCGAGGAACAGAAGGTCCGGACCCAGCTCGTTGACCGCTTTGACGGCCTCGAATCCGTTCGCGCATTCGGCGACGACCTCGCACTCCGGAGCATCGGCGAGATACTCGCGCAGAATCGCGCGCGCCGGAGCCTCGTCGTCGGCGATCACGATGCGGATAGGGGACCGGGGCATGACCTCAGATTGTCGCACGGAGGAAGATGCGCGACGTGGGGCGTCCGTACTGCGGGGCGGCGGTGCCCCTCTCCCCACGACGATCTGCACGAGCGGGACGATGTGACCATGGGGAGAGGGGTCAGGGGGGGGTCAGCTTCCTCGACGACCCTCGCAACGAATTCGCCTCACCGTGGAATCCTCACCTCGACGACGAATCGATTCCCTTCGTCGCGGGCGGCGACGCGGCTCTCGCCGCCGTAGTGCGCTCCGATGCGGCGGCGAACGTTCTGCAGTCCGATCCCTTCGCCGTGCCCTTTCGGCCGGTCGGGGTCGCAGTCGTTCTCGACGACGAGCGAGACGAAGCCGCCGTCCGGGCGCGCGGAGATCCGGATCGTGCCGGGCTCGATGAGATTCGAGATGCCGTGTGTCACGGCATTCTCGACGAGCGGCTGCAGGACCAGAGGAGGGAGGAGCGTCGTGGCGATCGCTGCGTCGACATTCTGCTCGACGCGAAGGCGATCGCCGAATCGCTGGCGCTCGATCCCGAGGTACGTCAGGGCCAGGGCGAGCTCGTCGGCGAGGGGAATCGTGTCATGTCGCGCCGCCTTCAACGTGCTGCGGAGGTAGCCGGCAAGCTGAATTGCCATGTCGCGTGCTGCGGCCGGATCGGACGCCGTCAGTGAGCTGATCGAGTGAAGGCTGTTGAAGAGAAAGTGGGGGTTGATCTGCGCCTTGAGAGAATTCAGCTCGGCGTCGCGGGCGAGGAGCTGCAGCTCGAGCTCACGAGTCTCCAACGACCGGGCGAGGTCGATTGCCAGAATGAGATAGTGGAACGCGACCGAGAGCAGATAGAGAACGACGCCGGTCGCGAGGAGAATCGCCTGACGCTCCGCGAGTGCGCTCGTCGCCGGACCAGGACCGAGGAATGCGTCGAACAGGCGGATGCCGCCGCGAAGAAGGACCAGCCAGAGCGATGCCGCGACGAGTGCGGCGACGCCGTGCGTCATGACGATCCGCAGCGGGTGTGTTCGTCGCGGCGGAAGTGCCCGCACCGGATACCAGGCGGCGAGACAGACGAACGCATAGAGGACCGCGGGAGGAAGGACGACCGCCGCGACGAGGCCGATCGATCGCACGTCGGGGGCGAGTCCGGCGACCAGCAGCATCGTCAGAAGCACCCAGAGGGTCAGATAGAGCAGCAGTCGGCGGCGGTCGGAGATGATGGGATGCATGGCGTGCGTCGGGCTCCGGATTCCGGCTCCGCGATCGTCTCACTTTTCCCGATTGTTCTTGACGTCGATTCCTCCCATGATGACCGTCCCTCGGATGATCAACCGCTGCGTGCTGTCGTGCGGCGGGCGGGTCTTGTCTTCGAACGCTCCCATGATCGGCGTGACCTCGCTGATGACCGCCCACGTTTCCGGAACGTAGATCTCGAGTCCGCCCCAGAGAACGAACGTATCGAGCACGGCTTCCCCTTCAATCGTCGCTTCGCGAAGGTCGATCTCCGCACCTCCCATGATCGCCGTCGCCTCCCCTCCGAGAAATCCGCTCGAGCCGTTCTTCTTCAATACCCCGCTCATCAGGGCGAAGACGTTGACCGTGGCCGCTGCATCGCCTGATTCGTTGTGTGCGGCGGCGGAGCGGCGCCCCATGGACTCGAGGATGACCTTGATTCCGATCGCCACGAGGATGAGTGGCCAGAGATTCCATACGTCGACGTCGATGTACTCGAGGTTGTAGAGGAGGAGCAGCGTGCCGGCGATGATGAAGGCAAACGGGGCGAACCAGCGCTTCTCCCTCAGCTTCACCGCGCCGATGGCGATCAACGCCACCGGCCAGTAGAGAAGGTAATCCTCGGCGACGAGGACTCCCATGTTGTCCAGGGTCCAGAGAACGCCGAGAGTGATGATGACCAGGCCGACGATCAGCTTCGGGGAGATTCTCATGGCGGTCCTAGTTTCCATTGTGTGCCTCCGGTTTCTTCGATCCGTGTGAGATCGATTCAAAGACGATCGACAGTCCGATGAAGACGAGAAACAGCGGCCAGACGGTTCCGTAGGAGAGCCCGAAGAGGCCGAAGCCGCCGATCAGAAAACAGGCTCCGAGTCCCACCAGCCACACCCCCGAGCCGCGACTCTTTCGTTCCGTCGGGCTGATGATTCGTGCCAGCCCCAGAGCGATGAGGATGAGCGGCCAGAATCGCCACACGTCATAGATCCTCAGAAAATCGATTTGATGCAGTAGAAAAGCGACTCCGAGAACGACGAGGATGATCCCTCCCGTCAGCTTCGGCAGGTCCATCCGTTCGGTTGATTGCGGTTGATCCATCGTGGCACCTCCCTGTTTTCGTCGTCAAGATACGGATCGAGGTGCCCGATGTCTCGCGCGAATCGGCGAATGGAGGTGGGGAACCGGTGAGCGGCGGGGGAAGGGGGGGGAATGGCAGAAGGTAGAAGGCAGAAGGCGAGAGGCCAGAAACCAGAAACCAGAAACTAGAAACTAGAAACCAGAAACCTGAAGAGTGAAACCTCAAACATGAAATTCGGGATTCGACCAGCAAAAAATATTTGAAGATTGAGAGTCAAAGCCCGCGCCCGGTGTTTGACTCTCAATCTTCAAATATTCTTGGGTAGGTCCAGCCTCGAGCCCCCAGCCTCGAGCCTCGAGCCCCCAGCCCCTAACCTCCCGTCACGCTCTTGACGTTGTCGGCGGGATTGCGGTCGATGAGCTTGTTCTGCGGATCGATTCCGGCTTTCACCGGCTTCTGATCGACGATGATCTCGAAAACGCTCCTCGGCTCGGTGATGCGCCGTTTCTCGAGAAAGAGGATCTCTTCGGTCTTCTTGCGCGAGCCGGCCGTGGTGGTCTCGCCGAGAACCCCGATGTCGATCCAGTCGTCGATCGGGACTTCGCTCTCGTCGCCTCCTCCGGTCGCGTAAAACTTCTTCGATTCCACCGTGAGTGTGACGACATATTTACCATCGGGCCTCGTGGTCACCGTCGCCTCGCTCGCCCGGTTGTCGTAGAGAGTGATCTTCTCGAAGAGATCGGTGACGAAGGGCTGCCATTGCGGAGGTGTCTCGTGCCGGATGTGCTCGAGCAGTTCGCGGGAGGTCGTGTACGGCGGCTCCTGATAGGCAGTTCGTCGCAGGAAGGATGCGAGCGCACGGTTGACTGCGTCCTCTCCGATGGCGTCGCGCAGCGCATACATGACGAGGCTCCCTTTGCGGTAGTGGATGTACGGTTGATTCTCGACGAGCAGCAGCGGCATCTCTTCGACCAGCTCACCGCCGCGCCCGCCCAGGTAGGTGTCGAGCTCGTATTTGAGGAAGCGCCGCATCTTCTGCTGGCCGTACTCCTTCTCCATGACCATCAGCGCCGAGTACTGTGAGAGCGTCTCCGAGAGGAGAGTCGATCCCTGCACGTCGCCGCCGATCACCTGATGCGCCCACCACTGGTGCGCGACCTCGTGGGCCGTGACGTAGAAGACGTAGTCGATCGCCTCTTCGTTTTTCAACCGTGCGATGAATCCGATGCTCTCCGAAAAGGGAATCGTGTTGGGAAACGACTGTGCGAAGCGGGCATAGCGTGGGAACTCCACGATCCGCACCTGACGATGCTGGTAGGGACTGAAGTTCGTCGAGAAGTAGTCGAGCGATTTCTTCACGCCGTCGATCATCCGGTCGACGTTCCAGGGATGCCTGGCATCGTAGTAGACCTCGATCGCAACGCCGTTCCATCGATCGCGCTTCACCTGGTAGTCAGCCGACAGCCAGGCAAAAAACCCGAGGATCGGAGCGTCCATCTCGTAGTGGAAGTAGCGCCGCCCGTCTTCGATCCACTCACGCTGGAGATATCCGGGAGCCAGGGCGATCTGATCTTCCGACGTGCTGACCGTGGTCTCGAAATCGATCCAGTCCGACTCGTTGGAGATGTACGTATTCAGTCTTCCTTTTGGATCGTCGATCTTCGCCATTCGCTGAACCGGTTCCAGGCCGTGCTTTCTTCGCTTGTTGCGATCGATGAGCTCGAGCTGCCGGTTGTAACCGAAGTGCGGAAGGATGTCGTAGTTGTTGAAGAAGGTTCCGTTGTAGACGACCTTCGTGCTGCCGGTGTCGTTCGTGAATCCCTTCTTCGACAGCGCCATCTCGAAATCCACCCGAAGAGTTGCCCCCGGAGCGAGCGGCGTGGCGAGGCGGTAGATGTAGTATCCGCCGGCATCCTCGTGGGTGCGCCGAGAGCCGGGAATCGTGATGGAGCCGATCTTCGCCTCGGGATTGACGGTGACGTGCAGGTCGCGAATCGGAGAATCGGTCTTGTTCTTCAGCAGATAGTGCCCGCGCGCCTCTGCGCGCAGCTCGCGCGGATGGATGTCGACATCGACCTCGACGGCGGTGATTCGCGGCTGGGGCAGCCCTTCATACTTCTTGTATTTCTTCTCCAGTTCCGCCTGGCGCCGCTCCCGCTCGTCGCTGGTGATGTATTCGTTGAGAATGTTGGTGTTGTAGTAGATCCAGCCGCCGGACGCGACGAGCCCGACCGCGGCCGCGGCGACGATCGCCACCACCGGTCCTCGGAACCTGCGGCGTGCAGTCGCGAATCGATGGCGCAGGGTCGACTGCATGCCGCGGACCCAGAATAGATGGGTGATCGACAGGAGGATGACGGCTAGAAAACCCCAGTAGAGATTGAACCAGAAGAGTGGAGCGACGAAATGCCCATAGCCGTTCATGTCGGAGTAGGGGCTGGGAGGCGTTCCACCGTAGTTGTAAAGGTTGTGCTCGAGATCCATCGCCGGCAGGACGAAGAGGCTGACGAAGTAGAGGAGCATCAGGAGAAATCCGAGGTAGCGATGATTCGAGACGGCTTGGAAGAAAAGAGCGAGAACGGCGATCAGAGCGAACGCGAATCCGAGCTCCAGAAAGAGTCCCTTCAGGTAGAGAGCGAGCTCGAAGTGGTGGTAGCCGCGAACGATCTGGAAGACGATCGAAGAGAGCATGGCGACGCCGAGCAGAATACCGAGCCCGGCGAGAAGGCCGGTGAGCTTCGATGCCCAGAAAATCCAGGTGCGTGTCGGAAGTGCGTCATAGACCTCATTGAGATTGACCGACCGTTCCCGCCAGGTCAGCTCTCCGCTGTAGAAGGTCAGAATGATCAGCATGTAGAGGACGAACGCGCTCTGCACGACCTGGAGCATGAGATGCGTGACGGGATGCGTCGCCGTGCCGAAGATCTGTTCGATGCCGATCGAGTTGCCGACGTGGTTGAGTACCGCCAGAAACACCAGCACGAGAAAGGCGACGCTCTTCACGATTCCGAGCAGCTCGAGGCGGCTCTGGGAGGCGTACTGGTGCAGCGATGTCGCTCGTGAGAAATGGCGCACGGCCTCCGGAATGACGATCGCGGCGGTCTGCGCGGCAGTAGCCTCCTCTTCGACGACCCGCTTCTTTTTCTTCGCGCCACCGGCTCGTTCGCCGAAGGAGGAAAAGCGGAAGCGGTGGAAGCAAAATCCGAGCACCGCTGCACCGATGGCCATCCAGAGGAGCCGGTTGTAGAGGAGGGGGCCGGAGAGCGAGAGAATCGAATTGTTCTTCTCGAAGACCGTCCAGTAGCGCGTGGAGAGCGAGAAGGAGGCGAATCCGAAGGGGTCGAACATGCTGGCCAGGACGCGATTGTCGAGATCGCTGAGAAAGGCGCTGGAAACGGCATAGGCGACGAAGAACCCGGCGACGCCGACATAGGTGGCGAGCATGCTTCGTGTGAGGGCCGCGAGGGCGAAGAAGATGGCCCCTGTCAGAAAGATGTTCGGAAGAACCAGGACGAGCATCGAGAAGATGTAGGGTGCGGCCGAGAGAGGGCCGATGCGTTCGGCTTCGAGCCACGGCATCATGCTGCCGATCACGATCGCGGCGACGACGCCGACAAACACGAGGAAGGCGACGATGAACGATCCGAAGAATCGCCCTCCGAGGTAGTCGCGCTTGCGGATCGGCGTGGTGAAGAAGAGTGGCCAGGTGCCGTGCTCGAAGTCGCGATGAATCGAGGTGGCGACGAAGGCGGTCGTGGTGAACACGCCGATGGTGCTCATCACCAGCAGGATCTGCATCACCACGAAGGGAGCGTTGCGATTGACGTTTCCGATGGCGCCGCCGATCTGCACCGAGTCGGTGGTGATGGCTCCGAAGGTGAGAAGAAAGAAGATGGCGGTGCAGATGAAGAAGAGCGGCTGGCTGAGCTGGTAGCGGACTTCGAAGGCGAGAATGTGTCTGAGCATCGCGTCCTACTCCTCGAGTGGCTACGCTGCGGACGCGAAGCCGGTCTGTTCGTGATTGAGTGTCGAGAAGTAGACGTCCTGCAGATCGGCGTCGACCGCGGTGAAGCTGGGATCGGGCTGCTGCTCGCTGTAGACGTGAATCACGGTGCGGCCGGCCATCAGGCGTGTTGAGATCACCGCGAGGTCGCGACGGTAGTCGTCGAGCTGCTCCTTCGGCACGAACTTGCGCCAGATTCGCCCCTGCAGGCGCTCGATGGTCTGGAGCGGCTCGCCGGTGAGGAGAAGTCGTCCGTGAGAGATGATCGCCATCCGGCTGCAGAGGTCACTCACGTCCTCGACGATGTGCGTGGAGAGAATCACGACGATGTTCTCTCCGATCTCGCTGAGTAGATTGTGGAATCGGACGCGCTCGCCAGGATCGAGTCCTGCCGTCGGCTCGTCGACGATGATCAGCTTCGGATTCCCCAGCAGGGCCTGCGCGATTCCGAAGCGCTGCTTCATTCCGCCGGAGAACGTTCCCAGATTCTGGTTTCGCACCGCGTGGAGATTCGTCTGGTGCAGAAGAGAACCGACGATCTCCTTCCGCGCCTTCTTGTTCGTCATTCCTTTCAGCAGGGCGAAGTGGCTCAGCATCGCTTCGGCCGAGACTTTCGGGTAGACGCCGAACTCCTGGGGAAGATAGCCGAGAATCTTCCGGACCTCGTCCTTCTCCCGCAGCACGTCGAGACCGTTGAAACGGATCGATCCCCGATCGGGCTCCTGGAGCGTGGCGATCGTTCGCATGAGAGTCGACTTGCCGGCGCCGTTCGGCCCGAGAAGGCCGAACATTCCGGTCGGAATGCGAAGCGTGATGTCGCTGAGTGCGGTCACGCCGTTTGGGTAAGTCTTGGAGAGTCCTTCGATGATCATTTCGAGTGACATGAGCGAGCTTCCTCCGGACGGATTGATTCGGACCAGGTGCTCACCGGCCGCGCGAGGCGGCCGCGGCGGGGAACCTTCGGCAGAGTATACGGGTGAGCCGAGCCGATGTTGCGACTACTCGCGGCGGACGGCCATCTTCGCGTCGATCATCACGTGATGTTCGAGCCCGAGAAGATCCGCCAGCTTGCGGACTATGTAGTTCTCGTACTGGTGAAGATGCCCGTCGGAGTAGACGATCCGCCACATCGCCTTGACGATCTCGATTCGCTCGTCGAGCGTCGTGTTCTTTCTGATGACGTTGGTCAGATTCCAGTGATCGATCGTCCCCGAGCGCAGCTCGTCGGCCGTTTCGAGAAGATCGCGCGCATGCTCCTCGGTCAATCCGAACGATCGTCCCAGAAACTCGAGCAGGTGCTGCTCCTCGGTCGTCGAGATCGAGTCGTCGGCGTAGGCGATGTCGAGTAGGACCGCGGCGGTTGCCGTCCTGATGGCTTCGTCTCGCTTCTCCTGCTGATCCTCCTGAGAGGGGGTGGCGAATGCACTCTGCAGAAAGCGGGTGATCGAAGTGAACGCCATGGATCGAGAGTGTATCGAAAACGCAGCGGCGGAGGCGAGCATCGCGCGTCTCGGCGCGGGGGTGCCTGAGGGGGTCGGGCGTCCTCGCCGTCGCTGGCGGGCTTGGCTGGATCTGCCCAAGAGGCGATCGCGCGTTTGCAGGCAGGGTTGGGCAGATTTGCCTGACGTGCGAGGGGCGGCGGGACGCCGCCACGATCGGGCGAGGACGCCCGACCCCCTCGGGGAAGAATCGAACCCTCGCGCTGTTGCTATGATCCGCGAAGAGTGACGCCGGAGGAGGCGACTGCGGATGCCGAAAACGACGCTGGAACGACTGGATGAGAACGCGAAGGTGTGGATCTTCGGAGCGGACCGGCCGCTCACGGAGGGAGAGCACGAAAGATTTCGAGCGATGCTCGATCGGCACCTCGCCGGCTGGACGGCGCACGGTGCTCCCGTCACCGCCGCAGCGGAGCTACGTGAGGGAAGGCTGCTGATCGTTGCGGCGGACAGCACTGCACATCCGTCGGGCTGCTCGATCGATACGCTGTTCGATCTGCTCCGGCAGGCGGAGCGCGAGCTCGGCGTGTCGCTGCTCGATTCGACGCCTCTCTTCTATCGCCGCGGTGACGGCTCGATCGCATCGGCGACGCGCGCCGAGTTTCGCCGACTGGTCGAACAGGGAGAGATCAGCGGAGACACGGTCGTCTTCGACAACTCCGTCGACCGGCTCGGCGACCTGCGCAACGGCGCGTGGGAGAAACGCGCGCGCGATTCCTGGCACGCCGCGGCCTTCGGAATCGGATGAACATTCGCAGACGCCCCCTCGGGGGCCGCTCGTGGGGCTCGGGCGTCCTGTGGGGGTCGGGCGTCCTCGCCCGATCCCGGCGGCGTCCCGCCGCCCCTGGCGAGTCGGGCAAATCTGACCCGCTCGGGCAAATCTGAGCAAGCCCGTCAGCGACGGCGAGGATGCCGTCGCGATCGGGCGACGACGCCCGACCCCTTCGGGCAAACCAGACAGGCCTGCAAGCGCCTGCGTCGGGGTGGCGCGCGCGCCGAGAATTCCGGTCACCGGGCGAAAGGGTTTTCGATCCGCACGCCGGCGATCGACTGCCCGTGACTGAAATCCTCTGACAGAAGGAGTCTCGCTCCGGCAGCGTGAGCGGCCTGGACGATCAGGGCATCCCAGAAGCTGAGGTTGTATCGTTCTTCGATCAATGATGCGGAGACCACGTCATCGGCCGCGACGGCCTGAATGGTCCACGAAGAGTAGACGCGAATCAGTTCCCGCGCAATCTCGCGCCGGGCAGCCGGGCGCACTTTGCGGGTGATGGTGTTGTAGAATTCCTGAAGTACTTGAATGCTGAGAACGCCGTTTCGCGAGGACCATAGCTCCTGGAGAAGGCGCGCCGCGATCCGCTGCTTGTCGCCCGCCTCGGGATCGTGAGCGTAGATCAGAACGTTGCTATCGACGAACGCTCTTTCGAGCATGCAACTCCTCGCGAGCCGGCCGTTTTCCTCCCAGCCGGAACGGCGGGTGGGTGAGATAGTGGATCGCCCGCTCCCGGGCCTCAGTGTATCGATCGGCTTCGCACACCAGCTCCTCGATCTGTTGGCTCACCAGACCACTGATCGACGTTCCGCGTTGAGCGGCGATGATCTTCGCCTGTCGAATCGTTTCTTCAGTGAGCTGGATCGTCAGGTTTCGTCGGCTCATGCCACGCATTCTACGTGGTCCACGTCATGCACGCAAGGGAGGAACCGCAACGTGCTGCGACGAAGCCGAGGTAGCGGAGTGTCTGTCCGTCGCGGAACATCGCGATCACTTTCTCGTCGAGCAAGTCCCACGCTCCCATGTTGCGCGGCTCATGCACAACAAGCATCCCCTTCATCCGCTCGTCATCGCCGCTCTCGGGTTGATCCTCAACTTCTCGGCCGCGTCGTGTCTTCGGATCCAGAGACAGCGACCCGAGTGGCCCCGGCAATCGTGGGGCTTGTAAGCGTACTGATTCTGTTTCTCGCAGCGAGTTGCGTTTGACGGAGGTCCGCAGTCGTCGACGGTTTGGTCGTACGCGGCAGGGGCGGGCGCGGGACGCCCGCTCTCCCCGGGGGAGGTGACGCCGGCTCGCCTCGAGCCTCCAGCCTCGAGCCTCTAGCCTCCAGCCCCCATCTCGAGCGCTGCGCCGACGAGTGCCTTCTGCTGCTCTTCATGCCGGCGGTGCGAGCCGGTCGAAGGGGAGGCGCTCAACGGTCTGCCGAGGTAACGGAGTGTCTGTCCGTCGCGGAGCATCGCGATCACTTTCTCGTCGAGAAAGTCCCACGCTCCCATGTTGCGCGGCTCTTCCTGGACCCAGACGATGTCGGTGGCATTCGGATACCGCTCCAGAAGTGATTGCAAAGCGGCCTGCGGCCAGGGATAGTACTGTTCGAGGCGGCAGATCGCGACACGCCTCTCCTCGGGCGGGCGAGCGTGCGCGAGATCGTAGTAGATCTTCCCCGAGGTGAGGATCAACCGCTCGACATCCGCACGTGGCGGCTTCTCGGAGTCGCGGAACGCCGGATCGTCGATGACTTCATTGAACCTTCCGGAAGTGAGCTCGTCGAGTGATGACGTCGCCTCCGGATGGCGAAGAAGCGATTTCGGAGTCACGATGACCAGCGGCTTCCGCGGATCGAGCGTCATCTGGCGGCGCAGTGCGTGAAAGTACTGTGCGGGAGTCGTCGGGTTGATCACCTGCATGTTCCCCTCGGCGCAGAGGGTGAGGAAGCGCTCCAGCCGTGCGCTCGAATGTTCTGGTCCCTGTCCCTCGTACCCATGGGGAAGAAGGAGTGCCAGCGCGCTGTGCTGTCCCCATTTCTCTTCCGCGCTGGAGATGAACTGGTCGATGATCACCTGGGCGACGTTGACGAAATCGCCGAACTGCGCCTCCCACATCACCAGGGCGTTGCTGTCGACGATCGAGTACCCATACTCGAATCCCAAAACGCCGTACTCCGAGAGAAGCGAATCGTACACGGCGAAATTGACCGGGGCATCCCCGTTCGTCGCGGGAACCGTGTCGAGGGCGTTCATGATCTGCGGGTGGAGAATCTCATGCTGCTCCCGCGAGTGCGGATGGTTCGTCGCCAGCGTGTTGAGAGGAACCCATCCGGCGCCTGTTGCCGAATCGAAGAGAATCGCGTGCCGCTGCGAGAACGTCCCTCGACCGCTGTCCTGACCGCTGAGGCGAACGCGGTAGCCGTCGATGAGAAGCGTTCCGAAGGCGAGCGTTTCCCCATAGGCCCAGTCCAGCGGCTCCCTCCCCTCGAGCATCGCCAGCCGCCTGGCGATGAGCGGCTTGAGCTTTGGATGGATCACGAAGCCGTCGGGGATCGCGATCGCCGCCCTCCCGGCCTTGTCGAGATCTTCCGCGGAGACACTCGTCAACGCCGAAGGCTCGTGCTGGAAGCCGGTGACCTCTTCATCGGTCCAGAGCGGCTCTTTCGATTCCGATGGAGGCGCCGCCTGGTTCCGCGTGCGGTCGAACGCCTCCTGCAGGTTGTGCTGAAAACGGTCGAGCCATTTTTCCGCCTCCTGGGGATCGAGATCGCCTTTCCGGAGCAGCGCCTCGGTGTAGAGCTTGCGAACCGACCGGTGATCGCGGATCAGCTTGTACATCCTCGGCTGCGTGAGTGAGGGCTCGTCGCCTTCGTTGTGCCCGTGACGGCGGTAACAGACGATGTCGACGACGACATCCTTTCGGAACTCCTGGCGGAACTGATAGGCGAGAGTGATCGCGCGAACGCACGCTTCCGGATCGTCGCCGTTCACATGGAAGATCGGGGCCTGGACCATTTTCGCCACGTCGGTCGCATAGACCGAGGATCGTGCGGCCTCCGGGGCGGTGGTGAAGCCGATCTGATTGTTGATCACGATGTGGATCGTGCCGCCGGTTCTGTAGCCCTTGAGCTGTGACAGATTGAGAGTCTCGGCGACCACTCCCTGGCCGGCGAAGGCGGCATCGCCGTGAATGAGGAGAGGAATGACCTTTCTTCGTTCGCGATCGTTCGAGAGCTTCTGCCGGGCGCGAGCCATCCCTTCGACGATCGGATCGACCGCCTCGAGATGGCTCGGATTCGAAGCGAGCGTCAGCCGGATCTGCCGGCCATCGGGCGCTTCGTGCTTCCCCGTCGCGCCGAGATGGTATTTGACGTCGCCCGATCCCTGAGTGGTCGTCGGGTCGATGTCTCCCTCGAACTCGTTGAAGATCTTCTCGTACGACTTTTCCAGGACATTGGCGAGAACGTTCAGCCTGCCGCGGTGCGCCATCCCGATGACGACCTCGGCAACCTCGTCTCCAACGGCGAGATTGAGCAGGTGATCGAGTGCCGGAATCACCGCTTCGGCTCCTTCGAGCGAGAAGCGCTTGTGGCCGACATACTTCGTGTGAAGGAACTTCTCGAAAACCTCGGCGTCGGTGAGCTTCATCAGGATGCGCCGCTTGATCGCCGGATCGAGCGGCGCGCCGTTCCGCACCGGCTCCATCCGCTCGCGCAGCCACTGCTTCTGTATAGGCTCCTGAATGTGCATGTACTCCGGACCGAGCTTTCCGCAGTAGGTCTCGCGCAGGACGTCGAGCACCGTCCTCAGCTTCGCGGTCTGGCGGTTGCAGAGGCCTCCGCAGCCGAACTCGCGATCCAGATCCCAGATCGTGAGGTTGTAGTACATCGGGCTCAGCTCGGGGTGGCGTCCGACTTTGTAATCGAGCGGATCGAGATCGGCGAGCAGATGGCCGCGCACCCGATAGGCATTGATCATCTGCAGCACGCCCGCTTCCTTCTGCATGATCTCGACGGTCGTGGCGCCGCTGAGCGCCGAGCGGTTTCTGTCGAGCGACCAGCGTACCGGCTCGTACGGAATCCTGAGTGTACGGAACAGGTCGTCGTAGAAGTCGTTCTCGCCGAGCAACAGCGCATGCACCTTCGCCAGAAACGCGCCCGACTCTGCGCCCTGGATGATCCGGTGGTCGTAGGTGCTGGTGATGGTCATGATCTTCGAGATACCGAGATCGGCGAGCACGTCGGGGTCGGTGGCGGAGTACTCGGCGGGGTAGTCGATCTGGCCCGTCGCGATGATCGCTCCCTGCGACGGCATGAGACGGGGAACCGAGGCGATCGTCCCGATCGTGCCGGGGTTGGTGAGCGAGATGGTCGTCCCTTCGAAGTCGGCGATCTCGAGGGAATTGTTGCGCGCACGACGGACGACGTCGTTGTAGGACTTGACGAAGCCGGCGAAGTCGAGCGCCTCGGCTCCCTTGATGCTGGGAACGACGAGCGATCGCGTTCCGTCCTTTCGTTCGACGTCGATGGCCACGCCGAAATTGATCTGTGCGCGATCCGTTCGCGACGGCTGGCCGTCGATCATCGCGAATGACGAATTCATTCGAGGAACTTCTTCGATCGCCTTGATGATCGCCCACGCCACCAGGTGGGTGAACGAGATCTTCGGCTGCCCGCCGAGGGCGAGATGGCGATTGATGATCCTGCGGTTCTCGTCGAGAACCTTGACCGGAATGTTGCGAACCGACGTCGCCGTCGGAACGCTGATCGACTGCTCCATGTTCTGCGCGATCTTCGCGGCCACGCCGCGCAGCGGGACAACCGTCGTTCCCTCGGGAACCGCGGGCGCCTCCTTCGGTGCCGGCACAGAACGAAGTGGTGGAGATTCCGGTGCGGCGGCCGGCTGATTCACAGGCTTTACGACTGGTGCGGTGGCGGGGAGAGGAGCGGTCCAGCCGCCCGAAGGCGTATCCTCGATCATCTCGTCGGGCAGGTCCTCGCCCGGCGAGGGCTCGTAATCGTGGAAGAACTCCTGCCAGCTTCTGCTGACCGAAGAGGGATTCATCCGATACTTCTCGTAGAGCTCTTCGATGAAGGCGATGTTCGTTCCAAATGACGATGATGCTGACATGATGGTCCTTTAGTGGAATCAGACTGCGCGAGAGCCGCCGGAGCCAGGGGCGGTAGCCTTTCTTCGAATCCGACAGGAAGGCACTTCGGCTGCTACAGTAACGGCTTTTTCATGGCCGGACATTCCGTTTCGATGTCCGGCCTGCGGCCTCGCCACCGACCGGACGAGCCTGGGAAGGCAAGAGCCGATCCGAAAACGGCAATGGGGCTCGCAGCCCTCCCGCCGCGTCGAAAGTCGCTGTAGTATCCGCAGTGCATGATCCGGAAACGACGCCGCAAACGCACCGGAAAACCCGAGGCGGCCAGGGCGCCGAAGAACGACTCGTTTCTTCCTCTCGCCATCGGAATCTCCGGAGGTGTCGTTCTCGCATCCGTCGCCTTCTGGTTTTTCAAGGACGAGGCCGAACGGGTGATCGAAGGAAACACGGATCACTACGACTCGGCGATTCTCGATATCGTCCATGCCAGCGAGAGTCGCAGAGTGTCGCGCCTGATGCACGCAGCGACTCTGCTCGGTACGCACGCCGGCGTCGGCACGGCCGCGGGGCTGACTGCGATTGCCATGATCCGGAAGAAGCGCCATCACGACGCATGGACCGTGGTCGTCAGCACCGGTGGAGCGATGGCGATCAACACCATCCTCAAGAACATTTTTCAGCGCCGCCGCCCGCAGGAGCTTGCGCGACGAATCACGCTGCCGCGCTCGCACAGTTTTCCGAGTGGTCACTCGCTTCTCTCCGCCGCGACGTTTCCCATCGTCGCGCATCATCTGGTTCAGCATCGTGCACCCCTCGTGCAGCTCGCCGGCCACGGGTCGGCCATGGCCGTGATTCTCAGCGTCGGGTTCTCGCGCGTTTACTTCGGCGTCCACTTTCCTTCCGACGTTCTCGGCGGATTCGCAGCCGGGCTGGGATGGCTCGGCCTCACCTCGCTCTTCCACACCGTGGCGCACCTCGAGCGGAGCGAGCGCGCGGCTCGGGGGTCGAAGGTCGAGGCTCGAGGCTAGAGGCTCGAGGCTGGAGGCGGGAGGCTGGAGGCTGGAGGCTGGAGGCTGGAAAGAGAAAGAGTGGAAGAGAAAATGGGAGTGTAAGAAATGAGAGCATCTCTCTCGCCTCTCGCCTCTCGCCTCTCGCCTCCCGCCTCCCGCCTCCCGCCTCCCGTCTCCCGTCTCTCGCCTCTCGCCTCTCGTCTCTCGTCCGAGTCGCCAGCCTCTAGCCTCCAGCCTCCAGCCTCCAGCCTCTAGCCTAGCGCGGTACGCCTCGGCGGGGCGCCTGATGTTCGGTCTCGAGAATGAATGGATCTGGCTGAGTTTCTGAACGCGTCAGCTCCAGAGTCTTTGAAGCGCGATCGAGACGGCTTCGAACGGTTCCGCCGAGATGTGCTCCGCTCCGCCGAAGCTCGAGACGAGCCGATAGCCGCCGCCGTCGCGCCGATGCACCTCCACCCGCCTGGATTCAGGATCCACGAGCCAGAGGTGCGGCACGCCCGCCAGCGCGTACAGCGGCAGCTTCCGTCTCCGGTCCAGCTCCTCGGTGGAAGGGGAAAGTATCTCGCACACCCAGTCGGGAGCGATCGAGAACCATGCCGCGTCCGGCAGCTCGCTCATCCGCTCGCGGCGCCAGCCGGCAATGTCGGGGACGAGCACGTTTCCGTCGAGATGGAGCTCCGGCTCGTAAAGAATCCACCATCCGCCAGGGCCGCTGCGACCATGATCGAATGCGTCATGGAGCTCGGACGTCAGAGCCGAGCCGACTCGCGCGTGCCTCGGCGCAGGGCGCGGGCTGAGATACAGATCTCCTCCGGCGATCTCGGCGATCCTGTCTTCCGGCGCGCTGAGCACATCATCATATGTCGCGCCTTCCCTGGCGTGCTTCACCATGGTCCGAGGCTACCTCGGAGCGAGTGTGGACGCAAGGACGCAACTCGAGCGGGTCCGACGGGTGATTGACCAGCCTCGGCTAGAGGCTGGAGCCTGGAGGCTGGAGTCGCCGGCGTCACCTCCCCGGGGGAGAGCGGGCGTCCCGCGCCGCGACAGGCTCGTAGAACTGAAACAATCTCGTAGGGGCGGAGCATTTGCGCGAGGGGGCGGAGCGAGAGGCTCGCGAGAAGGACGGCAGCGCAATCGCTTCGTCCGGGGGCCTGGCAGTTGGTCGCCTCTGCGCGAGAACGCGGACGAAGCTGTTCGCCGTCTGCGGCATCGCGAGATCGAGACAGCGTCCTGTGGCTCACTGCTTCGTCCCTACGAGGGGTCTTGCGGCTTCACGAGATTGCAACGGTGTCCTGTGGCTCACTGCTTCGTCCCTGCGAGTCGGGCTGAGGTTCGCGTCTCGACCGCAGGGGCGAAGCAGTTGCGCGAGGATGACGACTACGGCGCGGGCGGAGCCGGCGGTGTGAGCGATGCGAGTAGACTCTCCAGGCGTGTCCTCGCTTCGTTCTGTTCGTCGACGGTTCCGCGGCTGAGCCGGAGCACGTGCTGGAGCTCGACGAGCACGTCGGGCGTCGCATCGCCGACCGTGACCAAGCCGGCGGTCTCTCCGCGCTCGAGCATCTGTTTACGAAGAGCGAGCTCGACTTCTCGCATGGCCAAGCGCTTCTCCAGCTCGCCGGGGATGTTGAGGATCGCTTCGTCGATCACATTGCGCAGCTCCACGCGCGGAAGAGAATCGCGGGATGCGAGCTCCTGAATCTGAAGCAGCCGGCGGACGGCGGGATAGTTGGGACTCTGCGGATCGTCGACCAGTTTGGCCTGCAAGAGCGAGATTTCGGCGACCGCGCGCTCTCCGCCGCTCTCGACTCCGAGCTCCACCGTCACCTGGGCGCTCTTCGCGATCTCGGGCAGGGGGATGCCGTGACCGTCCTTCGGATCGATCCAGAGATTGACGGGAAGCTCGGTGCGCGTGGTCTTGCCGTCGTATCCGGTGGCGTCGATCACCACGTTGCGCACGTAAACTTTGGTGTTGCTGCGCAGGAAGCCGCGCTGGGATGGGATCCTGATCTCCAGCCGGTAGGGATTCGATGCCGACATGGTGACCGTGTCGAGTATCTGTTCGGTCGACACGCGTCGCAACCGGTGCTCCTCTTTGACCCGTACGTCTTCGACGCGCTGAAGGCTGGCCCACCGGTAGGTGCCGTCGGGTCTCGGCTCCCGAAGCGCTTCGATGTCGTCGTTCACGAGGATCTGGATCAGCTCTTTCTCTCGATTGAGGTCGCGGGAAAGATCGACGATGCGAGCGAGAGCCTTCAGGTCGACGGCGAGTGTCTCCAGGCGCGGGTCCGGTGCTGCAGCAGCGGATGAAACGCTCGGTGCCGGCTGCGAGAAGGCGGACGCGACAGCGAGAATCAGGGCGCATGTGACGGGAAGGAATTTCATGGTACCTCCTTTGAGATTTGCTGCGGATGAACGGGTGGATGGCATTCTATCCCGGATTTCTCATGAGGGTCGAGTCGAGGGAGTCGCCCCGGAACTCCTGATGGATCGAGACTCCGCATCCGATCGGGAAGAAAGAAGATGGCTTCCGATTCGCAAGGGACAATTCGGCGACCCCGGTCGTGTGAGGAGCGCTGCTCATGAGCAATGACATCGTGCGATGCCCACGCTGCGGCCAGGCCAATCGGGCTCCGGCTGTCTCGCACGGAAAGGCGGTCGTCTGCGGCAAGTGCAAGACGCCTCTCGCTGCCGGTATCAGAGGCCCGATCGTCCTGAATGACGAGACGTTCGACGGTGCAATCGGATCGGGAGAGGCGGTCGTGGTCGATTTCTGGGCCGCATGGTGCGGGCCCTGCAATACGATTGCTCCGCTCATCGAAGCGATGGCGGCGGAACGGCATGACGTGACCTTCGCCAAGCTGAACGTCGACGAGAACCGCCGCTCGGCATCGGCGTTTCGCATCAGCGGAATTCCGACGCTGGTGTTCTTCCGAGGAGGAGAGGAGCGAGGGAGGCTCGTCGGAGCGGTCGGCCGAGGGCAGATCGAGCAGGCGATCACCCGCTACCTCGCAACGTGATGGCGCACGAATCGTCGCAGCTCTCCATGTTCGCGAAGAAGGCGGCGATCGTCTTCGGATTCGCCGTCGGCCTGCTGTTGCTCTGGTGGGTCCGCAGAATCGTGGTGATCATCCTGATTGCGGCGATCCTCGCTGCCGGGATCGCTCCCATCGTCAAGCGCGTCCAGGTGCTCGTGCGGCGCTACATGCATCGCCGGATCAGCCGCGGCGCTGCGGTGCTGGTCGTCTATTTCCCTTTCCTCATCATCGCGGTCCTCGTCGTCGCACTCGTTTTGCCGCGGCTCATGGTGGAGTCGAAGGAGCTGATGGTGCAGTTGCCGCCGCTGATCGAGGAGAAGATCGTGAAGCCTCTGGGGAAGTATCTCCCGATCGATCAGATGCGGCAGCTGGTGGAATCGAACGCCGATCTCGCACTCGCAGATCTGCCGATCTTCGGCTATGTGAAGAGCGTCGTTCATCTCGTTGCCGCGACCGTCGCGGTGCTCTTTCTGATCGTCTACATGCTGATCGACGCAGCGCGGCTGCGAAATCTCTTCCTTCTCTTCTATCCCGCGGAAGTGAGGTTTCAAAAGAGGCGGATGATGATCCGGATGGCCAGAAGAATGAGCTACTGGTTGTCCGGCCAGATCCTGCTCGCCACCATCGTCGGCACCGCGACCTTCATCGGTCTCGTGCTCCTCGGCGTCCCGTACGCCGCTCCACTCGCCTTTCTGGCGGCGTTCGGCGAGATGATCCCGATCATCGGACCGGTTCTCGGCGCCGTCCCAGCGGTCATCGTCGCCCTGTTTCAGTCGACCTGGCAGTTCTGGTCCGTTCTCGCTCTGGCGATCCTCATCCAGCAGGTGGAGAACTATTTTCTCGTTCCGCGCATCCTGGGAAAGCGGATCTCCGTTTCGCCGCTCGCCGTCTTCATCGCCTTCATGATCGGCGGCTCCCTGCTCGGGATCGTCGGAGCGGTGCTGGCGATCCCCGTCTCGGCGATCGTTCAGGTCGCCTTCGAAGAGGCATTCATTCGGCCCCGCGAGAGGAGACGAGACTTCGAGCGGGCGGGGACGCTGCTCAAGGAATGAGCAGCCTTCCTGGATTCTTGAAGCCGGATTCGTCTCCCAGAGTTCCGAAAATCAAAGACCGGGCGCGGGCTCGGGCGCGGGCTCGGGCACGGGCTCGGGCACGGGTGGCTCAGTCGCTACAGGGGCGGGCGCGGGACGCCCGCTCTCCCCGGCGCGGTGGGCGGAGAGAGCGGGAACGATGCGCTAATCGCTCTCGTAGCCCATGATGTCGTCGTGGGTGGGGCGCTTCTTCGACGGTTTCTTCTTCTTCGACGGGGCCTTTTTTGCCGGCTTCTTCTTCGCTGGAGCCTTCTTTGCGGGTTTCTTCTTCGATGCTGCCTTTCCTGCGGGCTTCTTTTTCATTGCCATGAGACTCTCCTTTCTTCGGTCAGTGGATCAGGACATGACTCTGGTCGACGGTGAACCGTGAGCTGGTGAGAATACGCTGGTCCATGCGTGGAAAGCGCGTGCGGCGCGTGCGCGGATGCAGTCTGTGCTCGAGTGGAATGGCAATTCCCCGATCCGCCGGCTCGGCGATCTCCCGGATCGAATCGAAGAATTGCGCAACGATCGAAGGCGGCGGCGAGTAATCGCCGAGAGCGACCGCGAGCGCGAGATGGCGCGCTCCGTCCCGGAGAACGATTCCATTCGCGATCAGCGGCGTGAGGATCCGCTCGACCTCCGCGCTCGACCTCGAGGTCGCCGTGGCGATCGTGCGCAGGTCGGTCACCGCATCGCACGCCAGATAGATCTCCCGCTCCTCCGGCGAGAGAACATGCAGCGGCGTCTTGCGCATCGGCCGGAGATCGGCGACGAGCAGATGCCCGCCGGTGTCGACCAGAAAGAGATCGCTCGCCGCCGAGGTACGCCGCCAGGCGCGAAGCGCGCGGGCGAGCGGCGCGGCATACGATTCGACGGTCTGCGGCCGGCTGTAGCGGAACCGGAAGTGATAGGCGAGATTGCGAACGGCCTCCTTCGGGAGGGGATAGACATGCTCGTATGCTTCGAGGGGCTCGACGCTGGAGAAGCCGAGCCGCTCCGCGTCGAAGAAGTTCGGGCTGAAGCGGTCGAGCCGGATCGTCGAGAAGAACCCGGGTGGCTGGAGGTGTGCGAGCAGCGGAACGATACGCGCCATCGCCGTATACTCCTCCGGCGGCTCTCCCGGAAAGCCCCAGAGAATGTTCCACGACGGCTCGACGCCGAACTGCTTGCACCATTTGAGGAGCTGGATGTTGTGAAGCGCCGTAACTCCCTTGCGCATCATTCTGAGCACCGTATCGCTCAGGCTCTCGATGCCCGGCTGGATCGTCGTGACGCCCGAGTCGCGGAGCATCCGCACCTGCTCCTTTCTCAGATTCGCCTTCGTCTCCCAGAAGAGACCGAGGTCGATGCCGCGCGCGGCGAGCGCGGGAAGTAGCGTGTCGAAGTAGGAGAGGTCGAGAATGTTGTCGGTCGCCTCGAAGGCGCTCCCCTCGTAGCGCTCGGCGAGAAAGACGATCTCGTCGAGTGCGCGCTGCGGCGACTTGCTCCGGAACTTCATCGTCGCTCCATTGAGGCCGCAGAAGGTGCAGTGCATCTTCTCCCCCCACCAGCAGCCGCGCGAGGTCTCGAAGAAGATGCGAGCATGCCAGTCGCGATCGAAGCGGCTCCGGCGAAAACGCTCGATGTAGTCGTCGCAATCGGGGTAGGGAAGCTCGTCCATCGCCCGGACGCTCGGAGCATTCTCGAAACGGTTTTCGGCGAGCCCCCCGACGATCGACGCGCGCGTTCGAACGCCGGTGAGACCGTCGACCGCCTCTCCTTCAAGAACGTGCCGCACGAGCGAGGGGAAGATCAGGTCGCCCTCGCCCGAGACCGCGGCGTCGACGAAGGGGAATTGCCGTATGGTCTCGGCGCCCATCACTCCCTCGCAGTTCGCACCTCCGAAGACGATGAAGGTCTCGGGAGAGACCGCTTTGATTCTCCGCGCGAGTGCGAGAGATGCGACATGCTGCTGAAAAACCGAGGTGAGTCCGACCATCCGCGGCTTCCCGCTGAGCAGCTCCTCGGTGCAGGCGTCGAGAAAGGGGTCGACGCGCTCACGTGCGCGCAGAAGCTGGTTGATCAGCGCTGGTGAAATCCTGCGCCGCGGATCGCTGGTCTTCAGCCGCTTTCGCCCGACCATCGATTCGATCCATGCGTCCGTGTCCCCCTCGTCACCGAACAGGGCGCGGCTGAAGATCCATTCGCCGGCGAGATGCCTGAGAGGAGGACGCTTTCCTCCGGCGATGCCGCCGTAAAAGCGTGAGCCGACGATTTCGGCGAAGGCGATGGTGAAGTAGTGCGTGCGGGCGTCGATTCGCTCGCGCGTCAGAGCGGCCTTGAGCAGTGAGAGCCCGAGGGAAGGAGAAAACAGAGCACCGAAGGGCATCGAAACGAGAGCCACATCGCTCAACGGCCGGTACTCCCTGCTGCAGGACTTCTCACGTGCGTGGAGACATTGTGCCATTGCGGCGGGCCGGTGTGTAGAGGCTGGCTGGGGGCTGGAGGCTGGGGGCTGGAGGCTGGAGGCTCGAGGCTGGAGGCTGGAGGCTCGAGGCTCGAAAGAGAAAGAGTGGGAGAGAAACGGGAGTGTAAGAGATGAGAGCATCTCTCTCGTCTCTCGTCTCTCGTCTCTCGTCTCTCGTCTCTCGTCTCTCGTCTCTCGTCTCTCGTCTCTCGTCTCTCATCTCTCATCTCTCCCATCTCTCGTCCGAGCCTCTAGCCTCCAGCCTCTAGCTAGCCTCCAGCCTCGAGCCTCGAGCCTCGCGAGGGTCACACTGCCTGCATTCTCCGGCCGGTCTCGATTCCCTTCTCTTCGTCGACGAACTGCAGGACGATGAGGCCGATGACGAAGAAGAGGACGGCGGAGCCCATGGCCCAGCGCTGGCTTCCTGTGAGATCGAGCATCACGGCGTAGAGGAACGGGCCGGCGATCGAGGCGAGCTTTCCTGAGAAGGCGAAGAATCCGAAGAACTCTCCCCTCTTCCGCGCCGGGACGAACAGACCGAGAAGACTTCGGCTTGCCGCCTGGTTCGGGCCGACCATGATTCCGAGGACGATGGCGCAGCCGACGAAGAGGGGAATCGACTCTGCGGCGGCGCCGATGGAGACGGCGACGATCAGCGCGACGAGGGTGATGGTGATCGTCTTCTTCCCGCCGATGCGGTCGTTGACGAATCCGAAGGCGAAGGCGCCTGCTCCCGAGGCGACGTTGAGGACGATCCCGAGGACGATGATCTGATCGGTGGTCATCCCGAAAACGGCGGCGGAGAAGATGGCGGCGAACGAGAACGCCGTCACCAGGCCGTCGTTGTAGATCAGGCGCGCCAGGAGGAGTTTCGCCGCTTCGCGATACTCGCGAAGCTGGAGCATCGTCGCGTGGAGGCGGCGGAAGCCCTCGCGTGTGGCGTGCGCAAGACTCTTGTCGCGCTCGGCCGGCAGCTCGCGCACGAGAAGGAACATCGGAATCGAAAAGAGGGCGTACCAGACCGCGACGAGGATGTTCGTCGCACGAACGTTCAGACCATCCTCCGGCGACACCCACCCGCGGATCATCCCCAGCGCGAGGACGAGGCAGAGCAGCCCGCCGACGTATCCGAGGGCCTGGCCGAATCCCGAGATGCGGCCGATGGTCGTCGTCCGCGACACCTGCGGAAGAAATGCATTGTAGAAGACCTGCCCCGCCTCGAATCCGAGGTTGGCGACGACGAATAGGATCCAGGCGGCGTGGACCTGACCGGCTCGCGGGAAGAAGAGGAGCAGCGTGAAGACGACGCAGACCACCGTCGAGACGAGCAGAAAAGCCTTCTTTCTTCCGGAGTAGTCGGCGATCGCTCCGAGCAGCGGCGTCGAGAGCGCCGCGAGCAGCGCCGAGAGATTGACCGCTCGCGACCAGAGGATCGTCCCGTGTGTTGCATCGCTGGCGATTGCCCGCGCGAAGTAGGCGCTGTAGATGAAGGTGACGACGAGCGTGACGAAGGCCGAGTTCGCGAAGTCGTAGAAGCTCCAGGCGATCGCTTCGCGCGTCCATGGTGACGGCTCGCGGCTCGCATTCGACGCCGGTCCGCTCGTCTCGGGCGTCATCGGTTGCGCTTCCCGCGAAGCAATCTCTCCGTCCGCAGCTCGATCATTTCGCGCCCGCCTCCTCTGGCAGAAATGGGGACAAGGGATCTTACGTCATTCGGGAGAAAACGACGCTGCTGGCCGGTGCTGATTTCGCGGTCGTACCGCGGGGAGATCCCTCGCCTTCCCATGCTTCCATGAGAAGGCCATCAAGAGTCAAGACCGGAGGTGAGACGCCCGACGTGGCGGGCGGCTCGCCTCCTACCGCAGCGGTCGGGTGGTGGCGGTAGGGCGGTGGAATGGTGCAGAGGGTGCGGCGACAGAGAGGCGCCGTCGCATGGCTGCATGGATTGGGTCGAAAGGCGATCGGGTCAAGGCGGCTGGGCGGCGATGCG
>DATKDP010000054.1:0-4407 GCA_035546335.1 Thermoanaerobaculia bacterium | reverse complement strand
CGCTCCAGGGTGAAAAGGAAAAGATCGCCCCGGAGCGGCCTCCTTCGCGGCCGCGCAAGATTTCCGCGCAAACGAAATCCCCCGGGCAGAGCCCGGGGCTACCCTGGACGGCGCGCCTGCGCGCGCCACATGCTCGTTCATCCTCGACTCACTGGCATTCGCCATTCTGACGCTCAGGATGACACACGTTCATACCCTCAATGCAGGGCTCGTCTTCCACGATCACATCCGCACGGCATTCCGAAACGCTTCGATCGTCGGATCGATCTCGATCATCTGCCCGCTCTCGACATTCTTCATCACCGCATCCGTGTCCTTGAGGACATGCCCGGTCAGAACGCATACGACTTCGTCACCCGGACGGATCACGCCGGCGGCACGCAGCTTCCGCACGCCGGCGAGCGTGCATCCCGAGGCCGGTTCGCAGCCGATCCCGGAGCGATCGATGTCGCGCTTTGCCGCCATCAGCTCGGCGTCGGTGACGTCGTCGACGACGCCGTTGGTGTCGTGGATCGCCGCTACCGCGCGTTCCCAGCTCACTGGGTCGCCTATGCGGATCGCGCTGGCAATCGTTTCCGCATCCATCCTGTGACGTGCGGCGAACGCTTCCCGGAAGCCTCTCGCGAAAGGATTCGCTCCGCTCGCCTGAATCGACGCAATCCTCGGAATCTTCGTTATCCACCCGGCGCGGTGGGCCTCGCGGAGCGCCTTGCCGAATGCGCTCGTGTTCCCCAGATTTCCGGCGGGGACGACGATCCAGTCGGGCGCCTCCCAGTCGAGATCCTGCAGCAGTTCCCAGACGATCGTCTTCTGCCCTTCGATGCGAAACGGATTGATCGAGTTGACGAGATAGATTCCGGCGTCGTCGCATGCTTCCCGCACGAGACGCATCGCCGAATCGAAGTCTCCCCTCACCTGCAGGCACCGCGCACCGTAGGCAAGTGTCTGCGCGAGCTTGCCCGTGGAAATCTTTCCGGCAGGCACGATCACGATGGCGCCCAGACCGGCCTGTGCGGCATAGGCAGCGAGCGACGCGCTCGTGTTTCCGGTCGATGCGCAGGCAACCGCGCGCGCGCCAAGCCGTACTGCCTGGGAAACCGCGACCGTCATTCCCCGGTCCTTGAACGAGCCGGTCGGATTCTCGCCTTCGTGCTTGTAGAAAATGCCGTCCCTCTCGTACAGACGCGTCGATCCCTCCGGATGGCTGACGATCGCTTCGTCCGGCAAGGACAGAACCGCTTCTCTGAACCGCCACACACCGCTGCGGTCGACCGTTGCTCTGCCACCGCGGCGGACGTCGAACGTCGCTCGATCGATTCCCTCCCAGTCGCGCTCGACTCCCAGTAAGCCTTCACAGTCACAAACGTACCGGATCACCCCGGCGTCGAAGCGCTTCGCGCAGCGGATACATTCGAGCCACTCGCTCATATCCGTCTAGCTCCGGTGCGCGCGATGGCGGAGACGAGCCTGTCGGCGCCGACATCGCCGACCGCGTCGACCATCGCATCGGCACAGCGTTCCGCGTCGTCCGGCATGACGAGCGCAAAGATCGTCGGCCCCGATCCACTGATCGAACAGCCGAACCCACCATGCTCCAGCGCCGCCTTCTTCACTTCATAAAAGCGTGGAATCAGACTCGCCCGTCTCGGCTCCGCATACATGTCGACCAGAGAGCGACGCATGAGAGCCGTGTCTCCCGCCGAAAACGCATGAACCATCGAGGCGGTATTCGCCATCTGCCGGATCCACTGCTCGCGCTGCCAGAGATCCGGCAGGACGCCGCGCGCAGCCTTCGTCTCGACCCGCACATGTGGGGTCACGAGCGCCACCATCCATTCACCGGGATACGGGAGCGAGATCACGTCCATCGGATCGACCGAGCGAACCAGTGACAACCCCCCGAGAACCGCGGGCGCAATGTTGTCGAGATGCCGTCCCGAGACGAGCGTCTCACCCTCGAGGGCGGCAACCATCAACGATTCCGCCGTCGGAGTCGCATTCGCTGCCAGCGCTGCCGCGAGTGCGCCCGCAACGCTGCTCGCCGCGCTTCCTCCGAGTCCGCCCGACAGAGGAAGCCCCTTCACCAGTGTCACGATCGGATTCGCGTCGACTCTCGCTTCGCGAAGCCAGGCTCGAGCCGCGATGACGGCCACATTCATCTCCGGCTCGAGCGGAATCAGATGGGAATCGAATCCGGTAACCTCGGCAACTCTCGCTTCTCCGTCCGTCAACTCGACGGTGACGCGATCGCCCGCGGCCTCGAGTGCAAGTCCGAGGACGTCAAAGCCCGGACCGACGTTGCCGATCGAACCGGGGGCGAATGACGAGGCTGCGCTCACCGCTTTCCCCTCCGCTCTTCAGTCGTGATGGCGACGATGTCATTCAGCACGCCGGCCGCCGTCACTTCCGCTCCCGCGCCGGGACCCGTGACAATCAGCGGATTCGACTTGTAACGACGGGAGTGAATCACGACCTGGTTGTCGGTACCGCGAAGGCGCCCGAGGGGCGACGCTTCCGGCACCGCCTCGATGCCGACGCGGATCGACTTTTTCGAAATGCTCGCGACATAGCGGAGTACCTTCTTCTCGGCTCGTGCACTTTCGACCTTTTCTTTGAACCTCGCATTCAGAGCGGCGAGACCATCCACGAATGCCGCTGGATCTGCATTGTCGACTTCCGAGCCGAACAGCGGCTCGAGCGCGATGTCCGAGATCTCGGCCCGCAGCCCGAGAGCGCGCGCGAGAATCAGCGCTTTGCGAGCCACATCCATGCCGGAAAGATCGTCGCGCGGGTCGGGCTCGGTGTATCCGAGCTTCCACGCTTTGCGCACCGCATCGGCGAAGGGAACGCCGTCTTCGAGGGCGCTCATCAGATATCCGAGCGTTCCCGAGAAGCAGCCCTGGATGGCTTCGACCCGGTCTCCCGCTTCATGAAGCTTGGCCACAGTGTCGAGCACGGGGAGTCCCGCGCCTGCGGTGGCTTCGTAACGGAGCGAGAGTCGCCTCTCGCGCGCCGTCTGCATCATGCGATCGTATTCGATCTGGGGCACGGCCAGAGGTTTCTTGTTCGCGAGCACGACATGAAACCCCTGCTCGAGTGCTTCCTGAATGAGCGGGGCCGTCTCTTCAGACGTGAGATCGACGAGAATCGGCCGGTGCGAAGGGAGCAGCCACAATTCTTCACGCAACATCTGCTGGAGCTGAGGAAGAGTCAGCGGCGAATCGCGGTCGAAGAGCCGCCCACCCGAAGCCTTCCGCTTCGCCAGCCGTTGAAGAGCCGCGCGGGAAAAACCCTTCTCGTCGATGCGGATTCCCGAACTGTCCGCCACTCCAATCACTTCCAGATCGATACCGAGCTCGCCACGCAGATGTTTTTCCTGAGCGAGGAGCTGACCTGCGAGAGCGCGCCCTATTTTCCCGAAGCCGAGCAGCGTCAGTTTCGACTCCCGGCCGGTGACATCGGCGAGGGGACGGAGTCGGTCGAGCTGGTATTCGGCGTGAAGACAGCGAAGCGCGCGTGTTGCATCCTCTTCCGCGATGGCGACAGTGATGTTGAGCTCGGACGATCCCTGCGCGATGGCAATGACGTTGATCTTCTCGCCGCTGAGAGCTGAGAACGTGCGGGCGGCAATGCCGGGACGACCCTTCATGCCGAGCCCGACCACTGCGATGAGCGCGATCTTCTTCTCGGAGTGAATGCGCTCGATCAGCTTCAGCCGTCGCTCGGCAGCGAATGCTTCTCCCAGTGCCTTCACCGCGTGATCTGCTTCGACCTCCGGAAGGACGAAGCAGATGCTGGCTTCGCTCGACGCCTGGCTGATCATTACGACAGAGTGACCGCCGTCCGAGAGCGCGGTGAATGCGCGGCCCGCAACGCCGGGGACACCCATCATGCCGCTGCCCTCGATGGCGACGAGCGCCTGTTTGCGGATCGCAGTCAGAGCGCGAACCGGATAGTCTCCCGGCTTCACGTCATGGGCGATGCGGGTCCCCTTCGATTCCGGCTGGAAGATGTTCCGCAGGTGAAGTGGAATCTTCCGATCGGCCAGCGGCACCATCGTGCGCGGATGAAGCACTTTCGCGCCGTAGAACGCGAGCTCGGCGGCTTCTCGATAGTGAAGCTCCGGGAGCACTCGAGCCTGCGGAACACTCGACGGATCGGCGGTCATGAGCCCGTCGACTTCCTTGAAGAGCGTCACACTGCGACTGTGAAGGCTGCGCCCGATGATCGCGGCCGAAAAGTCGGAGCCCCCTCTTCCCAGGGTGGCGAGCTCACCGTCGGGACCGCTTCCAATGAAACCGGGAATGACGACAACGCCTTCCTCGAGCAGAGGTGTGATGACCTTCTTCGCAACCCGTTCGGACTTCGCGAAATCGGGCCAGAGGCTTCCCAGCCGGCGCTCGGTGA
>DATKDP010000053.1:0-107290 GCA_035546335.1 Thermoanaerobaculia bacterium | reverse complement strand
TTGACTCCTCACTCCGGGGGCGGGCGCGGGACGCCCGCTCTCCCCGGGTGATGGGCACACCCGCTGTCCTCAGGGTCTTCGGTCGGGGCGGATTTCGTCCGTGCCGAGCTCGGTGCCGGTGCCGTAGCGGTGCTCGTAGGCGTACTGGATGTCCGGCCGGTCGCGGTCGAAGTCACCCGGGTACTCGTTGCGCAGGCGCGAGTCGAGATCGGCGGTCCAGGATGGATGGTCTGTCTTGTAGTGCCGCTGTGCGGCGTGGCCGAAGCGGAATGCCTGCTCGTGATTCTCGAACGCGTCTTCTGTTCCCACGGCCTGCTTGACCGTGTCAGGGACGTCCTGATCGAGATCGCGCGCCGACTTCGAGCCGAAGTCGTGCTTGGTCTGTTCCCAGTCGTTCTTGAATGCGGCTTTCACGCGACCCCAAGTGTTGTCATGCTCATCCGTGTACCACGCAGGACGGTTTTTCATCTGTCATCTCCTCTCTTTCTGAATGCGACTTGCGTCAGCATCTGGAGAGCAATCGGCGGGCCAGTGGGAGAGGGCAATTGCTGACTCCGTCGTCCGTCACCGGGCCGAAGATCGGAATCCTCGGCACATAGACAGTTGCCGATCGCAGATCCTTCATTCACATCCTCCCCCCGCCCCCGTTCAGGATGACGGCACTCAGTCGCGCTTTTCGTCGTCGTCCGGGAGGACGATCGAGAGAATTGCGCTGACGATGCTGATGATGAGCGCGGCCCAGAAGGCGGGCCAGAATCCGTTGACGCTGAATCCGAGAGCGAAGATCTCGGAGAGCCAGGCGGTCAGCATGAGCATCAGCGCGTTGATCACCAGGGTGAACAGCCCGAGGGTGAGGATCAGCAGAGGACAGGTGAGCAGCTTGACGATGGGGCGGATGACGGCGTTCACGACGCCGAAGACGAGAGCGACCGCCAGAAGGCGGAGCCATCCACCCTCGAACGTGAGCCCGTCGACCAGTCGAAGGGCCACCCAGATCGCGGCGGCGTTGATCAGAAGACGGAGGACGAAGCGCATGGAGACCTCCTTGCCGGCGTCATGATACCGCGCGCAGCAGCGATTGCGTCGTGCCGTTTTGTATTCACCACTGGAATCCGTCCCATCCTCCGGAGTGTGGGGGGTTGGGCCGGCGTCGCGGTGACCGGTGGTGGGCATTCGAGCCTCGAGCCCCGAGCCTCGAGTCTCGAACCACGAGCCCCGAACACCGCCCGCACAAAATCCGACAGCTCTTCACGCGCTCTTCACAACGAATGCAATCGCAATCGAGGCGCCTCGGCTGAAATGCAGCTACCGGAGCAGGGGAGAATCCCCGCTCCGGACAAGGAGGCTCGAGAAATGAAGTCGCACGAACAACGGCCGGAACGACGAATCGCATCGATTGTCGCGCTCGCATTTGGAATGCTCCTGCTCCTGGTGCAGGGGGCCTTCGCCCAGGGTGCTTTCTATGTCGAAGAGGAAAAGGAAGGACGCATCTACGTCTTCAACTCGATGAAGCAGTACGAGCTGTGGAAAAAGAGTGGCGAGATGGGTGTGGCGATCACGCGTCCGGGAGAGGGCCCGAATGGGGAGACGGTGATCTTCGACAGCGACGAGGCGATTCACATGTTCAACTTCCACCACGGCCGGCCGGGCGAAGTGCTGATCCGTCCCGAGGAGAAGAAGCCGGCGATGAAGTTCGGCTGGAAGGACGGGAAGACGTCGTTCGAGACGGACAACGCGCAGCTCAACATCTCCAACCGCATTCAGATCCGCTTCACGCAGGAAGATCCCGAAGTGGGCGACTCGAGGGGCTCGTTCCGGATCCGTCGTGGCAAGACGAAGTTCGACGGATGGTTCTACAGCCGGAACCTGACCTACGAGCTGCAGCTCAACTGGCCCGATACGGCGAATCCGCTCGAGGACGCGAACCTCAACTACGCGCACACGAAGGCGTTTCAGATCAAGGTCGGGCAGTTCAAAGTTCCCTACGGGCGGCAGGAGCTGACCTCCTCCGGAAGCCAGCAGTTCGTCGATCGATCGATCGTCTCGAACGAGTTCGCGAAAGGACGCGATGCCGGTGTGCAGCTCTGGGGGCTGTTGATGAACGATCGCCTCGACTGGCGCGCCGGTATCTTCAACGGCAATGGACGGACGCGCTCGGCCAACGACAACGACGAGTTTCAATACAACGCGAGAGTGACCTTCCAGCCCTTCGGCGACTTGAAGTACAGCGAGAGCGATTTCGAGAGCAAAGACCGGCCACTCTTCGCCATCGCCGGCCAGTTCGAACAGAACCATCTGCACGGCGCGACGACCGGCAACGATGTCGATCGCCGGATCTTCGGCGGCGACATCGCCTTCAAGTACCGCGGCTTCTCCGCGTTCGCCGAGTACCACACGCGCGACAACGACCCGGAGGCCGGCCTCGATTCGACCTCGAACGGGCTGGCGGCGCAGATCGGCTACTTCATCGTTCCTGCGAAGTTCGAGCTGGCCGGACGTTACGCGATCATCGATCCGACTGATCGCACCTCCGGCAATGATCTGACCGAGACGGGCATCGCCTTCAACTGGTTCATCAACAAGCACAACCTGAAACTGCAGGGGGATCTCCGCCAGATCGAGAACGATGCCAACAACCAGACGAACAAGGAAGGGCGCATCCAGCTGCAGTTCATCTTCTGATTCATCAACTCATCCATCAAGGAGGATCATCCCATGAAAACGAGATCGTTTGTAACTGTACTTTCGACTCTGCTCATCAGCTCCGCGCTCTTCGCGCAGGCGATCAAAGTCGATCCGGACGTGAAGCAGTACTCGGCGGCCCGCGGCGTGTCGGGCAACCTCAAGAGCGTCGGCTCGGACAGCATGAACAACGAGATGACTCTGTGGGCCGAGGGTTTCCGCAAGCATTATCCGAGCGTCAAGGTGGAGATCGAAGGAAAAGGCTCCTCGACCGCGCCGCCCGCTCTGACCGCCGGGACCGCCCACTTCGGTCCGATGTCGCGGGCGATGAAGGCGGAGGAGATCGACAAGTTCGAAAAGAAGTACGGCTACAAGCCGGCGGAAGTGAAGACCTCGGTCGACGTGCTCGCCGTCTACGTGCACAAGGACAACCCGATCAAGGGACTGAGCCTTCAGGAAGTCGATGCGATCTTCTCCAAGACCCGCCGCGGCGGAGCGAAGAAGGACATCCGGACCTGGGGTGACCTCGGGCTCACCGGCGAATGGGCGAACAAGCCGATCAGCCTCTACGGCCGCAACAGCGCATCCGGCACCTACGGGTTCTTCAAGGAGTTCGCGCTCTTCAAAGGCGACTACAAGGACTCGGTGAAGGAACAGCCCGGATCGTCGTCGGTCGTGCAGGGCGTCGCCTCCGACAAGTACGGCATCGGCTACAGTGGCATCGGCTACAAGACCGCGGACGTCCGGGCGGTGCCTCTGTCGAAGAAGACGGGTGAGGCTCCGAAGGAAGCGACTCCTGAGAACGGTTACTCGGGCGCGTATCCCCTCGCGCGGTTTCTCTACGTCTACGTCAACAAGCAGCCGGGATCGACCCTCGATCCGCTGCGCGCCGAATTTCTGAAATACGTCCTCAGCCGCGAAGGACAGGAGGCGGTGGTCAAGGACGGCTACTTCCCGCTGCATGCGCGTCTGGTGAACGAAGAGCGACAGAAGCTCGGTCTCTGATGACGATGGCGAGTCATCAGGCTTCGAACGGGCCGGCGGGGAAGACCCGCCGGCCTCGTGCGACTACGGTGCGCGTTCGCCTCGTCGACCGCTTCACGACCGCGGGCATCACGGTCGGTGGTCTCTCCGTGATCGTCGCGGTGCTCGGGATCATGATCTATCTGGTGTGGGTCGTGATTCCGCTGTTTCGCGGAGCCGAGCTGACCCGGCGGATCTCGTTCCCTCTCGTTCCCTCATCGCAGGCCGCCGACGTGATTTTCGCGGAGCTGGACGAGTACCGGAAGGTGGGTGTGTACGCGCTCCGATCCGGCGAGATCGTCTACTTCGATGCGAGAACCGGAGAGACGATCGAGCGTGCGAGCTTCATCGAAGAGGGATCGACGCAGAGGTTGTCGGCCTTCGTACGTCCCGCGGGAGGAAGCGCCGTCGCGTTCGGATTCTCCGACGGCAGCTTCCGGGTGGGGCAGATAGGATTCGAATCGTCCTTCGTCGCATCCGACGAGTCGACTCCCGAGATCGCGAGTCTGCGTGTCGGCGACCGCATACGACTCGGCGCCTCGATCGTCGAGCACACCGCTTCCGGTGAGATGCGCCGTGTCGCCCCGGCGATCAGGCTCGAACCGTTCGAGGAGTCGCCCGAGGACGAGGGAAGCGTCGTCGTGCTCGACTACCGCCCGGGCGAAACCGAATCGCGGCTTGCGATCCTGCGCGAGAGGGGAGATCTCGTAGTCAACGAGATCTTCCGGCAGGAGAACCTCATGACCGGAGAGATGGCGACCGAGATCTCGTCGACGATCATCCCGGTCGATCGGACGGCGAACCTGGAGCGCGCTCCATCGCATCTCCTGATCACCAGCACGGGCGATCAGATCTATCTGGCGTGGGAGGGGGGTACGGTCCATCGCTTCGACCTGAGAGATGACGAGAATCCGGCGCTCGTCGAGACGCGAGACGTGATCCCCGACGCTGGTACGATGCTGACGCAACTCCGCTTCATGCTCGGTGAGCAGTCGCTGCTCGCTGGAGATTCTGCCGGAGGAATCCGCGCCTGGTTTCGAGTAGCGCGCGAAGGGGCGAACCTCGACGGCTATCTGCTCGTCCCTGCTCACACCCTCGCGACCGCGGGCGCCTCCGTCACCCGGATAGGACTCTCGTCGCGTGACAAGACGTTTCTGGCAGGCCATGCCGACGGCTCGGTCGTGCTCTATCACATGACATCGGAGCAGGAGCTCGCTGCCGTCGCTCTTCCGAACGCGGTGGCGGCCGTATCGGGACAGATCACTCCGAAGGGTGACGGCGTCTTCGTCATCGGCGCGGACGGAAACGCCACTTCGTGGGATCTGAGGAACCCGCACCCCGAGACGACGTGGAAGAGCATTTTCGGAAAGGTATGGTACGAGGGATATCCTGAGCCGGAACACACCTGGCAGTCCTCGAGCGGCACGGACGACTTCGAGCCGAAGTTCAGTCTCGTTCCGCTCATCTTCGGAACGCTGAAGGCGACGGTCTATTCGCTGCTCTTCGCCGTGCCGATCGCACTGCTGGCGGCCATCTGCACGTCGGAATTTCTCGACCAGCGATTCCGCGCCCCGATCAAGTCGACCATCGAGATGATGGCGTCGCTTCCGAGCGTGGTCCTCGGGTTCATTGCCGCTCTGGTCCTCGCGCCCCTCGTCGAGAACTGGGTGGTGGCCATTCTGACGGTCTTCGCGGTGATTCCGCTGGCCGTTCTCGGCTCCGGGTATCTCTGGCAGGTATTGCCGCGAGGGATGACCGCTCCTCTCGAGGGAAGGCCGCAACTGCTCCTTCTTCTGCTGGTGAGTCTGGGAGCTGCATGCCTCGGGCTCGCCGCCGGAGGTCTCGTCGAGGATCTGATGTTTTACGGCGACTTCAAGGGCTGGCTCGACGGAAGGGTTGGCAGCGGACTTCCCGGGATTGCGGTCGTGGTCTGGCCTTTCGTGCTGCTCTCTCTTTTCGTCATCGACCGCCGGTTCGTGGCCGATGCTCTAGCGAGGCGCTCGCGGGAGCGCGCACCGGCGATTGCCGGTCTCATCGAGGGGGGGAAGTTCCTCGTCCTCGTGATTCTCTCGTTCGCCCTGGCGTGGTTGATCGGAGCCATCGGGAGCGCTCTCGGATTCGATCTGCGCGGCGTCCTGTTCGGTACCTACGTCCAGCGCAATGCGCTCGTGGTCGGGTTCGTGATCGGATTCGCAGTCATCCCGATCATCTACACGATCGCCGAGGACGCACTCTCGTCGGTTCCGCAGATGCTCCGCTCGGCGTCGCT
Organism: Thermoanaerobaculia bacterium; assembly: GCA_035546335.1. Taxonomy (GTDB): domain Bacteria; phylum Acidobacteriota; class Thermoanaerobaculia; order Gp7-AA8; family Gp7-AA8; genus DATKDP01. The sequence goes on along the minus strand of DATKDP010000053.1, from coordinate 101,316 downwards.
GGGATGTGGTGCGACCCGTTGGCAGACGGCGACGAGGGTGGTCCTCCCCGTCGCGCTGTCGGGGATCTTCTCGGCCGCGATGATCGGTCTCGGGCGCGCAGTCGGTGAGACGATGATCGTGCTGATGGCGGCGGGCAACACGCCGCTGATCGATTTCAACATCTTCAACGGATTGCGGACGCTCTCGGCGAACATCGCCGTGGAGCTTCCGGAGGCGGTCAAGGACGGAACGCTCTACCGGATGCTCTTCCTCGCCGCGCTCACGCTCTTCGTGATGACATTCGTCGTGAACACGCTCGCCGAGATCGTACGGCAGAGGTTCCGTAAAAGGGCCTTCCAGCTATGAGCGAGTCGCGAGTACCCCTCCAAACGGCGACGAAACGAACGAGGGGCGTCCGATCGATTTCCATCAGCGCGCGCGGTGAGCCTTTCGTCTGGCTGACCGGCGGAGGGCTGGCGATCGCCACGGCGATGATCGTCTCGCTTCTCGTTCTTGTTCTGTTCAACGGAGCGCGGACGTTCTGGCCGAAGCCGATCGTCGAAGTCACCCTCGTCGACGGAACGAAGCTGATGGGCGAAGTGACCCGTTCGGAGAGGTTCAGAGTCGATCCGGCAGTGCTCGAGCAGCTCTCGACCGTTGTGCGGGAAGCGATCGCCGAAGAGGACGGCTGGGCCACGCGCCGGCTGGTTCGGGTCGGCAACTACGATCTCTATGGAGAAGACTTCGTCTGGGTTCCGTCGTTCGAGATTGCCGGCGAGTCGACTCCGGCCGATGCCTGGATGATCGAGCGGCGCGAATGGGGACCGGCGATCGGCAGGCCCGTCGCTCTTCTGCTCGACGGAGAACCGTTGTCCGAGAGCGGCGCGAGCCTGGCGACGCAGTTCCGCGGCGCACACGGGAGTGCGCTCGCCCGATACCGGCAGATACGATCTCTCGAAAAGAACGACATTGGCGACATCAATCACGAAATGGAGAAGGTCCGCCTCTCGGTCAGGCGCGCAGCGATCGAGCATGGTGACGGATCGGCGCAGCATCAGGCGGCGGCGCTCGAGGCGTCGAATGGCGAAGAGCGACTCGATGACGCCTACCGGCTCGTGCAGATCCACATCGATGCCATCCGCGAGGAGGACGAGAAGTTCCGCATCGAAGTCCGCGACGTCTCCGGGAGGTTGATCTCCGACAAGCCATCGGATCCCGATACGCCGCTGCTGCTCTCACATGTGGTGCGCGCGTATCCTGCGAACGCGATCGGTCCGCTCGATCGTCTGCACATCTACATCGATCGCTGGGTGGAGTTCCTCACCGCCGAGCCGCGCGAAGCGAATACCGAAGGGGGCGTCTGGCCGGCCATCTTCGGCACCTTCATGATGACCGTGATCATGAGCCTCGTCGTCGCTCCGTTCGGAGTGGTGACCGCGCTCTATCTCCGAGAATATGCAAAACAGGGAGCTGTCGTGTCGGCCGTTCGCATCGCGGTGAACAACCTGGCCGGCGTTCCATCGATCGTTTTCGGCGTCTTCGGTCTCGGCTTCTTCTGCTATGTCTTCGGCGCGAGGATCGACCAGCTCTTCTATCCCGAAAAGCTGCCGGCTCCGACATACGGGACGGGCGGCATTCTCTGGGCCTCGCTCACACTCGCGCTGCTGACGGTTCCCGTGGTCATCGTCGCGACCGAAGAGGCGCTGGCCGCCGTGCCGCGCAGCATGCGGGAAGGATCGTTTGCCTGCGGTGCCAGCCGATGGCAGACGATCTGGCGGATCGTTCTCCCGAAGGCGACGCCCGGGATCATGACCGGATTGATCCTGGCGATGGCGCGCGGGGCGGGGGAAGTGGCTCCGCTGATGATCACCGGCGTGGTCAAGCTGGCGCCGGAGCTGCCGTTCGATCGCCATTTCCCCTGGGCTCATCTCGAGAGAAGCTTCATGCATCTCGGGTTTCACATCTATGACGTCGGGTTTCAGAGCCGCAATTCGGAGGCGGGCAAGCCGATGGTCTTCACCACGACGCTGCTGCTCATCGCGCTGATCGCCATGCTGAACTTCACGGCGATCCGGCTCAGAAACAGATTGAAAAAACGATACAGATCGGCGGATTTCTGAGATGACCATGACCATGACGACTGTCGAAGGGAAAGAAGAAGGCATACTTGTTGACGTGGATTCGGAAGACACCCAACCGACGTACGTGCATCCCGAGCTCGACCGGGAAACACCCGTTCTGGAGATGGAGAAATTCAATCTCTGGTACGGTGATACCCAGGCGTTGTTCGACGTGACGATGAACATTCCTCGTGGCAGAGTGACGGCGCTGATCGGGCCGTCCGGCTGCGGGAAGTCGACGCTCGTGCGATCGGTCAACCGGCTCAACGATCTGGTCGACGGCGTCCGTATCGGTGGCGGCATGCGACTCAATCGCGACTCGATCTACGGGCCGCGCGTCGATGTGATCGAGCTGCGCAAGCGGATGGGCATGGTGTTTCAGAAGTCGAATCCGTTTCCGATGTCGATCTACGAGAATGTGATCTACGCACTCCGGATCGACGGCGAGAACCGCAGGAAGGTGCTCGACGAAACGGTGGAGAGGAGCCTTCGCTCCGCCGCCCTCTGGGACGAGGTGAAGGACCGCCTGAAGGCGAGTGCGCTGGAGCTCTCCGGCGGGCAGCAGCAACGTCTCTGCATCGCCCGCGCGATCGCCGCCGAGCCCGAAGTCCTTCTCATGGACGAGCCCTGCTCGGCGCTCGATCCGATCGCTACCGCGAGGGTGGAGGAGCTGATCTTCTCGCTGCGCGGCGAGTACACCGTGATGATGGTGACGCACAACATGCAGCAGGCGGCTCGCGTTTCCGACTACACCGCCTTCATGTACCTCGGGCGGCTGATCGAGTTTGGCCCCACGAACGTGATCTTCCTCAAGCCCGACAGACGGCAGACCGAGGATTACGTGACGGGACGCTTCGGGTAGCGGCTGGAAAACCAGAAACTGGAAACCAGAAACCAGAAACCAGAAGTCGGGAGTGTCAAGTTCAGACTTGCACACACAACGTCTCGAGGCTAGCTTTTTCTGGTTTCTGGTTTCTGGTTTCTGGTTTCTGGTTTCGCTCACCGCCCTCGAGTATCGCGTTTTGCGGCGATGCCGGACACTTCGGTCTCCGGCGGCCTGTCGGCCGCCACGTAGAACGTCCAGGACGCCTCGACGCGCTTCCCGGTTTTTCGGTCTGTTCCCCAGACGACCGCACGCTGGACGCGTCCTTTCAGTTCGTCTCGGACGACGAGAGAGACGGTCCCGTCGCGACGGTCGAAGAACGCATGGCCGGTTCCGAGAGCCGGCAGAGCCATCCGGACCGACGACGGATCGATCGAGTCGGGGTTTGCGATGCGGGCTGAGACGACCGGGCGCTGCAGGTCGAGCTCGCGGCCCGGAGAGGGCGTCATGTGGGTCAGAGCGAGCGAGCCGGCACCGAGGAGGCGGCGGAACGAATCGAAGCCGGTCTCGGCGAAGATCATGACACGCCGAAGCTGGAGCGGATTGTGGCCCCGCCCGACCGCTCCGAAGTTCGACGTCAGAGCCGCCTCGTAGCCGTGCTCGGCGACCGCCGCGGCCAGACGGTCGTCGTAATCTCCGTAGGGATAGGCGAGGTAGCGCACCGGGCGGCCGGTCTTTTCCTCGAGAAGCTCGCGGCTCCCTCCGAGCTCCGTCCGGAGCCACTTGCGGTACGCCGCGGCATCGAGGTGCGACTGTTTCCTGCGTGTCAGATACGCGTGGGAGAACGTGTGGCTCTCGATATCGACCCCCTGATCGGCCATCTCGCGAATCTGGCTCCAGGTCAGGGCATAGCTCGTGCGCTCGATGATCTTCGGGTAGACGAAGACGGTGAATGGAAAGCGGAAGCGCTGCATCACGGGATAGATCTCGGTGTACGTGCTCCGCCAGCCGTCGTCGACGGTGATGACCACCGAATTCTCCGGAATCGAATCGCGTTTCCCGGTGACGTAGTCCACCAGATCGGAGAGCGGGATCACGTTGTAGCCCGACGATGCCAGATATTGCATCTGCTGGAGGAAGACGTCGCGATCGACGGAGAACAGGGTGTCTCGCGGCGACTGGACGATGTGGTAGCAGAGTATCGTCGCGCCGGGAGAGGGGTTTGAACGAGGCGCGGCGTGCGCGACGGTCCCCACGGTCGCGAGAGCGACGGTCAGCAGGGCGGCTCGAGGGAACATTCGATTCCTCCGGGGGACAGGATGATATTGCCGGACATGACGGACTGCAACATCGATGCCCCGCCGAATGACGGCCGTACGCGGTTTGACCGCGATCGACCTGTAAGATAGATTGGCTCGCTTTTTCGAGGAGGCCTGCAATGGCTGAGAAGCTCATCAGAAAAGAAATCAAGCACGACAAGTTCGTCGAGGACGTGAACATCGCCTACGGTTACCTGCAAAAGAACCGGCCCGTTCTCTTCCTGGCGATCGCCGGCGTTGCCGCCCTCATCGCGGCGACGTGGGGCGTGTTCGCCTATCGCGAGGCCCAGGAACGGAAGGCGCAGGCACGTCTTGGAGAAGCGATCACGATCCTCGGCGCGCCGGTCAGTGAGACGCCGCAGGGAGCTGGCCCTGTCTATCGCACCGAGGAGGAGAAGACCACGAAGGCTCAGCCGATCCTCGAGGAGGTCGCGAAGGAATACGGCGGCACGGATGCTGCCGACATCGCCGAGCTCTTTCTGGCACGCCTCGCCGCCACGCGCGGAGATCTCGAGACGGCCAGGCCGAAGCTCGAGCGATTCGTCCGCGAGCACGGAGACCATGTTCTGGCAGGGGGTGCGCAGCTGAGTCTCTACGAGATGGATCTCGCATCGGGGCGTGCCAGGGATCTGATCACGGAGCTCGAGAGGAAGCTGAATGACAAGAGTAAGATTCTTCCGAACGATGCTCTTCTCGCTCTTCTCGCTCGAGCCTACCAGGCGGCCGATGATCGCGTGAAGGCCCGAGAGGCGTATCAGCGGCTGGTGAACGAATATCCCGACTCTCCGTATGCGATCGATGCGCAGCGTGAGTTGCAGCCGGTCTGAGCTCATCGTGGGCGGAAACCGAATCCGGCGACCCTCCCTCGGGGATCGCCGCCGAAAAGGAGATCGATCATGGCAGACTCGAAACGTCCCTTCGTGAGCGATGTCGAAGAGATCCGGCGGCGCGCACGACAGCACATCGAAAAGGGGGCGGTCACCCCCGGCTACCGGGCCGATCGCGAAACGGTCATCAAGCTGCTCAACGAAGCTCTGGCCACGGAGATCGTCTGCGTGCTCCGCTACAAGCGTCATTACTTCATGGCGAAGGGGATCCACGCCGACCCGATCGCCGCCGAGTTCCTCCAGCATGCGAACGAGGAACAGCAGCACGCCGACCAGATCGCCGACCGCATCGTCCAGCTCGGTGGTGAACCGAACTTCAGCCCGGAGGGATTGCTGACGCGGAGCCATTCCGAGTACGTCGAAGGGACGACACTGGTCGAGATGATCCGCGAGGACCTTGTCGCCGAGCGGATCGCCATCGACTCCTACTCGGAGATGATTCGCTATGTGGGCGACGACGATCCAACCACCCGGCGGATGCTCGAAGGGATTCTGGCGGTCGAGGAGCAGCACGCCGACGATCTGGCCAGTTTTCTGTCCGATCTCGACGAGGAGTGGAAGACGAGAAGCCGCCCATCGGACTGAGAATCGGGCCCGGCCCGCCCGGGGAAATGTGGTACAGTCATTTTGCGTTGCTCGACGCGAAACCGGCATTCCGGTTGAGGAAACGAGACCATGTCGAGGCCAGTCGAACAATACGTCGAAGTGCTGAACGAGATCCTCGGGCCATTCGACCTGAGCCACGACTTCGGCCGCAAGAAGGCCTACGAGGCAGCGATCGAGTACGCCCGCGAAAACCTCGTCGACGATCCCCACTGCAACGAGTTCCTCAAGGCCGCGGCAAAGCGACTCGGATTCGCCCCGGTCAGTTTCGACACCATCGAGAGCCGTGTGAAGTTGAGCAAGGGCGCCTGGCTCGACATCTGGATCTCCGACGAGGACGAAGAGGTCGCCCTGACCGGTACACGCGAAGGGTTGCAGTATCTGATCGATCTGCTGACGCAGCTCAAGGCGTCCACCGATCGTGACGAGCACATCCACCTCGATCGCGAGTTCCTTCCCTTGACGGAGAATTCGGCCAACCTCGTCCTCTTCAAGGAAGACGAGACCTGGTTCACCGGTGCGGCCACCGAGCCCGATCTCGAGCGCTACCCGCAGCGTGAGATCGATCCCGCCACGATCTACGCGATTCAGTTCATCCACTACCCCCCCGATGACCTTCCGATCACCGCGCAGCGGCTCTATCGCGTCACTTCGGTCGAGGCGGCTGACGAGCAGTCACCGAACACCAAAGAGTTTCTCGAAGGAAGCCGCGACCGCTATTACCGCTTCGCCTTCGTTGCCGACAACAGCGATCGCTTCTCCTACGCCTTCCATCTCGATGATCCCGGCGTGAACTATTTCACGCATCGCGAGATCATGGCTCTCGTGCTCCAGCCGGCGTAACCCGTCTGCGGCCGCTCCAGCACGACGAACAACGAGGCTGCCGGAGGAGGGCGGGTTTCCGGCGAGTTTTCCAACCCGCCCCTCGTATTCGTCCGGGTGCTTGCGATGCTCAGACCCAACCCTGCGGGGAGAGCGGGCGTCCCGCGCCCGCCCCGGGCGGGAGGGCGGCGCGCAACAGCTGACGAGAATGTCACAGTCCTCGCAAGCACCCGGGCGAAGCTATTGCGCTGCGCTGCAAATATCGATCTTCCGCAGTCGGGCGGAATCGGCCCGTGATCCGGCATCGCGCTGCCATGGGCGGGTTTCTAACCTCGGCGCAGGTTGGAAACCCGCGCCCTGAGGCCCGAGATGAAGTCCCGGCACCCGAGCGCTTTGGCGATAATTCCAGTCCCGGAAAATATCCCCCGGGACGGAGTCCCGGGTTAGCGGGTTGAAGACCCGCCCCCCTGCGTCACCTCCGAGTGTGATAAGCGTCCTCCCCCTTTCGGTGCCGAGTCAGCCATGCTCTGGTGGGAGGGAATGTCGATGAACAGCGCGCAGATCTTCAGCGGCCCGATGGCGAGATTCTCCTGGTGGGCCTGGTGGCAGGAGCGGAAGGAGCGCTATCTCCGCTCCGAGGAGCCGTTTCTCGAGGACGATCGATTCCGCAGCATCTGCGTCGGTAACGGTCTGCCCGACATCGCGCAGCACAGCAACTTCGCCTTCCGCAACGTCAAGGACGGCGCCGATCGCTTCATCGGAAAGAGCCGGCATGGCGAAAAACCATACGCTCGCATCTATACGCGTCTCGGCAATCCGACCACCGAGTATCTCGAAAAGCTGCTCTTCCGCCTCGACTGCCAGCACCTGATCGACGCGGCGCTCGAGGAGGGTGAAAAGCGCCCCACCATCGGAAGTCTCGTCGTCGGCTCGGGCATGGGCGCGATCTCCGTGGCCCTCCTTTCCCTGCTGCGCTTCGGTGACGGGATCATTCTCGGAAATGTCTACGGATGCACCGACAGTCTGGTTCGCGCGATCAGCCAGCGATTCCTGATCGACGCATTCTTCGTCGATACCACCGACACCGACGCCGTGCGCGACTGTCTGGAGAGGAACCGTCACATCTCGGTCGTCTTTCTCGAATCGCCGGAGAATCCCAGCCTCGGCATGGCCGACATTCGTGCAATCTCGCAACTCACCGACCGGTTCGGTCCGGCCCTCGTCGTCGACAATACCTTCTGCAGCGCCTATCTTCAGCAGCCCTTCCGGCTCGGCGCCGATTTCGTCGTCCAGAGCCTGACCAAGTACGTGAACGGGCACAGCACGTCGATGGCGGACACATCCTCGGGCCCTTCCCTTTCATGACCGACGAGCTGTTCGTGATGGCGAAGGATCTCGGGCCGACTCCCAGTCCGATGGACAGCTGGCTCAACGCTCTCTGCATCCAGACACTTCCTCAGCGCCTCGACGCTGCATGCGCGACGGCCTCGGAACTGGCCCTCTATCTCCAGTCGAGTCCCCGCGTGGAGATCGTTCACTATCCAGGTCTCCGCTCTCATCCGCAACACCATCTCGTCGGAACGCAGATGAAGAACGGCGGGGCGATGATCTCCTTCGAGTTACAGGGGGGGTACGAGCCGGCCGTGCGCTTGATGGATTACTTCGCCCGCCACGATACTCCAATGGAGCTCGCCGTCAGCCTCGGCAGCGTCATCAGCTACATCCAACACCCCGCGAGCATGACGCACAGCATGGTGCCGAAGGCCGATCGTGAAGCGCGTGGAATCACCGATGGTCTGGTGCGGCTGTCTGTCGGCCTCGAGGGGTACGCGACACTGCGCGCCGCATTCGAGGAAGGTCTCGATCTCGCATACCGCGAGCCCGTCGTCCCTGCTCCCGCTCCGCGCGAAGACGTTCCTTCGTACGCGTTGTCGTGAAGTCCATGCCGCTCGCGCAATGAAAAAGTGGCCCCGGGATCCTTTGTCTCCCGGAGCCGTTCTCAGCGCGTTGACAGCCACAAAGGGGCATCCGCGCTAAATTGGTGCCTCGATGACCTATCGCGTCCTCTCGGCCCGTCTCCAGCACGTTGACATCTGCGATAGAGCATTCGTGCTGAAGCCGTTGCCTCGATGACCTATCGCGTCCTCTCGGCCCGCCTCCAGCACGTTGACATCTGCGATAGAGCATTCGTGCTGGAGCCGTTGCCTCGATGACCTATCGCGTCCTCGGGGCGCCCGCCTTCAGCACGTTGACATCTGCGATAGAGCATTCGTGCTGAAGCCGTTGCCTCGATGACCTATCGCGTCCTTCTCGGCCGCCTCAGCACGTTGACATCTGCGATAGAGCATTCGTGCTGAAGCGAACCCCAATCTATGCTCTCGAGGAGGAAGATGCAATGACTTTCGCTGTTACATTTTCAACTGTTTTCCACAGCCGTCCACAGGGGGTATGCACACGTTCGTAGGCATGTGCCTGCAACGCCTGATGCTGCAACGCGAACAGTCGAGACTGGCTGTGGATGGAAGGCGAGAGGCGAGGGACGGAGGCGAGGGACGAGGGACGAGAGGCGAGAGGCGAGAGGCGAGAGGCTGGAGGCTGGAGGCTGGAGGCTGGAGGCTGGAGGCTGGAGAGGAAGAATAGCAGATTGCAGATGGCAAGTCTCAGTATCGTTTTTTCCGATCCACAATCTGCCCTCTGCCCTCTGCCATCTGCCATCTGCCATCTGCAATCTGCTATCTGCTATTCTTCCTCTCCAGCCTCCAGCCTCCAGCCTCCAGCCTCCAGCCTCTCGCCTCGATCCCCGCAGGAATCCCCCTGGCCACCCCCTGCGTTGATTCGATAGACTGCGCCCGCGGTTGCATCGCCCGGTCCGCACGATCCTCGCTGCGGCCGCGCCCGAAACTGGTTCGAACGGAGATTCGCATGCACGACTCGATCAGAGTGACCTCGCTTCTCGTTGCCGCAGCACTCGCCGGCTGTGTGACGCTTCCCGACGCGGCGCCGCCCTCTCCGGCCGCGGAGCCTGCGCAAGCAAACCCGCTGCTCGCTCCATGGACCGGGCCGTTCGGCGGTGTCCCGCCGTTCGCTCAGATCCGGGTCGAGTATTTCAAGCCGGCCCTCGAAGCGGCGATGGCGGAGAATCTCGCTGAGATCGAACGGATCGCCGCGAATCCCGCTCCCCCGACGTTCGCGAACACCAACGAGGCGATGCAGCGCGCAGGAAGGACGCTCAACCGTGTCAGCACGGTCTACGGCGTCTGGAGCTCGACGATGAGCTCGCCCGCGTTCCAGCTCGTCGAGCGGGAGATGGAGCCGCGTCTGGCGGCATTCTCCGATCAGATCACGCAGAACACCGCGCTCTTCCGCCGCATCGAGAGCGTGTACGAATCGCCCGACAAGGCGCGGCTCACCGCGGAACAGCAGCGCCTCGCCTGGCTCACGCACACCAACTTCGTCCGCGCGGGTGCGCGGCTCGATGCAACAGCCAAGAAGCGGCTTTCGGAGATCAATCAGCGACTCGCCGTCCTCTTCACCGACTTCAGCCAGAACGTGCTCGCCGACGAGACGAATCAGTACCTCGTGATCCGTAACCAGTCCGATCTCGCCGGTCTGCCGAAGTCCCTCCGCGATGCCGCCGCCGGCGCAGCGTCCTCGAAAGGAATGGAAGGAAGCTGGGTGATCACCAACACCCGCTCGGCGATGGAGCCGTCCCTGACCTACTCCGACCGTCGCGAGCTTCGTGAGCAGGCGTGGCGAATGTTCTTCGGCAGAGGCGAGATGGGAGGAGAGCACGACAACAACGCGATCATCACCGAGATCCTCAAACTGCGTGCCGAGCGGGCGAAACTGCTCGGGTATTCGACGCATGCGCACTGGCGCGTGGAGAATACGATGGCGAAAACACCCGAGCGCGCTCAGGCGCTGCTCGAGGCGGTATGGCCGGCGGCGATCGCGCGCGTTCGCGAAGAGGTCGCCGACATGGCGGCGCTGGCGCGCTCCGAAGGAGCGAACATCACCATCGAGCCGTGGGATTACCGCTACTATGCCGAGAAGGTGCGGAAGGCTCGCTACGATCTCGATCAGGACGAGGTCAAGCAGTACCTGCAGCTCGAGAACCTGCGCGAAGGGATGTTCTGGGTGGCCGGCGAGCTGTTCGGATTCGAGCTCGTGCCCGCCCCCGCCGTCCCCATCTACCATCCCGACGTTCGCGTCTGGGAGGTGAAGGATCGGACCAGCGGCAGACATGTCGGGCTCTGGTACTTCGATCCATACGCGCGCTCCGGAAAGCGATCGGGCGCGTGGATGAATTCCTACCGGCGACAGCAGAAGCTCGAGGGCGATGTGCCCACCATCGTCTCGAACAACTCGAACTTCGTGAAGGGGAAAGAGGGGGAGCCGGTGCTGATCTCCTGGACCGACGCGCGAACGCTCTTCCACGAGTTCGGCCACGCGCTACACGGACTCTCGTCCGACGTGACCTATGCGACACTCTCGGGAACCGCCGTGGCGCGTGACTACGTCGAGTTCCCGTCACAGCTGCTCGAGCACTGGCTGTCGACGCCGGAAGTGCTCCGCCGGTTCGCCCTGCATCACGAGACACGGCAGCCGATTCCGCAGTCGCTCGTCGATCGCATCGAGCGCGCTACCACGTTCAACGAAGGATTTCGGACGACCGAATATCTGGCCAGCGCGCTGATCGACATGAAACTGCATCTCGCCGGCGATCGCGAGATCGATCCGCGCACCTTCGAGCAGGAGACGCTGACCGCCCTCGGGATGCCTCGCGAGATCGTGATGCGGCATCGAACACCGCACTTTCTGCACGTTTTCGCCGGCGACAGCTATTCGGCCGGATACTACAGTTACCTCTGGTCGGATGTCCTGACCGCCGACGCGTGGGAGGCTTTCCTCGAAGGATCAGGGGCGTACGATCGCGCCGTGGCGGAGCGGCTGCGCCGCCACATCTTCTCAGTCGGCAACACGATCGATCCAGCCATCGGCTACCGGGCATTCCGCGGTCGCGATCCGCAGATCGACGCGCTCATGCGCAAGCGAGGCTTCCCGATTCCCCAGACATCCGCCGAAGCAGGGCGGTAGCGGCATCGCAGATGCATACACGGCCGCCTTTGCCGGTCGATGCAGAAGGAGGATTGAGATGAAATCGAGCACTTCGACCCGGGTGATGCTCACGGTCTTTGCCTGCCTGATCCTTGCCGCCTGCGGGCGGGAGGCGAGCGATACGGCTCCGGCGCAGGTGGGTGAGCCGATGCAGCCGACGGCCACCGCTTCGGAATCGAAGGTGAGCGGGCCGGTGATTCGCGAGAGGAGCTCGATCCGCTTCATCGGGGCGAACGTCCTGCTCGAAGAGCATGGTGAGTTCACCGAGTTCGACGGCAGCATCGAATACGTCGATGGCCGTCCCGCCGGCGTGCACTTCGAGATCGCTCCGGGATCCGCTTCGACGGGGAAGGAGCGGCTCAATCAGCACCTCCGGTCGGGCGACTTTTTCGAGTCGGAAAAATACCCGAAGGCGACGTTCCACTCCACCTCGATCGCGCCAGCTGCCGGTGCTACGCCCGATGCGGCTACCCATACCATTTCAGGGGAGCTGACCCTCAAAGGAGTCACCCGTCCGGTGACGTTTCCAGCGCGTGCGGAGCTCACCGCGGACGGAGTCCACGTCACCTCGGAATTCAGAATCAATCGACACGACTGGAATGTCAGCTACCGCGGTGCTCCCGACAATCTCATCCGCGACGATGTCGTCATCCGGCTCGATCTGATGTTCCCTTCACCCCCGGCAGCGGTGTAGCGGCCGGAAGGCTCGAGGCTGGAGCAGTGGCTGGACATTCCGATGTCCAGCCTGTGACGCGGACGAGGGTCGTGGCCATGGGTCACTCAGGGGCTCGCGGCCGAACGCCGTCGCGACCAGGCGGTCGTGGTGCGTGTCGGAAAACCGACGCGCTCGAGCATTGCCCGAAAACGCGGATCGTCCCGTAGCGGTGCGAAGCGGGACCCGACGAGAAGCTCGCCGAGATCGCCGCGCATCCTGAAGAACTCTTCGGCATGCTGCAGTGCCGCGTCGAGATCGCCGATGGCCAGCGCCGCCTCGGCGAGAAAGATCGGTGCGACGAACTCGTTCTTCCGCATCGATTCGAGCTCGTCGAGAATCTCGACCGCGCCGCTGACCTCGCCCATTCGTCCACGCACGAACGCCAGCCCGGCCAGCAGCTCGGGATAACGGCCTCCGACTTCGATCGCCCGCTCGACTTCCAGCAGGGCCTCGGCATACTCCCCCTTCGCCGCGAGAATCCTGCTCATCAGGAAGTGGGCGAGGAAGTAGCCCTCATCGATCTCGAAAGTCTTTCGGCACTGCTCCAGCGCTTCCTCGTAGCGCTTCCCGTAGTAGAGCAGATCTGCATGGTTGACCGCGAGGAGGAGATTGAGCGGTTCGAGCTCGGCCGCGATGCGTCCCTCCCCGAGCGCGTCCTCGCTCCGTCCCATCAGATTGAGGAACACCGAGTGCCAGTGATGTGCCGTGGCATACGCGGGATCGAGCTGGATCGACGTTCGGAACTCGCGCTCGGCCTCCCGCCAGTTCCAGCGGTAGAGAAACTCCATCGATGCGAGCGCCGCGTGGGGCGCGGCGAGCGTCGGATCGAGCTCGATCGCTCGCCGCGCCGTCTCCTCCACGCGCGCGTAGATCTGGTCGGGCGCGCCGAGAAAGCGAGCGGCGAGAATCATGTGACAGTCGGCGAGTCCCGCCCAGGCGAGGGCGAATTCTCCGTCGAGATCGATGGCGCGCTGGAACAGATCGATTGCCGTGCGGATCCCCTCGGTCGTCCGCTTGTTCCAGTGGAAGCGCCCCTTGAGATAAAGCTCGTACGCTTCGCTCTTCGGTGTCGGGCGCCGCACGAGCCGGTGCCGCTGCGTCGGGGTGAGCTGCACGCGGAGGCGATCGGAGATCTGTTCGGCGATCTCGTCCTGCAGCTCGAAGATGTCAGCGAAGGGGCGGCGGAAAATCTCTCCCCAGATCTGCGAGCCATCGCGTGTGTCGACCAGGTCGATGCTGATGATGAGATTGTTGTCCACTTTCTGCACACGCCCGGTCACCAGGGCCGAGATGCCGATCTCGTCGCGCAGCTGTTGTGGCGATGCATCACGGCCTTTGTAGGAGAAGGCCGTATTGCGCGCGAGAACTTTCAGCCTTCCGCCGACGCGCGAGAGGCTGTAGATGATGCTCTCCGCGATTCCGTCGCCGAGGTACTCCATCTCCGGATCGTGGCTGGAGTTTGCGAAGGGGAGGACCGCGATCGATCTGACACCGCGGGTGGAGACGCGACCGGTGGTCGCACGAGAGCGCCTCGCACGCGAAACCCTCAGGATCGAGCCTTCCCAGTTCCGTGCCGCCTCGCGGAGCAGCGCAGCGACCTCGCGCATCGAATCGAAGCGTGATCCCGGCTCCTTCGCCAGACAGCGATCGACGATGCGGCGAAGGTCGGCGTGCACCGATCGAGGCAACGGGGGGGGCGCGCCGTGAATGATCCGATGGAGCGTATCGATCGAGCTGTCCGCCTCGAAAGGGCGATGGCCGTCGAGAAGCTCATAGAGGATGCAGCCGAACGAGAAGACGTCGGAGCGATGATCGATCGCCTTTCCCTGCACCTGTTCGGGCGACATGTAGCCGATCGTTCCGAGGACGATTCCCTGTTGCGTGCGGAATTTCTCCGTCTGAGCCGCCTCCGCGCCGGGCTCGTCGATCCATCCGAAGAATTTCGCCAGCCCGAAGTCGAGCACTTTCGCGTAGCCGTCGCGGGCGATCATGATGTTCTCCGGCTTCAGATCGCGATGGACGACTCCGGCGGTGTGGGCGCGCTGCAGTGCGTCGGCGACCTGGGCGAGATATTCGAGAATTCGCCGCCCGTCGGACTCGACCACCGCGGTCTCACGAAGCGTCCCTCCGTCGATCAGCTCCGTGACCATGTAGTGTGATGCCCGCTCGCCCGGCGCGATGCGCGCCTTGCCGATCTCGTGGATCGTCAGGATGTGCGGGTGGTTGAGGCCGGAGACGATCATCGCCTCGCGCTCGAATCGTGCGAGCGCTTCCTCGTCCCGCTGGAGTTGCGCCGGAAGGAACTTGATGGCGACGTGGCGCTGGAGTCGTGTATCGAGCGCCCGATACACCTCACCCATCCCTCCCGCACCGAGGGAATCGAGAATCTCGTAATGGCGGATGCGCGTCCCCTGCGCAATCTTCACCGGCGCATTATGGCATCGACAGGGAGAGCGGGCGCCCCGCGCCCGCCCTGGCTCGTGGCCGAAGATTCCGATCTTCGGCCCGGTGACGGGCGACGGAGTGAGCGATGGGCACGATCATCGTCAGCGTCACGGGCTGGACATCGGAATGTCCAGCCACATCGAGTGGCCGAAGATTCCGATCTTCGGCCTGGTGACGGGCGAGGACGCCCGACCCCCGACAGGACAGCTCTGCTGAGGATTTGCTGTCGAATGTTCAGCGACCGCGGTTCACTTCAGCGTCACCATCCAGATGTCGGCTTCATCGAGGCGATTGACGAAAAAGAGATGGCGCCCATCGGCTGAGAGGCGGGGATTGCGCCGGTTGCCCAGCTGCATGATCTGCCGGGTCTGTTTCGTCGCGAGATCGGCGACGTGCAGCCAGCCGCCGGCAGAGTAGAGAAGGTGTCCGTTGCTTCCCCAGATCACCATCTGAAAAAGTGAGGTGTTCACGTCGACGACATCGTCGTAGGTGCGCGTTCCGAGCCGATAGACCGAAACGCCGACCGCGTTGTTTTCCTCGACGAGCCGTCCGGCGATTCTGGTTCCATCGGGAGACCAGGAGTCGCCTCGAAATACGAGACCGCGTGGATGGGGGGGCAGAGTCTCGAAGTCTCGTATCGGCCGCTTTCCTTTCGCATCGAACAGGACCGTCGCCTCTTCGTTCACCGCGAGGATCATGCCGCCATCGGGAGACCACACCGGAAACCAGTAGGGACGTCCCGTTGTTTCGGTGAGCTGTTCGAGCCCGCTCCCGTCGGCGTTGATGACCCACAGTTCGTAGCGCCCGTTCCGGTTCGAGTAGAAGACGATCGTTTTCCCGTCGGGTGACCATGACGGCCCACGGTCCTTGTGCTCGTCGTCGGTGAGCTGGCGCAACTGCGTGCCGTCGGAACGAACGACGAAGATGTTCTCTCTCCCCTCCGGCCGGAACGCCACCCACTCTCCGTCGAAGGAAACGGAGTAGTTGGCGATCACGCTCGTGCCCCGTGTGACCGGAACGGGTGATCCCGCCGGCCGCATCGCAACGGAATCGAATTCCGCGCGCTCGATGTTCGCCCGCTGGTCGGACGCGACATAGGCGATTCGCCTTCCGTCCGCGGAGACGGCCGCGCTCGAGCTGTCACGCGACGGGGTGGTGAGCGCTTCGGGTGAACCGGTGGGCACACCTGATTGCTCGTCGAGTGCGATGCGCCAGAGGTTCATGCTCCCTCCGCGATCGCTGGAGAAGTAAAGATGCCTTCCGTCATGTCCCCACGCCGGCGACCAGTCGACTGCAGCGTCCGAGGTCAGCCACACCGGCTCGCCACCTGCAGCGGGAATGGTCGCGAGGTCGCGGCGCCCGCTGTTCTTCGACGGCAGACCCCAGAAGGCGATGCGGTGGCCGCCCGGCGACCACTTCGGCTCCACGGCATCGCCGTTGTAGATCCGGCGCTTCGCGCCGGTCGCGACGTCGATGACCCAGAGCTCACTGATGGTGGTTCGCCCGTGAGGTCCGACCGGCCCCTCGGTATCGACCACGATCGACTTCCCGTCGGGCGACCAGGAAGGATTGAAGCCTGCGTCGGACAGTCGCCGCGCCGACTCTCCCGTCGCACCCACCAGGAAGAGTCCTCCTCCATCGCGATCCGAGCGAAACGCGATCGTCTGCCCGTCGGGGGAGAACGCCGGTTGATAGTTGTCGCTGCCGGAGCCCTCGGTCAGATTGATCGGCTTCTTCCCTCCGATCCGCAGCAGGTAGAGATCGAAGTGCTCACCCGAACTGTTACTCGCGTAGACGACGAAGTTGCCGTCCGGCGAAATCGACAGCTCGACCTCCAGGCCCGCGAAATCGGTCACCTGAGAGAAGCTCGCCTCGAGCGCTCGGCGTGCGGAAGGGGTGGACTCGCCCGCCGGCCTCCAGATGAAGATCACTGCGACGGCCGCCAGTGCGGCGACCGTTACTCCGAGCGGAAGGATCCACGAGCGGCGGCGGAGCGGAATCGCCTGAAGCGATTCGCTCGATCCGGACGATCGGATCGGCCCTCCGGCCATGAGCTCCTCGAACTCCTCGAGCATGTCGGCGAGCTCGATCGCCAGATCCTTCATCGACTGGTGGCGCTTTTCCGGGTCCTTGGCGAGACAGCGCCTGATCATCCGGCGGAGCTCTGCCGGAACGTCGGGGTTCAACTCGGCGATGGGCAGCGGCTTCCCATGGAGAATCTGATGCATGGTGTCGACGTTCGTCTCTCCCTCGAACGCCTTTTTTCCGCCCACTGCCTCGTAGAGAACGCAGCCGAACGAGAAGATGTCGGAACGATGATCGACTGCTTTTCCCTGCACCTGTTCGGGTGACATGTACCCGACCGTCCCGAGAACGACGCCCTCCTGGGTATTCGCGCGAACCTGCGTCGGGGCCTGGCTGGCGGCTGATCCCGGTTCGGTCAACTTGGCAAGGCCGAAATCGAGAACCTTCGCATAGCCGTCCCGCGTGACCATGATGTTCTCGGGCTTCAGATCACGATGAACGATCCCGGCCGCGTGAGCCTTCGCCAGCCCTTCTGCCGCCTGCGCGAGCCAGCCGAGACGCTCCTTCAAGTCACCGCGTTCGTCTCGCAGCCTTCTGCGCAGCGTTTCCCCTTCAACGAGCTCCATGGCGATGAAGTGGATGCGGATCGACTCCGCGGGTGCATCCTCGGGAGTAATCTCCGCTTCGCCGATCTCGTAGATGGTGATGATGTGCGGGTGACTGAGCGCCGAGGCCGACTTCGCTTCCTGGATGAAGCGGCGTACGCGGTCCTCGTTGCGCACCAGCTCGGGGGGGAGAATCTTCAGCGCGACATTCCGACCGAGCGTTTCGTCGTGCGCTTCGTAGATCTCTCCCATCCCTCCCGCACCGAGGTGCGACAGAATCGTGTAGTGCGACAGAGTGGTGCCTGGCTCGAGCATTGGGTGGACGCTATGGTAGACGCGTTTGCCCTGAATGTGGAAGGGAGAGTGTGCGTCCCATGCCCGCCCGAAGAAAGAGGCGTTCCACCCCGCTTCGTGCGTCGTGGCCGGAGATTCCGTCGTGGCCGAAGATTCCGATCTTCGGCCCGGTGACGGACGACACGGTGAGCGATGGGTACGATCGTCGCCCGCCTCACGGGCTGGACATCGGAATGTCCAGCCACTCGAGCGATGCGCAACATGGGGGTCGGGCGTCCTCGCCATCGCTGGCCGCTCGGTCAGATCTGCCCCTTTTGCCTGCGGCGGCGAGGACGCCCGACCCCCGACCGGACAGCTCGGCCACTCTCGCGAAGCACCCGCGGCTCATCTCTCCCGGTAGAAGAGGTCGACCACGATCTCCGGGCGGCGGTGGCCGAGCTGTGCGCCGGAGTAGCGCGCCTCGAACTGCATGCCCAGCCGCGCGGCGACGCGCTTCGACGGTTCATTGCCGGGGTCGATGATCGCCACGACCCGCGGCCGGCTCAGCGCGTGGAGCACGTGATGCATCGCCGCGTCGCCGGCCTCCGTGGCGAAGCCGTGACCCCATGCATCGCGGGCGAGAATCCACCCGATCTCGAGATCGCCCGTCGTGCCGAGGGGCTGCGTGCCGGCGAGCCCGAGCAGCCGTCCGGTCGCTTTCTCGATCAAGGCGCCCATGCAGACGCCGTGCTCGGCGAGCTGTCGCGACTGACGAGCGAAAAACTCGTCGATTTCCTGATCGGTATGAGGCAGCCCGCCGTGGACGTAGTGCATGACTTCGAGGTCGTGTGTGATCGCCGTATAGGCGGTGCGATCGTCGTCGGGCACCCAGGGACGGATGACGAGACGTGGCGTCTCGAGCAGGAACATGCTCGTGAGAATAGAACAATTGCAGGCTATTTCGCACGACCGGCGTGCGCGTGTCCAACGAGCCCGAGTCCGGCTTCTCTCTCACGACTTTGAGAGAGAAAAAACCTCAGATCGAGCGCAGCTGGAATCTGAAGATCCGTTCGGAGACATCGAAACCGCGATACTATGATTCCGGTCCCGGTCAATCTGGTTCGAGGAGCTTCTGAATGATGCGACGAGTCGCTCTCGCGATCTCCGTTGTTCTTTGTTCCGCGGTGTCATCTGGTCAGAGTGTCCTTCCCGATGGCTGGAGCTTGCGCTCGCGCCTGGAGCTGCGGGCCAACATCCGCGATAGCAACCAGGAGCGATTCGCCCTTCGCTTTCCCTTCCCGCCGGAGTTTCTGCCGCCCGGCCAGACTACCGGTTTCATGGAGACGGTCGATGGTGGACGAACGGCGGAAGTGAGTCTCGCATCGCTGATTTTCGATCTCGAATACCGTTCGCTGTTCGGCGCGAGAGCACGCATCGATGCCGTCGATCTCTACAGCCGCAATCCGACCTCGGAGGACCGCAAGGTCGATCTCGAGGAGCTGTGGCTCCGCTTCGGCGAGATGCCCGAGCGACTCGAGCTCCCGGGGGGAACGTCACTCTTTCTGTTGATGGGAAAGGCGCCGAAGATGGAGCGCCAGCCCGTTCGCCTGCTCGAGAGCTACGGCGTGACCTCGACCTCGTTCAATCGTTTCAACGACGTCCAGTTTCAGCTCGGCGGTTCCTTCGGGCGTCACCTCTATTGGCGGAGTCAATACTCGAGCGGGAATCCGCTCTTCTTCCGCGACACGAACGCTTTGGCCGGCGACAACGGGATCCGCGAGCTGCTGCAGCCCTTTCCGAATCCCGAGCTCAAGAGCGGATTCCCGATTCTCTACGATGCCGAGGTCGAAGACTATTTTTTCGAGACCGACAACCCCGAGCTCGGCTTCGGGCTCGGATATCGCTGGGCCAGCGACGATGGCAGCCGCGGCTTCGATGTGATCGTCTACGACTACCGTCGCGATCTCGCCGAGACCGTCGACCTGCGCGGTACGTTCTATGGCGGCGATCTCGACCTTCTCGACGGAGCCTTCGGCATTTCGCTGCCGATCGAGGGGAACAGGAAGCGGGAGACCGGAATGCGCGTCTATGCTGAATGGAATCGGCTGACCGCCATCGGGCAATACGTCGATCAGACGGTTGCTGGTCTCGACCGCGACAGCTTCGAAGTCGAGCTGGGATACGACGTGCAGTTGCAGATCGGCCCTCGGGTGCGCGGCGGTGCTCTGATCAGCTCCGTCCAGCCCGCAGTGCGCTACAGCCGCTTGACGAACCATTTCCGGGGACCCCCCACCTTCGTCGCTCCCAGCGTCTGGTGGGATTGGATCAAGATCGACGCAGGCATCCGGATCGGGATTCTCGATAGTCTCGATGTGACGATCGAGTATGCGCATCACGATGTCGACTCACCCGTCAAGCTCGAGCTCGACGAGACTCTCGTGACGCTGCGTCTGCGGCTCTAGGGGGCAGGGTCGTGTTTTCCTTTTCGTGACAGAGAGTTGCCTCCCGTCCTGCCCGCTCGCGAGGAATTTGTCCCGGCGGCGAGCCGTTCGTTGAAAGAGCAGCAACGGATCCGCTCGGATTCGCCAATTCCATCACGACGAGGCTGTCATCGCATGACCCTTTCCTCTTTCAGAAGAGCTGTTCTCGCAATCGGTCTCACGGCAGTTGTCTCCCCGGCGCTTCTCGCCGACCATCCGACGGCCCGGACGGCTGCTCGCATGGTGTTCGACGAAGCGGCTCGGCGTATCGTCCTTTTCGGGGGGATCAGCGGTTCTGACTCGAGCAACCTTCGCTACGAGCTGGGCGATACGTGGGAATGGAACGGCGGGCGCTGGATACGCCGTTACCCGGAGATCCATCCGGGCAATCGTTCCGGCTTCACAATGTTCTACGAGCCGACGAGACGCCGCACGGTCTTGTTCGGAGGAGTCCATCTCACCGATCTTTTCGCCGATACGTGGTCCTACAGCAATGGTGTCTGGCAGCAGCTGAGTCCCCCAACTTCGCCATCGGCACGCGCCTTCGCCACCTCGGCGTTCGATCGATCGAACGATCGTGTCCTTCTCTACGGCGGCACGACCGTCACGGAGAACTTCCACGATACCTGGGAGTTCGATGGATTCGACTGGCACCTTCTGGCGAGCGGATCGCCGAATCTGACCGCTCCGCTGATGGTCTATGACGAGGCCAGGGCCGAGGTGCTCCTGCTCGGCTGGAACGACAGCCTGACCTCGGAGATGTACCGCTGGGAGGGGGACGCCTGGCAGCGCGTCACGCCGGAAACACTCCCCGATTGCCTCCGGCAGGGAGCGATCACCTATCAGACGCACAATCAGACGGTGCTCGTGACCGGTGGCGGCTGCAAGGACGGATTCGCGACCGACAGCTCGTGGGAATGGAATGGTGAGAACTGGACGAAGATCGAGCTCACCTTCGACCGGACTCCGGGAGCCGTCAGCGGTCATTCGATGGCCTACGACCGCGTACGCGGCGAGGCGATTCTCTTCGGTGGCGATGACTTCGACGTACGAAACCGGACGATGCGGCTGCGGGAAGATGGCTGGTTCACAATTCAGGACATCACCTCCCCCGGTCCTCGCTCGCTCTTTCTTTTTGCCCACGACCCGAGCAGAGGGGTGTCGTGGCTCTATGGGGGTCGGAACGAAGAAGGGCCGTTGGGCGACTTCTGGCGATTCGCCGGCGGATCGTGGCAGAGGATCGATCATCCCGACACGCCCCCGGGCTGTAATTTTCCGACAGGCACATTCGACACCGATCGAGGTCGTCTCGTGATGCTCTGCGAAGACACGACGATTCACGAGTGGGATGGCGAGAGCTGGTTCTCGTTCGCCGACCTTCGAACCAAGCCGACGAGCCGGCGGTGGGCGTCGATGGTCTACGACGCCCGTCTGCGAAAGTCTGTTCTCTTCGGCGGCTATACCGACTCGAACCTCTGGCATCGTGAGACGTGGCTGTGGGACGGAGCGAGCTGGACTCAGGCTGCCCGCAGCGGAACCCGGCCGAACGCCCGCTCGAATCTCGGGATGTTCTACGATCCGACCCAGCAGAAGACGTTCATCTTCGGTGGGATCGGCCGCGCGAACGAGAACAGCAAGGTGGAGCGCTACTCCGACATGTGGAGCTTCGACGGCACGAGCTGGACGCAGCTGACGAACCTGACGACGAAGCCAGGTGGACGTTACGGCGTACAGATCGGCTACCATCCGGAGCAGCGGAAGATCGTGATGTTCGGCGGCAAGGACGTCAACGAACAGTACATCAACGAACAGTGGGAGTGGAACGGCACGAGCTGGGCGCAGGTGAGTCCTCCGTCCCGTCCTTCGCAGAGAATGAACGGCGCGCTCATCTACGACACGGTCACCTCCAGGCTGACTCTGTTCGGAGGGTATGCCGGGTTCTACTTCTCGGAGCTTTGGAGAACCGACGGGGTGAACTGGACTCTCGAGCCGCTTCGCGATGGACGCCGCCGGGCAACTCAGAGATTCGACGAGCCTCCGGCGAAGACGGGCGCGGTCGAGAGGAACGTCCACGCGACGTTTCCGGAGCATCCGGTCGAAGGCTCCGCCGAGCTGCCGAAGCGGGTGCCGTCGTTCCTCGATCGAGAGTAGCGGGCGCGGCCCCATGTGGCCGAACTTCGTCGCGGATGCGTAGCGCGAGCTCGTGAAGAATCGCAGAGGGCGTGATACCGTATCACCATATGGCGGAGACAATCGTCGCGCAAGGGCATACCGTGCCCGTAGCCTTTCGGCGAAGCCTCTCGGAGGCGCTCGATCTCGCCCTTCCCGTTGATGCCGTCGCCGTCGAGGAGCGAGCAGCCACGCTTGCCAAGCGATCGCTGAAGAAGGACTCGAAGGTGTGGGGTCTGCGACTGGCGATCAGCATGATCGACCTCACCACGCTCGAAGGGAAAGACACGCCCGGGAAGGTCCACGCTCTTTGCGGGAAGGCGATGCGCCCTGATCCCTCGGACCCGACGATTCCACATGTCGCCGCCGTGTGCGTCTATCCGAGCCTCGTACGACGGGTCAAGAGCACACTCGCTGGTTCGGACGTCAAGGTGGCTTCCGTCGCCACGGGATTTCCAAGCGGGCAGACGTACATGAATGTCCGGCTGCAGGAGACGCGTCAGGCGGTCGCCGATGGCGCCGACGAGATCGACATGGTGATCAATCGCGGCGCCTTTCTGGCCGGCGACTACCGGACGGTGTTCGAGGAAGTCGCCGAGGTGAAGGAAGCGTGCGGTCCTGCGCATCTCAAAGTGATCCTCGAGACGGGCGAGCTGGGGAACTACGATCAGGTGCGTCTCGCGTCGATGATCGCCATGTTCGGCGGTGCCGACTTCATCAAGACCTCGACCGGTAAAGTGCAGCCCGGAGCGACGCTCGCCTCCACGCTGGTCATGCTCGAAGCGATTCGCGACTTTCACCATGCGACCGGAAAGCTCATCGGGATGAAGCCGGCCGGCGGGATCTCGAACGCGAAGCTCGCGCTCGCCTATCTCGTCGTCCTCTACGAGACGCTCGGCGGAGACTGGATGACTCCCGAGCTCTTCCGCCTCGGTGCGAGCACATTGCTCAACGACATTCTGATGCAGCTCCGCAAGGAACAAACCGGCGCCTATCAGTCGGGTGATTACTTCACCCTCGATTGAAGTGAGATCCAGCCATGAGTGAGACCATCGAACGACTCAAACCAGGTCCCGCATCGCCGATGCCGGTGCAGTGGGAGTATTCGCCGTCGCTCGAGTCGACGGATCACGTCGGCCTCGAAGAGCGCTACGAACTGTTCATCGGAGGACGTTTCGTCACTCCCCATTCGGCGCGATATTTCGACACGATCAATCCGGCGACCGAGCAGGTGCTTGCCCGTGTGGCGGAGGCCGATGCCGAAGACGTCGATCGAGCCGTGAAGGCGGCGCGTCGCGCGTTCGCGAGCTGGCGGAAGATCGCCCCCTCGGAACGGGCGAAATACATCTTTCGGATTGCGCGGCTGATCCAGGAAAAATCGCGAGCCTTCGCCGTTCTCGAGACGATGAACGGCGGAAAGCCGATTCGCGAGTCGCGCGACATCGACATCCCTCTCGCGGCGGCGCATTTCTTCTACTATGCCGGCTGGGCCGACAAGCTGGAGTACGCCTTCCCCAATCGACAGGTCGCGCCTCTCGGCGTGGCCGGGCAGGTGATTCCCTGGAACTTCCCTTTGCTGATGGCTGCATGGAAGATCGCTCCGGCGCTGGCTACCGGAAATACCGTGGTTCTCAAGCCGGCCGAGACCACTCCGCTCACCGCCATGATGCTCGCTCGCGTGATCGAGGAGGCCGGCCTGCCGCCCGGCGTAGTCAACATCATCACGGGAGGGCCGGGGACGGGTGCGGCACTCGTGCGGCATGACGACGTCGACAAGATCGCCTTCACCGGCTCGACCGACGTGGGGAAGAGAATCCTGCAGTCGATCGCCGGAACGAGGAAGCGACTGACGCTCGAGCTGGGCGGTAAGGCTCCGAACATCGTGTTCGAAGACGCGCCCCTCGATCAGGCGATCGAGGGAATCATCAACGGCATCTATTTCAACCAGGGCCACGTCTGCTGCGCCGGATCGCGGCTCTTCGTCCAGGAGTCCGTCATCGAGCCGGTGATACGCAAACTTCGTGATCGCATCGGAACCCTTCGTCTCGGGAATCCTCTCGACAAGAACACCGACATCGGCGCCATCAACTCGCGCGCGCAGCTCGAGAAGATCACCGAGCTGGTCGAGAGCGGAAGCGCGGAGGGGGCGGAGATGTATCAGGCGCCCTGCAGCGTCCCCGAGCGTGGCTTCTGGTTCCCCCCGACGTTCTTCACCGGCGTCGCCCAGTCGAGCCGCATCGCGCAGGAAGAGATCTTCGGCCCCGTCCTCTCGGTGCTCACATTCCGGACTCCCGAGGAAGCGATCGAGCGCGCGAACAACACTCCGTATGGTCTCTCCGCGGGCGTCTGGACCGAGAAGGGATCGCGGATTCTGAAGATGGCGCAGCGGCTTCGCGCCGGAGTGATCTGGGCCAACACCTACAACAAGTTCGATCCGGCGTCGCCGTTCGGCGGCTACAAGGAGTCGGGCTTCGGACGTGAGGGCGGACTTCACGGGCTTCTCCCGTACGTCCGCTTGAGCTAGGACGGTGGGGACGACTGTGGCGAAGGGGAGCAAGGGAACGTTGGCGGAACGGATCGGCGTGCGCAAGACCTACAAGCTGTATATCAACGGCGAGTTTCCCAGGACCGAATCAGGCCGTTTCTATCCCGTGTACGGGAGAAAGGGGGACGCCCTGGTCGCCAATGCATGTCGCGGCTCACGCAAGGATCTGAGAAATGCGGTTGCCGCTGCGCGGAAAGCGTTCCCTGGCTGGAGCGCGAAGACGGCCTACAACCGGGGGCAGATTCTCTATCGAATCGCTGAAGTCTGCGAGTCGCGCGCCGAGGAGCTCGCCGCCGAGTTGCGGCAACTGGGAGCAGGCAAGGCGGATGCGCGGCGCGAAGTCGAGCGGACGATCGATCGCTGGGTCTATTACGCCGGCTGGTCGGACAAGTTCACGCAGCTCTATGGAAGCGTGAATCCGGTCGCCGGCCCCTACTACAACTTCACCGTTCCCGAGCCGACCGGCGTCGTCGGCCTCGTCGCGCCCGAGGAGCCTGCGCTTCTCGGACTCGTCTCACGCCTGGCGCCTGCGATCGTCGGCGGAAACACAGTGGTCGCAATCACGTCGGAGAGCCGCCCCCTCGCCGCGATCACGTTGGCCGAGGTCATCGCCACCTCGGATGTTCCGGCGGGAGTGATCAATCTCATTTCCGGAATGAAGGGAGAGCTGATCCCCTGGCTCGCGGCACACATGGATGTGAACGCGATCGACGCGAGCGGCATCGCGACCGAGGGAATGGCGGTGGTCCGGAAGACAGCATCCGACAACGTGAAGCGCATCGTCCGCTTTGACGCGGAGGAGCACGGCTGGACGGACGCGAGACATTCCCAGTCACCCTACGCAATCCTCGACTTTCTCGAGATGAAGACCGTGTGGCATCCGATGGGGATGTGACGGGCGACTCCGCTGCACGCTATCGGATGCCGACGTTGAGCACTGCGGCGGCGAAGGCAACCAGCGTCGCGATCATGATCACGCGCCAGCTGTCGTAGCCGGCGAGGACGTCGTGACGGGTCGCGTCGAAGAACTCTTTGAGTGGGCGCATGCACGTTCCTCCGGATCGGGTGTCCGCACGCGCGCGAAAAAAATACAGGCACAAAAAAATAACCCCTTTCCGCGGCCTTTCGGAAAGGGGTTCGACGCGCAAGAGCGTGCCGGCTGGGTCGGACCGCTGCACATTTCCGGCCGACGCAGTTCAATATATTGCCCTCTGCGCGGATGTCTCTATAGTTATGGAAAGCGGTCGAGAATCACTCAACGGACCTTCGTTCCCGGAGGAACGGAGGAATCCACCGAAAGAAGACTCGGCTCCCCCTCGATCGACGCGGCGAGCACCATTCCATTCGATTCGATTCCCATCAGCTTCGCCGGCTGCAGATTCGCGACGATGACGACCTTTCTGCCGATCAGCTCCTCGGCCGAATAGTTCGCCGCGATGCCGGCGACGACCGTTCTTTCGGCATCGCCTGTCGAGACGCGCAACATCATCAGCTTCTTCGATTTCGCAACCTTCTCCGCCGCGACGATCTCGGCGACGCGCAGATCGATCTCTCCGAATTGATCGATCGTCACGCGATTGACGTCCGGCGGAACGGCCTGAGTCGTCTCCAGCGGCGGCCCCGCCGTCGCCCTCTCGTCCACCGGCTCGGCCGGTTCGGGTGTCTTGATCTCCTCGGGCATGATGGCTCCTTTAGCGAGGCGAGTCTCCGCCTCCGAGAAATACCCCGCGGCGTCGATACGGGGAAAGATCGGATCGGCGACGGTGATCGGCTGGTCGTTCCGGAGCCGGCCCCATGAGAGCTCTTCGCGGCCGATGGCGTCGGGATCGGCTCCCAGCCTGCGCAGCGCTTCGCGTGAGGCTGCGGGCATGATCGGCGCCATCATCGTCCAGACGATCCGCAGCGACTCGAGAGCATTCCAGATCATGCGCGAAAGCGATTCGTCCGCGCCTTGCTCCTTGAAGTGCTTCCATGGCTCACGGCTCACGATGTATCCGTTGATCGCCGTCACCAGACGGGATGCCGCCTCGATGGCGCGCTGGAAATTGAACGCCTCCATCTCTCGAATGTAGAGCGGGACGAGCTGCTCGGTGGCACGAAGCAGCTCGTTGTCGTCGCAGGGTGTCGGCGGAGTCCTCCCGCCGAAGTAGTTGTCGCTCATCTTGATGGCTCGCGACAGCGTATTTCCCAGATCGTTGGCGAGATCGCTGTTGTAGCGCTGGAAGAACGCCTCGTCCGAGTAGTTCGAATCCTGGCCGAAGACCATCTCGCGCATGAGGTAGTAGCGAAAGGGATCGACTCCGAACCGGTCGATGATCTCGATCGGCCGGACGATGTTGCCGGCCGACTTGGAGATCTTCTCATTGTCGCGCAGCCACCAGCCATGAGCGAGGACCGTCTTCGGGAGCGGAAGGCCGGCAGCCATCAGGAATGCCGGCCAATAGACGGCATGAAAGCGGACGATGTCTTTGCCGATCAAATGGATGTCGGCCGGCCACCAGCGGCGGAACCGCTCGTCGCCGGCGCTTCCGAATCCGAGAGCCGAGATGTAGTTCGTCAGGGCATCCATCCAGACGTAGATCACATGCTCCGGCTCGTCGGGGAAAGGGATTCCCCAACCGATTGCGGTCCGCGAGATCGAAAGATCCTTGAGACCCGATTCGACGAACGAAACGACTTCGTTGTAGCGGGTGGGCGGCTGGATGAAGCCGGGATTGCTCCGGTAATGATCGAGCAGAGCTGCTCCATACCGCGACAGCCGGAAAAAGTAGTTCCGTTCCGTCGTGCGCTCGACCGGGTGCCCGTTCTCGCATCGGCCGTCCGCGACCTGCGAGTCCGGAACGAACGTTTCTTCGTTGCTGCAGTACCACCCGGAATGCTCGCCGAGGTAGATGTCGTCGGGAAGACGCTCGCGGATTCGCCTGATCAGCTCGTAGACCGCGATACGGTGGCGATTCTCGGTGGTCCGGATGAAATCGTCGTTGCTGATGCCGAGCTTGAGCCAGAGCTCCTTGTGGTAGGCGACGACACGATCGGCCAGCTCGATCGGGCTGATTCCCTGTTTCGCCGCGCTGCGCTCGATCTTCTGTCCATGCTCGTCGGTACCGGTGAGCAAGAAGACATCGTCGCCGGACGCGCGCCGGAAGCGCGCGATGACGTCGCCGACAACGTTCTCGTAGATGTGGCCTATGTGGGGCAGATCGTTCACATAGTGAATTGCGGTGCTGATGTAGAAGCTCTTCGGCATCGTCGTCGACCGTTGGAGAGTCTAGCGCGGATCGTTCACCGTGACTTCTGCCATGAGGGCAGAAGACTCGCCTCGGAGAGCCGCGGGGCTGCTGCATCCTTCGCGGACAGAAGCGGTATGTCGACCGGCCATTCGATTCCGATCTGCGGATCGTTCCAGAGAATCGATCGATCGGCGGCTCCATCGTAGAGTGTGGTGCACTTGTAGACCACATCCGAAGTCTCCGAGAGGACGCAAAATCCGTGCGCGAAGCCGGGCGGAACCCAGAGCTGGAGCTTGTTCCCTTCCGACAGCTCCGTGCCGAACCATCGAGCGAACGTCGGCGATCCGCGCCGGATGTCGACGGCGACGTCGAAGATCGTCCCGGTGACAGCGCGGACCAGCTTTCCCTGTGCGTTCGGCTCCTGATAGTGCAGTCCCCGCAACACATTGCGGATCGAGTAGGAGTGGTTGTCCTGGATGAAAGCGAGGCTAATGCCGATCTCGGCGAACCGGGCGGCATGATACGTCTCCATGAAGAATCCGCGATCGTCGGAAAAGACGCGCGGCTCGAGCAGGAGCACGCCGGGAAGTGTCGTTTCGATCACCTTCATCGCGATTGGCCAAAAATCGCGAGCATGATACAGGAGAGCAATGCGGGCTGCTCGGTCCAATCTGGCGGGGCCGACGGGACTCGAACCCGCGACCTCCGGCGTGACAGGCCGGCGTTCTAACCAAACTGAACTACGACCCCGCAAGGGTGTGAACGCTAGGGGAACGCCCTCTCACATGGGTGAATTCCCCGAGAGAGGGCGCATGCTATTTGCTGCGCCGAGCGGAGTCAAGGGGCGCCAGAAAGTGGCCGAACTTCGTCGCGGATGCGACGCGAGGATCTCGCGTTCCTGCGATGATCGTTCCCAACATCCGCAACAAGTTCGGCTTGTATGTCAGTCGAACACCTGCTCGCTGCCGTGACGCCGTTCCTCACGGACCGAAATGCGGGTCGGGGCCGGGGGGGGGCGTCTCGGCAGCCGGCTCCTTCACCGCGGCGAGGCGGCGAGGACGTCGCGCGGTGGAGTGATGTTCTTGATCTCGTAGCGGAGAACCTTGATGCCCCATGGCTCGCTCGCCTTGTCGAGCTCGCTGACGACCGAAGTATTGATGTTCGTCCGCTCTTCGAAGGTTCGATCGAGCTCGATCTTTCCGATCTCGCTCCGAAGCGTCGTCTGCGCGAGCTGGGAGATGGCGAAATTGTAGTTGGCGATTCCGTACGAGGCGCGGCCAGGATCGAGCACCTTCAGATACAGAACGCCGTCCACTCCGACCTGGACGTTGTCGCGAGTGATGCAGATCTGTTCGGGAATGTCGATCGCCTGCTCTTTCAGCGAGTGCCTGTAGCGTACGACGTCGAGAAACGGAATCAGGATGTGAAAGCCGGCACTGATCGTCCCGCTGTATTTCCCGAGACGCTCGACGACGTAGGCATTCTGCTGCGGAACGACGATCGCGGTTTTCGCCAGCGTGACGATGACGAGAACGGCGAGAACGGCAGTGACGACGAGTGCCCCACCCATGACGTATCTCCTTTCGGTGTTCGATCTCGCACTTCACGACGCCCGGATCATGAGCGTCAATCCTTCGACTCGCTCGACCAGGCATCGCTCGCCGCGGGCGATCGGACGTTCTCCGATGTTCCTGGCGCTCCACGCACTGCCGCGCAACTCCGCCCTACCGGTTCCCTGAATCGAAATGTCCTCCAGCACCATCGCGCTTTCGCCGACGAGCCCAGCGACGCGACGAGCCAGATCGACGCGGCGGTGGTCAATCCGGTGACCTGCCGCCTGTCATGAAGAATCGCGCCAGCGCCCAGAAAGCCGACCCCGGTCACGATCTGCGCGGCGATCCTTCCACGGTCGGCGATCGATTCTCCGACGATCTCGATCGAGAAGATCGTGAAGAGCGTCGATCCGAGGGCGATGAGCATCATCGTGCGGAGCCCGGCCGGCTTTCCGCGCAACTCGCGCTCGAGTCCGACCATCAGGCCGACCGCGACGGCGAATAGAAGCTTGAACAGCTCGTAGTGCCACGGAATCATTGCGCGAATATACCGAAGCTGCGGCTCGAATGCAGCGAAGGAGATCTAGACCCTCTCTGTTTTCCGCTTGACGGGAGATTGACTTCAGCGGGACGGTTCTCTGACGTTTGATCTATATCCTTCGCACGATCCTTTCATGAATCGCTCGACGAAATTGATCGAGGTCGCAAAGGAGCACCTGGCTGGAACAACGCGAGGACCGCGCTGGGGGGCTACACCGGTCGCGGCCTCGGAGGAGACAACCGTGAAGAAGATGGGCTTTGTCGTGTTTCTGGTTCTGATCGGAGTTGTCGGGCTGGGCTCGAGTGCTCAGGCGGCGATTACGATCTCGAGTCACTCGGGATCGGTCATGTACACGGACCTGGGAAACGGTCTGAACGCGACCTACCTCATTTTCCAGATCACCAGCGACGCACCCGTTGCCGATGCGTGGGTCGAGCTCGACACCGGCGGCGGAAACATCGAGAACGTCGGAAGCGGCGTCCACCGGCTGAAGTTCAAGCCGGGACCCGACGGGGGCAATCCCATCGCGGAGACGGGACTCGTCGCCGGTGAGCCGAAAGGCGCATTCTTTCTGGTGCGCGCGAGCGCCGTCTCCGCTATTCCGCAGAACCTCACCGTAACCGTCTACGATGCAGACCCGAGCGGAGCCGCCAACGTCATCGGCGGGCCGACGATATTTGCCTTCACCGTCGAAGATACAATTCAGGCGAATGCGAACAAGGTGACGACAGTCGTGACGATTCCGGAGAATCCGCAGATCGGCCAGCTTGGAAAGATCACGGTCACGGGCTGCACAGGCGTCGTAGGCGAGGCCAAAGTTCTTTATTTCACTCCGGTCTCCGAGGATACATGGCCGGCCGACGAGTTCGAGTTCGTCGATTCGGACATCTCAATCCAGAATTACCCCAACAACAACTACAAGAACATCGCGCTGATCCCGCCGGCGGACGTCCTGACGACCAACAACTGTTACACCGAGATCTTCAGGTTCGCGATCAACGATCAGGGAGAAGCGACGACGACGCCGGCGAATTACATTTCGAGCGGGCAGCAGGTCAAGCACACGACGAACGACAGCGGAAGCTTCAATGTCGTGATTCCCCCGGCGGAATGCGGCACGATCACGGTGAGCTCGAATCCTGATCCACTTCCCGCAGGAGTCGGGGGCTCCCCCTACCCGGGAGCGACATTCAATGCCACCGGTGGGACCGGGCCGTATACCTTCGCGGCTGTGGGGCTTCCCAGCGGTCTCACACTCTCGAGCGGAGGCGTTCTGAGTGGGACGACGACCGAAGTGGGCGTATTCAACATCTCGGTGACGGCAACCGACACCGGCGCAGATCCCCAACTGCTGTGCCAGGGCGTGCTCAATACGCAACTGACCATCAATTGTCCGACGATCACAGTGCTCCCTTCGACGCTCCCCGCAGGGCAGGTGGGATCGGCCTACAGCGTTCAGTTCACGGCTTCGGGGGGAGTCGGTCCCTTCGAGTTCGTAATTTCCGGCGGCGTGCTGCCGGACGGCATCACACTTTCGCTGGATGGACTTCTCAGCGGAACTCCGACGGGATCGGGCAACTTCCCGTTCACGATCACGGCAACGGATACGGACAACGGCACCTGCGAATCGTTCCGTGTCTTTTCGACGTTTTCCATCAACTCCCTGCCGCCGACCGAAGAGGTCTCAATTCCAACCGCTTCGGATTGGGCGTTGTTGACTCTCCTCGTTCTCCTTGCGGGGGCAGCATTGATTCGAATGCGTTTCTGACCCGACTCGAGGATCATGCGATGACGGCCCGCCCCGAAGCGGGCCGTTGCGTCAAACCGAAAGGGCGGCCCCGACGAGTGCGGCATGTTTCGGGAGCAGCAGATCGATTCTCCCTGGCTCGCTGCTCGTCTCTCTGAAGAGGCGGCTCGTGCAGTAGGCCACGCCTTGCGAATCGAGGCGATAGAGGTCGCGACGACCATCCTTCATGCGATGGCTCACGAGGCCGTAGCCTGACGGCTCGATCATGATCACGTCGCCATCGAAATCGCGGCTGACCCCGCAGAGAAACTCCATGAACAGCGAAACGCCGATCACTTTGTCGAAGACGACGGCACGAACGCCTGTCGATTCGATGGTCTCCGCGAAGACGGCGCTGAGCCTGTCGAACTGCGTGCAGATGTCGATGGGATGATTCTTCGCGAGACGTTTCCATGGAGCCGACTCTGCTCCATGATCGAGGACCAGGATCCGGCCTTGCTGCTTCGCCATCGTGTCCACCTTCCGGACATAGGTCGACAGGCAGCCCGAGAAAATACAGCTCGTGGATTGCAGGCCAGGTTCAGTCTGCGGACTCAGCTCAACTTCCCAGCTGCTTCGCGATCCAGGCGTCGAGGTTCTTTCCTTCGTCACCGGCATCGACCAGGACGCCGTTGACCATGAAGCTCGGAGTTCCCATCACCTGAAGGGTGAACGCGGTTCCGATTCCGGCCAGGATCTCTTTCCGAATCTCGTCCGAGGCGACGTCGCGATCGTATCTGGCCACGTCGAGATCGTGATCCTTGACGAAGCTGCGCGCCAGGTCTTCGAGCGTGAAAATCGACAGTTCGCTCTGCATCTCGTAGATCGTCTCCTTGAACTTCCAGAAGAGCTCGGGATTCTGTCGATGGATCGCACGCCCGGCTGCGGCCGCGGGAAAAGCCCAGGGATGGCTCGCCGTGAGCGGAAGATCGAGGCGCGTGTAGCGGATTCGCGTCCCATATTTTTCGAGAATCGGTTTCAGGAACGACGAGCTTCGTTTGCACGAGGGACACTGGAAATCGGAAAACTCGACCACCCACACCTTCGCTCCCGCCGGTCCGATGGTCGGAGCGGTCGAAGATACGCCCTGCAACCTGGTGGTCCGCGCTTTGCCTACATCATCGCTCGGGCGGTAGAACTCCCCCGGGAAGAACGTCGTACCCGCCGGGTCGACCCATCCTTCGATCGGTGCGGGCCCGTACTCGGTCTTGTAGTTGAGCTTGACGGCCAGCAGGCCGTTGCGCCCCGGAGTCGCGGAGACGTCCGGCTCGAACGACTGGCGCATGCGCTCCCATCCAAACGTGCGGATCTTCTCGGTGGGCGTCCCGTTGTAGCTCCGGAGGAACCAGGGGCCGCCGAGATAGAACGCATCAGCCTGGTCGCTGATGACGGCCGCGTACTGCCCGGCACACCCCGGATGGGCTGATTCGACGAGGATCATCTCCCCCGTGAAACCGCGAGGGAGAGGCTGCGGCAGCGGTTGGCGGCTAAGTTTCGGCTTCTCGCCGCAGACCACGAGCTGGCTCTCGATGAGCGAATCAGTGATGGTTCGAGCAGCAATGGGCGAGGCGAGCCAGACGGCGATCGCGGTCGCGATGATGACGAGGTTTCTCACGAAAAATCTCCTTCTTCCCCGGGTGGGAACAATCCCGCGCCGGTTTGATTCCAAATTCATGTGGCTGACGGAGCCTGGAGGTTGCATACTTATAGTAGCTCGAAGAGAGCGTGACCGAGATCCGCAATCCGGGAAGCGTTCGTTGCCCGGAGCCGAAAGAGCAGCTCGAGCGGATTGCCCCGGCGGTTCCCGCCAGCGTGGCGTCACGAATCTCTTCGAGCTTTTGTCTTCCGGACGACCTGCCGCGGCGACACGAGACGCTGTCGTCACGATCACACGATTTCCCTTGACCTCGACGATAGAATGGCGCGCGCATTCGTTGTCGAAAGGAGCAGGTATGTCGGACATCAAGAAAGTCGGAGTCCTCGGCTGCGGCCTGATGGGCTCCGGAATCGCACAAATCGCGGCGCAGGCAGGATACGAGACGATCGTCCGTGAGCCCGAGCAGTCCTTTCTCGATCGCGGCTTCAAAGGGATCGAGAAGAGTCTCTCGAAATTCGTGGAAAAGGGGAAGATGACGGCGGAGGAGAAGGACGCCTGCCGCGGGCGCCTGAAGGGGACGCTGTCGATCGAGGAGATGGCGGATTGCGACATCGTCATCGAGGCGATCATCGAGAACATCGAGGAAAAGAAGGTCGCCTACCAGGCGCTCGATCGCGTAGTGAAGAAAGACGCGATCTTTTCGTCGAACACCTCGTCTCTCACGATCACCGAGCTCTCGATGGCGACCTCGCGGCCGGCGCAGTTCGTCGGACTTCACTTCTTCAACCCCGTACCGCTCATGAAGCTCGTCGAAGTGGTGCGGACCATTCTCACCAGCGACGAGAGCTTCGAGCGCGCCTACAAGTTCGCCAGGAGCCTGGGAAAGGAGCCGATCGCCTGCCGCGACAACTCCGGATTCGTGGTCAATCGCCTTCTGGTTCCCTATCTCCTCGACGCCATTCGCGGCTTCGAGGAAGGGATCGGCTCGGTGGAGGACATCGACAAGGGGATGCAGCTCGGCTGCGGTCATCCGATGGGGCCGCTGACGCTGCTGGACTTCGTCGGCCTCGACACGACCTATTACATCAGCCAGATCATGTTCGACGAGTACCGCGAGCGGCGGTTCGCCGCGCCGGCCCTTCTCAAGAAGATGGTTCTGGCCGGACGGTACGGGCGCAAGAGCGGAGCAGGCTTCTACGACTATTCAGGCGACAAGCCGGTTCCCTTCGACCAGAGAAACGGATGAGGAGGCGACGAATGGCATACGACGAGCTCGAAAATGTTCGGGTCGAAAATCACGACGGGATCCTCGTGGTGACCATCGACCGGCCGAAGGTCCTCAACGCGCTCAACGCGCAGACGGTGGAAGAGATCCATCGTGTATTCGACGAGGCCCGGAGCGACGAGTCGGTGCGCGCGGTGATCGTGACGGGCGGAGGCGAGAAAGCGTTCGTCGCCGGCGCCGACATCAACGAGCTGGCGCAGAAGACGCCCATCAGCGGGAAGGAGACCTCCGAGCGGGGACAGTTCATCCTTTCGCAGATCGAGCGCTTTCCCCGTCCGGTGATCGCCGCGATCAACGGCTACGCCCTCGGCGGCGGCTGCGAGCTGGCGCTCGCCTGCCATATCCGGATCGCCGCGGAGAATGCTCAGATCGGACTTCCCGAAGTGACTCTGGGGATCATTCCCGGCTACGGCGGCACGCAGCGGATGGCCAGGCTTCTCGGAAAGTCGAAGGCGCTCGAGCTGATCTGCACGGGAGAGAGGATCAGCGCGACGGAGGCGGAGAAGATCGGTCTGGTGAACCGCGTGGTGGCTGCCGATCAACTGATGGCGGCAGCCGAGGAGATGGCGAGGAAGATCATGTCACGATCGCCGGTCGCGGTCCGAGCGGCCATCGAGGCGGTCAACCGCGGCGGTGAGATGCCGTTCGAAGAGGGGCAGTTCCTCGAGGCGACCCTGTTCGGGCTCCTTTGCGCATCCGAGGACATGAAGGAGGGGATGAGTGCTTTCATCGAAAAGCGTCAGGCGAACTTTCCGGGAAAGTGAGCGCGATTCCCATTTTGCGCGGAGCTCTGCTGCCGCGGCGGGCGGGCGCGGAGCTTCGAATCCGCCCAGTGGAATGCTGCCGAGGAATTCGTCACCCGACGCAGCGTTGAAAAGTTGTAATCAGCCCGATCGGAGGCCGGCATGAGCGATGAGCTGAAGGACCTGATTTACGACTGGAATGCCGCCGGGGAAGCGCCGGCGAAGCAGAAGGCGAAAATCGAGTTCGATGACGAAACACTGCGCGACGGACTTCAGTCGCCGTCTGTCAAGAACCCCGATATCGAGGAGAAGATCCGGATTCTCCACTTCATGAACGAGATCGGAGTCGATTCGGCGGACATCGGCCTTCCCGGCGCGGGACCTCACGTGCAGGAGGCGGTCGAGCGGCTCGCGCGCGAGATCCGCGACCAGAAGCTCCAGGTCGCGGCCAACTGTGCAGCGAGGACCCTTGAGAGCGACATCCGGCCGATCGTCGAGATCTCGCAGCGCGTCGGGATCCCCATCGAGGCGTGCACATTCATCGGGTCGTCTCCCATCAGGCAGTTCGCCGAGGAGTGGGAGCTCGATTGGATCATCGAGCAGTCGAACAAGGCGGTGCGCTTCGCAGTGTCTGAAGGACTGCCGGTCATGTACGTGACCGAGGATACGACGCGGGCCAGGCCGGAAGACATCGAGAAGCTCTACACGGCGGCCATCGAAGCGGGAGCCTCGCGTGTGTGTGTCTGCGACACGGTGGGGCATGCGACGCCGTGGGGTGCCAGGAATCTGATTCGTTTCGTCCGGAGTGTCGTGAGCAGGGTGAGCCCCGAAGTGAAGATCGACTGGCACGGGCACTCCGATCGAGGTCTCGGGGTGATCAACACGATCGCAGCCATCGAGGCGGGCGCCGATCGCGTGCATGGTTGTGCTCTCGGTATCGGAGAGAGGGTTGGCAACACGCCGATCGATCTGCTCATGGTCAACCTCCAGCTGATGGGATGGATCGAGAACGACCTCACGGCGCTGCCCGCCTACGTTCGATTCGTCTCCGAGACCACGGGAGTCCCCCTCACCGATCAGTACCCGGTGTTCGGCCGCGATGCGTTCCGCACGGGCACGGGCGTTCACGCGGCGGCGATCATCAAGGCGAAGAAAAAGGGGAGTGAGTGGCTGGCCGATCGGGTGTACTCGGGAGTCCCGGCGGGGCAGTTCGGTCTGCAGCAGATCATCGAGGTGGGCCCCATGTGCGGACTTTCGAACGTGATCTACTGGCTCGACCTGCATGGCTACCCTCAGGAGGAGGATCTGGCGAAAGCGATCTTCGAGCAGGCGAAGGCATCGAAGCGGCTGCTGACCGATGAGGAGCTGCACGAGACGGCGGGGCGCTGGCAGCGACGAAACGCCGAAGCGACCGCCTGAGCAGAGTCTGCTTTCGATGAGAGTGGATTCAGGCGCTCCAGAAATGTGCGTGCTCAACGGCACGGATGAAAAATGAGCGCCGTCGTTGTTATGATCGTGCCTTTCATGCCCGAGTGGCGGAATCGGTAGACGCAGTAGACTCAAAATCTACCGCCCTCCGGGGCGTGCCGGTTCGAGTCCGGCCTCGGGCACCATGGCTGGCGGCAAGCCGATCTTCCAGGGCGACTTCGTCATTCGTCGTAACCAGCTCGGTCAGAGAACGATGACAAATTCGGACATCGGCGAGACGACGGCCCTGGGTCGCAGGGCGCGCGCCTCCGACATGCCGCGATCGGCTGTCGTCGTCCGCGCCGCCATCGCCGCGGTCGGTCTCGGTGCTCTTCTTCCCCTTCTTCTCCTCTATCCACCCATTACGACTCCGGAATCGGTCACCGTCTTTCTCGTTTTCACGGCGGCCCTGGTCGTCTCGGATCTCTTTTTCTCCGTGCGCGTGAGTCCGGGATCCCATTTCACGATCGGTCCCACCTTCTCATTCGTCTTTTTCCTGCTGGCCGGAGCGAGCGGCGCGGCAACGCTGAACGCACTTGCGACGTTTCTCGTCTGGCTCGTGCAGCGTGTGCGCAAGCGAACACCGCAGACGGCACTCTTCGCTCTGTTCGAAGTGGGACAGGCGGTCCTGGCCACCATCGGAGGGGGATTCCTCGTCCAACTCGTCATCGGACGTCCCGTGCTCGTGCTGCCGGTGTATGTGAAACCGATCGCCAGTCTGGTGTTCTTCGCGATTGGTCACGTCGTCGTATCGACTTTGCTCAGCTCGATCGCCGTCTATTCGCGGTCGGGCATGGCCGACGTCCTCGAACAGCTCTGGCCGCGAACGACGCTGTGGTTGGCGATCAGTTTCGTCGTGAACATTCCGTTCGCCATCGTTCTCAGACTCATCGCCCCGACCCTCGGGTATATCCTTTCATGCCTTCTCATCTTCGCATTCCTGGCAGGGATCTCATCGATCGTTCGACTCAATGTCGATCTGCGTCACGGGAATGAGGAATTGCGCGTGCTGAATCGCATCGGCAGCATGATCAACGCCACGCTGGAGACCTCAGAGCTGTTCGGAATTCTGGCGCGCGAGAGCAACAAGGTGCTCCAGTGGGATGGATTCTTCATCGCGCTCGGGGGGAGAGACTCGCCCTCGATCGACATCGTGTTTCTGAGCTCGGCCGGAACCGAAATTGACCATCGGACGATTCGGCAGGGCGCCGGATTGACGGGGAAAGCGATTGCGACCGGTGAGCTGGTCTTCTACGAGCATGGGCGGAAAGGGCAGACCGTCGACGATGAAACGGCAGGCGCGGGCGGGCCGCGCGGGCGGTCGATCGTCATTGCCCCGATGCTGTTCGGTGACGAGGTGATCGGCGCGATCTGCATTCAGAGCTACCGGATGGACATCTACGGCCCCTCGCAGTTCCGGCTGCTCCAGACGATGGCTGCCCAGGCGGCGATCGCGATCAGAAACGCGCAGCTCTTCCAGAGTGAAGAGGAAGCGAACAGGGAACGGGACGAATTCGTCTCCCTCGTGACGCACGAGATCAAGAACCCGCTGACATCGATCACCGGCTATGCCGAGCTCGCAGAAGAGTCGATCCAGCGGCAGGAGCTCGACTCCTCGGTGGAATCGCTTCGGGTGATCCGCGACGAGTCGAAGAAGATTCTCCGCCTCGCCGAGGATCTCCTCGATGCATCGAAAATGGCAGCCGGAAAGTTCTCGGTCCGCTTCGAGCAGGTCGATCTTCGAGAGATCGTCGACGGCATCGCCCGAAAGTACGCGAGGACGACCACTCATGAGATCGAGGTGTCGGTCCAGACGGAGCTGCCGCCGCTGGATGGCGACCCCATACGACTGAGTCAGGTGGTCGAGAATCTCGTATCCAATGCGGTCAAGTACTCCGATGGACAGTCGCGCATCATCATCACGCTCGCTCGGGCGGACGAGCGAGCGGTGATGACCGTACGCGATTTCGGAAACGGAATCCCCCCTCAGAAGCAGCCGCTGATCTTCGAGCGCTTCTACCGGGTCGAAGAGGACGGGCTTGCGGTGAAGGGGACCGGGCTCGGTCTCTTCATCTCACGCGAGATCGTCCGGATGCACGGTGGGAACATCACCGTGCAATCGACGCTCGGCGAAGGGAGTCTGTTCTGCGTGGAGCTGCCGATCGAGCGCGCAGCGTCATCCCAGGATGACGGGATTGCCTCGAGGCGGAATTCCGACGCCCCGTAGTGGACGTTATACTCTGGTCGATGACCGCCCGATTCCGCCTCACCTCGTTTGCCCTCGCTCTCGCGCTCTCTCTAACCGCTTCGGCGGAGGAGCCGCTGCGCGGACGGTCTGCCAACGCCGTCTCCCATGGCGGAGAACGGTATTACCTCGGGACTGCCGTTCGTCCCCTCCTCGAGCGCGAGCGGGCAGGGCTCGATGCTCGGGGAATTCGTGTCATCCGTCCGGCGGCGGGGGGGCGCTATGTCGTCCGCGCAGCGGCGGGAGTCGCGGCTTCCGGCCTGCTCGAGATCCTCGAGCCGATCACGCCGGAGATGAAGATTCAATCCTCGGCGCGCAGGGAGGCGGGGAGAGGCTCTGCGTTCGCGCGGCTCAAAGTGCTGTTCCACGATGATGTCGGTTTCGAAGCGGCGACGGCGACGATCACTGCGCTCGGAGGATCGCGGCTGCACCCGTTCGATGTCGACTTCCGGACATTGAGATCGCTCGATGTCTGGCTTCCTTCGGACCGGCTTCAACGCCTCGCCGAGCAGAACGGCGTGATGATGATCGGAGCCAGAGTGGGTGAGATCCGATCCGACAACACGAAGGCCGCCCTCCTGTCCAACGTCGATTCCATTCAGGCGCCGCCGCACAATCTGACGGGCGAAGGTGTCATTGCTTCCGTTCTCGACTGCGGGAGTGCGCAGGCGAATCATCCGGAGTTCACCGGGCGGCTCACCAGCAACAGCGGGACGGGTGCCGTCTCCCACCCGACCCATGTGAGCGGGACGATCGGTGCGGCAGGTGTCCGGGCTGATGCGAAGGGGATGGCACCGCGGGTGAGGATTCAGCAGTTCGATCTGAACTGTCCCGCCGGCGACTTCGAGCCGATCAAGAGGGACAGTCTCGGGAGGCTCGGGGTTCACGCCGACAACAACTCCTGGAGCTTCACGCTCGGCTGGAGCTTGAGGTCTGCGGGCTCCTGGGCATTTTTCATCAATACCGAGTTCTTCGGCGCCTATTCTCCATTCGAGAGCGCCGTGCTCGATCGGTTGAGCTCCGAAAGCGGAACGCTGATCGTTTTCTCGTCCGGCAACGAGAACGACGACACGGGGCCGACTCAGCCACCCTTCTCGCACACCCACGACGGTGGATCGACGACCTTTTGTGTCTCGCAGAACGGCTCGGGGACCGATTGCCCTGTGAGTCCATCGTGCCAGCAGTGCGAGATCAACGGCCATCCGCCCGATGGTCCTTTCATGACGATCGGGCCGACCGGAAGCGCGAAGAACATCATCGCCGTCGGTGCGGTGAACGCATCGAAGACGATCGCCGACTTCAGCAGCCGCGGCCCGACTCGCGACGGCCGCATCAAGCCGGAGATCGTCGCCCGCGGTGTTTCCCTTCTCTCCTCGACCACCAATGGCTCGTACACATCGTTGAGCGGCACATCGATGGCTGCTCCCGTCGTCACCGGTACCGCAGCCCTGCTGGTCGAGCAATGGCGACGGACGATGGGAGGAGATCCCTCGGTCGAGATGTTGCGCGCGCTTCTGATCAATGGCGCCGAGGATCTCGGAGAGCCGGGGCCCGACTACACCTACGGGTTCGGCCTGCTCGACGCCAGATCGTCCGTCGATCTGATCATCGGCGATGGCGGGACGCGATCGATGATCCGCTCCGGGACGGTATCGCAGGGAGAGACCCTGACGTATCCATTCGTTCTGGGGACGGATTACGACGCGCGCGTCACGCTCGCCTGGACGGATCCCGATGTGGCTCTCTTCGACATGGCGAGCAAGGCGCTCGTGAACGATCTCGATCTGATCGTTCGCGACCCTTCCGGGAATGAGATCTTCCCATTCGTTCTCGACCCGTCGCGACCCGCCGAGCCTGCCACACGCGGCATCAACAGCCGGG
This sequence comes from Thermoanaerobaculia bacterium, assembly GCA_035546335.1. Taxonomy (GTDB): domain Bacteria; phylum Acidobacteriota; class Thermoanaerobaculia; order Gp7-AA8; family Gp7-AA8; genus DATKDP01. Next base: position 60,059 of record DATKDP010000053.1, on the reverse strand, counting down.
ACAACGTCGAGCAGGTCGAGATTCTCGATTCGATTGCGGGCCTCTATACCGTCGAGGTGAAGGGATCGATGATCACGGGCGGCGAAGCGCAGCCGTTCGCGCTCGTGACCAACCCTAGATTCCGAGGGGTGGCGTGCGCGGACAGTTACGAGCCGAACGATACCGAGGGGACCGCGTACGGGAACCTGCCGTCGGGCCGCACCATTCAGGCCCGCATCTGCTCGGATGTCGACGTCGATCACTATCGCATCGTCCCCGATCGGAGCGGCCCGGTCGTCGTCACCGTCGCCGCGGGAGAAAGGCCGCTGCGCGTCACGCTCACGCGCGAGGGAGCGGCTCCTCTCTCCACGGTCATCGCCGCCTCGACGAGTGGATCGGTGCAGACGACGCTCGGTGTGGAGTCGGATCTCCCGATCAGTCCGACGCCGATGTTGATCCGAGTCGAGCCGGCTGGAGGGGCGGGGGAGAGCACGTACACGCTCGAAGCCACGTTCGGAAACAGCGACCCCGTTCGTCGTCGCAGCGTGTCGCGTCACTGAGCTGAGGGCTCACGACGGCGGGCCAGCCTCGCCGGTTGAGCGGATCTTCCGTCTCGTCTACGATGGGCGCCGCCATTTCCACGGCACCCGGGGGAGCAGATGACCCATACGAATTTTTCCGTCGAGAGGCGTGCCTCGGTCGCCCGAGTCACGCTGAATCGCCCCGAAGTCCACAACGCCTTCAACGACGAGCTGATCTCCGAAGCGATCGACGTTTTCGGCGAGCTGAGCGACGATCGAGAGACTCGCGTGATCGTTCTCGCCGGCAGCGGAGCGAATTTCTGCGCCGGTGCGGATCTGAACTGGATGGCGCGCATGGCCACCTACACGCGCGAGGAGAACGTCCGCGACTCGGCTCGTCTCGCCAGGATGTTCGCGGTCATCAACGCTGCTCGTGTTCCGGTGGTCGGTCGAGTTCAGGGGGCGGCGATCGGTGGTGGTGTCGGTCTCGTTGCCGTTTGCGACATCGCCATCGGGACTGCAACCTCGAAGTTCGGATTGTCCGAGGTCAAGCTGGGAATTCTTCCCGCGGTCATCTCTCCCTACGTGATCGCGAAGATCGGGGAATCGCACGCACGGGCACTGTTTCTCACAGGCGAGCGTTTCGGCGCCGATCGCGCGAAAGAGATCGGCCTGTTGCACGCAATCGCCGCGGATGAAGCAGAGCTCGATCGAATGATCGAAGAGAAGGTTTCGCAGCTTCTCAGCTCGGGTCCGGAGGCGGTGGCGGAGTGCAAGAAGCTGATCGAGTTCGTCGTCGGGCATCCTCCCGAGGAGTCGATTCCGCATACGATCGAAGCGATCGCCGAGCGTCGCGCTTCGGCGGAAGGGCAGGCGGGAATGGGAGCCTTTCTGAAGAAAGAGAAGCCACCCTGGGTGGCGCGATGAGCCGCAGGACGATTCGAAGAGTCATGGTCCCGAATCGGGGCGAGATCGCGGTCCGGATCGCGCGGACCTGCCGCGAGATGGGAATCGCATCGGTGCTCGCTCATGCCGAGGACGACATCGGCATTCCTGCCGGACGTCTGTTCGATTCGACCGTCTCTCTGGGGACCGGCGACGCTCGCGAAACGTATCTCGATGTCGCCTCGATCATCGACGCGGCTCGAACGAGCCGTGCGGACGCCATCCATCCCGGATACGGATTTCTATCCGAACGCGCCGAGCTTGCCGCAGCCTGCGAGGAGATCGGAATCGTCTTCATTGGACCGCGGTCCGACTCGATTGAACTGGTGGGCTCCAAGGCGGCATCGCGCACGCTCATGGAGCGAGCCGGAGTCCCTGTCGTGCCCGGCTATCATGGCGACGACCAGTCGGATGAGACGCTCGTCGATCAGGGAGAGCGGATCGGCTTTCCTCTTCTCGTGAAAGCGTCGGCGGGGGGAGGTGGGAAAGGGATGAAGGTCGTCCGGAGCGCAGGGGAGCTGGTCCCGGCGATCGAATCGGCTCGCCGTGAGGCGCTCAAGGCGTTCGGAGACGAGCGACTGCTTCTCGAGCGATTCATCGAGCGGCCGCGGCATGTGGAGATTCAGATTTTCGGCGATGCCGAGGGGAACATGCTCCACCTGTTCGAGCGTGACTGCTCGATCCAGCGGAGACATCAGAAAGTCATCGAGGAAACACCTGCCCCACACTATTCGAGCGAGCTTCGGGAGAAAATGTCGGAGTCGGCGATCTCAGCGGCGAGGGCGGCCGGCTACGTCAATGCGGGGACCGTGGAGTTCCTCCTCACCGATGACGGCCATCATTACTTCCTCGAAATGAACACGCGCCTGCAGGTCGAACATCCGGTCACGGAGATGGCGCTCGGCATCGATCTCGTGCGCGCTCAGATTCTGGTAGCTGGTGGGGAGCGGACTCCGTGGAATCAGGAAGATCTGGCACAGCGAGGACATGCGGTCGAGTGCCGGATCTATGCCGAGGATCCCGATGATCGCTTCCTGCCGCAGACGGGAACGATTTCCGTCTATCGCGAGCCCTCGGGGCCCGGTATCCGGGTCGATTCGGGGATCGCTGCGGGAAGCGAAGTGTCGGTCCACTACGACCCGCTGCTGGCGAAAGTGATTGCGCATGGGGAGACGCGAGAAGCCTCGATCGCTCGGCTCGCCGCGGCGCTCTCGGACTATCCGATCCTCGGCGTGAAAACGAATGCGTCGTTCCTCCGCAGAGTCATCATGCACCCCTCCTTCATTGCCGGCGAGGTCGATACCGAGCTGCTCGTACGCCATGCCGGCGATCTCGCCCTGCGGCCACCCGATGCGCACCTCGTCGCGCTCGCGGCGGTTCTCGGCGAGCAGCGATCCGGCGATCGCAAAGATCGAGCTGCGGGGAGCGGACCGTCGATCCCGTCGGTGTGGGAAACGATCGGGAACTGGCGAGGCTAGTGTGTCTGCTTCGTTGCACGACGCGATCGGCCGGCATAGAATCGCGCCGCCATGGCGATTCCGCTGCTCGACCTGAAAAAACAGTATTCCGCGATTCGCGAAGACGTTCTCCGTGTCACAGAAGAGGTCTACGAGTCGCAGGCGTTCATTCTGGGCAAACGAGTCGAGGACTTCGAGCGCGATTTCGCTGCCTATTGCCAGGCGCCGCATGCGGTCGGTGTCTCGTCAGGAACCGATGCCCTTCTGATCGCCCTGATGGTGCTCGGACTCGAGCCGGGAGACGAGGTGATCGTCCCCGCCTACTCGTTTTTCGCGACCGCCGGGGTCGTCGAGCGGCTCGGCGGCATTCCGGTGTTCGTCGACATCGACCCGATTTCCTACAACATCGATCCTCGGCAGATCGAACCGCTCGTCAGCAGCCGGACCAGGGCGATCATTCCCGTTCACCTCTTCGGCCAGTGCGCCGACATGGAGGCGATCGATCGCATCGCCGGGCCCGCTGGATTCGCCGTCATCGAGGATGCCGCCCAGGCCGTGGGAGGGGGGATCGCTGAGCGTCGTGCCGGCTCGCTCGCCCCGCTCGCCTGTTTTTCGTTCTTCCCCTCGAAGAATCTCGGAGCGTTCGGGGATGCGGGAGCTGTCACGACGAGCGATCGGGAGATGTATGAAAAACTGATCGATTACAGAGTTCACGGGATGAGACCGAAGTACTACCATCACTCGGTCGGAGGAAACTTCCGCATCGACGCGCTGCAGGCCGCAATTCTCCACATCAAGCTGCAGTATCTCGATGAATGGACGAAAGGGCGTCAGCGAAACGCCGATCTCTACCGGGGCCTGTTCGCCGAGAGTGAGATCGCCGATCGCGTCGTCCTGCCGGAAGTGCTGCCACGACGCCGTCACGTCTTCAACCAGTTCGTGATTCGCTTTCCTGAAGCCTCGATCCGCGATCGGGCGATGGCAGCCCTCAGGGAGGCCTCGATCGGGTGCGAAGTGTATTACCCTGTTCCGCTGCCGCATCAGCACTGCTTTCGAGATCTGCCGACCGCTCGGAACGAGTTTCCCAACGCGGTGGCGGCTTCGCAGCAGACGCTGGCGATTCCCATCTATCCCGAGCTGACGCTCGATCAGATGCGCGAGGTGGTTTCGACGATCGAGCGCGGAATTCGATGATCCCGCTCCGGCAGACGCTCGAGCCGCAAACATATCCGATCGTCACGCGCTCGCTGCTGGCCGTGATCGTGGTGATGTTCCTCTCGCAGCTCTTCAGCGGTTCCTATGGCGAGATCCTAGTGACGGTGTTCGGGTTCATTCCCGCACGATTCTTTTATCCCTCACAGTTCGGTTACCTCGGCGTGGAGTCGGTGGCGACCCTGATCACATCGCTCTTCCTTCATGGCGGACTGCTCCATCTCGGCGGCAATCTGCTCTATCTCTCGATTTTCGGCGGCGCCGTGGAGCATCGGCTGGGCCGCGCTCGCTACCTCCTCTTCTTCGTCGCCGGAGGGGCGGCGGGAAGCATTACCCACGCATTCGTCTTCCCCCTCTCGGAGATCCCTTCGATCGGTGCCTCAGGGAGCATTGCGGCCATTCTCGGGTGCTCTCTCTGTCTCCAACCGTTCGCCAGGGTGGTGACACTCTTCCCGGTTGTGATCTCCTGGGCCATCGCCGAGGTTCCGGCGCTCGTGTTTCTTCCGATCTGGTTTGCGCTACAGTTCAGCAGCGGGTGGCTATCGCTCGCCTCGGCGCAGGGAACCGAGGAGGTTGCGGGCGTTGCCTGGTGGGCGCATGTGGGTGGATTCGTTTTCGGAGTGCTGGTCGGACTTCTCCTCGGCCGCGGCTCTCCGGCGAATGGCGTGAGAGGGGAAGAGAGCGAGGCGGGTCGATGAAAGTGATGGTCACGGGAGCCGCCGGTTTCATCGGGTTTCATCTGAGCCGGCGCCTGCTCGAGCGGAATGACGAGGTCGTCGGAGTCGACAATCTGAGCGACTACTACGATCCCGAGCTGAAAACCGCTCGACTGAACGAGCTGCGGTGTCATGAGGCGTTCGACTTCATTCGAGGGGATCTGGAGGACGAGTCCGCGATGCGGGCGCTCTTTGGCGAGCAACGTCCGGAGGTCGTCGTGAATCTGGCGGCGCAGGCGGGCGTGCGGTATTCACTCACGAATCCGCGAGCCTATGTCGGCAGCAACATCGCGGGCTTCCTCAATGTGCTCGAAGGCTGTCGCGCAACCGATGTTCGCCATCTCGTTTTCGCGTCATCCAGCTCCGTCTACGGGGCGAACACACGGATGCCCTTTTCCGTCCACGACAACGTGGATCATCCACTGAGTCTCTATGCTTCCACGAAGAAGGCGAACGAGCTGATGGCGCATACGTACAGCCATCTGTTCAGGCTTCCGGTCACCGGGCTGAGATTCTTCACCGTGTATGGGCCATGGGGTCGACCCGACATGGCCTTGTTCAAGTTCACGAAGGCGATTCTCGAGGGGAGGCCGATCGAGCTCTACAATCACGGCCGGATGGAGCGCGATTTCACCTACATCGACGATATCGTCGATGGAGTGGTTCGCGTGATCGATCATGTTCCCCGGCCGAACGAGGCGTGGAGCGGCCAGGATCCGGACCCGGCAACGAGCGCCGCTCCCTACCGGCTCTACAACATCGGCAACCACCGGCCAGTCGATCTGACGCGGTTCGTTGCGGTGCTCGAAGAAGCGCTGGGGATGAAAGCGAAGATCGATCTGCTGCCGATGCAGCCTGGCGACGTCCCCGCCACGTACGCCGAGATCGCTGATCTCACTGCGGCGGTCGGCTTCGAGCCGACGACTCCGATCGAAGTCGGAATCCCGAGATTCGTCGCCTGGTACAGGCGGTATTACGGTCTCGAGGGATGAACCAGTGATCGCTCGTCGAGAGGTGCCCCTGTGACGGCCATCGCTTCGATCCTGCCGCCGCTGCTCCTTTCCTTCGCACTGTCGGTGCTGCTGACGCCGGTGGTTCGGCGATGGGCCCGCCGACGATCGCTCGATATACCGAACGAGCGGAGCTCTCACCAGGTGCCGACACCGCGCAGCGGCGGAATCGCCATCGTCGTGGCGATCGTCGCCACCAGCGCGGTTTTCGCAGAGGCGCGCGCGCTGTTCTGGATCGCTCCCATGGTCGCCGTGATCGGCATGGCCATTCTCGGATTGGCCGACGATCTGGTGCGCCTTCCGGCGACTATCAAACTGATCGTCCAGGTCGTGCTCGCCGGCGTGGTCATCGCCGGCGCCGGGGGTGGAGCGGCCCAGCAAGGCACCGTGATCGTGGACGTGCCCTACTGGCTGATCGCGACGGCAATGCTCTTCTGGATGGTCGGCGTTTCCAACGCCTTCAATTTCATGGACGGAATCGACGGAATCGCCTCGACTGAAGCGATCCTCTGCAGCCTCGTCCTGGCGATCTTTTCCATCCGGAACGGTGATGCGGGAGCAGCGATTCTCGCGCTGGCGGTGGCTGGTGCGGCCGGAGGGTTTCTACCATGGAACTTTCCACGCGCCTCGATCTTCCTGGGGGATGTCGGCAGCGGAGCGCTCGGCCTGCTTCTCGCCCTCCTCGTGCTGCGGGTCTGGGAGGGAGGAACGCCGTTCATCGCCGCGGCGCTCCCGCTGCTTCCGTTTCTGTGCGACACATCGGCCACATTGATCCGGCGAATCGCTCGAGGCGATCGAATTTTCGAAGCGCATCGGAAGCACTTCTATCAGTTGCTGACGATAGCCGGGTGGTCACATCCATCGGTGACCGCACTCTGGTCCGCGCTCGCATTCGTCAGTTCGATGGCCGCGCTCCGGTACGAAAGTCTCGAACGAAGCGAGCGTCTTTTGCTGCTTCTGGCCCTGCTCGCCGTCCATGCGCTGGTGTTCCGGGGAATCGTCAGAGTGCATCGAAGGGCGGCCCGCTCGGCGTAGCGCGCTCCACGCAGAAACAGCGGCAGCGGCGCATCATCGCAAACGCCTTTTCACCTCGTCACGCAGGGTGGAATCGGCGATGGCGTCACAATAACGCGGATCGAATCGGCAGGCCTCCGCGAGGCTCGCCACCGCGCCGGAGCTCTCCCCTTCGACGGCCTGGGTCTCACCGAGGTTGAAGTAGATCTCCGGGCGCTGAGCGAGTCGAAGCGCACGGCGGTAGGCGTCGATTGCTTCGAGATTGCGATTGAGTGCACGGAGATTCGCTGCCTCGATCATCACAAGATCCAGGCTCGTTCGGCATTCGGTCTGTGCGGCGCGGACGTTGTCGAGGGTCGTGCGTGCGCGCATGGCTCGTCGGACCGGATCGGCAGTGTCGAGCAGACGAATCGTCTCTTCCTGATGATTCTTCGCGTCGATGTTGCAGCGCAGTGGAACGACGCAGAGGTCGTGGATCGATGCCACGACCGCCGCATTCAATGCGATGACGGCGACGATCTTACTCAGGCGGAGCATCCTCACTCCATGCGAGGCAGATCGCTGCGAAGGTCAGAATCATCAGGCGCGGCGCTGCGAGCTGCAGCGGGAACTGCCCCATCGCCAGGACGGCGAAACATCCGGCCAGAGGGAGAGCAAGGACGCGAGCCAGCTTCCGGCTGTCGATGGATTCGCGATCGTCGTCTGTGGACAAGCCCGGGAGTCGCCGGCGGAACGTCTCGCGCGCCACGACAGCGAGCGCGATCAGGAGAATCGCATAACCGGGAGCCCCCGTCTCGGCGAGAACCTGAAGGTGATCGTTGTGCGCATCGCCGAAAATGGCCATGGGCCGCGGTCCGTGAGGAAAGAGCCGAGGATAGTCGCTTTCCACGACGCTCTTGTAGTGGAAGTAGTTCCAGGAGAATCTCCCGGGACCCACTCCTGTGATCGGATGATCGGCGAACATGCGCGCTGCGCTCACGAAGGCTGTCAGCCGAAATGTCACCAGAGCATCGAAGGATCGTGTCTCGATCGCCTGCTGCATCTTCTGGAAGCGCTTCTGCATCCTCGGCTCGAGCGCCAGCAGCCCGACAGCGACGAAAAGTATCGCGATCCCGATCCCCAATGCGCGCCCGCGTGCTCGCACCAGGAACAGAAGAAGCAGGCCGGCGAGATAGGCGATGATCGCGGTCAGCGTGAGCGTGAAGAGCAGACCCGCAAAGAGAACGACCGCGATCAGCAGGGGAAACAGACGCCGCCCCGGTCTGGCCGCGACCACCGCTGCGACCGCCGCGAGTGCCGGAACCGCCAGGAATGCTCCGGCGACGTTCGGGTTTCCCAGGAGGGCCGGAGCTCCGGGTCTTGCGCTGCCTTCCATGGGGATGGGATTCCAGCCGAATCCTCCCTGCGACCACGCGAGTAAAGCGTTGATGACGGCCGGGATGAACGCGAGATGAACAAAGCGCGAGCCGATCGCTCTTGCCGCATGAAGGGTGGCCAGAAAAATGACTGCCGCGAGGCTCACCGTGACGACTGACGACACGCTCGCGCGGGGTTGATCCGAAAAGAGCGCAGCAACGGCGGTCCAGGTCACTGCAGCGATCGGGAGAAGAATCCTCGGATCGCGAGATCCGACGGGCGGGAGTTTCCCGCGGAGGATCCACGCCGTTCCCACGAGCGCGAGAATGAGCAGTCCCTCGAGTCGGGAAAGAATTTCTTTCGGCAGCCCGAACGGGTCTTTCGCGGGGATCCAGAAGACGATCGGCGTGGCGACGAGAAACAGAACGACGATGGTTCGGTGCAGCGTTTCGGTGAATCCGAAACGAGGAGCTGCAGCCGTCTGATCATCGCCGCCGGGCTGATCGCGGCGAAGTGCATCGGGGCGGGTATCTTCTCCGGCGCTGTGTCGATCAGCCGGCGCCGCGCTCCTCTTTCCACCTCGCTTGCGGCGCGTCATGCTGGCCAGGGGCGAGCTGTCAGATCGGCCTGCCGTTCCGGCTCCGCGGCGGCTATCCCTGCGGTGGGCTCAAATTCGGGGATCAGTTCCGTGAGGATTGGAATCAGTCCTGCGGGATCCCGTGCAGCCGCCAGCTCGAGGCGCCCGAGCCAGCGCCGAACGGTCGCAGAGTCCGGTTGAGGGGCTTCCGTGACAACGATCTGAGGATGCGCGGTGGGGTGGATGAGCTCTCCGCGGAGACTGATTTCTTCGAAGAGCTTCTCGCCGGGTCGTAGCCCGATGAACTCGATCGGGATCTCGTCCTCGGCATGGTTCGACAGGCGGATCAGGTCGCGAGCCAGATCGAGGATTCGTACCGGCTCTCCCATGTCGAGCATGTGGACGCGCCCTCCTTCTCCGATGGCCGCAGCCTGAAGAACGAGAGAGATCGCTTCCGAAGTGCGGAGAAAATAGCGGGCGACATCGGGATGCGTGACAGTGACCGGTCCGCCGCCGGCGATCTGTTCGAGGAAGAGGGGAATGACGCTGCCGGAGGATCCCAAAACATTGCCGAAGCGTACGACGATCATCTTCATGCGAGCGTCTCGGGTGGCGTCGAGCAGCGCGATCTCGGCCGCTCGCTTGCTGGCTCCCATGACGCTCGACGGCTGGATGGCTTTGTCGGTGGAGATGAGGACGAAGCGCTCGACCCCGTTCAGATCGCACAGCTCTGCGAAACTGCGAGCTGCCAGGCAATTGTTGCGCACGTACTCATCCACGTTTTTCTCGCCGAGCGGTACATGCTTGTGAGCCGCGGCATGCAGGACGATGCGAGGCTCGAGGGAGGCGAGAATTCGCGACATCGTTTCGTGATCGCGAACATCGGCGAGATGTGAGGTGAGGCGGTCCAGCAGCCATGCCCGCTCGTGAGCCAGACGCTTGAGGCATTCATAGAGTGCGAGCTCCGACCGCTCGACCAGGACGAGCTGCTCGGGCTCGAGCTCCAGGATCTGTGTCGCCAGCTCGGCGCCGATCGTCCCTCCCGCACCCGTGATCAGAACCCGTCTGCCGAAGACCAGCTCCCGAACCGGGTTGCCGGGGAGAACGATCTGCTCGCGACGAAGAAGATCCTCGACGTTCACGGGCCGCAACTGGCTCACATGGACTTTTCCCTGGACGATCTTGTCGAGTCCGGGCACGGTCTTGAATTCCATCTGGGCATCGGCGAGGTGCCGGATGATCTCGCGGATGCGGGGGCCTGATGCGCTCGGAATGGCGATGAACGCCTCGGTTGCACCCGTCTGGTCGGCAATACGCCGAATCTCGGAGATCGGACCAAGGACGCGAATTCCGCGAATGTAGGAGTCCCATTTTCTCCGTTGATCGTCGACGAAGGCGGCAACCGTCAGCCCGAGTTGCGGCCGGTGCTGGATCTCGCGCGCCAGAAGCTCCCCTGCATCGCCGGCACCGATGATCAACACGACCTTCGCTTTCTCTGCGGGCTGATCGCCACGCGCCATGTCCCTGGCGGTGCGGACGAGCACGCGGGCGCCGAAAAGGAAAAGGAGCGCAAAGGCCCAGTCGATCAGAAGAGCTCCGCGTGAGACCTGCGGTTCGGTTCCGAGGAGCTCGGCGAGGTACCAGAGTCCGATGAGAATCGCGAGAGCCGTGGTCAGGCCCGCCACCAGACGGAGGACATCGGCGATTCCGACATAGCGCCACCACCCCTGAAAGAACCCGAAGAAACCGCCGACGATGAGCTGGACCGCGACGACACCCGGAAGACTCCAGAGGAAGGTATCGAGGTATTCTGCCGGGATGTCGAACTCGAAGCGGAGGAGCCAGGCGAAAAAGTAGCAGGCGGAGAATACGAAGGCATGGAACGCGAAGAGAATCGTAACCCGAGCCGACGTCGTCGATTTCAGGAACTCGCCGAGCAGGGTTGCTTTCGTGAGTTGGCGGGCGGTCTGTGGTTTCAAAATGTTCTTGTCCGATGGGTGAAATGACACGTCATCGATACGCTGCAACGGATGATCGGTGAATTATATAGGCGTTCCAGTCGTATTGTTGTGCTCTGAACAGGCAAGGCGTGTCGTTTTCTGGCGAATCAAAGGGAGATTGACGGAATTTTGACGAGAGAGGGACGGATCACCGCAGGCGCCATCCGGCAGATGGGGGGCGACGAGCTGATCGAGCTCGTGAACGACTGTCTCGATCGACTGGGCGAGGACGAGTTGCTGGCGGTGCTGGGGAATCGCTATTGCACGAGCCAGCTCTGTCTTCTGGTCGCCTCCCATCCGCGCGCCAGCTCCTCCTACCGCATCCGCGCGCGCCTGGTCGAGCATCGGGCGACCCCGCAGGCTCATGCGCTGAAGTTCGTGCACTACCTCTACTGGCCCGATCTGCTGAGGATCTCGATCGACGTTCGGGTTCCTCCAGCCGTCCGTCGCGCAGTGGACAAACAGCTCGTCACGAAGATCCAGAAGATGGCCCTAGGAGAGAAGATGGCCGCTGCGAGGCGTTGCAGCCGCGAGCTCGTCAAAGTCCTGCTGTTCGATCCGAGCCCGCGAGTCTTCCGCGAGCTTCTCATCAACCAGCGTCTCCAGGAAGAGGATCTCGTCGCCCTTCTCGCCACCGATCACGTCACCGTGGAAAAGCTCACGATGACAGCGAACCATGCGAAGTGGAGCTCGCGCTATTCCGTTCGGATCGCACTGGTGAAGAATGCGTCGACCCCTCGCGGCATCGCGGCGTCCCAGCTACGGTTCCTTCGCGCCGTCGACCTTCGCGCGCTGCATGATGATGTCCAGACCTCCGTCTACCTCCGTCGTTGCATCGAGCGCCAGATGAGCTCGGGTATCCGCCCGCGATGAAGTTTCAGCGCCCGCCCAGCCGGATCCGCCCGCAACCTTGCGCGCCGCACTCGTAGGGACGAAGCATTTGCGCGGGGGACGGAGCAGCGGGCTTGCTACGCCACAACACAGCGCAATAGCTTCGTCCGGGTGCTTGCCATGATCTACCCAATCCCTGCGGGAAGAGCGAGCGTCCAGAGCACCAGTCGCCATCACCAGAGCCAGGCGTCCCGCGCTCGCCTGTCAGGCCGGCCTGGTCAGTCTGCTGACGTGGAATTGCAAACACATCGCGAATGCGATCATCATTCCGCATGTTGACCAGGTTGTGCGAGATCAGCGATACGAACCGCCTCTGATCTGCACACCGCGCGAGTTGTTGGAGGAGGCGGACGATGATCCGATCAGGAGGACTCCGATGGAAGGGATTCACTTCGTCACCGACGAGAAGGGACACAAGATCGCCGTGCAGATCGATCTCGAGCGCTACGGCGAGCTGTGGGAAGACATCCACGACCAGCTCGTGGCTTCGTCTCGCGAGCAGGAGCAGAGCATGCCATTCGAGACCGTGAAGCGGCGAGCGGCGAAGCACAGCAGACGCGAAGGCCGTGGCTGATTACCGCGTTCTGATCAAGCCCTCGGCGGCCAGGGAATACGAGCGATTGCCGGCGAGTGTAGCCGCGCGCGTGGCCTCGAAGATCGAGTCCCTCGGGCCGAAGCCGCGCCCTCATGGCGTGAAGAAGCTCGAGGGTGCGCCGGTGCGATGGCGTCTTCGTGCCGGCGATTGGCGGATCATCTATGCGATCGACGATGCCCGGCTGGTGATCGAAGTTCTCTACATCCGTCATCGCAGCAAAGCCTACGACTGATCTGGAGCGGGGCCGCCGGGATCCGGTAACCCGAGCAGTTGCCGCGGCCTTGCGCGCATGCAGCTCTCGTGTCTGACCGTCATCCTGAGCGAGGTGGAAGGGAGGGTGTGAGCGAAGGATCTGCGTTCTTAGACAGTTGCCGATCGCAGATCCTTCGCTCACACCCTGGCCCCCGCCCTCGCTCAGGATGACGGTCAGAACGCATCAGAAGCCACAACGCACCGCAATCGCTTCGCCCGGGTGCCTGGCAGGATCTACCGAAACCTGCCACGGGAAGTTGCTACAATGAGGCTCGTGACGCCCGATGATCGCGAGCACAGCGAGGGTTCCTCGTTTGGCGACGAGCTCAGAAAGCAGCGCGAGATCCGCGGCATCTCGCTGCGCGAGATCGCCGACAGCACGAAGATCAGCACCCGCTTTCTCGAAGCCATCGAAAGGGACGACTTCGAGACGCTTCCCGCCGCGGTTTTCACACGCGGATTCATCCGCGAGTACGCCCGCTACGTCGGACTCGATCCGGGCGAACAGGTCGATCGCTACGAGCACTTCATCCAGGCGATCGAGGAAGTCGAGGCTCCCGAGATTCGGGCCGCCGCGAAGCAGGAGGCGATTCGGAGGGACAAGCTCGCTGCCGCGATACCGCAACATCGCATTCGGAGAGTCGTCGTCATCGCCGTCATTCTCGTCCCTCTGATTCTCGGGTTTTTCTGGTTGCGTCGTCAGTTCAGCTCCTCACCGGGTGTCGATCCGGCGGCCGTGACGACGGCGCCGGTCGCGACGAGGACTACGCCCGAGAGGGTTCCGCCCGGGGAGGCGGTTCCATCCGAGAGCGGCGAGCTGAGACTCGTCGTCGAAGCGACGGAGGATAGTTGGTTGGTTCTCCACGCCGACGGCTCTCAGGTGCACTCGGATGTGGTGCGGGCTGGTCAGCGTATGGAGTTCACGGCACGCGAGCAATTCGAGCTGAAGTCCATCGGGAATGCCGGCGGAGTCCGGCTTACACTCAACGATAGAACATTGCCGCCGCTGGGCAGAACCGGCCAGGTCGTCCGCGATCACCGGCTCGACCGCAATACGCTCAGCTCTCCGGAAGCTCAATGACCGTCAATACATTGGAGCTCGACGCCTCGGAGCTGATTCAACGAATCGCATCCGGTGATCTGCCGCGCGACTCACTCCTTCTCGCCGCGCGCGGTCTGCTGCCGATCGAGCAGAACGATCTGATCTCGATCCTCATTCGTTTGTCCGCCGAGAACGATCCGGAGGTCGTGGCCTGTGCGCGCGAGTCACTGTTCGACCTTCCGACGCGGGCAGTGCTCACGTATGTCTGGAGCGAGCGGATCGACGCCGACGAGTTGGGAAACCTCGCGATGTCGACCGAGGATCCCACCATCCTCGAGGCGATTCTCAGGAATCGCAAAGTGAGCGACGAGATCATCGTCGATCTGGCCGGCCGAGTCGGACCTATGCTTCAGGAAGTGATCGTCATCAACCAGGAACGGATCATTCGATCTCCTCGAATTCTCGAGGCGCTGCTCTCCAATCCGACGATCTCGAACGACATCCGCCGAAGAGCTCTCGAGATCCAGGAGGAGTTCTTCGAAAAGAGAAGGCTTCCACCGGAGGCCCCTCCTCCGGATGGTGAGCTCGAAGAAGACCGGAGCATCGATCTGTCTCCGATCGCAGACCTGCTGGAGAAGGCGGCGAAGGAAGACGACGAGCAGCAGCCTCCGGAGGGCCTCGAGGATGGCGACGGGGCGGACAAATCGGTTTTCGTGAAGATCCTTTTCATGTCGGTCTCGCAGAGGGTTCAATGCGCCTTTCGCGGCGGCCGGGCCGAGCGATCGATTCTCGTTCGCGATCGAAACCGGCTCGTCTGCTCGGCGGTTGTACGAAGCCCGCGCATCAGCGAGTCGGAGATCGAGAACTTCGCGGCGATGCGAAACGTCGACCAGGAAGTGTTACGGCTGATCGGGGTCAGCCGGGAGTGGACGTCGAAGTATCCGGTCATGCTCGCGCTCGTGAGGAATCCCAAAGCACCCCTGGGGGTTGTTCTCCCGTTGATCAATCGATTAACCTTGAAGGATTTGAAGAGTTTGAGCCGCGACAAGAACGTCCAGGAAGGTGTTCGCCTGCTTGCGCGTAAACTATTCCTCGCCAAGAGCACCAAGTAATCGATGAAGACCAACTACTACGAGATTCTCGGTGTCGAGCGAACGGCTTCGGAGGCGGAGATTCGCGAGACGTTTCGAAGGCTCGCCCGCGAAAACCACCCGGACCGTTATCATGGGCCCGACAAGGCTGAAGCCGAACGTCGGTTTCAGACGCTCACCGAGGCGGTCAACGTGCTGACCAATCCGGAGCGTCGCCGCCAGCACGACTCCACCATCCAGGGGGTGGCTCCGCGCTCGGTGACCGATTTCGCCCAGGTGGCGAAGGCTTATCTGGCGAAAGGGGTGAAGGCATTCAAGGAGGGCGATTTCGTCACGGCGCGGGAGAACTTCGACATGGCCGTAAAGCACAACGCCGACGATGCGAAGGCGCACTACTATCTGGCGCTCGCCTCCGCGCGGATTCCCGGAGCCCTTCGCCAGGCTGTCCAGTCGATGGAGGCGGCCGTTCAGAAGGAGCCGATGAACGTGACCTATCTGAAAGATGCGGGGATGCTGGCAAGACGCGCCGGATTGACGGCAAAGGCCGAGAGGTTCTTCGAGCAGGCCCTGCAGTGGGATGTGGACAACATCGAGATCATCGCTGCCCTGCAGGAGCTCCGGCAGAGCCGGGGTGAAACGAAAGAAGGAAAGGGTCTCCTGGATTCCCTTTTCAAGAAGGGTTGAGGTTTGATGGACGTCAAGGCGTTCGGGATGTCTCACGTCGGGCGGCAGCGCCAGCATAATGAGGACGCCTTTCTGGTCGAGGAACAGGCGAAGCTCTTTCTGGTGGCGGATGGAATGGGCGGGCATGCGGCCGGCGAGATCGCCTCTCGCATCGCAGTCGATACGATCTCGGAGTTCATTCTCCACACCGAGGAAGAAGAGGGAACCTGGCCTCACGCCTACGATGAGACGTTGAAGCGCTCCACGAATCGCCTGATGGCCGCGCTCAAGCTGGCGAACAGTCGGGTTCTCGAGGCAATGCGTAAGGATGCCCGCCTGCGGGGGATGGGCACGACTGTCGTCGCCTCCCTTCTCGACGGGGAAACGGTGTCGTTCGCACACGTCGGCGATTCGCGCGCCTATCTGATCCGGGGTGCACAGATGTCGCGCATCACGAATGATCATTCCTGGGTCTTCGAACAGGTGCAGGCAGGAATGCTCACCGAGGAAGAAGCCGAGAGACATCCCCTTCGAAACGTGATCACCCGAGCCCTGGGAGGTGCGCTCAGCGTCATTCCCGATGCCTCCGAAGTCGAATCCCGGTCGGGTGACCTCTATCTGCTCTGCTCCGACGGACTCACTGGCATGGTTCCCGAAGACGAGATTCTTCGGACGCTCACCGAGCACGAGAATCTGGAAGATGCCTGCACGAGCCTGATCGATTGCGCCAACGAGCGTGGGGGGTACGACAATGTGACCGCGGTGCTGGTGCGGGCTCAATGACTGGAGCTGCCGGAACGTGAACATTCAGATCGAATACTGCGGTGTTTGAAACTACCTTCCGAGAGCCGCCGGTCTGGCGGCTTCCCTCAAGAAGGAGCTCGGGATCGAGTCTGAGCTGATTCGCTCACACGGCGGCGTGTTCAATGTCAGCGTCGGGAACGAGTTGATTTTTTCGAAACACGAAACGCACCGATTCCCCGCGGACGATGAGATCATCGATCTGCTGCGCGCCAGGGTCTGAAGAAGCAGCACTTCTCCATGAAAATCGATTCGAAAGAAGTCGAGCGCATCGCCGCACTCGTCCACCTCGAGCTCGAGTCCGGAGAGAAAGAGCAGCTTGCGGGTGAGCTGACGACGATTCTCGCGCACATCGATCAGCTCCGCGAAATCGACGTGACCGCCATTCCCGACGTGGAACCGGAGCTGTCGACGCCGTTGCGTGACGACGAGGTCGTTTCCTCTATCGACACCGAGCTCGTCTCGGCGAACGCCCCCTCGTTCGCGGGCGGCTTTTTCGTCGTCCCGAAAGTGATTGGGGGAGAGTGAGGTGAGCTCGGTCGCCGAGCTCCCGCTTTCCGAAGTTGTGGAGGCGTTTCGAAAAAAATCGCTTTCCCCCGGCGAGTATCTCGACGCACTCACCGAGAGGATCGGCCTCCTCGATTCGAGCCTCAACGCCTTCATCGAGTTCGATGCCGTACTCGCGAGGAGTCGTCTCGCTCGCTCTTCCGGCGGACCGCTCGGTGGGATTCCCGTGGCCGTCAAAGACAACATCGTGACGCGCGGCGGATCGACCACGTGTGGCTCACGGATTCTCGCCGGATTTCGATCGCCATTCGATGCAACCGCTGTTTCCCGCCTGCAGACCAACGGAGCCTACGTTCTCGGCAAAACGAACCTCGACGAGTTCGCGATGGGGTCCTCGACCGAGCATTCGGCGTTCGGTGTCACCCGCAATCCATGGGATCGGGAGCGGGTCGCCGGCGGATCTTCGGGAGGATCGGCGGCAGCCGTTGCCGCGCGTCTCGTGCCCGTCGCCCTCGGATCGGAAACGGGCGGATCCGTCCGGCAGCCGGCGGCTTTCTGCGGCGTTCTGGGGCTGAAGCCGACCTGGGGAAGGATCAGCCGCTCGGGCCTCGTCGCATTCGCTTCGTCGCTCGACCAGATCGGGATCGTCGCCCGTTCCGCACGCGACTGCGGGCTGTTGTTCGCAGCGATCGCCGGCAACGATCCGGCGGATTCCACGTCGGCATCTGAACCGGTCGATGCCGCGCTCGATCGCATCGAGGAAGGGATTGCGGGCGTTCGATTCGGGATCGTGAAGGAGGCAGTCGAACAGTTGACGCCCGGCGTTCGTGCGAACTTCGAGCAGGCTGTCGCGATTCTGGAGGGTGGCGGAGCGAGGGTGGAGGAAGTGTCCATTCCATCGATCGGTCATGCCATCGCCGTCTACTACATCATCGCCAATGCCGAGGCGAGTGCGAATCTCGCGCGCTTCGACGGCGTCCGCTTCGGACACCGCACCAGCGACGCTCGCGACATTCGATCGCTCTACTTCAGATCGCGAGGCGAAGGATTCGGACGCGAGGTGAAGCGGCGGATCATGCTCGGTGCGTTTGCACTCTCGTCGGGCTATTACGATGCGTACTACGGGCGGGCTCAGCGGGTGCGAACGCTGATGCGACGCGATTTTTCCAATGCATTCGAGCGCGTCGACTTTCTGCTCACCCCGACGACGCCCGGCCCCGCCTTTCGCGTCGGCGAGCGTGTGGACGATCCTCTCCGGATGTACCTTTCAGACATCTTCACGGCGCCGGCGAATCTCGTCGGAATCCCGGCGATCGCGATTCCCTCGGGTCTCGACTCGGACGGCCTTCCGCTCTCACTTCAGGTGATGGGGCGTCATTTTTCCGAGGGCGAGCTCTTTCGCGTGGCGTACTACCTGGAGCGCGAAGGGGGAGTGGAGCCGATGTCGCCGCCTGCGGGCGCGTGACTCGGGTCGGCAGGAAAGGGTATCATTCGGGATTGCCAGGCGACGCCGCCCTCTTCCGGGCGCGTTGCACGGAGACGAGGGAGGTCGGGTGTGGTGGGCAAGCGAGCTCTGACGGTTCTTCTGCTGCTCTTCGCGAGCCCGATCCCTCTATTCGCCGCTCCTCCTGCAGTCAGCGCACCGCTCGGCCCGGGCACTCGTGCAACGCTGGACCGAGACCTCGAGATCTCACTTCGAGTCGTGCCGAATCGCGGCGATGCCTGGACGCGGCTCGCGCTGCGCACGACCGGGGACGCAGCGAACTGGAAGACGATCGCCCGCCTCAACGATCTCGGTGAAAACCTGCTGACCGATCGTGAGATCGCCATCCCCTTCGCCATGCTGAAGGGGGAGATGAAGAAGCGCGTGGTCGACGCCCTCTTCCCCGAGGATCGGCTCACCGGAAGCGGCTGGCTTCACAAAGTGGTGGCAGGGAATGCTGTCGAGGGAGAGTCGCTCTGGAGAATCGCCGAGTGGTTCACCGGCGACGGCGCCAACTACGCCGGAATCAGGGCTGCCAACCCGGGACAGACCCTGTCGACGCGCCGTGGCGATCTGATTCTCGTTCCTCAAAGCCTGCTCGCCATTCCTTTCCGCTCGGAAGGAACGAGGGGCGTCGCGCCGTCGCGAGTCGCCGTCGCTGAAGACGACCCTGCGGAAACGACCTCCGACCCGGCAGCGCGATCCGTTTCAGCGATCCAGCTTGCGGAGCTTCCTGTCGCAACCGGCCCGGTCTCGCTCGAGTATGACCTCTCCGGCAACAGGCCGCATGCCGTCTATCGTCTCCAGAAGGGAGAGGCGCTCTACTCCTCTGTCGCGATCCGGTTCACCGGACGTGTCTACGCGAAAGACGTCTACGAGGTCGTCGACCAGATCGTCACCTTCAATGGAATCTCCGACGTGTCGAAGATTCCCGTCGGCTACGGCGTGAAGATCCCGCTGGAACTGCTGGTCGACGAATACCGTCCTCTGAGCGATCCGCGCCGCCTCGCGGCCGAGGAGTCGCGGCGTGAGAGTGCGCGGGCGGCGCGCCGGGTGGCAGCGAAGAATCTGCGCGGGGTCCATGTGATCCTCGACCCGGGTCATGGCGGGCGTGACGTCGGAACATCACACGACGGGATCTGGGAATCGAGCTATGTGTACGACATCGTTTCACGTCTCAAGCGCGATCTGGAAAAAAAGACGGAGGCGAAAGTATCGGTCACGACGCGCTCCAGTAAAAGCGGCTATGCCATCGCGCAACGGGACGTGCTTCCGCGGCGTTCGGATCATGTCGTGCTCACCTCGCCGCAGTACGATCTCGACAACCCGGTCGTCGGTGTTCATCTCCGCTGGTATCTGGCGAATTCGATCTTCCGTCGTGCAATGGAGCAATCGGTGCCACCCGAGAAGGTGATCTTCATCTCGGTTCATGCCGATTCGCTCCATCCGTCGCTGCGGGGTGCGATGGCCTACATTCCGGGCGAACGGTATGTTCGGGGCACCTTCGCCAAGAGCGGTACCATCTATCTGGCCCGATCGGAGGTCAGAGAGAGCCCTTCGGTCACACAGACGGAAGAGGATGCACTGCGCGCCGAAGGCTATTCGACTCAGCTCGCAAGCTCGGTCATCAATGCGTTTCACCGTGGTGGACTCGGCGTCCACCCCTTCAATCCGATCAGGAACAACGTGGTTCGGGACGGGCGTGAATGGGTCCCTGCGGTGATCCGCTACAACAAAGTGCCGTCACGGCTGTTGCTCGAAGTGTGCAACCTGGGCAATGAGCGCGACCGCAAGCTCATTCAGACGCGGGCATACCGCCAGAAGGTGGCCGACGCCGTCTACTCCGGGATCATCGACCATTTCGAGCAGCAGTGGGAGGAGCCGGCGATCGGGCTGACGGCGAAAGCAGCGGCCGGCAAGTGAGTATGCGCGAACGAGTCGTCGAAGGGTCGCTCAACGCGGAAGGTTTGCGACTGGCGATCGTGGCGAGCAGGTTCAACGACGAGATCACCTCGAATCTGCTCGCCGGCGCGCGCGACTGCCTCCGTCGACATGGTGTCGACCCGGAGATGGTCGTGATCTATCGGGTCCCGGGGGCATTCGAGATTCCATCACTGGTGGCGAGACTGTCGACTTCGGGCCGCTTCGACGCGATCATCGCGATCGGCGCCTTGATTCGTGGCGAGACGCCGCACTTCGACTTCATTTCGGCGCAGGTGACCAGCGACCTTTCGAGGATTGCCGTCGAATCGGGAACGCCGGTGGCCTATGGCGTCATCACCTGCGACACGATGGAGCAGGCTCGAGCGCGAGCGGGTGAGCGGCGCGGGAACAAGGGATGGGAAGCGGCTCTGGCGGGAATCGAGATGGCGAACCTCTTTCGGGAGATCGCGCGGGAAAACCCGTAGAATGATCGCAACAGCGGGCGGCACATGCTGCCGCGGCCTCGCCGGGACAGAAAGGGAACGGATCTTTGCCATGGGTGCGCGTCGTAAAGCACGTGAGCTGGCTCTCCAGATGTTGTACCAGCACGACCTTTCCGGCAATGCGCCCGAGGCGATCATCGCCACCTTCGAGGACCTGCAGAAGAGCAGATCGAACATTCGGGAGTTCGCGGTTCGTATTTTCGAGGGAACTCTTCGCCATCTCACCGAAATCGACCAGATGATCATTCAGCAGGCGGACAACTGGCGCCTGAGCCGGATGGCGGCCGTCGACCGCAACATCATCCGGATGTCGATCTACGAGTTCATGTACGAAGACGAGACGCCTACCCTGGTCGTGATCGACGAGGCAATCGAGATCGCCAAGAGATATGGGACGCAGAAGTCGTCTCAGTTCATCAATGGCATTCTGGATGGCATCCTGAAACGGTACAATCTGTAAAGTTAGTCTCGATCCCCGTGTGCCGACTGGCTCGTAAGGAGCTGGCTCGTTCCGGCCTCGGTTCGAGATCCAGGGTCATGTTGCGTCGGGAATCGTGCTGCAGGTGCCGTCGGACGGTCGCCGTCGCAAGGCGGTCCGCATGCGGGATCTCCGCGCGCCATGGGAGGAAGGTGTCGTGAGTCTGCTAGGACGATTGGAAGATCTATCCCTCACGGACATCATCCAGATCGTCTTTCTCAGCCGCCGGACCGGCGTTCTCGAGATCATCGATCCGAAGGGGCGTTACACCGTTCTGTTCAAACATGGTCTGCTCGCGAACGCCTCCTCTCCCGATTCTCCCGACCTCGGGAGCTGGCTTCTGGCGAGCGGCGTGCTCAGCGACAAGGCGCTGACGCTGTTGCGCACGACCGAGGAAGCCGGCGTTCCGACGGGGAGCGCAGCCATCGAGATGAATTTCATGACGCGCGAGGCGCTCGCCGAGTCGGTTCAGCGTCGCATCTCCGAGATCATCATTCCTCTGCTGTCGAGCAGGGAGGGGGAGTTCAATTTCATCCTCAGCGACGCGATCGGCCCCATCGACGCCGAATACGACACCGACGCAGTTCTCGGTGCTCCCGGTATCCCTCCCCACAGGATAATCGGAGGAGAGGGAGAGAAGATCAAGCCGCTTCGCGGGCTCGAGGAAACGATGAAGGCCGGCAAAGCGCTCCTCCGTGGAGTTGCGGCTCCTCGGTCGCCGCAGGAGGCGATCTCGGAGTTGGCGGGTCTCTCCGAGCCCGATTCGAGAGCAGATCCGGAGGCGGAGCGATCGAAGGAGGCAGTGGTGGTTCCCTTTCCGCAGCGCGAGGAGGCTCCATTCGATCTCGCCTACGACGACGTCGGCAGTGGGGAATCTCTCGAGACGCTCCTTCCTGCCGGCGCGGAGGGAAAGGGCGTCGCCGGGAAGGAAGCGCGAGACTCGAGGGTGTCGGGCGCGACGCTGCGGATCGCCAGTGGCGAGGACGAGCGGCAACGGAAGGAAGCGACGGATCGGAACGTCGTTCTGTTCGAGCGCGATCCTCTGGTCCGGGTCGCTGCCCGAAGGGCGTTCAACCGCCGGGCCGTCCGGAGCTTCCAGTTCGGGACGATGGCCGATACGCGGGATGCGATCGGCGAGCTTTTGAGGGAGAATCACTTTTTCGTCACCTTTCTCGAGCTGACGCCGGACGACCGGGATCAGGAGTCGGAGGGCGATTCCATTCGCCTGATGCACTCCATCAAGAAGAAGAATCGTCATCTTCCGATCGTCGTGATCGATGGCGACGCAGATCTCCGCAGACGTCACAGGCTGCTGAAGGAGGGCGCCGATCTCTACCTGACTCGGCCGTCCGAAGATCACCTGCAGCCCGGCCTGGTGGAAGAAGAACTGGCGTTGTTCGCCGACGAGCTGGTGCTCTTCGCGGAGAGGGCGTTCTCCGACTGGGAGCAGATCGCCGGAACGTTCGATCCGAACAGTGATGTCGGAAAGCAGTTCTACGACATCGCCAGGAAGGAGAAGCTCAACCGCAGTTTCGCCCTGCTCAAGCACCTGATCAGCGAGCTGAGCAACCCGAACGACATCACTCAGGTCTCGAACACCATTCTTCACCTCGCCGCCGAGTATCTCGAGAGGGGGATTCTCTTGGTGATCGAGCCGGCGGAGATCGTCGGTCTCGGAGGATTCGGAACGAGTGGGGAGAAAGATGATCTGAAGCAGCGCGGGCCGGGGCTCAGGATGGAGCGGTCCGAACCATCCATCCTCACCGATGTGGCGGCGAGCGGCCTCACACACCGCGGGAAGCTGCGCAGAACGCCCGGAAACGAGCGGCTGATCGCCTCTCTGGGCGTGTCGAAGCCGACCGAAGTGGTCGTGCTTCCGATCCGGAATCACGACGAGGTGATCGGGCTTCTGTACGGAGACAATGGGGAGAGCCGTTCGCAGATCGACGACATCAACGGGCTGGAGATTTTTCTTTCGCAGGCGGGATTCGCCTTCGGGAATGCGGTGACCACGAGACGGAAGCAGCGGCTTCAGCCGGAAGAAGGAGAGCGATGAAGATACTCGTAGTGGAAGATTCTCCTTCGATGCGGGCCTACCTGACGACGATGATCGAAGGAGAAACGGGGAATACGCTGGAGATCGTCGAGGCATCGAGCGGATTCGAAGCGCTCAAGACTCTGCCTCATCACAAGTTCGATGCCATTCTGACGGACATCAACATGCCGGACATCAACGGGCTCGAGCTGGTCAGTTTTCTCAAGAACCACCCCGTCTACCGGTCGATCCCCGTCATGGTGATCTCCACCGAGGGAAGCGAGGAGGATCGTCGCCGCGCCTCGGCTCTCGGAGCGGAGGAGTATCTGGTCAAGCCCTTTCAGGTGAGCGATCTGCTCGAGAAACTGCGCAAGCTGCTCGGAATGGGTCTCTGAGATGAGCAAAGAGGACGAACGGGCTCGTCAGGAGTTCACCTCGGAAGCGGAGGAGCTGCTCGACGCGCTCTCGAAGGACCTGAGCGAGTTCGAATCGCTCGGACAGAATGTACGTCCGGAGGTGATCAACAAGATCTTCCGCGAGGTGCATTCGCTCAAGGGACTCGCCGGGATGCTCGGCTTCGTGGAGATCGCCGAGCTGTCCCACAATCTCGAGGACATGCTCGACCGGCTGCGGATGGGCAAGGTGGAGATCACACGCGATCTGCACGATGTTCTCTACGATTCCGTCGACAGTCTGAACCGGCTGGTGATCTCGATCAACGATCCGGAGGTGGCTTCTCTCGTCGATCTGAAGAAGATGACGACCCGAATCCATCAGCTCACCTCGAGTCAGCCACAGCGCGCAGCGGTCGATGACCTCTCCGACATCGCAATCGACGAGCAGACCAGGAAGTCGCTCACCGAGTACGAAGAGCATCGGCTGCGCGAGAACATCAGATCCGGAAACCGCATCTTCTCGATCGAAGTGACCTTCGACTTCGCCGACTTCGACGAGCGGCTTCGCCATGTCAGCGGCGTGCTCAATGGGGCAGGTGAGGTCGTCTCGACGCTTCCGGCGATCGATCCGAGCGGCGGCACCGGGATCTCCTTCCGCCTTCTGTACGGAACGAAGCTCGAGCAGGCTGCGATCGAGAGCCTCTCGGGAAGCGAGGCACGGGTCGTGTCGCTGCGGAAGTCCCCGCTCTCCGAAGCGCAAACGGAGGGGCCGCTCGAGGAAGAGGTCTCGCTTCGTTCGCTGTCGCGCACTGTGCGGGTCGACATCGGGCGGCTCGACCACGTGATGAACATCGTCGGCGAACTGATCATCGAGAAGACGCATCTCGAGTCGCTGATCTCCCAGATGCAGACGCGCGGTGCGGCGACGCAGGACCTGACGAAGGTCGCCCGCAATCTCGACAGAAAACTGAACGATCTGCAGAAATCGGTGATCGAGATCCGCATGGTGCCGGTCGGGCAAATCTACTCCAAGCTCTCGCGGACGGTGCGGAAAGTCGCCCGCGAGCTCGGCAAGGAGATCGATCTGATTCTCCGCGGGGAGGACACCGAGCTCGACAAGATGATGGTCGAGGAGCTGACGGATCCCCTCATGCACGTCATCCGGAACGCACTCGATCACGGAATCGAGCCTGCCGACGAACGGATCGCCGGGGGGAAGCCGGGGAATGGCCTCATCACCCTCACGGCATACCAGAAGGGGAGCTCGGTGGTCATCGACGTCTCCGATGACGGTCGCGGCATCGATCCCGATCATGTTCGCCGCGCCGCCGTGCGCAAGGGGCTCATCGGCCCTCAGGAGCCGGTCGATACGGCGCGGGCCTGCGAGCTGCTGTTCACCCCGGGCTTCTCGACCGCGGAGACGGTCAGCGAGATCTCGGGTCGCGGCGTCGGACTCGACGTCGTCAAGAAGAACATTCAGGAGCTGAAGGGCTCCATCGATGTGATCACCGAGCGCGGCAAGGGGACGACCTTCCGCATCATGCTTCCGATCACCCTCGCCATACTCCAGGCGCTGATCGTCCGCAGTGCCGGCGAGGCCTTCGCCATTCCACTCACCTCGGTGGAGGAGTCGCTGAGGATTCGGTCGAGTGACATCGGAACCATCGAGCGGAAGGAGGTGTTCACACTCCGCGACTTCACGCTCCCTCTGCTCCGACTCTCCGATGCCTTCGGACTCACCGAGACGCGCGACACGAGCTCGCCCGACACCAAGTGGTTCGTGGTCGTCACCCGAGTCGGAGAGCGCCTCGTCGGCATTCTCGTCGATGGACTCGTCAGGCAGCAGGAGATCGTCATCAAATCGATCGGAGAAAGGCTCAAGACGATTCCCGGAATCGCCGGAGCCACCGAGATCGGCGAAAACGAGATCATTCTGGTCGTCGATGTCGGCTCGCTCATCGACCGCTTCGGTGGGTCGGCCCGCGATTCCCGCAGAGGAGTGGAGTTGAGCACACACTGATCATGTATCGAGAGTTCTTTCGCCTCCGGGATCGTCCGTTCGGCAAGACGCCGAACCCGGCCTATCTCTACGAAAGCCCGCAGCATCGCGAGGCGCTGGCGCGGCTCGAGTATGCCGTGGAGGAAAAGGATCTGGCCCTTCTGGTCGGCGACATCGGCTCCGGAAAGACGACGCTGACCAGAGTGCTCATCGATCGAATCCAGGATTCGAGGCCGGTGATCCTCCTGATCAACCCGCGGCTCACGCCGACGCAGCTTCTTCGCGCGATCGCCAGTGGTCTGGGACTCGAGCCGAAGCACTATCGGAACGACGTGCTCGATCAGATCCACTCGACGTTGTTCGAGCTCTACGAAGAAGGGCGGGAGCCGGTGCTGATCGTCGACGAGGCGCAGCTCATTCCTTCGAAAGCGACGTTCGATGAGATTCGGCTGTTGACCAACTTTCAGCTCGACGACCAGAACCTGCTCTCGGTGCTCCTCGTCGGGCAGCCTGAGCTCGAGCAGCGACTGGAAAGAAAACCGTACGCGGCGCTGCGCCAGCGGATCGGGATCCGCTACTTTCTCGGCCCTCTGGACGAGAAGCAGACGAGCGAGTACGTGGATCACCGTATTCGCGCTGCCGGAGGGAGCGAGAGCCCTTTCACTCCGGAGGCCGTTGCCGGGCTGTTTCACCTCAGCCGCGGCATTCCTCGCCTGATCAATACGATCGCGACGACCGCACTCCTCGATGCCTTTGGAGACGATTCGAGGATCATCGATCACGAGCGAGTTACGAGAGCCGCCGAGGAGCACCGGTTGACTCCGATCGAGGAGCGAGCCTGATGGTCGATCTGGTCAAGATCCGCAGAAAGGCAAAGGAGCGCCTCAAGGAAGCGGAGGCCTCCGCGGCCGCTGCAGAGGCGGCCGCCGGCAGTGAGCCGAAGCAATCCATGCCGGCGAGTCCGCCTCCCGATCCTGATCCTCCGGCACGTCCGGTTTCGGAGGAGCCGAAAGCGAAAGTCCGGACGAAGAAGACAACAGGCCCGCCTGCGGCAGGTGCCGTGCCGGCGAGCACTTCGCCCGGGGCTCGGTCGGAGCTCGCCGGCCGGGAGGATGTTCCGTCCCAGCCGGCCTTCGATCGGCTCGAACGATTCAAGGAATCTGCGGGCACGATGCGCCGCGACGTGGTTGGACAGCTCCAGGAGGGTGACGGAGAGGAGCTGGCCGAGCTGCTGACGTTCATGATCGCGAACGAGCAGTACGCGGTCCCGATCGACACGATCGTGGAGATCATCCCTCCGCGCCAGCCCACACGTGTGCCCAATGCCGACCCCTCGATCGTGGGAGTCATCTCACTTCGCGGAACGATCGTGACGATGATCGACGTATGCCGGCGGCTTGGACACCCTCGAATCGAGGGAAGCGACCCGAGGATCATCGTCGTCGAGCAGGGAGAAATGATCGGCTTCCTGGTCGACCGTGTTTCGCGCGTGATCAAAGCCGGTCGCGGTTCCATCGAGCTGCACCCCGTGGTGACGGCGAGCGAGCAGAGCGAGTACATCGACGGTGTCTTTCAGCAGGGGAAGTCGATCTACGTCCTGCTGGATCTCGAACGACTGATCAGGAGCCAGGTCCATTAGATGGAGCTGATCTGTAAACAGTGTTCCGCGAAGTACCGGGCAGCCGTCTCGCTGCCGCTGACGCAGCCGGTTCGTCTCGTCTGCCCATCGTGCGGAAAGCAGGCGATCCTCAAGCCGGCTCCCGATCCGCGAGCACCGGTGTCTCTGGAGCAGGAGCGCACCCTGCGCCGCGCTCTGATCCGCCGCGCGGTGATTGCCGACGAGCCGCGTGAGTTCCGATCGTTTCTGGGAAGCGAGTTGCGGCAGCTCGGGTTCGAGGTGACTTTTTTCGATTCGGGCGAAGGAGCTCTGGAGCACATCCGGGAGGCGCGGGCCGAGCTGGTGATCGTCAATGTCTATCTGCGCGGAAAGCTCGGTGTGGAGATTTCCGAGGAGATCAAGAACGATCCCGACCTGGCGAAGACGAAAGTCGTGCTCATCGGCGCGCTCTTTCGCGCAAACCGTTTCCGGGCGAACCCGACGAATCTTTACGGTGCGGACGAGTACATCGAGGATCAGATTCCGGGGCGCGAGCTCCGCGAGATCATCGCCCGTCTCTTTCCCGCGGTCTTTCATCCGCCCGAGGAGCATGAGCCGGTCGAGCTCGACGAGGCTCGCCGGCTTGCGCGACTAATCCTTTCCGACATCGTGATCTACAACAGCGGCAAGGCTGAAAGTGGAATTCGTGACGGCAATTTCTTCGAAGTGTTGCGGGACGAGATCGAGGACGGACGGCAGTATTACGAATCGCGCGTGCCTTTTCGGGTACGACAGAATACCGAGTTTTTCACGGAGACCCTCCAGCAGTTCGTCGAGATGAAGCGTGAGGAGCTCGAAAAATCGAGAACCGGGACCGAATTCAATGAGCGTTGATTACGAGCTTCTGGAACAGGCACATTCGGCCGATGCCGACATCAGACAGAAGGCGGCCGCGCGCGTCGCCTCCTCGCCCGACGAAGAGGCGCTGCCTCTGATGTTCGAAATGCTCGGCGACCGCGACTGGCGCGTGAGAAAGACCATCGTCGACGGGCTGTTGCGAAACCCCACCCAGCCGGTGATACGCGGCCTGATCGGATCGCTGCACGATGCCGAGAACGCGGGCAAGCGCAACTCGGCGACCGAGGCGCTGATCCGCATCGGCGATCAGGCGATTCCCTATCTGATCTTCGCACTCGATCGGGAAACCGATGTCGATGTCCGTCTGTCTCTGGTGAACCTGATGGGCGATCTGCGGACCGACGAGACGTTCGAGACGCTCATCGCGCTGCTCGGTCGCGAGAACGACATCAATCTCGTCTCCTCGATCATCTCCTCGATCGGGCGATACCGCCGCGTGAGCTCCATTCCTCACCTGCTGCAGGCCCTCGGGCGCGATGATCTGTGGCTGAAGTTTCACGCCATCGAGGCGCTCGGCGAAGTTGGAGACAGGGCCGCTCTCCCGGCGATTCTTCCGCTCTATGCCGAGAAGTCGCTCCGGAAGCCGATCCTCGAAGCGGTCGGCAAGATCGGCGACGTGGGCACGGTCAATTTTCTCCTCAACGTTCTCAAAGAAGAGGAGCGACTGAACCTCGCCGCCCTCCGCGCGCTGATCCAGATCGCCGAGGCGGATAAGCCGCGCGTGGTCGAGGTGGCCGAGCGTCACCTCATCCAGAAGAAGTTCCGCGAGGCATTCCCCGGCGAGAAGGTGAACGCTCTGATCGAGCACCTGCACGGCACGCCGAAGCGAGAGGTGAAGAACTTCATTCTGAAGTTTCTCGGGTGGTCGGGCGACGAGCGGGCTCTCGACGTACTTCTTTCGTACCTCGAGGACCCTGAGAGCTCCGAGATCGCGGCACAGGCCTTGATCGATTTCGGCTCTGCCGCCACCACTGCTCTTCTCCAGCGCCTTCGCGCCAGCGACGAGGACGAGGTCACCGCTCTTCTTCTGCGCGTCGTGAACATGATCTCCGGCAATGAGGCGATTCCGTCGATCCTCGGGTTTCTCGATCACGAGAACCCGTTGATCCGTCGCCTGGCGATCGAAACTCTAGGGGAGATTCTCGACCCCGCCACGATCGATTATCTTCTGGCAACGCTGGACGATCCCGACGTCTCGTGCCAGCAGGCGGCGGTCAACGCCATCTCGGCTCTCGTTGCCGCATTTCCGGAAACGAAGAACGACACGCTGGCAAAGATCCGGAGGCTTCTCAGTGCGCCTTCGATCCCCGTCAAGCTCAACTCCCTCTCCATCTACGTGAACATCCAGGGAGAGGGGTATCACGACGAGCTGCTGCTCGCGTCGAAGGATCAGGATCCCGTCATCCGGCAGAAAGCCGTCTCGCTGATGGGAAAGTTCTCCGACGAGTTGTTCGCCGATCAGCTCGTCCTCTCCCTCGCCGACGAGTCGCCTACCGTCCGCCTCGCGGCCATCAATGCGATCGCAAGTCTCCGCCCCGAGACGGGAATCGAACCGCTCATCAGCTCGCTCGAGGACACTGACATCTGGATCCGCACGGCGGCGGCACAGGCTCTCGGCGAATATCGCCATCATGATTCGATCGCGCCGCTGATCCACCATCTTCGCGGTGATGTCCCCCCCGTTCGAATCGCCACGATCGAAGCGTTGGGGAAGTCGGAGAGCCTCGAGGTGCGCGATGTCCTGTTCGCGGCGCTGAAGGAGAGCGACCTCGAGATCCGTCGCGCTTCGATCCTCGCTCTCGCACGAATCCCCGGTGACGAGGTGCTCGAGAAGCTGCTCACCGCACTCGGCGACGACGACTGGCGTCTTCGCGCGTCCGCCGCCGTCGCCCTCGGGATGCGCGGCGACAGGACCGCTCTGCCGGCCCTGCATCAGGCGCTCGCTGAAGATCCCGATGCGTATGTCCAGCAGTCGGCCGTCGTTGCACTGGACAAGATCGGCGACCGGTCCTCATTCCCGTGGCTGCTCAAAGCGCTCGACAACAAGGCGATTCTGGACGATGTGTCGGATGTATTCGTCCGGCACAAGGAGGCGTACAGACAACTCCTCGAGGAGGCGTGGCGAACCGCGGACAGCCGTCGGGAAGTGGTGATCGCTGCGATTCTACAGATGATGAAGGACTCCGGTATCTGAGCAGTGAGCGAATGACCACTCCGTTCAATCTCGCTTTGAACCATCACATCGACCTTCCGGACGACGTGTTCCGGATGCTGCGCGATGCGATCTACAAGCGGAGCGGGCTTTATTTCGCCGACAGCTCGAAGTACCTGATTCAGAAGAGACTCTCACCGCGGGCCCGGGAGCTGAACTTCGACTCGTTCCAGAAGTACTTCTACTTTCTGCAGTACGATCCGCGATCCGAGGGGGAGTTCGATCAGATCTTCGACCTGGTGACGACGAACGAGACGTACTTCTTCCGCGAACCGGCCCAGCTCGACGCTTTCATCCTCGAGATCGTCCCCGAGCTGGTCCGGAGGAAAGAGAAGGGGAAGATCAGAATCTGGTCGGCGGGCTGTTCGTCCGGCGAAGAGCCCTACACCATCGCCATGCTCCTCAGTGAGCAGGGATACTACGATCGGGCGAATTTCGAGATTTTCGCCAGCGACATCAACCAGCAGGTCCTCGCCAGGGCGAGAAAAGGGCAGTACCGGGAGAATGCGTTCCGCGCGACCCCGCCGGCGGTGCGCGAGAAGTACTTCGTCCAGGAGCAGGAGAACGTCTGGAGGATCAACGATGCGATCCGGAACCGTGTCTCGTTCGGCCGGCTGAACCTCTATGACCAGGCTCGCGTGTCGCTGCTCGGACACCTCGACCTGATCTTCTGCCGCAACGTGATCATCTACTTCGACGATGCCTCCAAGCGCGTCGTCGTCAGCAACTTCCATAATCGCCTCGTCGACGGCGGCTATCTGTTGCTGGGTCATTCCGAGTCGCTGATCTCGCTCTCGACCGAGTTCAAGCTGCGACATTTGAAACACGATATGGTGTATCAGAGGTAGCGGCTCAGCGTACCGAGGACCGCGTCAACATCGCGAGACCGACGGCGATCGCCGTCAACCCGCCGATCAGGTACGCCGGGTGAGTGCGAGCGTTCTCCCGCACTCGTCGCAGCTTCCAGTCGAGCTCCCGCCCGATCCCGCTGACGGCGCGATCGCCCTTCCTGGCGAGCTCCTGCGCTTTGGGGACCTTCAGCAGACTCCGCACCGCCCAAACGGTTCCGAAAGCAGCCGCCCTCGCCGCAAGCTCGCGTGCATCCCATCGCCTTGCCATGCCTCCTTCCAGTGCAACCACTCTGCCATCTGCTGCCATCTGCTATCTCACATCTGCTGCGATCTGCTATCTGCTATCTGCCCTCTACCCTCTACCATCTACCCTCTACCATGTGCCCTCTACCCTCTACCCTCTACCATCTGCCCTCTGCCCTCTGCCATCTGCCCTCTGCCCTCTGCCCTCTGCTATCTGCGCTCTGCCATCTGCCATCTGCCCTCTGCCCTCTGCCATCCCCTCTCCCCTTCCCCCTCTGCTTTCCGCCCCTCCACCATCTACAATTCCCCTGATGCCGGAGCACAAGCTGCTGTACGACGTCGCCATCATCCTCGGCGCCGCATTCCCCATTCTCTTCCTCTCGCGGAAGTTCCATCTCCCCGAGGTCGTCAGTTTCCTGCTGACCGGAATCGTGATCGGGCCGCATGCGCTCGGATGGATCCGATCGACCGAACAGGTCGAGCCGATCGCCGAGCTCGGCGTTGCGCTCATTCTCTTCTTCGTCGGACTTCACATGCCGATCGGCCGCTTGCGCGCCATGGGAAGGACGACGTTCGTTTCGGGCTCGCTGCAGATGATCTTCACGACGGCTGTCATCGCCCTGGTGCTCCTCCCTCTCGGCCAGACCCTGCGCGAGGCGACGTTCTACGGCATCCTGCTCTCACTCGGGTCGACGGCCGTGGTCCTTCCGATTCTCGCCACGCGCGACGAGATGGGCGCACCGTATGCCCGCCGCTTTCTCGGCGTCTCGCTCTTTCAGGACATGGCCGTGATCCCGCTGATTCTGCTGGTTCCCGCATTCGCCTCTCCTGAAGACGTCCCGCCTCTCGGTACCATTCTCCGTCAGGTCGGCATTGCGGTCGTCGGCGTCGTTCTGCTGATCATCGTCGCCCGAACCGTGGTTCCGGCGCTTTTCAACAGGATCGCAGGGCTCGGGAGCCGGGAAGTCTTCACCGCGGGCGCCGTCGTACTGATCATCGGCACGATCGCCGCGGCGGAGTACGTCGGCATCTCGGCGGCCCTCGGTGCATTCGCTGCCGGAGTCGTCGTCGGAGACACTCCGTACATTCACGAGATCTCCGGAGTGCTGCGGCCCTTCCGCGACTTTCTTTCCAGTCTCTTTTTCGCGTCGATCGGAATGCTGCTCGACCTGGAGTTCGTGTTCGGCGAGCCGCTGCTCGTTCTGGCGGCGATCGTTCTGGTCGTTGTCATCAAAGTGCTCGCCGCTTACCCTGCGTTCCGAGCCGGTGGAGCGATTCCCCGAACGTCGATCCGCGCTGCGTTCGCCATCACGCCGATCGGCGAGTTTTCCTTCGTGCTCGCGCTGGCGGCAAAGAGACTCGGCATCCTCCAGGTTCGGGAGGAGCAGTTCTTCCTTTCGGTCGCCGTGATCACGTTGGCGTCGACACCGCTCTTCGTCTGGCTCGGCAAGCGCGCCGCAGAGCGCCTGCATGGTTCCCGGGAGGAGGAGGAGCCGTCGGCGGTGGAGCTTAGCCGTCACGTGATCATCGTCGGTTACGGGCTCAACGGGCAGAATGTCGCGCGGGTCCTCTCGCAGACTGCGATCCCGCACGTGGTGGTCGAGGAGGACCCCGACCGAGTTGCTGCGGCGCGGGCGGGAGGAAGCCGGGTGATCCTCGCCGACGGGGGAGATCCGGGTGCCCTGGTTGCCGCCGGACTGCGCCGGGCGTTCACGGTCGTCATCGCCATCAGCGACGCCGACGGGACGCGCGCCATCGTGAGAACGTGTCGGGGGCTGAACACCGAAGCTCGCATCATCGTGCGTACGAGATATGTCGCCGAAGTCGAGAGGCTGCGGGAGCTCGGCGCCGACGAGGTGATCCCGGAGGAGTTCGAGACGTCGATCGAGATCGTCATGCGCGTGCTTCGCGTCTATCACGTGCCGGGAAACATCGTCGCCTCGCAGCTCCGGCTGCTCCGCGACGAAGGGTACCGGCTGCTCCGCAATCCGGACGCGAAGGCTCTGGAGGCGAGCAGGCTCTCGGCGATCATGGCGGCGGGGACGTACGACACCTTTCTCGTTCTTCCCGATTCCATGGCCGACGGCGCTTGCTTCGGTGATCTCCCCCTCGAGAATGGCCGCGTGACCGCCCCTGTGATCCTGCGCGACGGGAAAGTGATCAACCCCACCCCCGACGAGCCCGTACAGGCGGGCGACACGCTTCTGCTGGTCGGTGCGCACGAGGACCTCATGCGCGCCGTCGCACGCCTCGAGGGGTAGACCACAACCGCCGGCCAGAGCTCGCGATCGTCACTAACTAGGCTTCGCTCAGACCGATGAGATATAGCGCGTTCTGAAATTCCGGGCTCGGGCTCGGGCGCGAAGAGGCGAGAGACGAGAGGCGAGAGACGAGAGACGAGAGGCGAGAGGGGGAGAGGATGACGGCACGGACCTGTGGCTGCACGATGCAGCCGTGCGCTTGAAGATGCCGGACAAAACCCAGTCCCGAAGGGACGATTGAAAATAGCCCGGGACGAAGTCCAGGACGAAGTCCCGGGTAGTGCGCCGACACGAAGGCACCATCAGTCCCGTAGGGACGGTTGACCGCCCGGGATGACGTCGCCGATTTGCGGACACACACCATGGCACATCCGGAAATGGTGGCTGGCTGCTTCAACCGTCCCTACGGGACTGGATGGTCCCGCACGTTACGCAACCCGGGACTCCGTCCCGGGCTATTTTCAACGGTCCCTCCGGGACTGGAAGTTTCCCCAGCGCCGCCCGAATCCCGCAAGCTTCGCCCGGTCGCTCGCTTTGCCGGCGAACAGAAATTGGCCGCCTGAAAAATGCGGCTCATGTGCAATCAAATTTCTTGATCAAGAACCCTAGCCACCCAGCTACGAGGCGGTCTGCAGGGTCTGGCCTCGCAGTGTGCGTCCGCCGGGCGGCTCTTCTTTGCGGATCAGTTTCCAGAGCGTCTCCCGGTCGGGGGCGAGCAGCTCCTTGACACGCGCCTTGTCCACTTCGGTCACGATGATCTCGCCGATCTCGGTGTTCACTTCGCTGAAGATGCCGTGCGCCTTCATCCGCTCGGTCTGGTACATGTTGTCCTGGGTCGGTGTGACGTAATGCACCGAGTCCGCCCTGTAGCGGTGCACGAGATAGAGGTGGATCAGCGTCATCAGACGCTTCTTGCGCAGCGCCTCGTCGAACGTGTGCTGGTCGCGAACCGAGAGGATGCTCCGGTCGCGGCGATCGAGGATCGGCGCGAAGATCACGTTCGCTCGCTTGCTTCCACCCTCTCCGAGAATGCTCAGCTCGAGCAGCTCGGATCCGGCGCGCTGCGGGCGAAGGTCGACCTTCAGCGGCTCGTCGATCCGGTAGTGCTCCCGCCACATGTCGAGCCACCCTTCCAGCAGTTTCTTCGGGACCTCCGTCTGCACGAGATGCTGATGCTGGGTCGATCCCTTGCCCATCGCCTTCGTGGTCGCGGTCCGGCCGGAAGAGGCGGCGAGTGCACCATCCAGACGAGGACCCCCGACGAGCGTCTGCGGCGTCTTGTAAGGAGAATCGATCAGCCGGATTTTTCTCTGAAGTCTCGCCAGGGCGAGCATGCCGTCCTGCCGGAGCGCCGTCGCGAACTCCTCCGCCGCGACGCCGTCGATCTGATGGCCCCCGTAGGTGATGAAGTTGAACACGAAGCCCATCTTCCCCAGCTCCTCCGGAAATGCGCGCATGTCCTCATCGCTCATTCCTGTGGTGTCCCAGTTGAAGGAAGGGGAGAGGTTGTAGGCGAGCATCTTTTCCGGAAACTTCGCATGGATGGCATCGGCGAACTCGCGCGCCTCCTCGAGATTCGCCGTCTTCGTCTCCATCCAGATGATGTCGCAGAAGGGAGCCACCGCCAGCGATCGGGCGATCGCGCATGGGATGCCCCCGCGCAACTGGTAGAACCCATCCGGGGTCTTGGGGTGCTCGGGATCCCAGATGATGTTGATGCCGAGCTCGCGCGCCTTGCGGCGGGCCGTCGTAAATGAAGCCGTCACCGCAAACTCGCGCCACGCGTCAGCCGTCATCTCGAGCTCTTCACCCTCACTGTTCTGAAACTCGATGACATCCGCAATCGCCTTGCCATAGGTCTCGAGCCCCGCTTCCGCTTCCCATGCGTCGACCAGTCGCCCCTCGGCGATCGATAGAGCCTGATCGACGGTGATCGCTCCGGCGTCGAGCGCCGCGGCTTGTTCCCTCACGACGCTCTCGATTCCCGAGCGGTCGAGCCATGTTTCTGCAGCCTGGTACTCCTCTTCCGGGATCGAATAGAGCAGATGGCCGTTGATCTCGGCGACACCGAGCTCGTGGAAGCGCTTCAGGAGCGCGAGGTACGAGATTTTGTAGGTCGGACCATTCACGCTCGTCGCCCCGAGGATGAATGGATGATCCCGCTCGTCTCCCCGTCCCTCGAGCAGCGAGGCAGCCTCGGCGTCGGTCCGCGCAACGATGAGTCCGGGCACTCTCATCACGTCGAGCTGAAAACGCGCCGCGTTGAGCCGCTTGATCTGCTCGTCCACCGGGACGAGCACCTTGCCGCCCTGGTGGCCGCATTTCTTCGCGCCCGGCCGCTGGTCTTCGATGTGATAACCGGCGACGCCCGCCTCGACGAATCGGCGAATCAGGTTGCGCACGTGCGGATCGCCACCGTGACCGGTATCGGCGTCGGCGATGATGAACGGCCGGTAGTCGTACGCCGGAGACGAAGCTCGCTCCTGTTCCGTCATCCGCGAGCGGAGGTACTGCTGGTTCCGATCGGCAGTCAGCAGGGCGCGCACGATCACCGCGGCCTCGCCCGGGACCTGGCTGAGGGGGTAGCTTGCCAGGTCGGGCCCGGGATCCTCGTCGAGCGATCCTCTGGCCGAAGTCGCCCATCCGCCGAGGTAGATGCCCTCGATCCCGAGGCGTTTGATTGCGACCGCCTGGCCGGGTGAATAGGGGCCGAAGGTGGTGATCGGCTTCCTCCCGGCGAAGAGCTCCCGCAGCCTCGCGAAGAAGGCGATCGCGGCTTCGCGTGCAACCGGATAGTCGTTGGGAATCGTGCCGCGCTGCTCGACGACCTGTCGTGCGGAGTAGAGGCGGATGATTCCTTCGAAGCGCGGGCTGTCGAACCACGTTCGAGTCTCCGAGACTTCTTCGTCGAACGATTTCATGATTCTGTTCCTTCGCTGAAGTCGAGGTTCTCCGTAATTCGGATGCCGTCGCTCTCGAAAGCTTCGAGGTAGCGGCTGATTCGCTGTCGCGCCTTCCCAGGGTCTTCGTTGTTCAGATTGAGATTCAGCAGATCGATGTACCAGGAAACTTTCACGTCGTTCGTCACGCAGGCTTCGACGATCTCTCTGGCGATCGGAAGGGTGGTCGGCTTCGAGTCGTCATGAACGTCGCGATTGCCGGCGTTCTGGAGCTTGGCGTACTCCTCGTCGAGCAGGCGCTCGAAGAGATCGAGGGTGAACGAATCCCCTTCGTTGACTCCCGTTTCCGGGTCGTCTTTGGTGAATCGCGCGTTCTTGTGCAGCCACTCCCACAGGATGCTCACGCGGATCTCGCCGGTCGCCATGTCTTCCATCAGGTAGAGGACGTCGTCGTTTCCGAAGAAGTCGGCAGGCTTGAGGGCCGCGGCCTGAAAGCCGCGCCCGAATGCGTTGCCGTATTGGAGCGCCACGCTCAGCAGATCGCGAGCCCCGCGAACGGTGCGCTCCGCCGGCTCGAGAAGGGTCAGCGCCTCCGCATCGGAGGCCGAGTAGGTGAGCGGTGGAAAGCTCCGTCCGAGCTGGTTCGCTTCGCCGGCTTTCTCCCATACCGGACGAACGATGTGCACCATCTTCCAGTGCGCGACCCACTTGCCGCTCGCCCCTTCACGCTGTTCGCGCTCCGCTCCGGCCACGGCTTTCTTCATGCCGGCCTCGACGCCCTCTTTGGAGCCGACCGGGATGTTCGGTTCCATGCCTCCCTGCCACAGTGCGAAGCGCCCGTTGCGGTCGGGAGTGTTGACGGCGCGTCGCACCCGGTCTTCGTAGGTTCGCATGTAGCCGTATGTCATCCCGATGGCGTCGATGTTGGGATTGACGAAGGTGTTGTCCCACCAGAGCGCATCGGCGACGCTGTTGATGTAGTCCCAGCGGCCGGTGTTGTATCCGACGAAGTGGCCGCCGAGAGCCGCCCGGATCTCCATGAGCTGGAACGATTCCTCGATCTGTTCGACGAGAACGTAGACCTTGATCGTGCCGGTCGGCAGGCCGAGGTGAGTCTCGAGGGCGAGGAGCATGTCGTTCCAGAGTGCGGCCTCCTCGGCGGTCTGAATCTTCGGGAGGTAGAGGACGATGGAGCGCCCTTCCCTGCGAAGCTGCTCGTGAACGTTCGCTACGTAGAGGACGAGATCGGTGATCGACGCGGAGAAGCCGGCGCCTCCGCGCAGACGGATGTGACGGTCGTCGAGATGAAGTCCGCGCGCGCGAAAGATTCGCGTCGTGAAATCGAGCTGCTTTTTCCAGTCGTCGATGATCGCGTGTCCGACGAAATCCGCCGCCCAGCGGTTCATCTCTCCCGCGACGTCCTCGGCAACGTTCATGAAAAGCGGGTCGCGCGCAAACGCGAGCCTGAGGTTGCGGAGGTTGTCGAGCGACATCGTATCGATCTGCCCCAGCGCGTCTTCGCCGTCGAACATCCAGCCGTCGGCGCCGGAGAGGAGTGCGTACGCGACGTTGCGCAATCCCTCCGCGGTGGATCCCCGAGGACGGGTGGCGGGGCCCGTCCCCTGGATCCATTGCCGCTGGAGGTCGTGGGGGATCTCGCTTCCGTCGAAGTCCCCCGCGCGCGCATCGCGAACGCTGATGCCCGTCCGGGGGATGATCGAATCGGGATCGAGGAGCTCGATCCGTCGCCGCGCGCGCGCCCGTTCGGAGCGGAGCTCGATACGCCTGGCCATCAGGCTCCGGCGATCCTCGTCGAGCGGCGCGAGTGCCTCGAGCGCGCGCAGCGCCTCGGGGGTATAGACGTCGTCGTATGTCCGGAGGGTACTGTTGCGAAACTCGAGCTGTCCTGGCATTCAGTCCTTTCGGTGGTCAGGTGAGAACTGCTTCCGTCCTGCCGGTTGCTGATCATGTTCCAGAACCATGCCGGGCGGTGTCAACCGCCCTGGCGGCAACACTCAGCATTCGACGACCGGAATCTCGAGCCGCCCAGCGGACTCGATCATCCTGCGATCGTAGGCGGCGAGCCCGATGTCGATTCCCTGGTCTCGCAGAAACAGGAGTGTCGACAGATGCATCGCATCGAGGGTTCTGACCGGTCGAGGAAACGGTTCGGTGGCGCGCTGCAGGATTTCCCGCGAAAGCTCGGCGATCGCAATCGACTCGACGACGCGCCGGGCGGATTCCCCATGTGATTTCTGCAGCCGGCGGCGATGGACTGCGTTCCACAGCTCGTACTCGAGAAGTCTGCTCGAAACGAGATCCTGTTCCCAGAAGTTCAGCGGTGGATGACGATCTTCGGCGAAGAGCTCCGCCAGGGCGACGGATGTATCGAGGTAAATCAACGATCCTCTCTCTGCTGTTCGAGCTCGGCCAGGATCTCTTTCAGCGCCGCGACCGGTTTCCTTTCAGACGGTGTGTGCCGAACGAGAGGCGGCGTCACCCACCCTTTTCTCACGGCTTCCGCCAGGACCGCATCCGTCACCGACTCGGGGCGTCCCTGTCTCGGTGCAGTGATCTCCGCAACCACCCGGTCGCGATCGGTGACGAGGACCGTCTCACCCTGCGAGGCGAGCCGGATGTACTCACTCAGCTTGTTCTTGAGCACCTTGATGCCGACACTCCGCACGCGATAAATGTAGCTCCTGGTAGCTACTTCGTCAAGCTCGAAGGGAAGCCCGAATCCGGGATGGGATGTTGAGGGGGACAGCAGAAGCTCGACTGCGAGGTTAACATATACATCGTGAAACGAACGACGATCCATCTCGAGGCCGACCTCGAAGTTCTTCTGAAGCTCGAGGCGAAGCGGCAGAAGGTCCCGATGGCCGAGGTCATTCGGGCAGCGCTGAGAAACCATCTCTCTCACGGGACGCGCCCGCTTCCACCGGGCGTCAGAGGATTCGAGAGTGGTCAAACGGACACTGCGGAAAAGGCCGAAGAGATCCTGCGCGGATCCCGATTTGGTCAGGACTGATTCGGATGGCGGTCATCCTCGACACCGGCATCACTATGCCGCGTACGACCGCAGCGACGCGTGGCACGACCGCGCCGCCGCGACGAGGCGATGCGGGTTCATCGGCGAGGAGCGGCAACGACGCAGACGGCTCGCCGCCGCCGCAAGGGACCCACGTTTTTAGGCTGGACACGACACTAGGGCAGATCGCAGCGCTCGCGCGGATTCCGCGGCACGAGCGAGCTCTCAGCGATCGTCAGAGCTGGTTGTGGCAATCTCAGCCACCTTTACGAGCATTCGAAGAGCCTGGTTGACCGCCTCCGCGGTCGGGAAGGCACGGGCGACATCAGGTTCCAGGAGAACGAGATTGCTGCCTGCCCTCGCTTGCTCGACGTACTTCCCGCGGATCCCACCTGTCAGGTTGCTGAGATCGTACTCTTTTCGAAGCTCATCGTTGTCATTCTTCTTCGTAGCCATGTCTCTCTTTCCGTGTCGCTCGCCTTGCGCTGATGATTCGGATGTGGCCCTCGCCAAGCTCCTGATGTGAGACGACCAGGATGCGACCCGCACCTGATTCCCCGAACATGATGAAACGCATCTCTCCGACGGAATGGTCAGGATCGGGTTACGTCAACGACAAAGAGTCGAGAAAAACCGAGGCCGCCTCAGCAAACGAAACACCGTGCTTTCGAAGATTCGCCTCTGCCTTCTCGGAGTCCCACTCATAGGTCACGTGATCATTCTATTTCAACCCCTCACAGTCGCCGCTTTGTTTCCGGTGTGTGCGGCCTGTGATGGGCGAGTGAAGAATTCAGAATCAAAGAAACCTCGAGTCGGGCTTGGTGCGTGCAGGTAAACGTCCGTTCGGGAGCTGGTCCGCCATCCAGAGTCCTCCTGAGCGAATTCATTGAGTGGAGTGCGCTTCGAGCAAAGCAGTGTTTCAGTCTCTTCCCACCGCGCGGCGCCGTGAGACCGGCGTGGCGGAGGACAGAAGGGCACGGTTGTCCTCGACATCGCCGTCTTCGATGCCGCTCGACACGACGAGGAAACTCAGATCCGGCCGAGTGGAGCGGACGGCCGCCGAGATGAATGCGGTCTGTCCCGGCTCGAGGGACGCGATCGTTCCGGTGCTGCGCCGGAACGGCCCGAAGTAGACGAGAAAGTCTGAGGCAGTGACCGAGATATCGCTGGCGACGGTTGCTCCCTCGTTCGTCACCTCGATCCGAATCCGTCGTTCGAGAGCGTCGCGACCGACGTCTCTGAGTCGGATGGAGAGGTCGCCCTGGAGAGTCTCGATCCGTCCGTTCCAGGGGACCGGCGTCGGTTCGAATCCCGCGGCATCCAGGAATGCGAGCCACCGTCCAAAGCCGAATGTTGGAGAGCTCATGTCATGGAGTCCAGTCAGGCGAACCGGTGCATCGAGCCCATTGACTTCGACCAGACGCAGGGGGTCCTCCGCGATCGCCTTCCACCCGAGCGGTGTTGGCGCGAGATCGGTTAGATTCGAAAGCATCGGATGGGAGACGACTCCGAGAAATGCCCCGTCTCGTGCCAGATGCATCACCGAGCCCTCGCGCGACCGGGAGACGGGCACTGCCCAGGTACCGTCAGGGAGACCGGCCGCCCGCACGTCCGGACGGACATCGAGCTGATGCAGGGGGCCGATCGGCTCGCCGTCTTGGTCGAGCGCGAGCGATTCGTACAGATCGGACTCG
This sequence comes from Thermoanaerobaculia bacterium, assembly GCA_035546335.1. Taxonomy (GTDB): domain Bacteria; phylum Acidobacteriota; class Thermoanaerobaculia; order Gp7-AA8; family Gp7-AA8; genus DATKDP01. The sequence continues at coordinate 18,907 of DATKDP010000053.1, read as the reverse complement.
ACACAGGGGCTCAGCCAGCAAGGATCGGTGTCATACACGAGCAGGAGTCGCACCCCGCCGTGCCGGCTGATATCCATCACGGAATTCGTCCGTGTCTTTCCTCGTGATCTCCGCGATGGCGTCGCCTGCAGCGGCATTCCCTCCAGGTTGAACCGCGACCAGACGATCTCGTCCCTGGTTGCCCACACGACGAGGAAATCGTGTGCGGTCGCGTCCGCGGCAAGCGCCCGCGCGCCTGGAGCTTCCGCCAGTGTCACCGGTTCGGCGATCAGGCCGTCCCGCAGTCCGAGTCGCCGCATGCGGATCACACCCCCTTCCATGGACAGGAATGCGAACCCTTCGGGCATTGCGAATACGATCTCGCCCGGGAACGACTGCGGCTCGTGATCGATGGGCGTTCCGTCTCCATCGAAACGGACGAACGCTCTGCCTCCCGGCTGCTGGTAAAAGTACGACTGCGAGTAGCGGAACGAGGCAAGAGTGACGTCTCCGGAGACGACTGTCCGGATCGAGTGCGCCGGCTGGTACAGCCGCCCCTTCATCTGAAGCGCTGTCACGATCCGCCTCGGATCGTCCTCCGCAAGACCGGCATCTCCCCATGGACGCATCACGAGGTAGTGCTGCCCGGAGCGATCTCCGGCGGCGATTGGATCGGCACTTCCGTCACTCACGACCGTTCCCTCATTGTTGACGATCATCGCTCGCTCCTCGGTGACCCCGCCGGTTCGCATCCCATAGGAGACGAGGAATTGCTCGTCCATCGGCAACGGGAAGAGTCGAGTCAGGTCGGTCCCGGGAGGTGCGGGGATGATGATCGGAGTCGTGGCCTCGAGTGTCGGGCCGATGACGCGAACGGTGGCCTCGAATAGTCCCGTCGTGGCCAGGATGGCGTGATGGCCGTTCGTCGCCACCGCGAGATTCAGCACGTATCCGGTCTGACCGATTTCCTCGAGGTGCAACGGCCTGCCGTCGGCATCGAGGCTCCACGCGTGGAGAAGGTGAGCGTCGGACGACGCTCTGATGGTCGTGACGACGAGAAAGCCGTCGCCCAACGGTTTGATGACGCCCTCATCGAGCCTGCCCAGCCGTGAACGGCGCACCATTCCCTCGTCGCCGGCGACCGTGATCCAGATCGTGCTCCCCTGCTGTTCGTAAACCCTCTCGACCATCGCGATTCGCCCTGCACGCGACGCCGCACCGAGCAAGTCTCCGGCGCGCGGCAGGTCCAGGTATGGCTCGAGCACGCCGTCTTCGTCGAGATGCAGGATCGAAATCTCTTCGTGAAAGCTCGAGCGGATGATCATCCATCCGTCGCTCCAGCCGACGGCATACCCGTCGGCGCCTCGGATCGGCTCCCCTTCGTCGAGATTGATTCCTGCGGTCGTGATTCGTTGTCCGTGCACGAGGAACATGCCCCCGTCGCTCGCAACGACGCGAGCCGGGCCGACGGAGATCAGCTCGCTCCGCGGCCCCGCCAGCAGATGGCGGTCTACCACGGCGGCAGACAGAGAGACCGTCAGACCGCCGAGCACGAGAAGAATGGCGAACGGGGGAAACGTGGGGGCGTCTCGGCTCATCGTATTGGAAAGGGCGAGCGCTTCGAAATGATTCCGATCGAGAGGACGATTCATGCATCACGGTGGTCTGGCAGCGGGTCCGTCGGAGGCCACTGAAAGAGGCCGGTCAGGCGGTCGATGGAACGTCCGAACGTTGCAAAGGTGACCATGGGATACGGCGAGAGTCTACGCCCCTGAGGTGCGAGCCGCCCGCGCTCCTGCGGCGCACGGACGCAGCGGCCTCTCTGCTGTATCCTTGCACCTTCATGTCGATCGTCCCGGGCAGACATCTCGCCCATTACGAGATTCTCGCGCCTCTTGGAAAAGGAGGCATGGGGGAGGTCTACCGCGCCCGCGACACGAAGCTCGGTCGCGAGGTGGCGATCAAGGTTCTCCCCGAGGAGTTCACACTCGATGCCGAGCGCCTCGGCCGCTTCGAACGGGAAGCGAGAGTGCTCGCCTCCCTCGACCATCAGCACATCGCCTCGATTCACGGCTTCGAGATCAGCGACGGCGTGCGCTTCCTCGTCATGCAGCTCGCCGCAGGCGAGGACCTGTCCGATCGTCTGCGCCGCGGCCCCATTGCTGTCGATGAGGCGATTGCGATCGCCCGGCAGATCGCCGAGGCGCTCGAGCTGGCCCACGAGCAGGGGATCGTCCATCGCGATCTCAAGCCCGCCAACATCAAGATCGACCCCGACGGGAACGTCAAAGTTCTCGATTTCGGCCTCGCCAGAGCGCTCGATGCCGAGGACGCCGAGCAGGACTTCTCGAATTCTCCGACCATGGTTCGCGCCGCGACTCACGCCGGCGTGATCCTCGGAACGGCAGCGTACATGAGCCCGGAGCAGGCGCGGGGCAGGCGCGTCGACAAACGCGCGGATATCTGGGCCTTCGGGGTGGTGCTGTGGGAGATGCTCACCGGCCAGCGACTCTTCTCGGGAGAAACGATCTCCGACACGCTCGCGGCCGTGCTGAAGGAAGAGCCCGATCTCGACGCGCTCCCGGCGTCGAGTCCCGCCTCCGTTCGTCGTCTGATCCGGCGATGCCTGGAGAAGAATCCACGCAACCGCCTGCACGACATCGCCGACGCGCGAATCGAGCTCACGGACGCCGAAGAGCCGGTGAGCTCCGGGATTGAGATCGCGCGTCCGAGGGCAGCCCGCGGCATGAAGGCGCTTCCGTGGGTCGTGGCGATCGTGGCGATCGTCTTCGGGACCTGGGCCTGGCTCGACACCGGCGAGGTGACGGCTCGCCGGCGCATCATCGCGAAGATTCCGCCACCGCCCGGCGCCGGCTTCCTCGTGAGCAGCGGGCTCGCGATCTCGCCCGACGGCTCGCTGGTCGTCTTCGGAGCGCGCGATGCCGCCGGGACCGATCGGCTCTGGCTGCAGTCGCTGGACGACGGAACGGTGAGGCCGATTCCGGGGACGGAGAAGGGGAGGTATCCCTTCTGGTCGCCCGACAGCCGCGCTCTCGCGTTCTTCGACGAGAACCATCTGAAGCGCGTCACCCTCGAAGGCGGCGTGGTGGAGACTCTCGCCACCGTCGACGCCCGGCCCGGGGGCACGTGGAACAGCGACGGGGTCATCGTCTTCGCTTTCCAACGAACCCTCTACCGGGTGCGAGCCGCCGGGGGTGAGATTCAGAAGTTGCCTCGAGCCGAGGCACCCTCCGGGGCCGCGCCCGCGGCGCCCGGCGACGAGGAGTACCTCTTCCCGGCGTTCCTCCCTGACGGGACTCACTTTCTTTACCTCGTGCGCGACTACTCGGACTCCGAGGCCAAGCGCGAGCTTCGGGTCGGATCGCTCGAGGGCGGGCTCCACAAGGTGATCATGAGGAGCAATTCGAACGCGCTCCATTCTCCCTCCGGAGAGCTGCTGTGGTGGCAGGACGGGAATCTTCGCGCGCAGCCGTTCGATCTCGACCGCCTCGAGCTGACGGGGGAGTCGCGCCTCGTCCACAGCGGCGTACAGTTCGATCCGCGTGTGGGGCTGAGCATGTTCTCGGTGGCGGGGGACGGTACGCTCGTCTTCCGCGAGGGAGGGGTAGTGCGCGGCGACGAGCTCGCGCGCATCGATCGGAGCGGCAAAGACCTCGGAGCGATCGGCCCGCCCGGCAACTTCTATCATCCACGGCTCTCGCCTGACGGCGCCCAGGTGGCCGTCGATCAGAGCGACGAAACCAACCGGGGCGACATCTGGATCTTCGAAGTGCAGCGAGGAACGGGGACGCGGTTTACCTCGGCTCCCGAAGACGAGAGTAAGCCGGTCTGGTCGCCGGACGGAAGGCAGATCGCGTTCTACTCGGCGAGAGATGTCGGCCACGGCGCCATCCACGTGCGGTCGGTGCGCCGCGGAGACGACGAGACGTTGCTTCACTCGGTTCCCGGGAGGTCCATCGGTCCGCTCTCCTGGTCGGCGCGGGGAGCGATCGTGATGGATTCGAGCGATACGGGAGGCGAAGAGGGCGGCAGTTACGATCTCGGGTTCTACTCCATCTCCGATCAGTCGATGCAACCGGGACTGGCGAGCCGGTTCAACGAGCTGAACGGCTCGTTTTCTCCCGACGGGCGCTTCCTCGCCTTCGACTCCGACGAGACGGGGCGGAGGGAGGTGTACGTACAAGGCTATCCCGATCCGGCGGACCGGTGGATGATCTCCACCGATGGGGGATCGGGACCGTTCTGGAGGTCGGACGGGCGGGAGCTTTATTTCCTGAAGGGAGAATCGGAGCTGGTCGCGGTAGCCGTTCAGCATTCTGCGGGCGGATCGTCGCTCGCGTTCGGTGAGCCGGTCGTGCTCTTTTCGATCGATCTGAAGAAGAACCGGAGTCGTCAGATCGATACGGTCGACGGGCGGGCCTTCGTCGTAAACCGCGCGGTGGGAGACGTCGATCCGATGCCGCTGACGCTGGTCGTGAGCGCATTGACGCGCGAGAATCGCTGATCGGGGGTGTCGGGTCCTGGGCGCCCGCCATGACGACTATTTGGCGGAGGACCTCACTGCTCACGGTCGTCTGAATCGATGAAACGCTTCACCGGAGAGCCGTGGCTGCGCTCCTTGCCGCCTCGCGAAAGAAGCTGAGCCTGGTTCCGAGCAGGGATTCGACGTGCTTCCCTGAGTCGAACGGTTGACACCCGGAGGCAGACGCACCATGTTGGAGCAGAGCGTAACAGCGAGCGAAGGAGGGACCCGATGGCGGAATCAGGGCGAAAGGTGGCCGACTGCAGAAGGTTTCCGAGCGAGAGCAACTGCTCGCTCACCATCGCCGGACGTGAAGACGAGGTGCTGGATGCCGCCGTCCTTCACGCCGTGAATCACCACGGGCACGAGAACACTCCGGAGCTGCGCGATCAGATTCGCGGGTTGCTCGAGGACGAGCCGTAACACAGTGGCGGGAAAGTCGGCCGGAACGCGTTCCGAACCGAGTGAGCAGTCTCTTCGTGACCTCGTCATGGAGCTCATCGAGGAGGACTCTCTGGCGGACCGCCTTAGGAAGGACGCGCCGGATTCCTTTCCCTCCTTCTCGGGATGACAGGTGTGGCCGAAGATTCCGATCTTCGGCCCGGTGACGGACGACCGTGTGAGCGAGTCGGGACGCTCGTCGCGGACGGGTAACCGCGTGATGGTCGGTTGCATCATCGCGGAGGCAACAGAGGCGGGCGCGGGACGCCCGCTCTCCCCTGCATTGGACCAGCGTGGAGAGCCCTCGCCTTCCCGCCCATCCGCCGCTCGGGATGACCGGGTTTTTGATAGCGTCCGGGGAGGCAGCGAAGGAGGATCGTGTGACAATCCGGATTCGGACGATGTTTGTGATCGCGGTTGCGTTCGCCGTGATGGCCGGCTGCGAGTCGACGCGACGAGCGGTTCCGACGGCAACAGACCGGGCTCCGAACCGTTACACGATCGAGCAGTTCCTGGCGGTCACCGACTACGCCGGGGCCTCCTTCTCCTCGGACGGCAGTCGCATCCTGGTCAGCAGCGACCAGACCGGCGTGTTCAACGCCTGGGTGATCAATGTCGCCCGGGGCGAGTCCTCGGCGCTCACCGAATCGACGTCCGAGGCGATCGAGATCGACTCGTTCTTCCCCACCGACGATCGATTTCTCTATCACGCGGATCAGGAGGGTGACGAGCTCGATCACATCTATGTACGGGAGCGCGACGGTACCATCGTCGACCTGACTCCCGGCGAGAAGCTCAAGGCTTCCTTTCTGAACTGGGCCCGGGACGACAGAACGTTCTTCGTCGCGACGAACGAGCGAGACAACCGATACTTCGACCTCTACGAGTATCAGGTGGAGGGGTACGCGCGGGAGATGATCTATCGCGACGAGACCGGATTGCAGATCGAGGCGATCTCCGATGACAAACGGTACATCGCATTCGACAGCAGGAGAACCACGTTCGACTCCGATGTGCTCGTCTACGACCGTCAGACGCACCGGATGCGAAACCTCACGGAGCATGAAGGCGCTGTCGCGAACGAGACGCAGGGCTTCGGACCCGATAGTCGATCCCTCTACTTCACGACCGACGAGGATCACGAATTCGCCTATCTTGTTCGCTTCGACCTCGAATCGGGCGAACGCCGGGTCGTCGTTCGAGCCGACTGGGACGTGCAGTTCGCCGAATTCTCCAGGCACGGCACGTATCTCGTCGTTGGGATCAACAACGACGCCCGGACCGAGATTCGTCTCTATCTGACGCAAACAATGCAGCCGGTTTCTCTCGAGGGAATTCCAGCCGGTGACATCTCGGACGTCACCTTCTCGAGCGACGAGACGATGATCGCTTTCTATTCCGACAGCGGCCGTTCGCCGGAGAGTCTCTGGATCACCCGTCTGGCCGACGGCACCACGAGTCGTCTGGTGAGCGGGCTCAGTGCGGAGATCGATGAACGGGATCTCGTCGAAGGCGAAGTCGTTCGTTTCGCCTCCTATGACGGACTCGAGATTCCTGGTCTCCTCTTCCGGCCGCACGGGGCCTCGGGCGAGGCCAAAGCCCCGGCGCTCGTGTGGGTTCACGGTGGGCCGGGTGGGCAATCACGCGTCGGCTACAACGGCCTGGTGCAGTATCTCGTCAACCACGGCTATTCGGTCTATGCGATCAACAACCGAGGCAGTTCAGGATATGGAAAGGCATTCTACAGGGCCGACGACCGGCGACACGGAGACGCCGACCTCGACGACTGCGTCGCCGCCAAAAGGATGCTCGTCGACCGTGGCTGGATCGATCCGGAGAAGATCGGAATCATCGGTGGAAGCTACGGCGGCTACATGGTTCTCGCCGCGCTCGCCTTCCGTCCCGACGAATTCGCGGTGGGAGTCGATCTGTTCGGCATCTCGAACTGGGTACGCACGCTCGAGAGCATCCCGCCGTGGTGGGAATCCGTCCGCGAAGCGCTCTACGTCGAGATCGGGGACCCGGTGAAGGATCGCGACGCGTTGCTCGCAAAATCACCTCTGTTTCATGCGGGGAACATCGTGCGTCCCCTCATGGTACTTCAGGGTGCCAACGACCCGCGTGTCATCAAGCCCGAGTCCGACGATATCGTCGAGGCCGTTCGCCGGAATCGAGTTCCGGTCGAATACATCGTCTTCGACGACGAGGGTCACGGATTTCGGAAGAAAGAGAACAGAGAAGAGGCCTACAGAAGAATTCGTGAGTTTCTCGACGTGCATTTGCGAGCGGCTCGGTAGAGCGGGCGGCGGCTATGGAGTGCGGCGCGCGCAGCGCCGCTTTCGCATCACGTGAACGTCGCCTCCCATCGGCTTCTGCAGCGCACTATCGCTTGACGCCGAGGTAGCTGCTGAAGATTCCTGCCTGCACTTTACGCTCGACGCCGGAGAATCCGCACTCGCGTAGCGCCTCGACGATCGTCGAAGGGGGAACGCACGTCTTGATCGTGCGCCAGTAGTAGTGCATCAGTCGCGCGGCTTCCCGGTGTCCGAACATGCGAGTGACGAGCGGGATGAAGCGTCCGAGATAGATTCCGAGAAGGAACACGCCGAATTTCGATGAAGGGCGCGAGATCTCGAAGATCGCCACACGGCCTCCGGGACGCAGGGCTCTCGCGTACTCGTGGAAGACGATGTTCAAATCGGCGACGTGCCGTAGCGCGTAGCCCATGGAGAGGAAATCAAAGGCCTCGTCGGCGAATGGCAGTGCCTCGCCCCTTCCCAGGAGAATGCCGGGCGAGCCAAGGCGCTTCGCCTGGCGGAGCATGCCGATGCTCGGATCGAGCGCCGCGACGTGACCCTTCGGCCCCGTGAGCTCGCGCGCGGCGCGCGCCACGGACCCGGTTCCGGTGGCGACATCGAGGACGCGCATTCCCTGTGCCAGGCCCGCTTCTTTCAGAAGGCGTTTGCGGTACGCGATGCCCATGCCGAACGACATGAAGCGCTCGATCCAGTCGTACTCGGAAGCGGATTCGTCGAACATGCTTCGAACGACGCTGGGACGCTCGTCCTCGTCACGGTAGTAGCGCTCGAGGACGGGATGGGGAGCGAGGCGCTCGCTCCTGCTGCTGTCGGAGTCGGGCATCAGCATCGAATTCTATGCGATTTCCGCCCAGCTGCTGACTCGAGGTGGAGCGCTCCGGCGGCTCACGATTCGGGTTGACTGCAGGCGAAGGCTCGGCTCTGGCAGGGTTCACGCATCTCATCGTGGCGAAGATATCCTGAAGGAGAAACGATGAAACGAATCGTGCTTGCAGTGGCAGTCCTGGCCGCAACCGTTTCCTGCACTGTGGTGAAGTCTCAGCCAGCCCCGGTGATCACCACGGGAACGGCTGCTTCGAGCGGATGTTGGGCTCACATCTGGGAAGGGCCGAATTTTGCCGGACGCAACAACCGGATTGACGGGCCCGGCAGATGGGTGAACGTGGGCGACCTGCCGGGGGCGGACAGGAAGGACTGGAACGACCGGATCAACAGCGTCGAGGTCGGTCCCTCTGCGACGGTTACTTTCTGGAAGCACGATAATTTCCGCGGCGACTCGATCCGTCTGCTTGCCGGCGAGAGGCGAGCCACTCTCGACGGAAGGCCCGACATGGCAGGAGCCATCAGCTCGCTCGAGATCAGTTGCCGCTGAGACGTGAGTCGTGCGACGCAGAGGTCGAGGAGGGCCATCGTCTCATGGCCATCAGTGACGTGCGCGGGAGATCAAACACGCAACGTCCTCTGGAAGTAAAAATCGAGCATGGCTGTGAGTGGCGCGGCATCCCCTCGCAGCCGGCTTCGAAGTGCCGCACCCTCCCAGCAATCGACGAGCAGGCTCGCCATGCGCCGCGTGTCGGAATCCGCTGGGATGTCGCCGCTCGCCCGGGCTTCCTCGAGGCACTGGGAGATGCGCTCTCCGATTTCGGAAAGGCAACTCTCGATCCTGCCCCGGAAAATCTCACTCACCCCGGAGAGCTCCTGTCCCAGTCCACCGATGAGACAGCCCAAATACCCTTCCTCGCGATACTTCTGTTCGGTCAACTCGAAGAACCAGCGCACTCGGTCAAGCGGGCGCCGGGCCTCGTCGCACAGGCAGACGTCGAGGCCCGCGTGCACTTGCCGCATGTACTGGTCGATCACCTGGAGCGCGAAATCCTCCTTGTCTCTGAAATGATGATAGAAGGAGCCCTTCGGAATTCCCGTAGCCGCGAGCAGAGCCTGGATTCCCAGGTCGTTGTAGCCATGCTTGAGGAGCATGCCCAGACCGGCGTCGAGCAATCGCTCCTTTGTTCGATGAGCCATGTCGTGGGCTACTCGGTCGTCGCCGCCTCCGGCTTGCGGACGAGCGACTTACTCCTTCACCTTCGCGATCATATGGTTGATCACATCGCTATGCTCGCGTTGCGGGCTGAACATGACGATCTCCGCGTCGTCTTCGACCTTGACGTTATGCCCGGGCGGCCAGTAGAAAAGGTCATTCGCGTTCACCGTCTCCCGTGCGCCACTGGCATCCGTGGTCGTGATCCGGCCCCGCAAAACGAATCCCCAGTGCGGGCAGTGGCACGCGTTCCCCTCCAGTCCCTCAAACAGGAGAGTCGTGTCCACGCCGGACGAGAGACTGAAATATTCGCCGCTGATCATGCCGAATCCACTCGCATCGCCAAAATTCAATTCCTGACGGAGCACGGCACCCGGGATTTCCATCTTGACATCGACGTCGTCTTTCGCGATTCGCATGGCATTTTCTCCTTTTTGGTCAGACTGCGCCGCTAGACCGATCGGTCTAGTATTGGCAGCATACACGCGCCAGCACGAAAGTCAATGTCATCTCCGGGGACCGAGTTTTGCTTCGAGGATCTGCCTCGTCTATGGGAATCCAATCGATCAGAGCGTCCGATGTCAGGCGTGTTGCGGCCACCCGTACCCCTTCGCGGTCACTAATTCTGCTGTCCGGCTGCCGTGGTCGAGAGAGCTCCTCGTCCGTTCCGCGCGAGCGGATCTGGCGCGTCGCGCCAACGCTCGTGCGGGTAGAATGGTCGAGTGCTCGCGGGAATTGCTCGGCGCCGGCCGACGCGAAGCGGAGTCAGCTCGAAAGTATGGAAGACATCGTCACCGTCATTCGGACTTTGAACGAGATGGAGCGAGACGGTGCAATCGAACGCTACGCGATCGGTGGCGCAGTGGCAGCGGCATTCTATCTGGAGCCCGCCGATACCGTTGATGTTGACGTCTTCGTGCCCGTCAGTGCACCGTCTGGTTCACTCGTCGTTACACTCGACCAACTGGCGCAGTATCTGACCCGGACCGGTCACGAGATGAAGAACGAATACTTCATCATTGGTGGCTGGCCAGTGCAGTTCCTTCCCTCTTCGCCCGGCCTCATCGAGGACGCCATTGCCGAGGCAGAGGAGCTCGATCTGGGAGAGATTACGGCGCGGGTCTTCAGGCCGATCCATCTCGCGGCGATCGCGTTGCAGACGGGAAGAAGCAAGGACAAGCTGAGAGTTGTCCAGTTTCGTGAGGCAGGATTCCTGGCGCCTGAGGTGTTCGAGCCTTTCCTGTCGCGCTACGGGCTGCTCGACCGCTGGAAAGCCTTCATGCAGCAATTCCCAGCCGACGAAAATGCGTAGGCAAGACATCGAAAAAGTGACCACGAGCAAAAGCGAGTTTCGCAAGGAGCTCGCGGCAAAACCTCTCCTCGAGAAGCTTCGAATGCTCGATGAGCTGCGGCGCCGGTCGCGCACGCTCAAGGCAGCGCGACCCGCCCGACACCGCGCCGACCCACGCAGACGAGGCTGACTCGATCGATTGCGGCTACACCTTCGCCCACGAAAACCTCGTCGCCGATCCCCGTACTGCGGTTCTCCCGGGCGACCACGGCGGCGATTTTCGTTCCGTCCGGAGAATACGCCGCGCTCAAGACGAGATGGTTCGTGCGGATCTTGCTGCGAGGTCCATGAGCGGGGGTGGGCTGCATTGTCTCGAATTGCGACAGGGGCGGGCGCGGGACGCCCGCTCTCCATCCGGAGAATTGTTCTCTTCCCTTTTGTTCCTAGTCACTCGATAATCGAGCTCCTGGTCCATGACGATTCCTTCAGGTACGAGACTCGGTCCCTATGAAATCACCGCGCAGGCTGGCGCGGGAGGTATGGGGGAGGTCTACAAGGCGCGCGACACGCGCCTGGACCGCACCGTTGCCATCAAAATTCTCCCTGCCGAGCTTGCGACCAACACTTCACTCAGGCTGCGCTTCGAGCGCGAAGCAAAAACGATCTCGCAGCTCAATCACCCCAATATCTGCACGCTGTACGACGTGGGGGAGACGAGGCTCGAAGAAGCGAGAGACGAGAGGCGAGAGGCGAGCGAAGAAAGCGAAGCCGGCGTCCCGCTCGCCTCTCATCTCGCGCCTCTCGTCTCCTATCTCGTCATGGAGTATCTCGAGGGCGAGACGCTCGGCGATAGGCTGGCTAAGGGACCGCTCCCGATCGGCGAAGCACTCCGAATCGGAGTGCAGGTCGCCGACGCTCTGGACAGAGCGCACAGGCAAGGAGTAATCCATCGCGATCTGAAGCCTGGAAACGTGATGCTGACGAAGTCGGGTGCGAAGCTGCTCGATTTCGGGCTGGCCAGGACGCTCGCCGATGCGGGTGGTGGCCGAGGCCGGATCGATGTCTCGTTGCAGGAAGGGGCGACGGAGCATCGCCCTCAGCATCCGCTGACGCAGGAAGGAACGATCCTCGGCACATTCCAGTACATGGCTCCCGAACAGCTCGAAGGCTCCGAGGCGGATGCCCGTACCGACATCTTCGCCTTCGGCTGTCTGCTGTACGAGATGGCGACGGGTCACCGGGCGTTCGAAGGGAAGACCAGAACGTCGCTCATCGCGGCGATCGTGACGGGTCAGCCGCGGCCTCTGAGCGAGCTGCAGCCCTCGTCGCCGCCTGCTCTCGAGCACGTGATCGCCCGCTGTCTCGAGAAAGAGCCTGACGATCGGTGGCAGTCGGTGCATGACGTGGCGAGTGAGCTGCGCTGGATCAGTGAGACGGGGTCGGCGACAGGGGTTGCTGCTCCTGTCGTTCCCACACGTCGCCGGCGCGAGCGCTTCGCGTGGGCCGCCGTCACACTGGCTGTCCTGTTGGCGATCGCCATCGGCAGCGTCGCTTTCCTGCGAAGGCCCGAGCCATCGAGAGTGATCCGATTCGAGATCAACCCGCCGCCGGAGACGGCGTTCTTTCCGTTCGACGAGCTCGGCATGGCGATCTCTCCGGACGGCAGATCGATCGCTCTGGCGACTATTTCGCGTGACGGAAAGCAGCGGCTCTTCCTTCGAGCGATCGATGCGATCGATGCGGCGGCGTTGCCGGAGACCACAGGAGCGGCGTATCCGTTCTGGTCTCCCGACGGCCGCTTCATCGCATTCTTCGCCGACGGAAAGCTCAAGAAGGTTGCACGTGACGGAGGTCCCCCTCTGGTGATTGCCGACGCCGCCTCGGGGCGCGGCGGGGTGTGGGGAACCGACGGTACGATTCTCTTCGCGCCGAACATCTATTCGGGGATTCATCGAGTGAGTGCCAACGGCGGAACCTCCGAGGCGATCACGCAGCTCGATCCGGCGACGGACGTCTCCCACCGGTGGCCGCATCTTCTGCCCGACGGGAAGCACTTCGTCTTTCTTCTCCGCAGCCAGCGCGACGGCGGACGGCAGCCGGGCCGCCTGATGCTCGCGTCACTCGATGGCAAAGAGCAGCGCCCACTGCTCGAGAACGCATCGAATGCGATCTACGCCGGCGGGCACCTCTTTTTCGGTCGCGACGGCTCGCTCATGGCACAACGCTTCGATCTTCGAGGTCTCGAAATGCTCGGAGATCCGGTGACCGTCGTGCCCATGAAACTGAGCTACTGGGAGCCGAAGAATCTCATCAGCTTCAGCGTCTCGGACAAGGGTCTGCTGGTTTATCTACCGACGCGCTCGGTCTCCGAAGAGCTGAGGATTCTCGACCGGAGCGGCAGGCAGGCGGATCGGATCGGCACCCAGGGGAACTTCGATGCGGGCTCCGCATTCTCGCCCGATGGAAAAAGGGTCGTGTTCAGCCGCGGCGAGGATCAGCGTCAGAACGATGTCTGGTTCTACGATCGGGAGCGCAAGCGCGTCTCGCGGATGACGTTCGAGCCGGGAGAGTACTGGTCGCTGAGCTGGACGCCGGACGGCTCGACTCTGTATTTCACCTCGCAGCCCAAAGGAGTCCCGCAGATCTACCGCCGCTCGCTCACGGTCGCGGGGGGGACGGAGCTCGTATTCGAGAACAACGTCTGGAAGTGGATGGGGGGGTTCGCTCCCGATGGGAAACACTTCATGGTCTCGGAGCAGAGTCCCGACGGCGGAATGGATCTCTGGCTGCACCGCACGGACAGCGACGAGAGGACGCTTTTCCTCAAGACACCATCGAACGAGATCGATGCGCGCTTCTCTCCCGACGGGAAGTGGGTCGCCTACACTTCCGATGAAACGGGAGTCCCGGAGGTCTACGTTCGCCACATCGCCAACCCCGCGGATCAGTGGCAGGTCTCGTCGGGAGGAGGCATGGTCGCGCGATGGCGCGCCGACGGCAGGGAGCTGTTCTACATCACGCCCGATGGGACGGTCATGGCGGTGACGGTGCAGACGGGCGATCGGTTCGAGCCTTCCGAGCCGGTTCGGCTTTTCGACATCGAAGCGCGCGGGGAGATCTTCCGCCCGTCGCTGCACGATGTCTCACCCGGCGGCGATCTCTTTCTGGTGCTGACTCCCGGGAAGGGAACGACGGTCCCTGCGATCCAGGCGCTTTCGGACTGGCGCTCCGCGGTCGAGCCGGACGCGCGCGGACGATGAGGGATCTGCGGACGAGCTGGAGGAATCGATGAGCCTCCTCTCCTGGCTGAGAAAACTCGACAGCAAACGAAGGAACCGGAAAAAGCGTCCCGAGATGGCGGCGTTCCAGGAGGCAGTGGAGCGTCTTTCGCCCGGCGACATCGCGATCGACTGCGGTGCGAACGTCGGCATCTACACCGAGCTGATGGCAAAATCGGGTGCGACGGTCTATGCCTTCGAGCCGAACCGTGCGGCGTATGACGCCCTCCTCGCGAACACCGCGCAGTATCCGAACGTGAAGGCGTTTCATGCAGCGGTCACCACCGAGCCGGGTCCGGTGAAGCTCTATCTGCACAAGTGGGCGGATGACGACCCCGTGCATTGGTCGACGGGATCCTCGCTCATCGCCGGGAAGAAGAACGTCAGGACGGATCATTTCTCGACGGTCGACGGGATTTCTCTCTCGCAGTTCATCAAAGACCTCGGCGGCCGCGTGCGCATTCTGAAAATGGACATCGAAGGGGCGGAAGTGGGGATCCTGAATCGACTCCTCGATGAAGGGTTGCACGAGCGCATCGATCAGGCGTTCGTCGAAGTCCACGACCGGAAAGTGCGGGAGCTGGTCGAGCCGACGCAGAAGCTGCGGGACCGGCTGAGGGCCCTCGGCGTCACGCATTTTCGGCTCGACTGGCGGTAAACGAGGGTTCGGCCGTGCTGCTTTACCGTGGCGCCGAGTCGCGTCGCATCGATGGAATTCGCTGCATGCCGGTCGAGACGTTCCTGCGGTCTCTCGTTCCTTAGCTGGCTCCGGGCGGCATTTCGAGCCTGGCGGAACCGTGATCGATGCCGTGTGATGGACGGGGGTCATGGGCGCTCGCGTTCTCGCAGGAGGGCGCGAACGCGCTCGACTCCTTGCTCGAGGGAGGTGCGGTCGAGATGGCGTCCCCGAACCACGACTCCTTCGACATGGCGGAGGTTTGCGATGTCGTCGAGCGGATTGGATCGCAGAAGCACCAGATCGGCGCGCGCACCCGGTGCGACCACGCCGAACTCTCCATCTTTCCGCAGGTATGCTGCGGGTGCCTTCGTTGCCATCTCGAGAATTGTGTAGGGAGAGAGCCCCGCTTCCTGCAGGGCTCGCGTCTCTTCATGAAGTCCGTAACCGGGGACGCACAGCGGGTTGGGACAGTCAGTACCGAGAAGCATCGGAACGCCACCCTCAGCTGCGGCGAGAACGAAGAGCTGTTTCGCCTGCCGATAGCGCGGGTCGGGAGCGTGATCGCGCGGTTGTTTGAGACTTTCCCACCAGGCACGGATTGCGGGATCGACGAGGTCGACGGGAACTGACTCGTAGCGTGACGCATACTCCGCCGTTCCCGCCATCCCGATGTTCAACTCCACGCCGAGCGTCGGAGTGAACCAGGTGCGATGAGAATGAAGGAGCGTCACCAGCCGGCCGATGTGCGCTGCGTCCGGTGCATTCTGTGCGATCGTCTCGGTGTGCTCGATGGTCGTCTGTCCCCAGGCGACGGCGTCCTCGATTCCGACGCTCTTCGGTACATGCCCCACGAATCGTTTTCCGCCCCTCGCCGCCTCACGAGCGATGGCTTCCCACGCCTGGCGAGAAAGGCCGGAGTAGATCTTGATCTCGTCATAGCCGGCGCGAATCTCCCTCTGCACTTCGCTGCTCGCCTCTTCGGGGGACGAGATCAACAGGTGCCGCCATCGCTGCTTCTCGCCCGCGAGCAGAGGCCCGGCGACAATCAACGTGGGCCCCAGACGCTCCCGCCGGGCGATCGCGTCCCGCAGAGCGAGCAGAGTGGGAGTGCCGTTCATCTCGCGAACGGTCGTGATGCCGTTGGCGAGGAAGAGGGGCATGTCCTCATCGCGCGTGTGAACGTGCATGTCGCTCAGGCCGGGAATCACAAAGAGACCACGCGCGTCGATGGTTCTCGCTCCCTTTGGAACGCGGAGCATCGTGCGTGGAGCGACCGCCACGATCCGTTCACCGCGCAGCAGGATCGTCTGATCGGTCAGGACATCGGGTGAGGTCATGGGGATGACACTCGCTCCGACGATGGCGACGATGGACGCTTCAGCAGTCAGGGGAGATCCATGACGACATTCCGTGAGCAGCATCGGGAGCAGCAGGGCCATGACGGCAACTCGTGGATTCATTCTCTTTCCTCGTCTCGTGGTGATCCATCGTAGATCTCGTCGGCATGGGCAATTGCCCCTGAGAGGAATCGCTCATAGAGCACACGGGTCAGGTCTCGCGCGCGGTGTCCCGGCCAGTCACGCGGAAGAAGGGTGGCGGGAAGCTGTGGATCACTCCACGCCACGCCCAGAAAATCGAACACGAGAGCGAAGCGAAGGTGAAACGCGCGGCGAGGGGAGGGGATGCTCCCCTGCCGCAGAAGTCTCGAGTATCGCTGAAGGAACCGGCGATACCGCAGCGCCAGATCATCGACATCCCAGAGGGAGCGGGCCAGGCGTGGAGCATCGTCCTCGACGGCCAATTCCCCGCGGAATGACGTGATGCGGTGCTCGACAGCCAGCTCCTGAGCAGCGTTTCGAAGGCGCTTCAGAGGGGAGGATCGAGGATGGACGAATACGCCGGGCGCGATCGTGGCGAACCCCTCCACCTGCATGACCGATCGCACTCTCTCGCGATGTTGTCGTTCTTCGGGTAGGAAGCGGGAGAGGACGAGACTCCATCGCCCATCCCATGGCTCCTCAGACTCTCCGAAGATCTTCGCCAACCCTGCTTCGATCTCGGCTCGCGCGTAGGGCGATGCGCGATACCACTTCTCACGACCGCATTTTCGTGCGAGCAGCTCTCCGTCGTGCTCCATTCGATAAAGCGCCTGCCGGACTGCACCCGGAGTCTGACCTGCCTCGACAAGGGCATTCATGAACCAGCGTCCGGGAAGCTCTCCCCCATGTCGCGGCGCGTAGAAGCTGAGCGACGAATAGACGAAGTAGCTGGGAGGCGTAACAGTTGACACAATCCAGTCTCGAGACTAGATTACGTTAACTGATTTGAAGCCGGTGTGCAACCGGCGATGGAAGGGAACCGGGCACAGACGCTGATACCAGCGCATTCGTCGATTTCCGTCGACGCGACAGCGATTGGCGTGTGAGGAGAACTGCTGGAAAGAGCGCGAGCGTCTCCGCCAACACGTCGGTTAGAAGTCATGGCAGGAAACCGTCCATTTGACAAAATCAAAGTCCAGGCTTTGTTTTGTCAAGTTCTTGATAGGGTTGAGCTTAACCGGCAGGATCGGGGCGCGGCAATCCGAAGGTCGACCCCGCCTGACTCATGGGAGCACTGGAAGGCCTTCGCGCCGCGCCGCGGTACGCAGGCGGTCGTCGAGCGAAACGAGTGTGACCGAATCGGGCTGGCCATCGGCCAGGATCCATGCCGCGGCGAGTTGGAGCGAATCAGCAGCGCGCAGCGCGTGGACCCGCAGAAAGCGCTTTGCGACTTCGCGCACGGCGGATCCCGGCGCGATCTCGCTCCAGTCCTCGCGCAATGCGGCCAGTCGCGCGAGCGCCCCCTCGATGATGGAGGCGTCGATCCCCTCGCGCTCGAGGCGGGCAAGAGTCGATACACACTCGATTTCTGTTCCCCACCAGACGTGCATCTGCCGGTCCGATGCGACGAGATCGAGGATGACGCCGGTGGCCTTCTCACCGACCAGCAAGGGGATCACGGCCGAGCTGTCCCAGAACCTCACCGCCCCTCCGCGCGTTCCTCGATCAGCAGCGCCACGGCGCTCACCTTTCCCGGAAGGCGTGGTGGCTCGGTATCGAGGATCTCCCGGCGAACCTTTCCGCGCCCTCGGCGGAGCAGTCCTCTCCGCTCGAGATCGCCGCGGCGATGTTCGGAAGTGCGGCTCTCCGAAACGACGGGCTCCAGCCGCGCGATCGGCTTTCCCCGGTCGAGAATCAGGTAGGTTTCGCCCTCCTGCACCTGTTTGAGAATTGCGCTCAATCGATTCTTCGTATCGGTGACACTGGCCGTCTTCATCAGGCTAGTATAGCTCGATTGAAGAAGACTATTTCAGAAGCCACGCCGAGTCATGCGGGTGACACCACGGCATACAGCCCGGCGGCCGTTCGTCGAATCGCACGACGGTAGTTCTCGTGATCGTCTTTTTCGATCACCACATCTGGCAGTCAATGACGCGTGCTAGAATCTGGTTGGCTGGATTTTGAAGAGAGCCATGAATGCCGGCATGTACGAAGCCAGGGCGAGAGGACTGATGGCGTTCGTCGCAGCCAACTCCGTGCTGCGATGACCATCACGGTCCTCCACACCAGGCTCGACGAGATCAATCGTCTCACCTCTCGAATATGACGCTCTCCTCCGGCACACGCCTTGGACCCTACCAGCTCGGCGAAATGCTGGGCTCGGGCGGGATGGGCGAAGTCTACAAAGCGCGCGACACGCGGCTCGAGCGGAGCGTCGCGATCAAGGTGCTCCCGCCGCACCTCTCCTCGAATCCCGCGCTGCGCGAGCGCTTCGAACGGGAGGCGAAGGCGATCTCGTCGATCTCGCATCCGAATATTTGTGCTCTGTACGACGTCGGGGAGACATCTGTCGAAGCGGCGGGTGAAGGCGAAGATTCGCCGCTCACCGCCCGCCGCTCGTCGCTCGCCTACCTCGTCATGGAGTACCTCGAAGGGGAATCGCTGGCGGATCGGCTGGCAAAGGGTCCTCTCCCGCTCGAGCTCGTGCTCCGCTGCGGCATCGAGATCGCGAGCGCGCTCAGCGTGGCGCACCGCGCAGGGATCGTCCATCGCGATCTGAAGCCGGGCAACGTCATGCTGACGAAGTCGGGGGCGAAGCTCCTCGACTTCGGACTGGCGAAGTATGCGCAGTCGCAATCTTCGATCGAGGGACTGACCAGTTTGCCGACCGAGCACAAGCCGCTGACGCAGGAGGGGACGATCCTCGGGACGTTCCAGTACATGGCACCGGAGCAGCTCGCGGGGGAGGAGGCCGACGCCCGGACCGATATCTTCGCGCTCGGCGCGGTGCTGTACGAGATG